>SVEY01000023.1 GCA_015057165.1 Lachnospiraceae bacterium | reverse complement strand
TATAAAAAGCCCCATATAATTTCTCAAGGTAAAGTTCCGATGAGAAAAATACGGGACGTTAAATATATAATTAACATTAATGGACAGGCTTTTTGCTACAATAAGAATCATAAAAGGGGGGGGGAGTGCACGATTTTCGTGGCTCATCGGCTACGTCAAACTTTTTGTAGATTGTTATTGCAAACGCATTCGGAGTTTTATACCTTTAATCAGGAAGTAACGAATGCGGTTTGCTTTCTTTAGAAAGGAGCGACGTATGAGACATCAATCTTACAGAGCTTATGGGTACTATTAAGGCATTTGTAGAAGAATACCACAAGAATTATCGCCACTCACCGTCTACAACAGCGATTGCAGATGAGGTCGGTATTGCCAGAGGAATATGAGTCATTGCTTGTATTGATGTTTGGCAAAGAAATTCTTTATTGCTAAAATTGGACTGATATATTATAATATGCCTTGTAACTGAAAATAGGGGCGTGATGCTTTTTAAATTTTAGGTTCTATTTGTACGAGATTTATTCCTGCATATGCAAGTGTGCTTGAGTAAATACATGAAAATAGAGAAGAAAATTTAAGATTCATGTCTGATGCAGACGATTACTATCTCACGAGTAGTCTATTTTGTGTTAGATTATTATGTCCCTTTCAGCAGAGAATTGCAGAAAGGATTTTTTATTTTATGGAAAAGAAAGATTTATTTGACAAGCTGGTACCACAGCAGATTGGTAACTACAAATTTAATAATGAAGCACTTCTTAAACAGGCATTTACACGCCGTTCTTACACTGAAGAGAATGGCGGAGAAAACAATGAAGTATTAGAGTTCATTGGAGACAAAGCGTTGGATATCGCTGTTGTAAGATATCTGGTTTGTAAATACGGTAATGCTCCAACAAAAGAAGATCTTAATAAGATGAGGTGGACTGGCAAGCAGTACGACTACGAATTTGCTTCTAGCAAGGACGAAGGAGAATTAACTATTCTTAAGCAAAGATTGGTTCAGAAGGATACGCTGGCTAGACGTGTTGATGAATTAAGCATTGCTGATTATCTCATTATGGGGAAGGGAGATAATAAAAATCATAGGGAGCAGGATAAGTCCGTAAAGGAAGATTTATTTGAAGCTATTATAGGAGCAGTAGCCCTTGATAGCAATTGGGATTTTGAAAAAATTCAGGAAGTTGTAGAGGTTATGTTAAATCCGGATTCTATCCTTGCAACTGATATTGAGATTGACTATGTAAGCTTAATATATGAGTGGGATGAATCCCATGGAATGGAACCTTGGTTTCAGTATGAAGATTATGGTGAAACCAGCACATGGTATAATCATCGAGAGAATACAATCTATCAAAGTTGCAATGTGCTTGGAAGTGAAGAACAGCGTTATCTGTCTAACACTACGCGTACTTGTTTTGTTAAAATTGCAAATGATATTCCGGCTTTTGCGGGACTCGGATATTCTAAAAATGAAGCTCGAAGAAATGCGTGCAAGTTAGCATATGAGTATCTTGAATCGCATAATATGCTTTTCACTATTAAGGATGAGATAGACGAGCCAACACTTGAGATGGCAATTAATCAGCTTGAGATTCTTGCAAGACGTAATCATATAGCTATGCCTGAGTATGAATATCGCGAAGAACATGATGATGATGGTAATCCTATATGGTTTGTGACATGTAAAGTAGAAGGATTTGATTTTTTTGCGTCGGTTGATTCATCATCAAAGAAGCAAGCGAAGAAGCAAGTGGCATTTGATATGCTTAATTATATACTAGAGAATTATTAGAAGGAATGTCGCAGATAAGAAGCGGAGAGCTTTCATGAGTTATCTTCAGATTAATTAAACAAGCAGATATCCAAAGCTACCGAGTAGTAGGATTTACGTCATTCCTTTACCGTTAAGTAAACGGATGACTAGAGACGAAAGGGCGAGGAAAAGCTATTCTGAGATGAATCGAAGTTCATATGTTAAGAATGCTGTTTATATAACGACAATAATTGACAAGGAGATGAAGGCTGATGACCCACGCATACAATGAGCTATATCTTGGAAAAGCCCAGGTTGCCATGGGCGACATGTTGCATTTTGCAAGGTATGACATGCAATGGAATATAGAGCGTTACTTTGATTTGTATATTAATACAGGTGTGGCGAGGAGGTTCTATATGGGCGAACCCAGAGTTCTGGTGGGTATGTCTGGAGTAGAACTCTTTTACGAGGTGTATTATGAAGTAACAGGAGCTGAGTGTGAAGTGAAGCCAAGTGGCTGTTATAACAAATCCCCGGAGTATTTTGCCGGGTGGTCACTTGCATACTATTCATGGTATCGTAATATGTCCTATGATGATATTCAGAAAATCATCCCGATAAATGAAGTTGTTGAAATGTACGAGCCGTTTCACGAAATGGATGTGAGGCAGTTTGTAGACGTGTTGGATAAGAGAAGAAAGGTAAAGCATGGAATACAGAAATTACAACGAAACATATTACATTCGATTAGATAGAAATGATGAGATTATTTCATCTATTCTTGACATTTGCAAAAAAGAAAATATAAGGTCTGCAACATTCAGTGGAATCGGAGGTTGTAGTAAGGCCGAGATTCAGACATTCATTCCTTCTACCGGTGAATTTGAGACAAGCGAGCTTAGCGGTATGCTAGAGCTTACATCACTTAGTGGAAATGTTGTAACAGATGAAGAGGGTGAATATTATCATCATACCCACGCCATGTTCACATATAAGCAGGAAGGTGAGCACTGTGTAAGCGGCGGTCACATTAAGTCAATCGAAGTATTATATACAGCAGAAATTGAGCTTCGCCCAGTGATAGGTGGAATTATAGGTAGAAAATATGACCCTGAGACAGGAACCGGGTTCTGGGATTTTAAGTAGGGGAATGATTTTATATTATCTCCAACAAATCCGCCTCCACATGACATTTTAAGAATAGAATTTTAACACCTGCCGCTTTAGCTTCTGCCAGGGCAGTTCCAAATTCAGGATGAGTTTTGATGTTAGGTCGAACTTCTGACACACCATCCATTTGAATCACAAATGCCAGCATGGCTTTGTATCCATCTTTTGTGGCTTTAGTCAGTTCGCGAAGATGTTTTACACCTCTTTCGGTGGGAGCGTCCGGGAAATATCCAATGCCATCTACTTCAAGAGTGCATCCTTTAACTTCCATAAGAAAGCGGTCTTTACTGCGAGTCATATAGAAATCAATTCTTGAATCACCGTAAGTATATTCAGGCACAACTGTATCATAGTTCTGACCTTGCAGCCACTCCTTAACAACTTTATTAGGGGCCTGACTATCGATGTTAAATAGAATTCCATTGTCTTTTCTTACAGCCACCAAATCATACGTTGTCTTTCTGTTTGGCGTTCCTGGAGCATTAAGCCATACTTCACAACCAGGAATTAATAGTTCCTTACACCTGCCGGTATTTTTAACATGAACAGTTTCCCTATGTCCGTTTATATCCACATTTGCAATAAATCTATTAGGGCGTTCTAAGAAAATTGCCCGGGTAATATTGTTATATCTCATATTGTAATAATACGCTTATAACGCTAAAAACGCAAAGAAACTTAACACAATATAAAGATTTAGCGCTGGCGCTAGATTAGATTAATCCTAGTATTGTTTTTGATTGAACATAAATGCTTCTATTATCCGAATTAGATAATTATGACAAGGAGATGAAAACAGATGCCATTGGCTGTAACGTCCGGGATATCGTATAAGAAAGTCCGGGATATCGTATAAGAGAGGCACTTGACTTAGCCGTACGGCATAATATATACTGTTATTAGCATATATTTGCCGAACGGCTAAATTTTTAAACAAAAGCTATTAATGAAAGTGGTGAGGAGCAATATGAAGATTGAGAATGTAAATGAATTTGGCAGAGAAGTAAGAAACAGAAGGAAAAGGCTTGGCTATACGCAGAAGTATATCTCTGATTTTACTGGTTTATCGATTACGTTTATATCTGATTTGGAAAATGGGAAAAAGACAATAGAATTTGGTAAAGCACTGCAACTGGCTAATCTTCTTGGATTAGATTTAGAGATAAAGGAGAGAGGTTAATTATGAGAACGAACGGAGGGGAGAAATTATGAAAAAGAAAATAATCGCTGTATCGCTTTGTTTAATTCTTGTTGCAGCAGGTTTGTCAGGTTGTGGCAAAACTACTAAAGTGAGCAGCAAGAATCCAGTTATTGCAGACGGACTGTGTAAGATTAATGTTACGGGAGAGACTAATCTTCCAGGTAATTTCTTCTTGTCCTTTGTATTTAGTCGTAACCTGATTATGCTTGATGGCAAAGGTAACATTGTGTGGTCAAAGCATGAGGAACAACCATACGAAGGAGCAACCACAGGGTTCTGGGATTTCAAGAAGCATATTATTGACGGAAAGACATACTATAGCTATCATGATCAGACAGGTAAATATGATGACTATGGACTTACTGGATATGCACCTGGTGAACGCGTTATATTAGATGAGAATTTTAATGAGGTTAAGAGGATAACAGCAGAAGAGTCGTCTGTTACACCGAAAGGTCAGGGAATTGATGGCCATGACTTTTACATGTTTGACCTAGACCATTACATTTGTTCTGTATACATTAAGGACAATGTTAAGAATATTCCAGGTTACCCTGAAGGGTCTAATGTCATCTATTCATATTTACAAGAGGTTCAAAATGGCAAGGTTGTATGGGAGTTCAAGAGCATAGATTATCCTGAGATATACGATATTGTTGCAACGGATGCAACACCTAATGCCAATGACTTTGCTAATAAGACAATTGATGCACCTGATATTAATCACTTTAATGCAATGCGTGTGGATAATGATGGCAATCTTATCTGCTCCTTTAGACACCTTGATACAATTATGTGTCTTGATAGAACAAGGGGCGATAATCAGATAAGATGGAAAATGTCAGGAAAGCAGGACGAGTTTGGATTAACCGAATTGCAGAAGACTTCAGGACAACATTATGTTACGCTGGATGAAAATAAAATCACAGTATTCGATAATAACAACCGGGACAAGCAGACAGAAGTAAGGTCTTATGTGCTTGATATTCCTAACAGGAAGGTTGATCTTGTTAAGAGTATAGGATTCAACAATAAGTTCTCCCAGGCCTGTGGTTCAGTTCAGATGTTAGATAATAATATGTATGTAATTGGCTGGGGTTGGGCCACAACCGATAATGAGTGCATGTCTGTATACAACAACAATAAGGATGACAGGAATGAGAAGAAGGGCGAGAATGACAAGGTGATGAGTGTCACCTTAGATAATCCGAAGGATATTACATATAGGGCAGTGTATTACGATTAAAGAATAATACGACTGCAAAAAACGCAATGGAACAAAGAAGGGGTAAGGGAAAATACAAGTTCTGCCGAAATAATAAATAGAATAATCACAGGGATGTGACTTAACGCAATGGAATGCTGCATATCAGGAGATAATTATGCAGATAAACGATATTAATAATCTAGAGGTTGGTGGACAAGACAAGACAAAAGGAATGGGTATTGATATTGCTCAATTCAAGAACAAAGTCCATGCCAACCATTCTAACAGACAAGAAGATATCACTAAGCTAGATAAGGATAAGCTTGGTGTTATTAATATGTCTAATTCAACATATAACAATCCTAGTAACAATACAATAATGGATGAAATTGATAAGGACTTGGGCGCTGATGGCAAGGCTAATACAGCATCTACCCTTAATCAGAGAAATTTTGATGCCATTGAAAAGCTTGGCTTCGATTCTAAAGACATAGATGAGAAAGAATTCGTTGATATTGCGGACAAGATTCGTATAGCTATGGCTAAGGGTGGGGCAGACATATCAATGATGGGAGATATATCTGACGCAGCTATTAAGCAGGCTGGTTCTTACCCTGAACTTATGGAAAATGTGCTAGAGAAAGCGCAGCTTCCGGCAGATGATAAAGCAGTAGAAGATAGCGTTATTGCACTTAGAAAAGTTGATGATATTAAAGCCCATATGGTAAGCAATGTACAAAGCGAAGCGGTTAACACAGCTTCAGAAGAGACGATGTCTCTGTCTGAGGAAACAATCAAGTACATGCTACTTAATGAACTTGAGCCGACTATTGACAATGTATATAAGGCAAGTACACACAGTAATGATTTGGCAACGGCGAGACCTGTTGATATTCAAGGCAATATGAAGGTCATGGAATCACAGTTTGAAGAATTGTTAACGAAAGCTGGTCTTGATATTAATGAAGAGAATCTACAGGATTGCTACTGGATGGTAAATAACAGAATTAATGTTACTCCTGAGCAATTAGTAAATCTTCAAGAATTGAGAAATCTTAGAATTGATGACATGAGTAATGTTATCAAATCAATTACTAATGCACTTATAGAGGGAAGTACAGCTGGTGAGGCATACCTTGTACCAGGTCGTTCTCCTCTTGCAAAAGCAGAAGCTATTGCAGAAGGAGTTCAAAGTGCTACACCTGATACGATAGATACCCTGGCTGGTAATAACGAAGAACTTACACTTGGTAATATTGCAAGACAGTCACTTTCGGATTCAAACAATGATAATGCAAAAATAGCATTGCAAGAGTTGCAAACGCCTGAGTATATAACTGTTGAAACGGTAGAGCAAGGCAATCTCGCTAACACATCACAACAAGACAGCAGTCCCGATAATGGGACATCATATAATGAAGTAACTGCAAAGAAACAACTTGTACAAGTTCAACTTATGATGTCAACAGAGGCTAACTTTGCGCTACTTAAGAGAGGCGTATCTATTGACACATTAAAACTTAATGAATATGTTAACGCATTAGAAGAATTAGAGCAGCAGTTCTTAGAAACTATGCTAGGAGATAAAGCCACGCCAGAGACAATTAAGACTTTGAGTGATTCAATGGATGCTGTTCAAACGTCGAAACAGCTTCCTGATTATGCTATGCCACTCAATGCATCAACAATGACTCTCAGAAGTTACGCAAGTGTAAGCATTTCTTATAGCGAAGAAACAATTACTCAGAGCACAACAAATCAAGATGTATCGTCACAGAAAGTTGTAACAGAGACATCTATTGAAGCTAGCTTCTCAAGAAGATTTAACCAGGCAGCAGATTACTATGAAGCTTCTGCAACTGAAGTTCGTCGTGATTTGGGAGACAGTCTTAGAAAAGCATTCGGTAATGTAGACAATATTCTTAGAGAAATGAACTTAGAAAGAACAGAAGAGAATAGAAGGGCTGTCCGTATATTGGGATACAACCAGATGGAGATTACTAATGAGTCTGTTAAGGAAGTAAAGGCCACTGACTTAACGGTAAGTCGTGCATTAGAGAACCTCAAACCAGGTGTAGTATGTGAGATGATTAAAGCCGGACTTAATCCTCTTGATATGACAATGGAAGAATTGCTTCAGTCTTCTCAAGAAATAATAGATACAATGGAAGTATCAAGTGAAGAAGAGAAATACTATGAATTCTTATGGAGACTTGAGCAGGAGAATGGAATAACAGAAGAAGAGCGCGAAGGATTTATAGGTGTATTTCGTCTAATTCATCAGGTCAATAAGTCAGATGGAGCTGCTATAGGAATGCTACTTGATCAGGGTGTAGATGTAACTATGAGAAACCTTCTTATGGCTACAAGAAATGCTAAGCATACTAATAAAGAATATACTATAGATGATGATTTCGGTGGAATTGAAGGATTTAACAAAGATAGTCTTAATATTGAACAACAGATAGAGATGTCAATTCAATCTACAAGTATGCGTAATATAGAATCTAAGATTACGCCTCAGAAGATGATGCAGTTTAATAGCGAGAGCGAGTATATGTCTCTTACACCAGAACAGTTATCTAACAGATTAGATGCTATGGAAAGTAATGCTGATTTGTCCACGAAAGAACAGCAACTTAATGAGACATATGCCAAGATGAGAAGAGAAGAAGTAATAGAATCATTTAAGGCAGATAGGCAAGTTGTAGAATATCTTGAAGCAAATGATATTCCATTAACTTCTAATAATCTTAATGCAATTACTCAGCTTATGACAGATAGAAACAGCATGTATCGTACCTTGCTTAACAAAGCAGCAAGAAGACAGGTTGGTCTTGATAGAGATGGTTCCTATGCATCAGAAGTTGGTATGGAAGCAGAAGATAGACCTAAGACTCTTGAAGAAGAAGTAGATGATATTATTGCCAATCTTATTCATGAATATGGGGAGTCTGTTAAGACACCCGAAGATATGGCAGAGGCAGAGAGACGTCTTGAAGAAATTGCTGAAAATGTTATGAAGAACATGATAGTTGAAGAAGATGTAAGTACTATTGATGTAAGAGGAATGCATCTTATTCAGACTCAACTTACTACTCTTGGAGAAGTATCGAGAAGAAGTGAAAACTATGTTGTGCCTATTATGGTTGCTGACGAAGTTGGTAATCTCAATCTCAAGATAGTTCGTGGTAAAGAAGAGAAAGGCCTTGTTGATATCGCATTTAACATGGAAAAGACTGGAACAGTTACTGCATCATTTAGATACGAAGCAGGAGAGTTCATAGGAGAAGTTAATTGTGACAGAGAGAATACAAGAGAGTTACTAGAGAGACATCACGAAGCACTTAATAGATCAATTTCAAGTAATACAAATGCTAACGCTAATATTAGATTTGCATGGTCTAAGAAAATAGATGCTAATAATTTCGCATTTTCAGAGAGAGAGACAGACTTTGAAGTTATTAGTAAATCTGAAGCTTTAGATGGCGAAAATGAAGTGCAGACTATTTTAACAAAGAATCTCTATGGCATGGCAAGGGCATTTATTGAAGAACTTGGTAACATATAAGAACTTTTTCTAATACAAATTCTATAACAAACTAGTATATTTTCTATAATTGTGTTATATTATTACTCGTGGGATTAGCCATAATACACAGTTATAGGAGATATACTGATGAAAGATTTTATTATCGCAACTGCTTCAACGGCAGATCTAACAAGAGAATATCTAGATGAGCATGATGTGCCATTTATAAGTTATTCATATACAATTGGCGAGGATTTATATGAAGATGATTGTAGAGAAGAGACTAGACAATCAACTTATGAAAAGATGCGTCAAGGCTCTATTCTTACAACATCCGCAATTAATACATTTTCATATCATGAGTTTTTTGAACCATTTGTAAAAGAAGGAAAGAATGTAATATTCCTTGATATGTGTCGTCCGCTATCATCTTCTTATCGATTTTGTGATGAGGCAATTGAAGAATTAAAGGATGAATATCCAAATGCTACTATTGTAAATGTAGATACATGTTGTGTATCTGGTGGACTGGGAATGTTAGTAAAGCATGTAGTTGACCTTTACGAAAACGATAAGAGTTTTGATGAAATCCTTAATTGGATTGAAGAGAATAAATTAAAGATAGCACACAGATTTACTGTAGATGATCTTAACTGGCTTAAGAGAGGCGGAAGAGTAAGTAATGCGTCAGCCCTTGTTGGAACACTTCTTTCAATCAAGCCAGTATTATATGTGCCAGATGCCGGAACACTTGATGTTGTTGCTAAGATTCGTGGAAGAAAGAATGCTCTTAATTCTATTATAGATGCAATAAAGAAAGATGTTCCTGCAGGAGAAAAAATTGAATTTAATATTAACCATGCAGATTGCCTAAAAGATGCTGAATATGTAAGAGATGAACTTCTTAAGACATATCCAGAGGCAGAGATTACAATTACAGGTCTAGGAGTCGTAATTGGGGCTCATTGTGGACCGGGGTTATTTACTATATTCTACATGACAGACAAGAGAACTCCACAATAATAGTTAAATTATGAAGCTCTGTTCTTGTCAGAACAGAGCTTTTGTTATAAAAAAGGAAAAGATTATGAGTAAAGAAAATAAACTTGATGAAGCAAGAAAAAAGATAAGTGAAGTAGATTCTAAGATGGCAGCCCTCTTTGAAGAGAGAATGGAAGCAGCGGCAATGATTGCTGACTACAAGAAAGAGAACGGGCTTCAGATCTATGATGCACAAAGAGAAAAAGAATTAATTAATAATAATGTAGACCTTATTCTTGATGAGAATTTGAAAGATTATTATATAGAATTTTTAAAGAATACGTTAGATGTTTCAAAACAATATCAACGAAGATGTATAAAGGGAGCACGAATAGCCTATTGTGGAAATGAAGGAGCATTTGCGCAAATAGCAACAAAAAATATTTTCCCAGAAGGTGAGGCTGTTCCATATAAGAGTTTTCAAGATGCATATGAAGCTGTTGAAAATGGAGAATGTGATGTTGCCGTTCTTCCTATTGAGAATAGCTATGCTGGAGAAGTTGGAGCAGTAATGGATATAATGTTCTCAGGAAGCTTGTATATCAATGGATTATATACATTTCAGATTGAGCAATGTCTTCTTGGAACAGACGATGCTAGCCTAGAAGATATTAAGACTGTTGTTAGTCATCCTCAAGCCCTTGCACAATGTGATAATTATATTAAGAAAATTGGTGCAAAAAAAGAGGAAGTTGGTAACACTTCTTTTGCAGCTAAGATGGTTGCAAAGGAGAAGGATAAGACTATAGCAGCAATAGCAAGTCGAGAGGCAGCAAGTGTCTATAATCTCAAAGTACTAGATGCGAATATCGCAGAAAGCGGTGACAATAGTACACGGTTTGCAGTATTTGCAAGAAACATGTCAAGATACATTGGTGGCGCGAAGAACAATCATATTATAATGATGTTTACTGTAAAAAATGAAGCAGGAGCTCTTGCTAAAGCCATGAATGTAATAGGAGCTTATGGATATAATATGAGTGCTGTAAGAAGTAGACCTCGTAAGTCTCTTAGTTGGTCATACTATTTCTACGTAGAGGCTGATGGAGATGGCAATATCGATAATGAGAAGAGAATGCTTAAGGCACTTGGTGCTACATGTGATAAGTTAAGAGTTATAGGTAATATGGAAGGGAGAATAGACTAATGATGGACACACTTTTTGAAAGAAAACTCGCACTACCTATGGAAGTTAAGGAAATGTATCCATTAACCGGAACAATGGGTGAGGTAGTAGATAATACAATTAATGAATTAAAGAACATTTTCAGCGGAAAATCAGACAAGCTAGTTATGGTAATTGGTCCATGTTCTGCAGATAATGAAGATAGTGTTATTGATTATATAGATAAGCTTCGTCCTATTCAGGAAGATGTAAAGGATAAAATTCTAATTATTCCTCGAATCTATACTAATAAGCCTCGTACAACAGGTGAAGGATATAAAGGTATACTTCATCAACCTGATCCAACTAAGAAACCGGATTTGTTCAAAGGAATAATCGCAACAAGAGAGCTTCACATGCGCGCAGTTAAGGAAACAGGTTTTGCTTGTGCAGATGAAATGCTATATCCGGAGAATCATAAATACTTAGATGATCTTCTTGCATATGTAGCAGTTGGTGCACGTTCAGTTGAGAATCAACAGCATCGTCTTGTTGCATCAGGACTTGGAATTCCATGTGGAATGAAGAATCCAACAAGTGGTGATAATGCAGTTATGCTTAATGCAATCCAGGCTGCTCAGAATGGTCATTCATTTATCTATAGAGGATGGGAAGTTCATACAGAGGGTAACCCATATGCTCATGTCATTCTTCGTGGATATACTAATAAGCATGGAGAGAATAATCCAAACTATCATTATGAAGAACTCATACATCTATGCGATAGATATGATGAAAGCGGTCTTAAGAATCCTGGAATTATTGTTGATACTAATCACTCTAATTCTAATAAGAATCCATTTGAACAACCACGTATTATCAAGGAAGTATTACATAGTTGTCGTCACAGCGAAACAATTAAGAAGCATGTTAGAGGATTTATGGTTGAGAGTTATATTGAAGATGGAAGACAAGATGTGGATGGTGGCGTATATGGAAAGTCTATTACGGATCCATGTCTTGGTATTGAAAAAACTAAGAAAATGCTTTATGAGGTTGCAGACTTAATCTAAATTAGTGATATAATCTTAAACTAAATATTATTTTCAAATAGACTAAACTCTTCTTGTATCCATGCCGATATATAAAGTAACAAAAATAAATACTACCGCATGGAAAGGATTCCATCGGCAGACATCCAAGGAAGGGTTTAAGGAAAAACCTATTGGAAAAATTTATAAGTGCAAGGAAGCGCAAATATAATACATTGATATTATATTTCCACTTGCACTTTTGTTTTATGTCATAAGGGGGACCATGCGAAGCATGGTGGATTCCTTATGACAGAGCGACAATTCGCGAAGCGGATTGTTGTATGACCAGGCGACAATTTGCGAAGCAAACTGTTGGAAAAGAGAGGAAAAACATATGAAAATCAATAACAACATTCCAGCTATGATTACTAACGGACAACTACTTAGAAATGAGAATTCACTTGCTAAGACAATGGAGAGATTATCTACAGGTCTTAAAATTAATCATGCCTCTGATGATCCATCTGGAATGGCAATATCTGGTAAGATGAAAGCTCAGATTGATGGATTAGATCGTTCTTCAAGAAATGCTTCTGATGGAATAAGTGTAATTCAGACAGCTGATGGTGCTCTAAATGAAGTTACAAGTATGATTCAACGTATGAGAGAATTAGCTATACAGGCAGCTAACGGAATTACAGAGCAGGGAGATAAAGAGGCCATTCAAAGTGAGATAGAGTCACTTAAAAGCGAGATAGACAGAATCGCAACTTCTACTGAGTTTAACACTAAGACATTGCTTGATGGTTCAATTAATACAAGAATATATGCTGATCATATTTCCCGTCAGCAGTCATCTCAGACTGTACCTTCGGGTCAGTATGACCTTACAATCAATACAGCAGCGACACGAGCAAATATAGCTTCAACGAAGAATTGGGATGAGTTTGGACCGATTACCGCTGCACAGGCAGGCACGATTGAAATTAATGGAGCTGCAGCACAGATTAAGGAAGGAATGACCAGTCAGGAAATATACGAGGCAATACGTGATGCAGCTGAAATAGGAGAGGCGATTATTTCGGAATACGGTAATGCCGGAGAACATGTTGCTGTATTTGAATCAACGGCCTATGGAGCAGACGCAGAGCTTACGATAACATTTTCAAATGATGACTTGGCTACGCTCTTTGGTTTTCCAACCTCTTTTACCGCAACAGGAAATAACGCTGTAATTACATTAGATAAAACATCTGACTTCTCTAACCAAGCAACATATCAAGTTGAGGGAAATAAGGTTACTATTACAGATGCAGGTGGATTCGAGATATCATTCTTAGCAGAGGCAGATTATACAGGGGATATCAATATGAATGTTACTGACGTAGGACCAATGGATCTACAAATTGGTGCTAACGAAGGTCAGTATATGACAGTTAGAATACCAGCTACTGATACAGAGCATATGTATATAGATGATGTTGATGTAACTACTGTTAATGGAGCAAAAAGAGCTCTTGATAAGTTAAGTGATGCACTTGATTATATTAATAAAGCAAGAGCAGATCTTGGTGCTTATCAGAATAGACTAGAAAGCTCAGTGGCAAACTTAGATGAGACAAGTGAAAATATGACTTCTGCCATGTCTCGTATTTCTGATGCTGATATGGCAAAAGAGATGACAGAATATACAAAATACAACGTGCTTTCGCAGTCATCTACAAGCGCCTTAAGTCAGGCAAATGAATTACCTCAGCTTGCCCTTCAGCTTCTCCAATAATTACCTGAGTAATATGGTAAGTGACAATTCGTGAAACGAATTGTTTTAATAATAAATATACCCTATATTGTATGTTAAAAAAGATAACATACAATGTGGGGTATTTTTTTGTGAGAAAATGTGATAAAATCAATGTGTATTGTGATAGAGAAGAAATATGTATTGTAGTAATTATTAATCGAGAAACATAATGGGTTTAGGAGGGTTTTTATGAATCAAGAAGCTGTAACCACATTTACCAGAAGAATTACTAATGGAAACAAAAGTCAGATAATTGTTGTATTGTTTGATATGGTATTGGTAGATTTGGATGATGCAACAGAAGGACTTAAGAATCATGAACAGGAAGAGTATATGGAGGCCTTGCGTCATGCAAATGAAGTACTAGAGCATTTGCAGAATGCCCTTGACTTCAAATACGATATTTCAAAGGATTTATATAGTCTATATGATTATTGTAAACGCGCTATTGCCAAATCAATGTACAGTGGACGGGATGAAGGAATAAATGAAGCAAGAGAAGTAATAGAACCTCTTGCAGAAGCCTTTAGAGAAGTTGCAGAGAATGATGATTCTGCACCTCTTATGGAGAACGCACAGAAGATTGCGGCTGGCCTTACATATGGGAAAACAGACGTTAATGAGGCTGTAGACACTAATGATAATAGAGGCTTTTTGGCTTAAGGAGCTAGAATAGAATTAATAAAAACCTCAAGTTCTGAATTAACAGATACTTGAGGTTTTGTTTTTGTAAAATATGCTATTAGTTAGCTACTGGCTGATGGAACATAGGGCTATGCTCTGTTAATGGAAGGAATGTATATCCATTACTCTTTCCCCATTGTATAATCTGTTCTACAGCGTTTACTGAGAAATCTTTGATATCATGTTGTAGTATAGTAGACACATGATTCTTCTGGATTCCATTTATTACATTTGTAATAACTTGTTGTGTACTTGTTGTCTCTCCTGCATCACCGCTAGATACATTCCAGTCAGCATAAAGAATACCGCGATTATTCATTTCGTTGGTTAGAGCAGTCATAACACCAGGGCAGTATTTTCTACTAACTGTATTAGAACTTCCTCCAGGGAATCTTAGAATAGTTGCTTCCTGTCCTGTCTGAGCTTTAACTACATCGTTCATTTTATTGAAGTCTTCGAAGAAGGCATCCACACTTCTATATATTTGGTCGTATTTATGTGTATATGAATGAACTGCAACTGTATGACCACGTCTTGCTTCTTCGCCAATTAGATTCTCATAATTAGGATATCCATGTGTTACAAAAAATGTTGCTTTAACATTGTACTTATCAAGTATATCAAGAAGCTTCTGAGTATAAGGTCCAGGACCATCGTCAAATGTCAAATATACTACTTTGTCTGATGGGTCTGTAACAACAGGTTCTTTTTTCTGCTCAACAGTTACTTTTCTTTCAACTGTTGTTTCATTTCCGCTAGAATCTTTTGCTTTATATGTTAATGTATAAGTACCTTCAGCGTTGATATCTACATTGCCTTCAACAGTAACATTTGCAGTAACATCGCCATCAACATCGTCAACTGCAGTATAACCTGGATCTTTGAATTCCTTGCCAAGTCGCCAATGGATTTCATTACCGCCCTTTAGTTTGATTTCAGGGCCTGTTTTGTCAACTACTTTAATATTAACATCTATAGACTTTGATTTGCCATTATAGTTTGCTGTATATGTTACAGGATATGTGCCAATTTTTGAAAGATCTGCATCTCCTGATTTTGTGACTTCTACTTCTGTTCCGTCGCTGTTATCAGTATAATCCTTATAAATTGCTTTGATATTTGGAAGATCTTTCTGTCCAAATACAACCTCTACATCTGAGTTATTACTAATTTTTGTTCCGTCATCTGTGGAAAATGTAAAACTGTAATAGAGAAAATGTAATAAGAGTACAGTGATTAGAACTAAAACTGAAACGCAGCAAATACATGTAATTATTATTGCCTTTTTCTTATTTTTCATGGTTTCCCTCCCTAAACATAAATATAATACACCAATTTGGACATTATTTCATTATATATTTTAGTTAAATAATAAAAAATGTATAATGAATCCATTGTTAAAATGTGTTATTATATTCACCGGAGTGCGTCTTAATGCATAATAATCGGAAAGGAACTAAGAAATGAGTATTACAGCCGTTGGCTTTATGATATTTTTTATAATATCAGTAATATCGTATTATATAATCCCAGCAAAATTTCGTTGGGGCTATTTAATCCTACTTAGTTTTGTATATATATATTCCGTTAGTGTATTTGGTGGATTATTTGTGATATTTACAAGTACAATAACTTATTTTAGTGCAAGGCTTGTTGAGAAAAGTAGTAATCACAAGAAGTTGTTTCTTATTGGTGGGATGGCTCTTTCTCTGGCGGTACTTATTATATTGAAATATGTGCTTGGAATGGAATTATTCAATCACGACATTACATTCCTTGGAACAGATTATCCGTATAAAACATTTATGCGTAATTTTATTGTTCCGGCAGGTCTTTCTTACTACACGCTTCAGGTAATATCTTATATGCTTGATGTATATTGGGGTAAGATTGAAGCTGAGAAGAATTATTTTAAGATTCTTTTATTTACATCTTATTTTCCACAAATGGTACAAGGCCCAATAAGTAAATACTCAGAACTTGCACCGGAATTATTCAAAGAGCACAGGTTAGATTGGCACAATATTAAATATGGTGTACAACTTTTGCTTTGGGGAATGTTTAAAAAGCTGGTTGTGGCTGATAGAGTAGGAACATATGTTGATCAAATCTTTAATTCTGATACAGGTAATCCATATGGGGTAACAGTATGGATAGGCTTTATTGCATATGGAATACAACTATATTGTGATTTTAGCGGAGGTATAGATGTTATTCGTGGTGTATCCCAGTGCTTTGGTATTACCATGAAAGATAACTTTAGACAACCGTATTTCTCTTTGTCTCTAGGAGAATTCTGGCGTAGATGGCACATATCTCTTGGTCAGTGGATGAAGGATTATATCTTCTATCCTATTTCTATTTCTAAATGGATGGGCAAGACTAAGAAAGGTCTTAAGAAAGTAGTATCTAGAAAAAGAGCTAATAGAATAGGTATGGCAATCGCAGATATTATTGTATTTATCCTTGTTGGAGTATGGCACGGACTTGGTACTAATTATCTGGCATGGGGTCTATATAATGGTATTATTCTTGCAATATCTGCTATTCTTGTAGATGAATATGCAGCTTGGAAGAAGGGGCTTCGTATAAATGATAAGTCTAAGGGATATAGAGTATTTTCTTTAATAAGAACATTATTCATTATTACAGTAGGTTGGGTATTTGATTGTACCACATCTATGAAAGATGCATTTGTAATGCTTTACAATAGTATACGATTTGATCTTACAAGCTTTGATTGTTTAGAACTTATGCATTGGGATTGGTTTATATTACCGCTTGGCATAGCAGGAGTTCTTGTTGTTGATATACTTCATGAGAAGAATATATCCATAAGAGATAGTTTAAGTAAGAAGAATTATTGGTTGCAAGTTCTTGTTTGGGTGGTGCTAATCCAGATTATTGCATGCTTTGTGTCAGTATCATTTAAAGGGGGATTTATGTATGCGAACTTTTAAACGAATACTTGGCTTTGTATTAGTATTTATATTGGTCCTCGGAATATTTACATTTCTGCTTACGCCACCTTCAGGAATAAGGGTGCTTCTAAAGCAGGCAAAAGAAGGAGACTATAATGTCCTTATAATGGGACAGTCACATGCTGAATGCGGATATAATCCCTATATAATATCAGATGGATTGGATTGTAAAGCAGTTAGTGTGGCTAGAAGAATAACGCCCATGAACAATATTAACTACATAATGCAGGAAGCAAATGTAGATGGTAAATACAAGACAGTTATTCTTGATATTGATCCTTATTACTGGAGACTGGATCAGACTAGAGATTCAGGCACAGATATGAATCTTGTTCCATATCTTACAGGAACAAGATGGATTAAATATTTTAAAGAAGTTGTATGGCCAGATAGATTTATTAGACTTTTCTGTGACTATATGTTAACGGCAGAGAATATAGAGAAAATACCTAATTGTGTTAGTGCTAAGTTGGATCCGTCATATATTGCTAATGAAGACAGTGCGATGAATTCTGTTAATAAGTACCTTAAGTCAGATACGGCATATAAATATGAGGGAAGAGGATTTCTCCGTGGAGTTAACAGAGCGCCTGATTTAGGATGGGGAGATTGGGAGTTTAATGGAACTGTTGAGCAGGATAATATTGATTCATTCCTTAAAATGAAAGAATACTGTGATGAACATGGTATTAAGATTATATGTGTCCAGTCAGCGCTTATTCCATCTAGACTGAAGATGCAGAACATGGGAGATGTACATGATTATTTCGACAATCTTTTTGGTTCTATGGGAGTAGAATTCTATGACTTCAATTATGGAAAATGGGAATATTTGTATAGAACTGATGAGGACTATGTTGATGCTGATGGGCATATGATGGGAGATATTGCAGATAGACAATCTAAGCTTCTAGTAGATGTTCTTAAGAGCGACAATCCACAGCAGTACTTTTATAATAGTTATGATGAAGTACTAGCGCATTTGAACTAAATAAAAGTGCGGTAAGATAATAAATTATCCTTGAACTTTGATGTTTCTTCGCTAAGTATATATACTAAGCTTGAATCAATAAGCTCAAGGATATTTTTTATCTTATCGCCATTACAGTTTAATCATTGAGAAAACTATAGAGAATACTAAATGACATTATTCATAGTCGATTCACTACATTTTAAAGTCGATTCAGCATCGTTAGGGAAAGTATATAGGCCGTATAGCCGATAAATATATAATAAATGCTTATATGTGAGGTGACAGAATGAGGGTATTTTTATGTGATGACGACACGAGAGATGTCAGTAGGCTTGTGAAATTAATCCGTAAATACGGCACGGATAACAATATAAAATTTCGTATTGATTCTTATTCCTCTGGAGAAGAGTTACTTGATGATATCCTAACAGAAAAGAATGTGGATATGATTTTTCTTGATATCAATCTTGCAAGAATGGACGGGATAGAAATTGCAGGAAAGATTCGTGAGAAAAATGAGAGTGTGCCTATCATATTTATAACGGCTTATATCAATTACGCCCTTGATGGTTATAAAGTAAGAGCCAATAGATTTCTTGTAAAAGATGATTTAGAAAATACATTTTCAGAATGTATGGATGATATATGTAAAGAGATAATTAAGAAAAGGAAATCCATGATGTTTCGGTGCGTGGACGGAGATAGAAGAATTAATCTGTCAGACATTTCTTTTTTTGAAACATCAGGTAGGCAAGTGATTATTCATAGCGTTGATAAGACATTTCAAATGTATGAAAAGTTAAACGCACTTGAAGAGGAAATGGAAAGCTATGGGTTTATTAGGATTCATCGATTCTATCTTGTAAATGTGAGATATATAGAAAATATTCATAATTATGAGCTGTCTCTTACTGATGGGAAAAAGCTACCTATTCCCAAGGGAAGATATAAAGAAGTTAGAGTAAAATACACATTGTTTATGGGTGAGGTGTTATGATTGCAGTTTTGTATACCTTTTTTATAGGCATATTTGAAGTATGGGGACTATTGTACTTCCTCAATACATATATGGAATGTAGATTTAAGGGAGTTAAGAAAATCATAAGTTATTTGGCATTCTACATTGTGTTTTTGGTTGTGGTTATAGTTTTTTCCAATATATTAACAGGATATGCCGTTATAGCCAAGATATTTTTCATAATAATTGGAATAGCATTATATGGCAGGATTAGTTATAGTCGTGGGTTCATTACATGCCTTTTCTTTGCCTGCGTGGATTATATATTATTGTTCTATGTGGATTGTGTTTATGTCAGCATAATGGGGATGTATGAAGGGCTTGTTACTTATGTAATGGGTATAGTTCTTAGATTGATATGGATTGCATTGCTTGTATTTTTGAGACATAAGACTGGTTTGATTAAGAAGTATCTATATGAGGAGAGAATTTCTTTAAGGAAATTCTCGTGGCTTCCTGTTTTTTCGGGATTTATTGGTATATATCTGTATGTAATGTTTATATCTAACAATGTACCTAACTATTTCTATGCTTTTGTGTCACTGGCAATACTTTGTCTCAATGCCTTAGCGCTATTCTTCTTGCAGGATTCTATTGTGCAGGAAG
Organism: Lachnospiraceae bacterium; assembly: GCA_015057165.1. Classification (GTDB taxonomy): domain Bacteria; phylum Bacillota; class Clostridia; order Lachnospirales; family Lachnospiraceae; genus RUG191. Next base: position 16,121 of record SVEY01000023.1, on the reverse strand, counting down.
AGAAAATTTATCAATCAGAACGACAAAATCAAAAGCATAAAAATCAGATGCAGACATTTAACGATATGCAGGCGGTGTATGAGAGACAGGGAAGAAAGCTTCACGATTACAAGAAGCAAATGATGACGGTGAATGAACTAATCAGAAAGGGAGAATTAGAGTCTGCGCTGGAACATACGGACGAGATTACTAAGAGTATATCGGTGGAGCTTTCTGAGATAAATGTGAATCATCCCGTTGTTAATGCCATATTGAATCAGGAATATCGTATAGCTAAAGGGAAAGGTATTGGTATGACATTTTCCATATGTGACTTATCAGGGCTTACGATTGCAGGAGAGGACATTGTTACAATATGTGGAAATCTTCTGGAAAATGCGATTCAGGCTTGTGAGGTTTTGGTAGAGAAGGGTAATCATCCTACGGTTCATATTAAAATGGTAAATGCGGATAGTAAGTATATTTTCAATATTAAGAACCCTGTGCCAGAAAAAGTGGAAATAGAAGATAACAATATTGTTTCTAAGGATTGCAAAGAACATGGAATTGGGCTTCTTAATGTTAGAAGTACGGTAGAAAAGTATAATGGTGATTTTGTTATATCCTGCAACGAGAAAGAGTTTGTTGCGGTGGTAATGTTGAAGCAATAGAAGATGATTTACTGTATGTTAGTCGATTCACTACGAAAAAATGGCCGTTTACTACATAAGGATTTATTAAGTCAATTAATGTTCGAAATACTATATAGAGAGGTATATGACTTGTGAAGGAGAGCAGTAGATATGAACATTAATCTTAATACCACATTTGGAAATGAAAATATAAAAGCCGTGAATAATGGTCAGAGTGTTTTGAAAGGTCAGAACAATGTTATTAATGGCAAGACACTTAACCTGGGAAGCAACTTACTTGACGAAAAGAAGGCTCAAGCCAAGAAGGATGCTATGAAACTCATCCGTAATGCATTTGAAGGCGACCAAAAGATAAGCAATGAATTTAACGAGAAGAAAAGACATGTTGAAGAGCTTATAAAGGACAAAGGCGAAGCAGATAAGGTTATTAATGATATCGAAAATGAAAGAAAGATGCTTCGGGACGAGTATGGACTAACTGAAAATAGCAAAGAGGAGAAGGAGCTTAAGTTATTAGAAAAAGACTTTAAATCTGGGCTTCCCGGTAGCGACGTATCCCTCTCAGAAGAAGAAAGAAAAGCCGTAGCAGAGATAAAAGAAAGAGGTCTCACAGAGTATCAAAGCAGGTCTATGGAAATGCTTGATTATGCGAAGAATTATATTGTAAAATCTTATGCTAATACTCTTGAGATTCAAGATGAGAATCGTTCTCTCGGAATGATGGAGCGAGAGATGCTTAAAAACACCTCAATGATTGAGGCTAAGAAAGAAGCTAAGAAATTAGAAGAGGAATTGAATGAGCAGGTAGTAACTATTGCTATGGACGAGGCTAAAGATAATATTGATTCTGACATTGAAGAGAAGAAGGAAGAAGCAGAGAGAATCAAAGAGAAAAAAGAGGAAATTGAAGAAAGAATTGACGAATCTAAAAAACGTAGAGATGAAATAAGAGATTTTTCAGAGAAAATACTTGATGGAGCAGAATCAATGTCTAATATTACTTCGAGTGTAGAAGAGGCACAACAGGAAGTAAAAGAAATGATGTCGAAGATGAATATACTTGAAGAGGACATCAAAGGTATTACTGTTGATGATAATAGGTAGATTAGTAGTAGGAGAATAGATATGCAAGTTGGTAATACACTAAATACATATACAACAAATAGCTTAAAATCCAGCACTTCAAAAACGACTAATATAAAAGATTATTCAAATTATTTGACACAGAAATTTAGTTGCTTGACTCCGGGAAATAATGCTTCTGTATCAGTTACTAGCGGTTTGCTTAGAAAGGCAATGTCTGATGAAAAGACAGCATCGTGGCTTGAAAGGGAACTTGCAAAAGCTCCGGATTATATTGAGGCTGCACAGAGATCCGCTATAGCACATGGTGCAACGCTTAAGTCTGTGACTATCGAATTTGGGGAAGAGTATTCTACTATGACAACACTAACAGTGACAGATGGTGGAGGTACTGATTCTGATATCGACAAATGGCTGGAACGTGTCAGGGAAAAGAGAGAGAGACAAAAAGAAGCTGAGAAGAAGTTGGAGAAGAAGCATGAGGCAGAACGAATAAAAGAAGCTTCTGTTACAGAGGAATATCGTGGAAAAGATTTAGATGACCTGATTAGTCAATTTTCGACTAAGATGTCGGGAACATTAGACTTGTTATCAGATGTGACTTTTGATGTAAGAGGATAATTGGCGAAGATGGGTTTTTAAATTTTTATTTGCTGATATGGAGGAATAAGAGTATGAATGGCGTTAATCCAATAGAAATAGACAAGACGGCTGAATATTACAACAAGTTACAAGAGACATTTAAAGAAAGAATCAATACGAAAGAAGAGCTAGGCAGTATGCTTTCAAATTCTTTAGGCGAAGGTGATGCTGTAAAAGTGGAAATATCTTCAAAAGGACTTGAAATGTCTGAAGAAGTGAAAAGGGGAGAGATGCCTAAAGGAGCGATTAGACAGCTTGAGAGAGAGCCTTTGACAAAAGAGCAATTAAGAAGCGTACCATCAGGTCGCTTTGGTGAGGAAATTCTTTCGAAGATGCAAAGAGTAGATTCGAGAGCATTTGAAGAATATGAAAAGATTAGAGAGAGAAGGGAAGCCGAAGCAACAGATAAAAATGTAAATGATGAAGCTCTTTTCATTACTAGGTGGGCAATGAGAGATGAATTGCCTAACTTATCTTGTTGGGAAGATATTGATAAGAGAGATAAGGATATCAAAGTATCATCAGAAGGATTATCCGATAAAGCCAGTCAAACGACTACAATGGATACAAATAATGTGGACAGAGAAATAGAAAAGATTAAGAATAAAAAGGCACAATTAGAGCAACAGCTTTATTCTGCGGATGAAACAAAGAAGAAAGAGTTGGAACAGGAACTTAGACAGGTAGAAGCTGAACTTGCTCAAAAGGATAATGATGCGTACAGAAGGCAAAATGCGGTGGTGTCATAAGATGAATAGAATATAGTCCGTTCGTTACATTTTTTTGTCGGTTTATTACATCTGAATTAAGTTTTTTTCACTATTTCCGAAATAAGTATTAAGAAACACATTGGAAAGAAAACTGCCACGGAAGGCATCTGTTGTTAACAAAAATGTTAATGCAGGTGCTTTTTAATTATAAAAAAGAAGCCACTCGGACCTTTCTGTGGACTAATGACATTAGACGAAAGTCAGATTGTATAGGAGAGTGGCGTGACTCTGACCGACAGATGAGTCACAGAAAGGAGAAAATATGTCAATAGCGGGACTGGGAACTTATCAAAGTTCAAGTATGTATTACACATCAAACTGTAATGTTGAAAACTTTAATCTCAACGGAAAGTTTTTCAATCAAAAGATGTCATTTCTAATGAAGAGTGATGATGCGGTACAAAATGATGATGGTAGCAGTGTGAGTTCAGATAATGAGAGGGATTCAGAGATGGAGTTCGGCTCTTTAACACGAATCCCGGTGATGCCGAAAGCTTATGGCGAGATGGCATCATACACCAGATGTATTTCTGCTAGCATCAGCACTAAGGAAATGCAGGCAACGAAGAACGAAGCCGGAGAAGTATTGTATTCCTATAAGGAGACATCGCTTTCTTTCGACATTGTTATCAATTCCGATGGACAAGATAAGACTTACACCATCAAAGGAATTGACGAAAACGGTGACGAGTTCGAGAGAGAATTTGATCCCTATAATCTCGATAAGGAAGAAATGGATTATCCTGAATTCTCTGCCCTTTGTATGTATATAAGACAGACGGATGAAACGGCGGATCTTATAGCAAGCAGTTACTTTACGGATACAAGCTTCTTTGATGGAATATTTGATAGGGGAGATCGTGTAGGTCTGTTAGAGCAGTATGCAGATGAGTACGGCGACACCATGCCGAAGCTTGCAGGACTTGCGCAGAAACTGTTTGAATCTATTAATTCATTTTATGAAAATGCCATGAAAGAAAATGAGGAAGACTTAGATATTCCCAATACTGTAGTAACGCGTCATAACGAATATACTGATCCTGATACTGGGAAGAAGGTTCCTGTGGATGTTCAGTATATAACATTATATACTGATGAGGGAATATCTTGTAAGAAGATTTCCAACGTGAATGGTGAGACGAAGGAAAGAGATTTATGGGAAATGTCTTATGATTCTCCGGAGAGCAGGGAAAAGATTAGGAAGTTTCTTAATAGCTTTGATAAGGATGAGAAACTTACCTTTGCATCGCAAGAGAGCTTCTGGAAAGATTTTATGAAGGAAGATTTTGATATAGAGGGCTTTCGCGAGTATTACGACACATTAGTTGACGGACACATTGACATTGAAAAGCTCAAGGCAGAAGGAAAGACGCTTCGCGATGCCTTTAATGAGCCGTATCATGACTATATCAATAATACACATTTCATAAGAAAAGTGATGACTGAGAAGGAGTTACGGGATGAATGGAATGCAGAGATAGAAGCAAACCAGAAGTCATTGAGGAACAATAATATAGATAACAATACTAATGCCACTTCTCGCTCAACATCATCCAACAATGGCAAGAATATAGGTGTAATGACAATAGGTAATCAAGGGTATATTGCGAGATATGCTGACTCATCAACGGACGCGGATCCGGTAATCAAGGTTGGTGACTATGAGGTTCATGTAAATAAAGTTGATCCGAAGAATGCGACCGAGATAGAAATGTTTGCCCTTACTTCATATATGGATGATAAAGGGTTAACTGATAATACAGGAATGAAATCATTTAATAAGATGAGAGCATATTCTAAGCAGGCTGAGTATAACGGATTTGTTAAGGGAATAGCTGATTCGGATAATGCTTGGTCAATGAGCAGGAACTGGATTTCGATTCTTGAAAATGCTAAGGATTCGTATTTCAGAATGCCCGAAACATACAAGCAGGGACTAAGCGCAGAAAGACTAATTAGAAGATTGATGAAACAGTATAATTCGTTGTTATAGGACTAATATAATCCATTCATTACACTATATTGACTATTCATTACATCTCTATTACGAAGCAAAAAAACTATTCCGAAATACATAATATAAGCAAAGGAATGCACAGATAATCAAGGATGACTTCTCTTGATTTCTGTGCATTCTATATTTAGGGAGGGAAGAATGGTATTTCAGAATAATGGTGTAACATATACTTTACGAAACGAGGATATTGACTATATTGAAAGTCTTGGGAGAAAGCTTATTATTCACTCGAAAAACGAAGAGATAGAGACTTATGGAAAGATATCTGATATTGCTAATGAACTAGATGATTCTTTTTATCGGATTCATAGAAGCTACATTGTCAATATGAGTAAGATTACTAATTACAGTAAGAACGAGGTGACTCTTCAAAATGAAGATAAGATACCTCTTTCAAAATACAGATATGAAGACTTTGCAAAAGAGTATTCTTCGTACTTGGAAAGGAGTAGATAAAATGCGAGTATCCGACAATATGACAAATGAAATGGCAAAGAAGGCTGGGCTTCCTATCAATATGAGAGGAGCCGGAGAATCTACAAAGAATACACTTCTTGAGGCTCTTGATAATAAGAAAATAGAAGACGATTACTTTACAGATTCAGCTGTCGATACCAAGAAAATGAAGGAACTTACGAAAACGGCAGATAATCTTATAGATATTGCTGAAACATTTGACATAGATGCGAAGAATAACAAGCTGTTTGAAGAGGCTAAGAATAATAATGACATGACAAATGTTATTAATCAAACGAAAGCCTTTGCATCAAGCTATAATGATCTTCTTAAGAGTCTGAGCAGCAATAATGACGGCTTGTTCTCGCTATATTATTCTGAGCTTAAAAATGCATATTCTGACTATAAGAATGAGTTTGCCGATATGGGAATAACATTTGACAAAAATGGATATATGTCGGTTGATGAAGAAAAGCTCAAGGGAGCAGACTTGGATTCGCTTCAAGGCTACATGGGGGATTTGTCTCATAAGGCCAACTTTTTAGCAAGTCGTGTAAGTGATAACGCAAGCGCGCAAGCGGAAAGCATATCTAACAGATATGACGCTTATGGAAATATATTTTCACAAGGAACAAGTAGGTACGACTATTTTGGTTAAAGGGGGAAGGCATATGAGAATAGCAAGTAGTCAAATTGATATGAGTTCAAGTAGATATTACTCACAGATGGGGGTTAAGTCAGGCAGAGACAATATAAGCAATAAGACTTTCATGGGAGTTGCTTCGTCCGCTTACGGAAATGTATCATCAAACGCTAAAACATCTGGCGTAGATACAAACCAAAAAGAATCAGGAAAACCTAATAACTTTTCATATAGTGTGTTGGGTTCAGTACTTCAACGTCTTATGAGTGGTGGTGTTTTCAGTACAGGTAATGGTGGATATGTTCAGCAGCTTCTTACATATCAGGAGAGCGAATCCACGTCGTTTTCAGCAAAGGGAACAGCTATAACAGATGACGGAAGAGAAATAGATTTCGGAATCAATATTTCCATGTCAAGACAGTTTATGCAACACATGAGCATTCAGATTCCTGCAATGCAGAATGCTTTATTTGATCCGCTTGTTATAAATGTTGGAACAGACTCTGCGAAGGTATCGAATCAAAAGTTCAAATTTGATTTGGATTCTGATGGAAAAGAAGATAGTATATCTATGCCAACAAGAGGCTCGGCATTTCTTGCACTTGATAAAAATGAAGATGGAAAAATAAATGACGGAAACGAATTGTTTGGAACAAAATCCGGTGATGGTTTTAAGGATTTACGAGAATATGATAGTGATGGTAATGGTTGGATAGATGAGAACGATGAAGTATTTAGCAAGTTAAAGGTCTGGTATAAGGATGAAAGTGGAAATGACGTACTTGCTAATCTCAAAGAAGCCGATGTCGGTGCAATATATCTTGGAGAACAGGATAGTGAATTTACACTTGCTAACGGGATGGGTAGCACAGATGCAGTAATCAGATCATCTGGAATATTTCTACATGAATCAGGAACAGTAGGAACAATTCAGCACGTGGATCTTGCAATGGGTGACGAGAGTGAGTCGCTTAGTGATAATGATGAAAATGCGTCTGGAACCCTTATGGTAGACCTTAATAGTAATACATCTTCTAATAGGGCATCAAATGCTCGTGCCAAGAGAGCCGAGAGAGAAGCTATAAGAGCCAGGAAGGCAGCTAGGAAGAAGATAATGGAAGAACAAATTGAGAAGCATCGCATGGAGAGAAAAGAGATTCAAGAAAACTACCATGAGAAGATGCTTGAACAACATAGACAGTATATGGAGGCAAACATACTGTAAAGGATAGGGGTAAGTAGTACATAACGCATATATGTACTACTTACAAAATTAATAAAAAGTTAATAATTTGTTCGTATGTGTTTGTGTTATACTTATTCTTAATTCCACTTCTACCATGTCATAAATATGGAGGTATTTATGACAACAAAATTACAATTAAACAAGGAGGAATGGAGAAATGCGAAAGGCAAGATAGCATATGGCATGACTAATGACTATATGTTTCGCATGGTACTCCAGTCAAACAATAATGTATTAAAAGGAATAATCAGTTCTATGATGCATGTTCCTTTGGATACAATTGATTCTGTGAAGATTGCTAATCCAATAGAATTAGGTAAATACATTGAAGACAAAGACTATATACTAGACATAAAAGTCAAACTCAATGACAATTCAATTATCAATCTTGAGATGCAGGTGGCTGACTTGGGCAACTGGCAAAATAGGTCTCTATCATATTTGTGTAGAACATTTGAAACCTTGCAGAAGGGAGACGATTATAATTCTGTCATGCCTGTTACGCACATCGGATTTCTTGATTATGACCTATTCCCAGAAGAGAAGGAATTCTATAGTAATAATATGCTCCAAAATGTTAAAACAGGAACAATTTACAATAGTAATTTCTGTCTGCGCGTGTTATCATTAAATCAGATAGAACTAGCTACTGAAGAGGATAAGAGATGGCACATCGATGAATGGGCTAGGCTATTTAAGGCTACTACATGGGAGGAATTGAAGATGATTGCAGAGAAAGACAAGGTATATTCAGATGCAGCCAATTCCATATACGAGCAGAATTCTGATGAGACCGTAAGAATGATGTGCGAAGCAAGAAGAGAAGCCATCTTTCATGAACAATATGTTCAAAACAAGATGGAAGCTTTAGAGAATCAATTGGAAGAAGCGAGAAGAGATGCTATCTTTCATAAACAGTATGTTCAGAATAAGATTGACAATTTAGAGAAACAATTATCTCAGAAGGATAATATGATTTCTCAAAAAGATTCTTTAATTGAACAACTTCAGGCTGAACTTGAAAAATATAAGAACAATTAATCTAAATTTATTTAAGAAGCTTACCATTCACATCAAAAAATCAACCATTCACATCAATAAACTTCCAAAGTATAGTATGATATACGATATATTATTAAAGTATACTTTTTTGGGAGAATGTTATGCGAATTGCAATATGTGATGACGAAGTAAAAATATGTGAAATGCTAATTGGTAAGGTTAAAAAATTCTTTCCGGATGTTGAGATTATATCTTATACATCCGGCAAAGAACTTCTTGATGAAAAATCTATTCCGGACATTCTACTTCTTGATATCAAGATGCCTGACATAAGCGGAATAGAAGTTGCGAAAGAGCTTCGTAATCGTAACTTTTATAATATAATAATATTTATTACGGGAGAAGAAGAGGAGGTCTTTAATTCTTTCGATGTTCAACCCTTTCATTTCCTAGTTAAGCCAGTAGAGGACCATAAGCTTAAGTGCGTTCTTGATAATGCTATCAGGGAAATATCTCGTCGAAAGAGTACTCCAATCGATAAAAACAATTATATCAATATTCAGTCAGGCACATCTCACATTCGTGTCAATCTATCATCGCTAATATATGCGGAAGTATATAATCGCAAGACAATCCTTCATATGAAAAAAGAGAATATAGAATACTATGGTCAACTGTCTGCCCTAGAGAAGCTTGTGGGCGAAGACTTCTTTCGAATACACAGGTCATATCTCGTGAACATGAGGTATGTAGCGCGATATGACAGGACAACTCTTAGAATGATTAATGGAGATGAGTTGTCAATATCAAGAAGACTATACGATGACTTTCTAAATGCGTATATGGAATACAGTCGTAGGGGGATGGGCAAATGAGTATGGATGAAATGTGGGGAATTGCAAACACAATATCTGTTATCGTCGGACTTCTAATTAGTGGAGTTTTAGTGGCGAGATTCTATACTCTGTTTGTAGTAAAAAGGATGTCAGCCATTATACTAGGGACAGTATTCTTCGCCACTATGTCGGTTCTATATGTCATGCCAGTAGCAATGCCTGGAGATGTGGCATATATAATAGGGGTTGTAATACTATGTACCGTGTCCGTTTTATTGGATAGGAGAAATGCCCCACAGAAGATATTCTTGTCAGTAACGGTATATATGTTTTGTTGGATATCTGATGCCATATCGGCTCTTCCATGGACGCTAATAAGCAACTTTACATATTTACAAGAAGAGAGAGACATGAACAAGCAGTTTGTACTTTTTATTGTTGCTTTGGTTTTACTCCTTCTCATTGAAAATGTTATTTTGTTCCTGGAAATGTTTATCTTCGGGAAAATATACAAGAGAAAAGGAGAAAAAATGCAGTGGCGTGAGCTTTCACTTATAGTATCTCCCTATGTTGCAATTATTATTGGGTATTGGATTTGTTCTTTCCTGTCAGATGCATATGCTGAGGCACTTGGTGAGTACATAAGAAGTAGTTACCCAGTTTATGATGTGGTTCGTGCAATTTTTGGAATTGTTGCATTTCTTGCATCCATTACTGTTGTGTATTCCTATCAGGAGATTAAGAGACAGGAGGAGGAAGCAATGCAGAATGCTCTTGTATCTAAGCAGGTGGAGGAATTATCGGAGCATGTGCATTCTATGGAAAATGTGTATTCTGATATTAGAGGTATAAGGCACGATGTTAACAATCATATTATGATACTTGGCAATCTCCTTGAACAGTCTGAAAACGACAAAGCTATTGAATATCTTAATGAATGGCAAGATGGATTTCCCAATCTTAAGATAAGTGCAAAAACAGGTAACCCGGTTACTGATATTGTAATCTCTGAGAAGATGCGGGAAGCTGAGGATGCAGGGGTAGAGTTTATATCGCATTTTCATTATCCTGAAAGCGCTAAGGTCGAATCAATAGATATAGGGATTATACTAAGCAATGCTTTGTCAAATGCTATTCGGGCAGCTTCAGGTAGTAATCATCCAAGGATAGAAATTAGTGCATGGACGAACAATAACGCATATCTTATACAAGTAAAAAATACATATGCAGGAAAGCTAGTCTATGACTCCCAGACGCATCTTCCGATGACTACAAAAAGCGACACAAAAAGACATGGATTTGGCATTCTTAATATGAGAAGAATTACAGAGAAATACTATGGAACAATTAAGCTTGAGCAAGACAATAATATAGTGATTTTTACAGCAATGCTAATGTTGCCGGAGTAATTATATACCATTCACATCAATATTAGTACTATTCACTACATACACCTTTTCATAGTGGGATTTAGGGGCGATAATATAAGTGAGGAAATGGAGTTCCAAAACAAATGTAGGTATCTTCATGTGAATGGACTTTTTACGAAGTATAAATTACTACTCTGCAAGGATTTTGATTGAGGCGTACCGAGTGGTACGACGATTGAAAAAGACGAGGCAGATAGGAATTTAGACGAGTAATAAAGTTCGTGAATATGGAGATTCCTACACTAGACAAGGAGGTTAAAGTATGAGTTGGATGGACAGTAATTCTCTGTTCGGTAACACGAGCGGTCTAGCAGGAATGCTAGGTGACTATAGCGCCATACGAAGTGGTAGCTATGGCAAATTAATGAAATCTTATTACGGAGAACAAAGCTCTTCCATATCACGTGGAAGTAGTTCTTCTAGGTCTAAGAATGTGCTTGATGAGATTCTCGAGGAAAGGCGTAATCCGAAGGAATCGAAGGAAGTAAGTGCGGCTAATTCTAAGTTGTCTACGTCAGTATCAACATTTAAAAATGCCCTTGGAACATTACAAAGCGAGAATACGTATAAGGATACGGAGAACGGTCTTGACGCAAGAAGCAAGGTTGAAAATGCTCTTAAGTCCTATGTTAGTGCTTATAACGATGCGGTTACAACTGCAAAGAAGTCGACTAATATGAATATGACTTCTAATGTGGCGGGAGCCATGGGAGCCACAAAGGAGAGTGTGGAGGCACTAGGTGAGCTTGGCATAACTATGAACCATGATGGTACATTAGCATTTGACGCAAAGAAGTTTAAGACGATAGAGCTTGATACGGTTAAGAATGTCTTTGATGGAAATGCTGCTTTAAGCTATGGCTCGAAGATTGCAAGCAGGCTTAACAGGATAGCTGATAGTGCAACTAGTTCAGGGAAAATTGATTCGAGTAGTACAACTGTTGCAACAGTGTCTAATTCAAAGAGCCTTATGGAAAGTATAGAAAGTCTTAAGGGGACTGATTTGTATACTACAAAAAATAATGCTGGTGATGCAGTATTTAACAGGGATGGAGTAAAGACCGAGCTTGGTAAGTTCATTGAGTTCTATAATAAAACAATTGAAGCGGCCAAGAAAAGCGGTGTATCAGGTGTTAATTCTAATCTTACAACACTTCTGCAGAAGACGGCTCAGTATACGAAATCCTTAGCCGAGGTAGGAGTTACAGTTACAAGTGAGGGAAAGCTTTCTCTTAATAAGTCTGTGTTCGACAATGCAACGCAGGACAAGATTAAGACCAACCTGACAAGCTATGCTTCCGCAATAGAGACAAATGCAAGACTTGTTAACTATTACTCGACGACACAGAATAATTCAACAAGTGGCTATTCGGCTACAGGTTCTTATACTAACACATCGGACATTGTATCGCAGTTGTATGGCCAGATATAGAGAGGAGGAATTACAATGAGTATAGAGATAAATGGATATAATTCTAATGTAAATAAATATTATGACGTTTCAAAGGTAAATAATACAAAAGAAGAAGTAAAACCAGAAAATGATAATACAACAGGCAAGACAAGCGACACAGCAGTAGTTTATGAGAAGTCAGCTAATGTATCATCTAATAAGGCGACTTATGAGATAAACAAAAAGTCTTCAACAGACAGAGCGGCCATGGTGGAGCAGATGAAGAAAGCAGAAGCTGATAACAGACAGTCTCTTATCAATATGGTAAGGGAAATGATGAATACTCAGGCTGGCAAGCAAAAGACAGCTGATGGCTTTTCTGCGTTTGGTGGCACAGTAACAGAGGAAGCTAGGAGAAAGGCTCAGGAATCCATTTCAGAAGACGGCTATTGGGGTGTTAAGCAGACATCTCAGAGACTTTTCGATTTTGCAAGTGCACTTGCCGGCGATGATGTCGGGAAAATGAAGAAGATGCAGGAAGCCATGAATAAAGGGATTAACCAGGCAGCTGAAAAACTGGGAGGTCTTCCATCGATTAGTCAACAAACACAGGAAGCTGCAAACAATCTCTTCGAAGAATATTATAAATCAAAAGAGAACGACATATCTTAGTGCGATTTCAGTTATAAATACTCCAGCGCAGGCAGCTATAGCAACGGTCATAAGTCCTCTCTTAAATAGGGCGAGGATGAATGCGATAATGACTCCTACAGTGGCAGAGATAGGATTTTTAGTTGCGTAAAATACCGCAGGGAACGTCATTGCTGCAAGTACTGCATATGGTATGTAGCAGAGGAATGATTTTATAAATGTGTTTTCTATTTTCTTACTTGCAAGTGCAAATGGAATAGCACGTATAAGGTAAGTTGAAATAGCCATTATTGCTAAGTATATAAAGAATTGAATGTTATCCATATTGTGACTCCTGTTTATTCTTTGGTTTCTACAGTTTCAAGGGGATCGTCTTCTTTTATAGGGAAGAAGACTGCGCCTATGCCTGTTGCAACAATTGCACAGATGCAAATGGTGATTCCGCTGGATATGTTGCTTAGCATTGGTACGAAGTAGAACATGCAGCTTAGGCCAACAGCTATTAGCGATACAACAGTTATTGCAACAGATTTCTTAGCTTCTGGAATAATAATTGCAATGAACATAGCATATAATGCAATGTTAAGAGCGTTCAATATTATATCTGGAAGTACATTTCCAAGAAGGGCGCCGATTAGAGTACCACTGGCCCATCCTATGTAAGGCAGGATGGTAAGGCCCCAGAAGAAATATTTATTAACAGACTTCTCCGTTACGGCTACGCCGAATATTTCATCTGTAACAAATGCTCCAAGAATCCATCTATCTTTCATTTTGAAAGAGTCGTCCGTTTTCTGTGACAGGGATACTGACATAAATGAGTATCTAATGTTAATTGTTAATTGAGCAATTAGCATTTCTATATATTGCATAGGATGAATCATAATGTTAATGCCAGCAAGTTGTCCTGCTGAAGTGAGGTTAAGCATAGAAATAAGTAATGCCTGCCACCAACTTAAGCCAGCAGAGGTGGCCATAATACCAAAGGTAAAGGAAACTGATAGATAACCTAAACCAATTGGGAGACCGGCTGATATTCCTTTTTTTAATAATGTTGTGTTCATAAGCTATTTCCTCGTAAAAATCCCCCGCGCTAATTAGGAAGAAAAAATCAAATTAGCTCGGGGGATAAATTATAATTCTAATTAGCTACTTGCATTTTTTTGCAAAGCTCGTCATATTCCCTGTTAATTTCTTGAATTGTACCTGTGTCGCCGTCCAAATTATCTGGATGATAAATCTTAAGTAGGTCTTTATATCGTTTCTTAAGAGACTTTTCTGAACCAACTCCAATGAAGAATATCTGTGCATTGGATATTTGTTCTGCATTATTACTGTCTGGGTTCTCTTCGTTGAATTTAAGAACTTTAGAGTAGAATGCTTTCTCTCTTTCGAATTTCTTTCTGTCGTCAGCGAGTTTTTGAGTTTCAGACTCAAGAACCTTCCATTTCATATCGAATAAGTCCTTTTCTCTAGCCATTCTATCTCGCTCAGTTTTCTTCTCACGTTCAAGTTTTTCGCTTTGAAGTTCTAATTCTTGTTGCGCTCTGTCTATTAGAGATTTAGTAGTATTAAGATCTCTGTGCAACTTCTGAATTATTTTTGCCTGTTCTTTACGCCACTGCTCAAATTCTTTCGCATCAGTCGGTGCTGGTACGAAATCATATTCCATGTTCATGAATAACTCCTTATTATAGTAACAGGGTGTTCAACAACAAATTCCTAACAATTATACACGATGTTGTTGTAAAATGCAAGAAAAATTACAAGATGTTGGGAAATGGTGTTATAATATATCTAATTGGAGGTTGTTATGAAGAACAGAAATATAATAATTACAATAATTATTGTTGTGCTGGTGGCATCCTTGGGGGCTGCTAGTTACACAATATTTATATCTGATAGAGAAGATAGCATTTCTGATAATAAGGATTCTGGTAATGAAGAGATGCTTTCCTTCGTTGATGCTCATGGCAATTGGTACCAGACCATAATCAATCCTAATATTCCTAAGAATCCATACGACAAGAATAAGTTCATATCAGAATCAGGAAAAATGCGCTATGATGATGGCAAATACACATCAAGGCTGGGTGTTGATGTATCAGAACACCAGGGTGATATTAACTGGCAGGAGGTTAAGAATTCAGGAATTGATTTTGCATTTATAAGAATCGGATATAGAGGCTATGGCGAGTCAGGAATTATTAAGGCTGACGCACGATTTGATGATAACATTGCCAAGGCGAAGGCTGCAGGAATAGATGTGGGAGTATATTTCTTCGCCCAGGCGATTAATGAAGACGAGGCAAGAGAAGAAGCAAGATTTGTGCTAGAACATTTACAAGGGCGAGAGTTGGATCTTCCAGTTGTCTATGATCCAGAGAATATATTAGATGATGTAGCCAGGACTGATAATGTAACACCAGAGCAATTTACGAAGAACACAATTGCTTTCAATGAAGAGATAAAAGCAGCAGGTTATAAGCCTATGATATATAGTAACATGCTATGGGAGGCATTCCAGCTAGACATGACGAGGCTGCAAGAATATCCTGTATGGTATGCCGATTACGAGCCAAAGCCACAGACTCCGTATGACTTTAGCTTCTGGCAATATAGTGAGAAGTCAACTGTGCCTGGAATAAGTGGGATAGTGGATATGAATATACAAATACTAAAGAAGTAATTATTGAATGGGGAAATGGACGCAAGGAGGAATGAAGTATGACAGATAAAATCACAGTAAATGAGCAAAGTAGTATTAGGATTGAATCAAAAGCTGGAGTAATCTATATCGACCCATTTAGGATTGGTGGGGAGAAGAATGATGCCGATTACATCTTCGTTACACATGATCATTATGACCATTTTTCACCAGAGGATATCCGTAAGGTGGCGAAGGCGGAGAGCGTATTAATTGTTCCAGATAAAATGACTAGCAAGGTCATGGAGTTGTCTGCTGAAGTATCAGCAATAGAGACTGTTAAGGCAAATGAATCATATAATATTAGGGTATTTGAATTCGAAACCATACCAGCCTACAACGCGCTTAAGCCATTTCATACAAAGGGCGCAGGCTGGGTAGGATATATCTTCACAGTTGATGGCAAGAGAATATATGTCGCAGGTGACACTGATGCTACGAAGGAAGCAAAGTCTGTCAAATGTGATATTGCCCTTGTGCCAATTGGTGGAACATACACAATGGATGCAAAGAAAGCAGCAGAGCTTATTAATACAATTCGCCCTGCTGTTGCAATACCTACTCATTATGGTTCCATTGTGGGAAGCGCGACAGATGGCAAAGCTTTTTCTGC
>SVEY01000007.1:115636-120288 GCA_015057165.1 Lachnospiraceae bacterium | reverse complement strand
TTGATGTATGGATTAGAATTAGCACAGTTAGCTGGTCGAAAATATGGACGCTTGAAAACTGACTTATTTGATAAGGTGAGGGCAATCGCAACAGTTGCAAATATTCCGGAGATTCAGGTTCAGAAAGAGTTGATTGAGAAAATCCTTAATACCGATTACGTAGAATGTGCAGGAATTGAGGATTTTGAACATATCAGAGAAAACTTGCGTAGTCTGATGAAGTATTTACCTCGTCGAAAGGTTCGTTATGACACAGATTTTGCTGATGATATTTTAGATACGCAGTGGAATGAATCTGAATTGGAGAACGATGAACTGAAGAACTACAAGGCGAAGGCAGAGTATTACATTCGTCAACACCTGGATGATATTGTTATCTCTAAGCTACGTACAAATCAACCTCTTACACATTTGGATATAGAATCACTAGAGAAGATTCTTTGGAAGGAAGTGGGAACGAAAGAAGATTATGAGTATGAATATGGTCAGAAGCCTCTGGGTGAATTTGTACGTAACATTGTGGGGCTTGATATGAATGCTGCGAAGGAGGCTTTTTCGGAATTCTTGGATAATACGAGTCTGGATAGTAGACAGATTTATTTTGTTAATCAAATAGTGGAATACATTGTTCATAATGGTATGATGACAGACTTTTCTGTGCTTCAAGAGTCACCGTTTACGGACCAGGGTAGCGTAGTTGAGATATTTACGGATATTAATGTCTGGATGAGAATTCGGAAGGTTATAGAAAGCATAAATGATAATGCGATTGCTGCGTAAGGACTATAGAAATAGAAATTAGTAAAAGTCAGAGTGAAAAAGATGCCGTAATAAATGTCATAACAAATGAAGATAAAGCTTTATCGCTTTCGACACAGGCTAATAGATCTCCAAACCGACAGGATGTCGGAAAGGATGTCGGTTTATGGGTCGGTTTGGCGGAAAAAGATATGGGCACTGGGAAGTATACTAGTGTAAAAGGTAGGGAAAAACGATATGAAAAAAATACTATTCATCTGCCACGGCAACATCTGTCGTTCGCCGATGGCGGAATTTGTATTAAAAGATATGGTAGAAAAACTTAATATTAAGGATGACTTTCTCATTGAGTCCGCGGCCACCAGCTCTGAAGAAATCTGGGGCGGGCAGGGTAATCCTATCTATCCGCCGGCCAAGGAGATGCTTAGAAAGCAGGGGATTGGGAATACGCCCTATACGAATTACAGTGGCAAAAGGGCGAGACAGATTACGAAGTCCGACTATGACAGGTATGATTATCTTCTCTGTGCCGACTCTGCCAACATAAGAAATGTCACAAGGATAACCGGTGCCGACGTTGAAGGCAAGATTAAGTTAATGCTTGATATTCCGACTATGACCGGTCGAAGCATAGCAGATCCCTGGTATACAGGGGACTTCGTATCTACCTATGAAGATGTACGATACGCCTGCGTTAATTTATTGAAATATCTTGGATATGAAACTGATGGTCTGGATAGTAGATAGTTTCTATGTTTTGTGCAATATTAATGAATATTGTATTGGAATTTTACACACATTTAATTAATGTAAATTAAATGTGTTTTTTTTGTGAAGTTTTTGGTATAATTACTCTGTACTATTGTGAAATCTCGGGGAGAGGAACATGATTCTAGTTTATTTTTTTGACGTTGCGAGTATTATTGCTTTCACTATGTTAATAGCGATGGTAGTATCTACAAAGCATATTATGGATTTGAAATTTAAAATATTATGCTATTTGACAGTTGCAGCGTGCGCAGTACCAATATTAGATATTTTGAGAACATATGTTATAGAATATAGAATGAACGCTACGGTAGTTTATATAGTTAATGTGCTATTCTTTATTGCTCACGCAATAGTAACGTTCCTGTTTTTGATGTATGTAGTTTCACAGGTTGAGATGAGTCATACCCGTTCATTGATAAGAAAGATACTTTTGTATGTTCCGCTTGCTATTTGTGTATTACTTGTTGTTATCACACCGTTTTACACTACGGCTTTTTATTATTCTGTAGAGACTGGATATGTAAGAGGACCATTGTATTTTCTTACCAACCTTGTTCCAGTATTATATTTTATATGGGCGATTGTCTATACAATAAGGAAGAGGCATATTCTAAGCAGGTCTTTTGTAATTATGATTGGTCTTGTGTCAATCGTTAATATAGCGACGATTGGATGTCAGCTCTTGTGGCCTGATATTATAGTGAGAAGTTTTACCCTTTCCATGTCCGCATTTGTTATGTATTTCTTTGAAGAACATGGTCGAGCTTCAATTGAGGAGGATACTAATCTTGTTGGTAAGGAGTACCTTATTGAAGTAGGAACCAAGATGATTAGAAATAATTATCCATTTTCGTTGATCTTAATGAAGATGACTAATTTTGATGCATTATCAGATACCTTTGGAAATGCTAATACGAATGCGTTGTCTAAGAATATTGCATCCTACGTCGGCCATCAATTCCAGCTGGGAAGATGTTTTAGAATCAGCGAATCAACAATAGCCATTCTTAATCTTAATGTTGATAAGACAGGAGAGATGATAGATAAGCTCTATAATGAACTTAGCGATAGTTGGGAAGTGGAAGGACTCGATATTTCATGTGATATATTAATGACTCATATTGATTACCCAAATGATACAGACGATGCGGAGAATATGACAGCACTTGTTCGTCATTTTAATCGAATGGAGAGAAGTGTCGGTGGCATAATCGATATTGAGGATCTTCATATTCATGAGCATATTAGGGTTAAACTTGTTGAAAATGCAATAGAACGTGGGCTAAAGAACAACTCATTTGAAGTATACTATCAGCCCATACGTTCGCTTGAGGATGACACTTTTGTTACTGCAGAAGCCCTTGTGAGGCTTACTGATCCTGAACTTGGACCGATATCACCGGCAGAATTTATTCCAATTGCGGAGAATAATGGAACTATTGTAGCTATTGGTGATTATGTCCTTGAGACTGTTTGCAAGTTCATATCAGAGAATGATATGGAGAAGCTGGGACTTCGATACATTGAGCTTAACCTTTCTGTGATTCAGTGTTTGCAGAAGGATTTTATTGAAAATGTTGAGAGGATAGTTGGCAAATATAACATAGATTCCGCATACCTGTGTCTTGAAGTTACTGAGACAGCGTCTAATTATTCGCCTACAGTATTCAAGAGGAATCTTGAGGAACTTGGTGAAAAAGGATATGCTCTGGCATTAGATGATTTTGGAACAGGGTATGCTAATATAGAGAGGATGGTTACTTCTGATTTTAGAATCGTCAAATTCGACAAGGAGATGACACAATATTCTTCTAGCGAAGAGAGGCTTAAGAATGTATTCGAGAAGTTGCAGAATGTAGTTCATTCTATGGATTCTAAGGTTGTAGCGGAAGGCGTTGAGACCAAAGAACAATACGATTATCTCAAGAGAATTGGTTGTGACTATATTCAGGGGTATTATTTCTCAAAGCCTGTTCCTGAGGATGAGTTTGTGGAGTTTATTATAGCTAATAATTAGGACACATATTCGTAACATTTTACATGTATAATTGTTATGTTAAGGTTTAATTTTTGGAAATGTGTTATAATATATGAGGACTATATATGAAGAATCATGACTTGAAGAAGTTCAAAGAATTAATAAGAGACTATGATGGTCATCCAATGGTTGATAAGATGAAGACATTTGTTCAGCATGGAGATATCACCACATATGATCATTGTCATAGAGTTGCAAAACTTAGTTATCTCATTAATAAGAAATTACATCTTCATGCTAATGAGAAAGAGCTTATTCCAGCAGCTTTTTTACATGACTTTTTCTTGTATGATTGGCATAATGGACCTAAGATTCCCATGAGGAAATTAACTTCAAAGCATGGATTCACCCACTCTAAAGTGGCTGCTGATAATGCCAGAAAGT
This sequence comes from Lachnospiraceae bacterium, assembly GCA_015057165.1. Classification (GTDB taxonomy): domain Bacteria; phylum Bacillota; class Clostridia; order Lachnospirales; family Lachnospiraceae; genus RUG191. Next base: position 116,336 of record SVEY01000007.1, on the reverse strand, counting down.
TCTTTGATATTAATGATAAGATGCATAGTATTATAGTATCTCACATGTGGCCACTTAATATTACCAAGGTGCCAAAGAGTAGAGAAGCTTTAATTCTATGTGTGGCAGATAAATGTATTGCTTTAAGAGAGACATTATTCGAAAGAAAAACCGCAAAAGCATAAGAATTGCATAATAAGACCATAAAGAAGGGAAAGCGTATGAAGAGATTAATAACCCCAATTACACATTCCAACAATGCGAATAAAATAATGAAAGGCGTTGCACTTGCTCTATCACTTGTGCTGGTTGCTACATCATCCAATGTTGCATTTGCGGCTAAGTCGGTAACGCAGATTACACAAGAAAAGCAACAATTACAGAATGAAATTAAGTCCCTAGATCAGGAACTTGTTGGAATTCTTACTAATATTAATGAGTTGGAAGCTGACATATCAGATAAGAATGCTGATATTGCTGATGCAGAAGCAGACTTGAAGGAAGCTCAGAAGGAAGCTGACAAGAAGTACGAAGAGATGAAAGTTCGTATGAAGTATATGTATGAGAAAGGTGATGATAATATTATCACTATTTTCCTTGAGTCAGGAAGTTTGTCAGAATTCATTAATAAAGTTGAATATGCTAATACGGTATATGAATATGATAGAACTCAACTAGATGAGTATCAGTCAATGATTAAGCAGATGGAATCACTTAAAGC
>SVEY01000007.1:0-115536 GCA_015057165.1 Lachnospiraceae bacterium | reverse complement strand
GGAACTTCACTAACAGAAGGATGTGATTGTTCTGGATTTGTATATAGAGTATTCCAGCATTTCGGTGTTGATTATGGAAGATTAACATCTGATGGATTTGCTACAGTAGGTCAGGAAGTAAGCTATGAGAATATGCAAGCTGGTGACGTTGTTGTATATTCTGGTCATGTGGGAATATATGATGGAAGTGGAGGAATTGTTGAAGCTCAGAGTTCAAGAGCTGGAATAACTAGTGGAAGAGCAGTTAACTGCAAACCTATAATTGCTATAAGACGTTTAATCTAATTGTATAAGAAATAGTATATGGACCACAAATCGAATAAAACTAGTTCTAAGAAAAAATTATTTATATTTATTCCGATTGCAATAGTAGTCGTGGCGATAATTGTCTTTGTATGCTACAGAGGATTTAAGTCTAAGGAGGCTTTTATATTCTCTGAGCATCTTGATGATGTTGCTGCGACAATTAATGGAGAGAAACTTTATTACAAGGATCTCTCTTTTTATGTGCTTTATGAAGAAGAGAAGGTTGAGAAGGAAGCGCAGATTTACAATCCTGAGTCAACTAAGGACTGGTGGAATACATATCTTAATGGAGAATTTGTCTCTGTTTCTGCTAGAAATACAGCCATGAATATGGCGATACATGATAGGATAATGTATGACCTTGCCAAAGAAAACAACATTACATTAAATGAAGAAGAGAAGACAAAGCTTGCTAATAGTCAGAATGATTTCTGGGAAGATCTGTTAGATGAGCAGAAGAATAATATGCCTGTATCAAGAGATTTCATTAATGAGACCATTGAGCAAATTGCATTAGGGGAGAAGTACCAGGGAAAGCTTGTTGCAGAAAAGGGTGTTAATTATTTCGAATATAATTATGATGGTTATGAATATAACAACATGATTAAGAATGATTATAAGATTGAAATTGATGACAATTATCAGAAGTTAGAGTTTGGCGAGATTACAATTCATCATGATAAGGTTAATTATATAAATGGTGTTAACGGACCAGATGAAGTAAAGAAAGATAAATAAACATTTTAAAGGGAAAAGTAATGAAGATAGGAAGAAATTCACCATGTTGGTGTCTTAGCGGTAAGAAGTATAAACAGTGTCATGAAGCTTTCGATAATAAGCTTAATTCTCTATACAACCAGGGTTATGAAGTTCCAGATCATGATTTGATTAAGGTTCCTGTAGAAGTAGAGAGTATCAAGAAGAGTGCCAAGATTAATATGGCTGCCCTTGATGCCGTTGCTGAGAAAATATGTGAAGGAATGACAACTCAAGAGATAGATGACATTGTAAGTGATGTTACGACTAAGATGGGGGGCATATGTGCTCCTCTTAATTATGATGGATTTCCTAAGAGTGTATGTACATCGGTTAATGAGCAGGTCTGTCATGGTATTCCCGGAGAGGATGTGGTCCTTAAGTCTGGAGATATCATTAATGTAGATTGTTCTACAATTCTAGATGGATACTTTTCAGATTCATCAAGAATGTTTTTGATAGGAGATGTGTCTGAGGAGAAGAAAAGGCTTGTTAAGGTGGCAAAAGAATGCTGCGATATTGGACTTAAAGAAGTTAAGCCTTGGGAACCTATTGGAAATGTTGGTGCTGCAATTAAAGAATATGCACATGATAATGGTTATACAATAGTTAGAGAAATAGGCGGACATGGTGTGGGACTTGAATTCCATGAAGATCCTTGGGTTAGTTATGTGTCTAACAGAGGAGAAGGAATGATAATGGTTCCTGGTATGATGTTCACTATTGAGCCTATGGTTAATATGGGCAAACATACTATTAAGACTGATCCTATTAACGGATGGGAAGTGTCGACTTTAGATGGCAAACCATCTGCGCAATGGGAATACCAGATTCTTGTAACAGAAGATGGGTATGAATTGATTTCGTGGTAATGAAATAAGGAATAATGTCACAACATAAAGAAGGGATATCTTGCTGGCTTTCTCGTCACCAATCAGGATACCCCTTCTTATTTTGAGTTCTCAATACTGTCCAATGGACTGTACCACCTTTCTATAAAATTTTTATTAAGTTCGATTAATCTATATTAAATCAAATCTTTTCTTCTTACTCAATTCCCTTTGCTTCATTCCTTTTAACTTCACTCTCTCGCCCTACGGCACAGCTTAAATAGCTTCTATCTAAAAGTTGGATTTGCATCTTCGTCGAATAAGATCTCAACATATACCAGTTGAGCCTGGTTCCGTTTTACCAATTACTTATGCTGGTGGTCCGTACCTCCTTTTCTTAAGAATCTCATTATATAACCTCTCCTTATGGATTGGTTATTCGATAGGCTTCTTTTAAATGACCTGTTAACCTAGAATTTAAAGTTTATTGCGATTCATCTAATCCTCACTAATTGATAACCGCTTTTTTACTATACTACATTTACTACTATATTAAGTTTATATCTTTTAATTCTAGGTCAACTACCAGTCATTTTATTAATCTAAAAGTATTGTCCACGATATCTTTACTTCATCGCTGGTATAAACCTTCCACAATACTTTTACATCCTATCTATCAACCTTAATCACTTAATTAAGTGATTTAGTTTGTCTTGGTTTGTTGATAATAGAATAATACTACTCATTTAGAATTTTGTCAATAAAAAATTAGAAAATTTAGTCAAATAACTTAAATTGTCGCAAATTGTCAAAAAACTTGCTGGAGTTATCAGATAATTTATACAAAGAACGCTTTTGTCAAGCATATTTTTTTATTAATGCAAAGGTTTTAACAGCCTTGGATAGAAATACATATTTAATATAAAGCTATTTTCTGATATAATTACAAAGTGTGAAATTAATAGAAATACACTTGTTTTGGAATAAATGATATTAAGGAGTGAGTAGATGAGTTTACTAGATAAGATTTTCGGAACTCATAGTGAGAGAGAAATTAAACTTGTAGAGAAGACTGTTGATGAGATTGAAGCACTTCGCTCAGAGATGATGTCACTTTCTGATGAAGAATTGCAGGCTAAGACAGATTACTTCAAGAAAAGACTTAGTGAAGGAGAGACATTAGACGATCTTCTTGTAGAAGCATTTGCAGTAGTTCGAGAGGCTTCAAGAAGAGTTCTTGGTATGGAGCATTTTAGAGTACAGCTTATTGGTGGTATAATCCTTCATCAGGGTCGTATTGCTGAGATGAAGACTGGTGAAGGTAAGACATTAGCTGCAACAGCTCCAGCATATCTTAATGCCTTAGAAGGCAAAGGCGTTCATATTGTTACAGTTAACGATTACCTTGCTAAGCGTGATGCTACAGAGATGGGTAAATTACATGAATTCCTTGGATTAACCTGTAAGGCTGTACTTAGTGATATGGACAGGGATGAGAGAAGAGAAGCATACAATGCTGATATTACTTATATAACTAATAATGAAGATGGTTTTGATTATCTTCGTGACAATATGGTTGTATACGAGAACCAGCTTGTACAGCGTGGTCTTCATTATGCCATTATTGATGAGGTGGATTCAGTACTTATTGATGAGGCTAGAACACCACTCATTATTTCTGGTCAGTCTGGTAAGTCAACTAAGTTATACGAGATGTGTGATGTGTTGGCTCGTCAGTTGCAGAGAGGTGAGGATCTTCCTGAATTCTCTAAAATGGATGCCATAATGGGAGTTGTTCAAGAGGAGACAGGAGACTTTATTGTTAATGAGAAAGACAAGGTAGTTAACCTTACGGCTCAGGGTGTTAAGAAGACAGAGGAATTCTTCCATATTGATAACCTGGCTGATGCAGAGAACCTTGAGATTCAGCATAATGTAATTCTTGCTCTTCGTGCGCATAACTTAATGCATAGAGATCAGGATTATGTAGTTCAAGACGATCAGATATTGATAGTAGATTCCTTTACAGGTCGTATTATGCCTGGGCGTCGCTATTCAGATGGTCTTCATCAGGCTATTGAAGCAAAAGAGCATGTTAAGGTTAAGAGAGAGTCCATGACTCTTGCTAATATTACATTCCAGAACTTCTTTAATAAATATGATAAGAAAGCTGGTATGACTGGTACAGGTCTTACAGAGGAACAGGAATTCAGAGATATCTATGGAATGGATGTTATTGAGATTCCAACTAATAAGCCAATGATAAGAGTTGACCATGACGATGCTGTATATAAGACTAAGAATGGAAAGTACATTTCCGTTATTGAGGAAGTTAAGAGGTCGCATGCAAAGGGACAGCCAGTTCTTGTTGGTACAATCACAATTGATGTATCAGAGGAGATATCAAGACGTCTTCGCAAAGAAGGAATACCTCATAATGTGTTAAATGCGAAATTCCACGAGAAAGAAGCTGAGATTATAGCAGAAGCAGGCAAACACGGCGCTGTTACAATTGCTACTAATATGGCTGGTCGTGGTACTGATATTAAGCTTGATGAAGAAGCAAAGGCAGCAGGCGGACTTAAGATTATAGGTACAGAGCGTCACGAGTCTCGCCGTATTGACAATCAGCTTCGTGGTCGTTCAGGTCGACAAGGTGACGTGGGAGAATCTAAATTCTACGTATCACTTGAAGATGACCTTATGAGGCTATTCGGTTCTGAGAGACTTATGACTGTATTTAATTCTCTCGGAGTTGCTGAGACTGATGAGATTCAGCATAAGATGTTAAGTAATGCTCTTGAGAATGCTCAGAAGAAGATAGAGAGTAACAACTTTGCAATAAGAAAGAATCTTCTCGAGTATGATCAGGTTATGAATGACCAGCGTGAATTAATCTACGAACAGAGAAGAAGAGTTCTTGCTGGTGAAAACATGAAAGAACAGATTCTTAACATGGTTGAGACTGATTTATATAACGCAATTGATATGTGCTGTTCTGATGAAATCGCCGTTGATAACTGGGATTTGTCAGAGATGAATTCAGTTATACGAGAGATTATTCCTTTTGAGAAGTTCGATGCAAGTACACTTGATGATATAAATTGTGTGGATGATCTTAAGGAGAAACTCCTTAAGAAAGCATACGAGATGTATGAGGCGAAAGAAGCGGAATTCGATGATCCTGATGCATTTAGAGAGATAGAGAGAATTGTCTTGCTTCGTGTTATTGATAAGAAGTGGATGGAAGAAATCGATGATATGGATCAGCTTCGCCAGGGAATTGGACTTCAGGCTTATGGTCAGCGTAATCCTGTTGATGAATACAAGATGGCAAGCTACGATATGGTAGATGCTATGAACGAAGCGATTCGTACAGAGACTGTTCAGATGCTTTATCGTGTTCGTATTGAGAAGAAGATGGAACGTGAAGAAGTCGCGAAAGAAACTGGAACCAACAAGGAAGAAAGTGTTAGAGGACCTATGCGTAGAAAGGAAGAGAAGATTCGACCTAATAGTCCATGTCCTTGCGGTTCTGGTAAGAAATATAAGTTCTGCCACGGACGTCCGTAATATCATTACGAATAATACTGTATAAATAATATAACATTTTACAGATTGAAAATATAATATACATACATATCTTATGATGTAGCAATACTTAATAGGGAATTCGGTTAGAAGCCGAAGCAACAGCCATTACTGTAAGAGACTAGGTGATATGTGCACCATTGAACGGACACCATTTGTGAATGGATGAGTTTGAGAAGGTTTATCACTACGTACACTATGTGTACAATCTACAAGCCAGGAGACCTGTCATAAGAGAGGATTGTTTTGCTTGGGCAATGGAGCAGAAAGTGCCGCGTATTAACTACGAGTCTTAGTAATTGCATTATGTGTGATTTCGCATTATGCGTGCTTTCATAATACATGTAATCTCACGATATATGTGATGGCGGAGACTTTGTATTACTATGCGTATAATTATTAATTCTGCTTTGCCTTATGGCAGGGCAGATTTTTTTATTGGAAATGTGACTTGTAAGCAGGGTGGTTAATTATAGGAAATGCGACTTGTATTAGGAAGAAATAATGAGAAGCTTTAAGGAAAAATCCATTGACTTTTTTAAAGAAAAAAAGAATATTAAGATTGTAATTGTTATTGCGATAGTTGTACTGACTGCGGCCGGTATTGGACTTGGCGTTACTATATCATCAGCTGATAGGTCTAGTGATGGTTCTTCGAACACGGAACTAACAGCCAAAGCAAATACAACTAATTCAACAACGGATGATACCAATCTGTTTAATGCTAATGTAACAGAAGAAGACTTGGCAAAATTAAATGCTACTAAGGCTGGTGGAAATGGAACAAGTTACGATGGAAGCACTGGAATGATTACAGGCGATGGTTCTTCGGCTGGTGTTGGTGGAGCTGGCATGGCTGGAGTTGGTGGGGCTTCTAATGATGCGTCTACAGCTAATTCCTGGGGGACAACTTATAGTTCTGATGGAGGCTCTGGTGATTGGTCAGGATCAGGCGAAGAGCAACCACGTGCATCAGTTGACTGTACAATAGCTATTGATTGTTCTTCTATAAGTGGTAATGGCGTATTGACTGCAAATGGTAACCCTCAGTTAGAACCTTACGCAGCTAATCCAAGTATTTTATCGACACGAACTATGACCATATCTGATACCAATGGTGATGGAAGAGTTGGCGTTGATGAGGCGTTAAAGCAAGCTTGTGATGCTAATGGCATTCAGTATGCATTCAAGGGTTCTTCATATGTGAGTGCGATTAATCATCTAAAGGAATTTGATGCGGGACATGATAGTGGTTGGATGTATAATGTGAATGGAAGAGCACCTAACAGGGGTTGTAATTCTTATTATCTTAAAGGCGGCGAGGATATATTATGGTACTACGTAATAAGCTATTAGATAATAGAGGATTAGGGTTAATTCATCCTTGGTTTGCATTTATATATCTAGTTATGGCGCTTGTACTTACAATGTGTAGCGTCAATCCATTATTGATATTGCTATCATTGTTTGGAGCTTCCTTGTATGAGATTCATTTACAAGGGGGAAAGAAATATCTTAGATATATACCCTGGCTACTTCTAATTATTGTTATAACCACAATAGGAAATATGCTTATATCTCATAATGGGATGCATGTCCTATTTCTAATAAATGATAATAGAATTACAGTTGAAGCAGGAATGTATGGCGCGGTATTTGGACTGATGTTTGCAGCAGCATTTCTGTGGTGCGACATAATGCAGCGTATTATTACAGGTGAGAAGCTGACATTTATGTTCGGAAGCTTCGCTCCAAGTCTTGGTCTTGTTATAGCAATGACGCTTCATTATATACCTATGCTTCGAAGAAGAATGAACACCGTACATAATGCTCAAGCTGGCATGGGAAGAAATGTAACAAAAGGTCCATTTAAGAGAGCAAGGCAGTGGGGCAAGGAATTTTCCATTGTGATTTCCTGGACTCTTGAAAATGCAATTGACACTTCCCAGACAATGACAGCCATGGGATATGGCGTGGGACGAAGAAGTAATTGTTCTAATTATAGAATTAAGACTTCGGATGCAATCTTTTTGATAATAATTGTTGGGCTTTTGGTGCCGGCGTTTATCGTAACAGTATTTAGCGGATACAAGGTTTATTATTATCCGACATTTGGCATGATGGGTGATATATATGAAATGCTAATTCTAAGTATCTTCTATCTTGCATATATGTTGGTGCCAGTGTTGGCTAGTAGAATTCTAGGGTGGAAATAAGTGAGATTAATAGATATACAAAACTTAATATTTAGCTATCCTGGCGATGATAAGCCTACTCTAAATGATATTAATCTTACTATAGATGAAGGGGAGTTTGTGCTTATTTGTGGACCTTCAGGTTGTGGTAAGACAACATTTATTAAGCAGCTTATTCCAAGCATTGCGCCTTATGGAACAAGGGAAGGTGTGATTAATTTCTGCGATAAAGATGTGGAGGAATATGAGGATCGTATCCTTGCAAGAGAGATAGGCTATGTAGGGCAAAATCCAAGTAGTCAAATGATTACAGATAAGGTGTGGCATGAGCTGGCATTTGGAATGGAGAATCTTGGACTTAGCAACGAAACAATGCAACGAAGGATAGCTGAAATATGTGAATTCTTCGGAATGCAAAGTTGGATTAATAGAAGCGTGGATTCCCTGTCAGGCGGCGAAATGCAGATGGTTCATCTTGCTGCTGTTATGGTAATGGAACCGAGAGTTCTTATATTAGATGAGCCGATTGCGCAACTTGATCCTCTAGCGGCAAGGAATTTCCTTGATATGTTAAATAGGATTAATACAGAACTTGGTACTACTATAATTGTAGTTGAGCATCACCTAGAAGATGTGTATGGAATGGCTACTAAGGTTGTGGCTATGAGCAAGGCTCGTATTGATTATGTTGGCAATCCTCGTGATGTTGCAGCTAAGTTGAACTTCAAAAGTGGGCTTCCCACTTCACTGATTATTGCAAGGAATGTTGAAGGTCTGGGCGATGCAAATTCGGATAGCTGTAGTTTTGGTTCGGCTGATGATGAGACTAGCTTGCCTCTAACTGTTGCAGAAGGTCAACGGTGGATGGCGAAAAGATTCGCATTTTCTGATAAGAAGAGAACGCTACATGATGAAAATAAGGAAGAGTCGAAGCGCAATATCGTTCTTCGAATGAAAGAAATAGGCTTTGCATATGATGAGTCTAAGGCAGTGCTTAATGATTGTAACCTAGATGTATACGAAGGGGAGATATTTGCCCTTATGGGTGGCAATGGAACAGGTAAGAGTACTTTACTATCAGTGCTATGTCAGACTTTAAAGCAAGCTTACGGCACGATAGAGGTTTTTGGAAAGAAGGTAAAATCTGTTAAGGATGCACCATTAGGATATGAAGGTATGGTTTATCTTCCCCAAGATCCTATGGCACTATTTACAGAGGTAACTGTTATTGAAGAATTAGAAGAAGCATTACATGGCCTAGATATATCGGTGTCCGATAAAAAGGACAGAACAGTCAAGATGTTATCTGGTGTTGGATTAGATGGATATGAGAAGTTCCATCCCTATGATTTAAGTTTTGGTCAGCAGCAAGTATTAGCATTTGCAAAACTATTATTATTAGAACCTCGAATAATACTAATGGATGAGCCCACTAAAGGCTTAGATTATGATAGAAAAATTGAATTAGGAAATATGCTTAATAAGCTAACCGAAGCGGGCGTGACAATTCTTATGGTAAGCCATGATATAGAATTTTGTGCAAGGTTTGCTAGTCGCTGTGCCATGCTTCATGATGGAAGAGTAGTATCAACATTGCCACGAAGAGAATTCTTTGCTGGTAACAAATTCTTTACAACTGCATCTAATAGAATTGCAAGACGACACGCTCCAGAAGCGATACTACCTGAGGAGGTGATTGCATTTTGCAGAGACGAAATGTAAGAAGCCGTAAAGTCAAGGCAAGAGAAGTTGTAATGATTGCGGTTATGTCGGCGATAACGGTTCTTGGCAATCTATTATCATTTCCTATACTTCCCATACAGGCAGGAACTGGTATGGTGATAATATCGGGCATTGCATTCGGACCTATAGTTGGTGCAATAATAGGAATGCTGTCGAGACTTATTGTTAATTTCTTCACTGGACAGGGAGTGTGGACTATCTGGCAAATGTGTTGTTGGGGACTTCTTGGTGCTATAGCTGGTCTAGTGTTTTCTAAAGTGGATATTGAGGCACCTCGTTCAAGAGATTTTAAGGTGCTAGTTGGTCCAGTTACTGCAGTACTTGTAGTGGAAGTAATTGCTTACCTATCATATCTAATCTGGCCTAACGGGGAGACCACTTTCTTGGGCTGGAGACTATATGCATTTGGATTAGTAGGCTTAATAATTGGAGCAATAATTCAGCGAAAACGAATGCCGGCAGATGATATTACGCTTGCGGTGTTTACCTTCTTTGTGGTGTTCATATTGTATGGTGGCATTATGAATATTGGAACGATGTTCATGAGTTCAATGAGTGCCGCAGATTTATCACTGGATGCTTTGCTTGCACTTTATGTAACGGGCGCACCATTTGATTTATGGCATGCATTTAGAGCAGCAGTGTTTGTATTTATATTTGGAAATGCTATCTTAAGAAAGCTTGAAAGAGTGAAGATTAAATATGGATTCTATCGCGTGCGACGTGCGTGATTATTGGTATGTTATAAGAATGAATTAAATATATTTTAGTAATTGATGGGAGGAAGCGAAATGTTTAATTCAAAGAAATTATTAAAAAGAATAGGAGCAGGTGCTATTGCATTAGTAATGACATTGTCCTTGCTTGCAGCAGGTATTGATTTTGATACTATTAATGCAAAGGCTGATGGAGTAGTTACGGCAACGATTACTTATACTGCTCAATTTGATGGAAGCTTTAAGGATGTTAAGGTTAATGTGCCGGTGTCATCCGATACGGCGGAGAGCTTTGGATATACAGATACCTTGGCACAGAATCAGGGAGTGTCTGTTCTGGATGTTTTGGTACAGATGCATAAGGACATATTCCCTGAGTTTACTGCGGATAGTACTCAAGCAAATAAGGAACAATATTTCAAAACAGAATATAATAATTATTATCATAGTTGGAGCATTACTAATGCATTTGCCAAAGGTGAGAGTGCTTGTTCTTATTATATAAACCATGCTATGTGTGGTGGATTAAGTGACAAAGTTGATGATGGTAATGTTGTAGAAGCTTGGTATTATCAGGTAGGTTGGTCTGATTTATATACATCCTTTGAGGATGTTGTAAGTGAAGGTGGTTATTTATCAGGAAAACTTGTTAAATATGGTTTTGATGAAAACTATAGTCCTGTTGTGTTTCCTTTGGCTAATATTGATCTTGGCTGGCTCAATTTAGACACATTAGAAATTGTACCGGCTGTATCAGCAGATGCAAATCCATATGCAAATGAAGTGGTAAAAACAAATGATGAAGGAGTTTTTCAATTTGCAGTACCTGAAGTGTCAGGCAACTATCTTTTGACAGAACTTGATGGGGCGACTAACAATATACCACTTATTAGAACTCTTTGCATAGATTATCCTACATCTCCTAAAGTTACAACATCGCCAAAGAGTATGGATGAGAGGCGTGCGATATATGCAGGTGCTGGTAAGTATCTATCAGATACTAATCCAAGTATTGCTTATGGTGATTATAAAGAAGGACATCTTATTGGACTAGGTAGAGCAGGTTATCCAGTTAGTGGAGGCTTGTACGCTGGATATTATGATAGTGTTAGGAATTATCTTGCAACACATAATAATAGATTTTCGAGTGTAACAGAATGTGCAAAGGTTGTGGTTGCACTTAATGCTATTGGTTATGATCCAACTAATATAGATGGAGTTGGTATTACAGATCAATTAAGTGCGATAAGTGAAGTCGACAGCGTATATGGCTATGCCTATGCTTTAATAGCTCTTGATACTAAGGGGTATGGTTCGTTTGCAAGAGAAACATATATTGCTAATCTTCTTGATGCACAATTTGAGAATGGTGCATGGGGTTGGGATGGAACCAATGTAGATGTTGATACTACAGGAATGGTTCTAGCAGCGTTGGCGCCTTATTATAATAGTAATGATTCTGTCAGAGAAGCGGTTGATAGAGCATTAGAATACTTATCTAGAGTTCAAGGAGCGGATGGTACATATACATCTGGAACGAATGAGAACTCTAATACGACAGCAATGGTTGTTCTTGGACTATCTGAACTTGGACTTGATGCGAGTACAGATTCAAGATTTGTAAAAAATGGTGTATCTGCAGTAGATGCTTTATGTTCTTTCTCAGTAGATGGAGGAGGATTTGGATGGACTGATAATGATGATGTAAATGACTATGCAACATATCAATCATATTACGCTCTTGGATCATATTTTAGACATACTTCTAATATGAAGAGATTGTTCGATATGACAAATGAGTCAAGTTATAGCTCACCTGATGGAGCAGTTACAATAATTGATCCTTATGGAGTGCTACCAGCACAGGTATTTATTACTATTCAGCGTATCACTTCTGGAGAAGTGTATGACAACGTAGCAGCATTGATTAAAGCTGCATTTTCGAAAGTACTTAATATGGCTGTATATGAAATCGATTTATTCGATGCATCTAACACACAGCTTCATCAATTAAATGGGAAAGTATATGCGAAGATTAGAAGTCCATTCCCACTAATAGATGGATATAAGTACGTAGCGTATAGAGTGGATGGAGATAGACTTATCGCATGTGATGTAATAGTAGACGGAGATTACATCTTAATTGGAACGAATCACTTCTCGACATTTGTAGTAGCTGAGGTTCCAGCAGATGAGACTCCACAAAATGTAACAACCCTAGTCTCTCCACCAAAGACTGGCGATAATCTAGGGCTGTTTATTGCATTAATTGCTTTAATAATAGCTTCTGGCACATTTGCCACTATAAGATATAAGAATAAATCAAAGTAAATCTTTGATGACATCAAGATCCTCTTGATCAATTTCTTGGTTACTATTTTTACCATCAAATATCGTCTTGGCTTGTTCCATAGTCAAGGCGATATTGTCATTTTTGGCAATCTCCATAATTTCTTCTGGCGACTTCGCATTCATAACCTTAACTAATGTTTCCTTCATCTCAGGATTGCTTATCATTTCTTTTACTTTCTCAAATGAATTACCCATAATATATTCCTCCTAATTGAATCATTATCGAATTAATAATAAAGATATTATAACATATTAATGATAATGCTAACATAATACTATATAATAGTATAGTAGTTGTTTCATGAAAGGATTTATTATGAAATCAGAATTCAAATTACATGCACCATATAAGGCCACAGGGGATCAGCCTCAAGCCATAGAAAAACTTGTGAAAGGTTTCAAAGAAGGAAATCAGATGGAGACTCTTCTAGGTGTTACTGGATCTGGTAAGACATTTACCATGGCAAATGTTATAGCAGCACTTGGAAAGCCTACGTTGATACTATCTCATAATAAGACATTAGCTGCACAGCTTTATTCTGAGATGAAAGAGTTTTTTCCAGAAAATGCTGTGGAGTATTTCGTGTCCTATTATGACTACTATCAGCCGGAAGCTTATGTGGCATCCACTGATACATATATTGCCAAGGATTCTTCTATTAATGATGAAATAGATAAACTTAGACTCTCTGCCACAGCATCCCTGGCTGAACGAAGAGATGTAATAGTAGTATCATCTGTGTCATGTATATATGGAATTGGATCACCAGAAGATTACGAGAATCTGATGGTATCTCTTAGACCGGGAGACTTGAAAGATAGAGACCAGGTTATTAGAGAGCTTATTGATATGCAGTACGTAAGAAATGATATGGATTTTGCAAGAGGTACCTTCAGAGTTAGAGGTGATGTGCTTGAGATTTACCCTGCTAATATATCAGAGTATGCATATAGGGTAGAATTTTTTGGGGATGAGATAGATAGAATAGTTGTTATTGATACAATAACTCATGCTGTAAAAAAAGAAATGAATCATGTGGCAATATTCCCTGCATCTCATTATGTTGTTCCGAAAGAGAAGATTGAGGCAGCATGTAAGGAGATTGAAGTTGAGTTAGATGAGCGGGTTAAATATTTCAAATCAGAAGATAAATTAATTGAAGCTCAACGAATAAGTGAGAGAACTAATTATGATATTGAGATGCTAAGAGAGACTGGCTTTTGTAGTGGTATCGAGAATTATTCCTGGTATTTAACTAGTCAGAGAATGAAGGGAATGCCAGAGACTCTAATAGATTATTTTGGGGATGACTTCCTTATTATAGTAGATGAATCACACATTACCCTTCCGCAAGTTAGGGGAATGTATGCAGGAAATCTCTCTAGGAAGAATTCCTTAATAGATTATGGATTCAGACTTCCTTCTTCGAGAGAGAACAGACCTCTTAACTTCGAAGAATTTGAAAGTAAGATTGATCAGATGTTATTTGTGTCTGCTACTCCAGGAGATTATGAGAGAGAGCACGAGCTTCTTTATGCAGAGCAGATAATTAGGCCAACAGGACTTCTTGATCCGGAGGTTTCAATTCATCCAATTGAGGGACAGATCGATGATCTTATTGGAGAGATTAGAAGTACAACTGATGCAGGGTTTAAGACATTAGTTACAACTCTTACAAAAAGGATGGCAGAAGATCTTACAACCTATATGCAGGAACTGGGAATCAAAGTTAAGTATCTTCATTCTGATATTGATACTCTAGAGAGAACAGAGATAATTAGGGATTTGAGATTGGGAGTATTCGATGTACTTGTTGGAATTAATCTTCTTCGTGAAGGACTTGATATACCAGAGATTGCTCTTGTGGCAATTCTAGATGCTGATAAGGAGGGATTTCTTCGTTCAGAAACATCCCTTATTCAGACAATTGGTAGGGCTGCACGTAATACAGAAGGTCGCGTTATTATGTATGCGGATAATATTACTGATTCAATGAAGTCGGCTATTGATGAGACTAACAGACGTCGTGATATTCAGAAGCAGTATAATGAAGAAAATAATATAACACCTACTACTATTAAGAAAGCTGTCCAGGATCAAATTAGCATTTACAAGGAAATAGCTGCAGAAGATAACGAGATGCTTACTGGCATTGATGCAATGGATAAAGAAGAACTTGAAGCATTAATTAAGAAGCTGACTGACAAGATGGGTAAAGCTGCAGCCGACCTTAACTTCGAGCTTGCAGCAGACTACAGAGATCAGGTTATTGAGCTTAAGAATTCGCTGAGGGAGATGTAGTTAATACACTTGAAGCCACTAACAAGTGGTGCTATAATTTCTTCATAATAATAGGTGTGTTGTAAATGTGTTATAAAAGGGGGGTATAATGGAGGAGAAACAATCAATAGAGGTAAAGAACAAGAAGAAAAATCTCTGGTTCTATCCACTAGGTACAGTTGGGCGTGATATGATATACGTTCTCTTTACGAATTTTGTATATCTATATGTACTTTACACTAGGGATTTGACTAACGCACAGCTTGTTGCTATTACTGCAATTATGGTTGCTGCAAGAGTATTTGATGCAATCAATGACCCGCTAATGGGTAATATTATTGAGAGAACTCGAAGTAAATTTGGTAAGTTCAAGCCATGGCTTGTAATTGGTCTTATCAGTACTAGTGTTGTTGTGTACGTTACATTCAATACTACACTTCAAGGATGGCCTTTTATCTGGGTATTTGGAATAGTATATTTCCTGTATTCTATTACCTATACAATGAATGATATAGCATATTGGGGAATGATACCTGCATTGTCGAAAGATAATAATTCAAGGAATCAATTTACATCAAGAGCAACGCTTTTTGCTGGAATTGGAAATGTTGCTGCATCAGTGGCAATTCCGCTCTTTACCACGGGAGCATATGCCCTTGGTGGAAATGCACAGACGGCATATGGAAGAATAGCTCTAATAATTGGTGTATTGGCGCCAGCCTTTGGTCTGTTTACAATCCTTGGTGTTAAAGAGAACAGAGATGATATGGCAAAGCCGGCTACAAAAGTTAGCTTCAAGAAGATTGTTAAGACAATCGGTGGTAACAAGCAGCTGCTTGTAATGTGCGTGTGCTTTTTGATACAGGAAATAGGTAATAATATTGCTGTAGGAGGCGTTGGTGCTAACTATATCTATTTTGAATTTGGATACGAAGGTGGTCTTTATTCCACATTTACAACGATAGGAATGGCTGTTACGGGACTAATGATGCTATTCTATCCGATGATTTCAAGGAAGATCAATCGTAAGCCATTTCTTAAGATGATGATGGTGGTAGCTGTTATTGGATATATAATTCAATTTGCTTCTGGATTATTAATGCCCACAGGAGATACTATTAAGTTCTGGGTATTTACAGTAGGATTTATGCTAGCGAATCTTGGACAATATGGATTATATCTTGTAATGATGATTTCTATTATTAATACGGTAGAGTATAATGAACTGATGTTTGGTACTCGTGACGAAGGTATTATTACATCTATGAGACCATTTTTGACTAAGCTTGCAACATCACTTGTAGTTGTAATTACAACAGTAACATATATTATATGTAGAGTTACAGATTATACTAATGAGATTCAAGATTTAGAACAGCTTGCTAATGCAGGAGCAATTAGTGCTGAAGAGAAGTCTGCTCAGATTAGTCAGGTTATAGCATCAGTTGGTCATACACAGAACGTAGGACTTCTGATTGCACTTACTCTTATACCTTGTGTATTTATGATTGTATCATGGTTTATATATCATAAGTTCTATAAGCTTGATGAAGATGAGTATAAGAGAATATGTGATGAACTTGAATTAAAAAAGACAAAAGATGTTGTTGAAGAGTAACTAGTTTGTTTTTGCTTAAAAAAGGGGGTATTTAATGAAGAAGTTTTTAATTGTATTAGCTAGTATAATAGGAGTTCTTGTACTAGCAGTTGCAATATTTCTTGGGGTATTTGCAATTAACGAGTATAAGCCTAAGGATGTGGAAGATGTTGAGGTAGAGAATCCTCAAAAGGGAGTATTGCAGGCAGGAACGCCAGCATCAATATTAACATTTAATGTGGGATATGGCGCATTGTCTTCTGATCAGGATTGTTATTTCGACGGAGGCAATACTGTTATTCCTGAGAGCGAAGATTTGGTTAAGAAGAATCTCGATGGTATGGCAGCGATTCTTTCTGAAGAAAAGGCTGATATTAACTTCTTGCAGGAAGTGGATCGTGATGCAAAGAGAAGTTATTATATTGATGAACTTCCTATATTCCAGAAAGCTACGGGGCAGTCTTCTATGTTTGCTCCTAACTTTGACGTGTTCTATGTACCATTTAACAAAGGCATGGGTAAAGTTAAAGCAGGAATAGTAACTATGACAGGCTATGGAGTAACATCTGCTACCCGTTACCAGCTTCCTATATCATTTAGCTGGCCAATATCTATGGTAAATCTTAAGAGATGCTTGTTAGAGACTCGCATACCAATTCAGGGAAGTGACAAGGAATTGGTACTTGTTAATCTACACCTGGAGGCGTATGATTCCGGTGAAGGAAAGATTGCGCAGACTAAGCAGCTTATGGATCTACTCTCTGAGGAGTATAAGAAAGGCAATTATGTTATAGCAGGTGGTGACTTTAATCAGACATTTGAACCTGTTGCGAATTCCTTCCCATTAACAGAGGATACGAAGAAAAATAATAAATGGGCACCAGGTATAATTAATAATTCTGATCTTGCAGAAGGATTCTCATTTGCAGTAGCAGATAATGTGGCTACATGTAGATTGGATGATCATGCACTAGATGAGACAACTCAGTTATATATAATAGATGGTTTTATAGTATCTAATAATATAACTGTTAATCAGGTATCTAACCTTGATAAGAAATTCGCTTACACAGATCATAACCCTGTTAAGATGAGTTTTACTATACAACAGTAACTGTAATATGTTAGTGTAAAACGCATAACATTAAAGGGCTTCGGGGAATAAGTGGTTCCTGAAGCCTTTTGTTAGGTGAGAGAATAGCAGGTTCTCAGATGAATTTTAAAGATAGAAGGAGTTAATAATTAATGAAGAAAAAATTTTTAATCATGTTAATGGTTATGATTGTAACGGTTCTAATTGGTGGATGTACTAATAGTGATAATAAGAAAATAGATAGAATTGGCATAATAGGAGCTATGGATGAAGAGGTTAATCCCCTTAAGGATGCATTGGAAGGCACGAAGACCAATAAGATTGCAGGTATGGAATTCTATGAGGGTAAGCTTAGCGGTAAAGATGTAGTTGTTGTAAAATGTGGAATGGGCAAGGTAAATGCCGGAATATGCGCCCATACACTTATTAATGATTACGGATGTATAGGTATTATTAACACCGGCGTTGCCGGCTCTTTGGATAATCAGTTGAATATAGGTGATATAGTGGTATCAACTGATGCAGTACAACATGATTTTAACGTAGAGACAATAGGATTTGCAAAAGGGGAAATCCCCTACACCGGATTATATGCATTCCCGGCTGACGAGACAGTGAAAAATCTGGCTGTAGAGGCAGCAAAAGCTGTTGTTCCTAACGCACATGTCTATGAGGGTAGAGTATGTTCGGGAGATCAGTTCATATCTACCAATGAGCAGAAAGAAAAGATTAAAGCTGATTTCGGGGGTATGTGCGCAGAGATGGAAGGTGCAGCAATTGCCCAGGCTTGTTATCTTAACAATACACCATTTGTAGTTATTCGTGCTATCTCTGATAAGTCAGATGCTTCTCAGGCTGTTGAGTTTGAGACCTTTAAGAAAGAAGCGGCACATGACGCTACAAAGATAATAAAATATATGGTAGAGCGTATGTGATGACAAAATGCAGATATTATGGTATAATTTCATCTTACATCCAATCCTTATCGGATTGGAAATCTAATAGTAAAGGAAGATAATAAAATGTTTGGACAACTAGGCTCAGTGGTAGATCAGTTCTTCTACGGATTTGATACTGCACTGTATACTTTTTTTTGGCAATTCCAGAACGCATTTACTATTGGTATAGCTGATATTTGTCAGCACATGGGAGATGCTATCGCTTACATCATTGTTTTTGCGATTTCGGTGATTCTTTGCTTTCCGAAGAAGACCAGAAAATACGGAGTGGCAATGGTAATTGCCTTTATAGTAGCTTTACTTTTGGTAAATGTTCTTATTAAGCCGGGGATAGGAAGGTTAAGACCTTACGTGACATTGCAGAATACTCCATTCTGGGAGACTTATTATATTCACTGGACAAATGCAGGCTCACATCTTGAGGATGATTTATCATTCCCGTCCGGTCATACATCTATGACCTTTGCGGCTATTACAGCTCTTGCTTCTGTACTTATTACGGAAAAGAGAAGATGGGCATGGGCTCTATTCATTATCCCTCTCATTGTGGGAATCTCAAGAATAATACGCTGTGTTCATTATCCAAGCGACGTACTTTGCGGTATGATTATCGGTATCATTGCCGGACTTATAGGATGTCTCATTGTGTGGTACTTCTTCGTTAAAAGAAAAAAGAAAACTGATTAAGTCAGGAGGCGTAAATCATGTCTGATTTACTTCGTAGACTAGGCCACTACTTATGATTCGTCAGGCTGATGATATACTATACAAAGCGAAGAAAAAGGGTAAAGACCAATATATGGGTGAAATGTATTCACGCAAAAAAGCTGTATTGTTAAGATGAGTTTTACATTGCAACCATAGCGCTACGTGAAGTGGTTATTTGATACATACTTTATAGTTGATAAAATGTGTTTAAAGTGTGAACAAAAGTCTTTACAGCCTAAAATCTATATGTTAAAATTTTGAATGTGGCAATGAGAATGACTTTGCCATATAGAAGTTAAATTTATCTTGTTATAAAAAGAGGGGAGTAAAAAATGAGAAAGAAGTTATTGGTATTGTTTGTAGCGGGAGTAATGGCTACATCACTTTTAGCAGGTTGTTCATGTTCAACTAAGACAACTACAAATGATGATGGAACAACAACTACAACTACTCAAAAGACTGACGCAAATGGAACAACAACAACTACAACAACGACAACAGCCAAGACACCTGTAAAACCAGAAGGTGATATAACATTTGCTGATTTGCAGACTAATTACGCAATCTTAGTAGAGTGCTACAATCAGGTAGAGAGCTTATACATGAACAAGCAGATTAAGCAGGATGACCAGGTTGAAAATCTTATGGGTGAAGCTAAGAAGGTAATCGAAGAGATGGGACAACTTCAGGAGAGCGATTTCAAGTCTCAGGATGATTACAAGAAGATGAATGATTCTATGGTAACAATGATTGAATCATTAGGTAAAATTGTTGATCAAATGCAAGTGACTGAATAATTATTACATTATAAGTTACGTATAATTAATGGAGTGTGGTGATTTTTACCATGCTCCATTTTTTTGAAAATCTGTACTGGACCCTATATTTAGTGTATTCTTCTTAATAAAACCACAACTTTAGAAAATGTTCTTAAAAAAATACAATCTTTCTCAAATAATCCTTGCAAACCCTTTAAATCTATTGTATATTAGTACGTGCTGTGACATCGATAGCTATGAAGCGTGAGGTTGCTGCCAAGTAAATTGGCAGGTTTTCCGTGGAGCGAATGTCAAGTTACTAAAACTGGCGACAAGTCACTGTACAAATAATAAGTCTGTAAAGACTGCTAATGTAGTCTTGTTAATACAGAAACTGTCCGTGAGGATTGTTCCTAATAATTATAGGACACACACGGTAAAGTGTACAGTCACCGCTTGTCTCACTATTAAAGTGCGAAAAGGAGGCGACTTTTTTTATGGCAACTCAATTTATGAGAATCACACTTAAGGCATATGATCACGAATTAGTTGATTCATCTGCTAAGAAAATCATCGAAACTGTAAAGAAGAACGGATCACAGGTGAGTGGACCAGTACCTCTTCCTACTAAGAAGGAAGTTGTTACAATTCTTAGAGCTACTCATAAGTATAAGGATTCTAGAGAGCAGTTTGAGCAGAGAACTCATAAGAGACTTATTGATATCATCACACCTACACAAAAGACGGTAGATGCTCTATCAACTCTTGAAATGCCTGCTGGTGTTGATATCAACATTAAGATGAAAGAGAAATAAGCTGTGTTTCGACAAAGTCGAGATATTGCTGGTCGAGCGAATTCGTGCAGAGCACGAAAATAGAGCGAGACACCTTGTAACTAGTATGAATGCATTATATGCGTTCCGCTGTAGATTAATTAGGAGGAAATAATAATGAAGAAAGCGATTTTAGCTACAAAGCTTGGAATGACTCAAGTATTTGATTCAGAAGGTGCTTTAATCCCTGTAACAGTTCTTCAAGCTGGTCCTTGTGTAGTAACACAGGTTAAGACAGTAGAGAACGATGGATATGAAGCTGTTCAAGTTGGTTTTGTAGACAAGAAAGAGAAAAGTGTAAGTTCAGACAACAAGGTATGGCACAGACATGGTGTTAATAAGCCAGAGATGGGTCATTTCGAGAAGGCTGGCGTAAGCGCAAAGAGATATGTAAGAGAATTCAAGTTTGAAAATAGCGCTGAGTATAATCTTGCTGATGAGATTAAGGCTGATATTTTTGCAGAAGGCGATAAAGTTGATGCAACAGCAATCTCAAAGGGAAAAGGATTCCAGGGTGCTATTAAGAGACTTGGTCAACATAGAGGACCTATGGCTCACGGTTCTAAGTTCCATCGTCATCAAGGTTCCAATGGTGCTTGTTCTTCACCTAGTAAGGTATTCAAGGGCAAGGGAATGCCTGGTCATATGGGTAGCGTTAAGGTTACAATTCAGAATCTTGAAGTTGTACGTGTTGACGCAGAGAACAACTTGCTTTTAGTTAAGGGTGCTGTTCCAGGACCTAAGAAGTCTTTAGTAACAATTAAAGAATCAGTAAAAGCAGCTAAATAATTGAGATTATGAAAGGAGGAACTTTACGATGGCTAAAGTATCCGTATACAATATGGACGGCAAAGAAGTTGAATCAATCAATTTGGATGATGCCGTATTTGGTGTAGAAGTAAACGAACACTTAGTACACATGGCAGTTGTTCAACAGCTTGCTAATAATCGCCAGGGAACACAGAAGGCTAAGACACGTTCTGAAGTTCGTGGTGGTGGTAGAAAACCATGGAGACAGAAGGGAACAGGTCATGCAAGACAAGGTTCTATCAGAGCTCCACAGTGGACAGGCGGTGGAGTTGTATTTGCTCCAACACCTAGAGATTATTCTTTCAAGTTAAATAAGAAAGAGAAGAGGGCTGCACTTAAGAGTGCGCTTACATCAAGAGTTTTAGAGAACAAGATAGTTGTTGTAGATGAACTTAAGATGGATGAGATTAAGACAAAGACATTTGCAAATGTTATGAATAATCTTAATGTTGATAAGGCATTAGTTGTTCTAGCAGATAATGATAAGAATGTAGTTGCATCAGCAAAGAACATTCCTTCTATTAAAACTGCTTCAACAGAGACAATTAATGTATATGACATCTTAAAGTATAATACACTCGTTCTTACTAAGGACGCAGTAAAGAATATTCAGGAGGTGTATGCATAATGGCAAACGTACAATATTATGACGTAATTCTAAAGCCACTTGTAACTGAGAAGAGTATGAATGGCATGGCCGATAAGAAGTATACATTCTTAGTACATCCTGAGGCTAACAAGACAATGATTAAAGAAGCAGTTGAGAAGATGTTCGAAGGAACAAAGGTTAAGTCTGTTAACACAATGAATTGCGAAGGCAAGACAAAGAGACGTGGAATGACTTATGGAAAGACTGCTAAGACAAAGAAGGCAATCGTTACATTAACAGAGGATAGCAAGGAAATCGAGATTTTCTCTGGACTCTAAAATGTAATTAACAACATTAAGTACAGTAAAGTACGATAATAAATCGATTGAGAAAGGAGAATTATAATGGGAATTAAAACATACAACCCATATACACCTTCAAGAAGAAATATGACAGGTTCTGATTTTTCTGAAGTAACAAAGAAGACTCCTGAGAAGTCATTAGTAACTTCTAAGAAAAAGAACGCTGGTCGTAACAACCAAGGTAAAATAACAGTCAGACACCATGGTGGTGGTAACAGACAGAAATATAGAATTATTGATTTCAAGAGAAAGAAAGACAATGTGCCAGCTAAGGTATTAGGAATTGAATATGATCCTAACAGAACAGCTAATATTGCACTTATCTGTTATGCAGATGGTGAGAAGGCATACATTATTGCTCCAGAAGGACTTAAGGTTGGAACAACAATCATGAATGGTTCTGAGGCAGAAGTGAGTGTTGGAAATTGCCTACCACTTGCTAATATCCCTGTTGGTACTATGATTCACAACATTGAGCTTTATCCAGGAAAGGGTGGACAACTTGTTCGTTCTGCTGGTAATGCTGCACAGCTTATGGCTAAAGAAGGAAAGTATGCTACACTTCGTCTTCCTTCTGGTGAAATGAGAATGGTTCCTCTTAATTGTAGAGCTACTATTGGAACAATTGGAAATGCTGATCATAACCTTGTAAAGATTGGTAAGGCTGGACGTAAACGTCACATGGGTATTCGTCCTACAGTTCGTGGTTCTGTTATGAACCCTAATGACCATCCACATGGTGGTGGTGAAGGTAAAGCTCCAATCGGACGTCCGGGTCCATGTACTCCTTGGGGTAAACCTGCACTCGGTCTTAAGACACGTAAGAAGAACAAAAAGTCTAACAAGCTTATCGTTCGTAGACGCGACGGTAGAGCAATTAAGTAAGGAGGTTATTATGGCACGTTCGTTAAAGAAAGGACCATTTGCTGATAAAAGCTTATTAAAGAAGGTTGACGCTATGAACGCTTCAGGAGACAAGAGTGTAATCCAAACTTGGTCTCGTCGTTCAACAATCTTCCCACAAATGGTTGGACATACAATTGCTGTACATGATGGAAGAAAGCATGTGCCTGTATATATCACAGAAGATATGGTAGGTCATAAGCTTGGTGAGTTCGTTGCAACAAGAACTTACAGAGGTCATGGCAAAGATGAGAAGAAATCTAAAGTTAAATAATAAACAGTAACAGAAAGGAGGCTTTCTCATGGCTAAGGGACATAGAAGTCAGATAAAGCAAGAGAGAAATGCAAACAAAGATACTAGACCTTCTGCTAAGTTATCATATGCAAGAATGTCAGTTCAAAAAGCTTGTTTCGTATTAGATGCCATTCGTGGTAAGGATGTACAGACTGCACTTGCAATCGTATCGTACAGCCCAAGATATGCTTCAGGCGTTATAGAGAAGCTATTAAAATCTGCTATCGCAAATGCAGAGAATAACTATCCAGATAAGAATTATAGTATGGAGAACCTTGTTGTAGCAGAGTGCTATGCTAACAAGGGACCTACAATGAAGAGAATCAGACCAAGAGCACAGGGTAGAGCTTATAGAATCGAGAAGAGAATGAGCCATATCACAATTGTGCTTGATGAGAAGTAAGAAGGAGGGCAAACATGGGACAAAAAGTTAATCCTCATGGCTTAAGAGTCGGTATTATTAAGGATTGGGATTCTAAGTGGTATGCAGAGAAAGGTGAATTCGCAGACAACTTAGTTGAAGACAATAATATCAGAAAGTTTCTTAAGAAGAAATTATATATAGCAGGTGTATCTAAGATCAATATTGAGAGATACTCTGATAGGGTTAAAGTAATAGTTTACACAGCAAAGCCTGGTATCGTAATTGGTAAAGGTGGAGCTGAGATTGAAAAGGTTAAATCTGAACTTCAGAAGTTAACAGACAAGAAGCTTGTTGTTGACATCAAAGAAGTAAAGAGACCTGACAAAGATGCACAACTTGTAGCAGAAAATATTGCTGCACAATTAGAGAATCGTGTGTCTTTCCGTCGTGCTATGAAGTCTTGCATGTCAAGAGCTATGAAGGCTGGTGTACAGGGTATTAAGACATCTGTATCAGGACGTCTTGGTGGTGCAGATATGGCACGTACAGAATTCTACAATGAAGGAACAATTCCACTTCAGACACTTCGTGCTGACATTGATTATGGATTCGCAGAGGCTGACACAACTTATGGTAAAGTTGGTGTTAAGGTTTGGATTTACAAAGGTGAAGTACTTCCTACAAAGGGAAATAAGGAAGGAGGAAACCAGTAATGTTAATGCCAAAAAGAGTTAAACATAGAAAGCAGTTCAGAGGTTCTATGGCTGGTAAAGCTACAAGAGGTAACAAGATCACTTATGGTGAGTATGGTATTGTTGCAACAGAACCTTGCTGGATTAAATCTAATCAGATAGAAGCTGCCCGTGTAGCTATGACTCGTTACGTAAAGCGTGGTGGTAAGGTTTGGATTAAGATCTTTCCTGACAAGCCTGTTACAAAGACACCTGCTGAAACTCGTATGGGTAAAGGTAAAGGTGCTTTAGAGTATTGGGTTGCAGTTGTAAAGCCAGGAAGAGTATTATTTGAAATTGCTGGCATAGAAGAAGAGATAGCAAGAGAAGCTCTTCGTCTTGCAACACATAAGCTTCCTTGTAAGTGTAAGATCGTTTCTCGAGAAGATTTAGAAGGAGGAGCAAATGAAAACTAAAGATTATTTAAAAGATTTAAGAACATTAGCTCCAGAAGAGCTAAATGCTAAATTAGTAGAAGCTAAGAAAGAGCTTTTCAATTTGAGATTCCAAAACGCTACTAATCAGTTGGATAATACAGGAAGAATTAAGGAAGTAAGAAAAGATATTGCTCGTATTCAGACTGTAATGACAGAGACAGCATCTAAGTAGTGGGAAAGGAGAATTAGCGTGGAAGAAAGAAATCTTAGAAAGACACGTCAAGGTGTTGTTGTAAGTGATAAGATGGATAAGACAATCGTTGTTGCTGTTAAGGATAACGTTAAGCATCCACTTTACAACAAAATCGTTAAAAGAACATATAAATTAAAGGCTCATGACGAAGAGAATACAGCCAATAAGGGTGATACTGTTCGTGTTATGGAGACAAGACCTCTATCTAAGGATAAGAGATGGAGACTTGTTGAAGTAGTTGAGCGTGCAAAATAATAGAAGGAGGCTACAACCATGGTTCAACAAGAAAGTAGATTAAAAGTAGCCGATAATACTGGAGCTAAGGAAATATTAGTTATCCGTGTTATGGGTGGTTCTACAAGAAGATATGCCAATATTGGTGATGTAGTAACTGCTACTGTTAAAGAAGCAATCCCTGGTGGACAAGTTAAAAAGGGAGATGTCGTTAAAGCAGTAGTTGTACGTACCAAGAAGGGTGCCCGTCGTAAAGATGGTTCTTATATTAAGTTTGATGAGAATGCTGCAGTTATTATTAAAGAGGATAATACTCCAAGAGGAACACGTATCTTCGGACCTGTAGCTAGAGAGCTTCGTGATAAGTCATTTATGAAGATTGTATCACTTGCTCCAGAAGTATTATAGGAGGACGATCGATGGCAACAATGAAAATAAAAAAAGGCGACGAAGTAAGAGTGATCGCTGGAAAAGATATTCATAAGGAAGGCAAAGTTATTGCCGTAAACCCTAAGAATAATACAGTTACAGTTGAAGGTGTTAACATTATTACAAAGCACCAGAAGCCAAGCATGGCTAATCAGGCTGGCGGTAGAATTGAGTCAGAAGGTCCTATTGACATTTCAAATGTTATGCTCCTTCACAAGGGTGAGCCAACAAGAGTTGGTTTTAAGATGGACAAGGATAAGAAAGTCCGCTTCGCTAAGAAAACTGGCGAGATAATTGACTAATTAGGAAGGAGGATAAAAGGTGAGTAGACTAAAAGATACATACCAAAACGAAATAGTCGAAGCTATGACTAAGAAGTTTGGTTATAAAAATAAAATGGAAGTACCAAAGCTCGAGAAAATCGTTGTAAACATGGGCGTTGGTGAAGCAAAAGAGAATGCTAAAATTCTTGATTCAGCTGTAAAAGACATGGAAGCAATTACAGGTCAAAAAGCTGTTGTTACTAAGGCAAAGAACTCAATCGCTAACTTTAAGTTACGTGAAGGAATGCCTATCGGATGTAAGACAACACTTCGTGGCGAGAAGATGTATGAATTTGCTGATCGTCTAATCAATCTTGCACTTCCTCGTGTACGTGATTTTAGAGGTGTAAATCCTAATTCTTTTGATGGAAGAGGTAACTATGCACTTGGTATTAAAGAGCAAATCATCTTCCCAGAGATTGAATATGATAAGGTTGATAAAGTTAGAGGTATGGATGTAATCTTTGTTACTACAGCAAAGACTGATGAAGAAGCAAGAGAGTTACTTCGTCAATTCAACATGCCATTTGCTGATTAATTTAGGAGGGAATTTATTAATGGCTAAGAAATCAATGAAAGTAAAGCAGCAACGTAAGCAAAAATTCTCGACTAGAGAATACAGCCGTTGCAGAATTTGTGGTCGTCCACATGCATATTTAAGAAAATATGGTATTTGCAGAGTATGTTTTAGAGAGCTTGCTTACAAGGGTCAAATCCCAGGCGTAAAGAAAGCTTCATGGTAAGTATACAAGGAGGAATAAAATCATGACAATGAGTGATCCAATTGCAGATATGCTTACAAGAATACGTAATGCAAATACTGCAAAACATGATACAGTTGATATTCCTGCATCTAAGATGAAGGTTGCTATTGCAGGTATCTTAGTAGATGAAGGATATATTGAGAAATATGACATCGTAGAAGATGGAGCATTTAAGACAATTCGCATTACTATGAAATATGGTAGTGATAAGAATGAGAAGATTATCTCTGGTATTAAGAGAATCTCTAAGCCAGGTCTTCGTGTTTATGCTGGTAAGGATGAGATTCCATCAGTTCTTGGAGGACTTGGAGTAGCTATCCTTTCAACAAACAAAGGAATCGTAACAGATAAAGAAGCTAAGAGGCTTGCTGTTGGTGGTGAGGTTTTAGCGTTTGTTTGGTAGGTCATAAGGAGGGGCCCGCTTGCGGGAGGATGCCTTATGACAAGGCGACATTTTGCCGAAGGCAAAATGTTGTGGGATGCTAAATGTAATAGCGCAAGACTCATTTCGACATTTTGCCGAAGGCAAAATGTTGTGGGATGCATTTTTTAAAATGCTATTTGAAATTCGTTGATAAGTTTAATTTTATAAGGAGGTACGGGCATGTCACGTATAGGAAGAATGCCAATCGCTATTCCTGCAGGTGTAACTGTAAGCGTAGCAGAAAATAATCGTGTGACTGTAAAAGGTCCTAAGGGAACTCTTGAGAGATCGCTTCCTGTAGAAATGGAAGTCAAGGTTGAGGGCGAACAAGTTACAGTAACAAGACCTAATGACCTAAAGAAGATGAAATCTCTTCATGGTTTGACAAGAACTCTTATTAATAACATGGTTATTGGTGTAACAGAAGGTTATGAGAAAGTTCTTGAAGTTAATGGTGTTGGATATAGAGCACAGAAATCAGGAAAGAAATTAACACTTAACCTTGGTTTTTCACATCCAGTGGAGATGGAAGACCCTGAAGGACTAGAATCTAGTGTAGATGGTAATAGAATTATCATCAAAGGTATAGATAAAGAAAAAGTTGGCCAATACGCAGCTGAAATCAGAGATAAGAGAAGACCTGAACCATATAAGGGTAAGGGAATCAAGTATGCTGATGAAGTTATTAGACGTAAAGTTGGTAAGACTGGTAAATAATTAAAGGAGTGATATAGAAATGGTTAATAAGAAATCAAGAGCGGTTGTTCGTAACGATAAACATAAAAGAATCCGTAATAACATTTCTGGTACAGCATCTAAGCCAAGACTTGCTGTATTTAGAAGTAATAATCATATGTATGCTCAAATTATTGATGATACAGTTGGTCATACACTAACTTCTGCGTCAACACTTGATAAAGAAGTGAAAAATGGTTTAGAGAAGACAAATAATGTGGAAGCAGCATCAAAGCTTGGCGAAGTTGTTGCTAAGAAAGCTCTAGATCAGGGTATTAAGACTGTTGTCTTTGATAGAGGCGGCTTTATATATGCAGGTAAGATCAAAGCATTAGCTGATGCAGCTAGAGAAGCTGGATTAGAATTTTAAGGAGGTTAGCGTACATGAAACGTGAAATTATTGATGCTAGTCAATTAGAATTAAATGAAAACGTGGTATCGATCAAGCGTGTAACTAAGGTTGTTAAAGGTGGACGTAATATGCGTTTTACAGCTCTAGTTGTTGTTGGTGACGGCAATGGTCATGTTGGTGCAGGTCTAGGTAAGGCTACTGAAATTCCTGAAGCTATCCGTAAGGGTAAGGAAGATGCAATTAAGAAGCTTATTACAGTAAAATTAGATAAGAACCACAGTATTACACATGATATCACTGGAAAACATACTGGTGCATCAGTCCTTTTAAAGAGAGCTCCAGAAGGTACAGGTATTATCGCTGGTGGTCCAGCTCGTTCAGTTTGTGAACTTGCAGGTATCCAGAATATCCGTACAAAATCTCTTGGATCATCTAATAAGCAGAACGTAGTTCTTGCAACTATCGATGCGCTAGCTCAGTTAAAATCTCCAGAAGAAGTTGCTAGACTTCGTGGTAAGACTGTAGAAGAGATTCTCGGTTAAGGAGGAAAAATAAATGGCTAAGAAAAAAACTTTAAAAGTAACACTTGTAAAGTCTCCAATTGGAGCAGTACCTAAGAATAAGAAAACTGTTGAAGCTATGGGATTAAGAAAACTCCATCAAACAGTGGAGTTGCCTGATAATGATGCCACACGTGGTATGATCAGACACGTAAATCACTTAGTTGAAGTTGAAGAATAAAAAGGGAGGTGTCATAATGGATTTATCTAACTTACAGCCAGCAGAAGGCTCAAAGCATAGTGATAATTTCAGACGCGGTCGTGGACACGGTTCAGGAAATGGTAAGACAGCTGGTAAGGGACACAAGGGACAGAAAGCTCGTTCAGGAGCTCCAAGGCCTGGTTTCGAAGGTGGTCAGATGCCTTTATATAGACGTATTCCTAAGAGAGGTTTTAAGTGCAGAAATTCTAAGAACATAGTTGGAATTAACATGTCAGCACTTGAAGTATTCGACAATGGTGCAGATGTAACAGTTGATACATTAATCGAAAAAGGAATCGTTAAGAATCCACGCGACGGTGTTAAAATTCTTGGTGGCGGTGAGCTTACTAAGAAGTTAAATGTTGCTGTAAACGCATACAGCGAGAGTGCAAAGGAAAAGATAGAAGCTTTAGGTGGTAAAGCAGAGGTGATCTAATGTTTGAATCTTTTATTAATGTATTCAAGATAAAAGACCTTAGAAGACGTATATTGTTTGTATTCTTGATGCTAGTTGTAGTAAGACTTGGTTCAGGTATCCCTGTTGCAGGTGTAGATCCTGATGTATTTAAGAACCTGTTTAATAGCGCTGGAGACTCTATGAGTTTCTTTGATGCTATTACTGGTGGTTCTTTCGAGAAGATGTCTATATTTGCACTTAGTATTACACCATATATTACATCATCAATTATTATGCAGCTTCTTACAATAGCTATTCCAAAGCTTGAAGAAATGCAGCGTGATGGTGAACAAGGTCGTAAGAAAATGACGCAGATAACAAGACTTGTTACTGTTGGACTCGCTGTTTTAGAGTCAACAGCAATGGCTATAGGTTTTGGTAGAAGTGGTTATCTTACTGAGTTCAACGCATTATACGTAATTCTTGTAGTAGCAGTACTTACTGGTGGTTCTACTGTTCTAATGTGGATAGGTGAGCAGATTACTGAGCATGGTATTGGTAATGGTATATCAATTGTGCTTATTATCAACATTATCTCACGTATTCCTAGTGATTTAACATCTCTATATGAGCAGTTCATTAGTGGAAAGATTGTTGCGAAAGGAATCTTAAGTGGTCTTATTATTGCTGCTGTAATTGTTGGTACTGTAATTCTTGTAGTGTATTTACAAAATGCAGAGAGAAAAATACCGGTACAGTATTCCAAGAAAGTACAGGGAAGGAAGCAGATTGGTGGAAATTCTACATATATTCCACTTAAGGTAAACACCGCTGGTGTTATGCCTGTTATCTTTGCTCAATCACTTATGCAAACTCCTGTTATTATATGCAGTTTGCTTGGAAAGAATAATGTTGAAGGCTTCTGGGGTCATGTGCTTAAAGGATTATCGCAATCTAACTGGTTCAAGACAGATCAGTTTGTATATACAATTGGTGCAGTAGTATATATTTTGCTTATTATTGCATTTGCGTACTTCTACACATCAATTACATTTAACCCATTAGAGATTGCCAACAATATGAAGAGACAAGGCGGTTCTATCCCGGGAATAAGACCTGGTGAACCAACAAGTAATTATCTTCAGGAAGTACTTAATCATATCATTTTCATTGGAGCAATTGGATTATCTATAGTCGCAATTATGCCTATCGTGTTTAATGGTTTGTTTGGTGCAAATGTATCATTTGGTGGTACATCAATTATTATCGTTGTTGGTGTAGTAATCGAGACATTAAAGCAAGTTGAATCCCAGATGATGGTTCGTAACTACAAGGGATTCTTGGAGTAGGGCTTTGAGGAGGTTTTTATATGAAAATTATTATGTTAGGCGCGCCTGGTGCTGGAAAAGGAACACAGGCAAAGCAAATTGCAGGAAAGTATTCTATACCACATATCTCAACAGGAGATATCTTCCGTGCTAATATAAAGAATGGAACTGAGCTTGGTAAGAAAGCAAAAGAATATATGGATCAGGGACTTTTAGTTCCAGATGAGTTAACATGTGATTTGGTTGTTGACAGAATTGGTCAGGACGACTGCAAGAATGGTTTTGTGCTTGATGGATTTCCAAGAACAATTCCTCAGGCAGAAGCACTTACTGATGCTCTTAATAAGCTTGGTGAGAAGATGGACTATGCTATTGATGTAGATGTTCCAGATGAGAACATTGTGAAGCGTATGTCTGGTCGTCGTGCTTGCCTTGATTGTGGAGCTACATATCATGTAGTAAGTATTCCACCTAAGAAGGAAGGAATATGTGATGCATGTGGAAGTAAGCTGGTACTAAGAGATGATGATAAACCTGAGACAGTACAGAAGAGACTTGATGTATATCATGAGCAGACACAACCGCTTATTGACTATTATAAGGAGGCTGGTATCTTAAAGTCAGTTGACGGAACACAGCCTATGGAAGATGTGTTTGCAGAAATCGTTAAGATTTTAGGTTAATAAAATTCGCTAAGAGGAAAGATGTCTTTCCTCTTAGCTGTTTTGTAAAATGGAATATCGAAATGAATATTTATCTAGGAAGGTCCTTGGCAGGACATGACAAAAATCATATTTATGTAGTTTATAAAGAAGAAGATAATTCTTTTGATTTAGTAAATGGTACAACGAAGACCATTAATAGTCCGAAGGTGAAGAATAAGAAACATGTTCAGCTTATAAAGAATTTGCCAGAGGATGTAAAATCAAAGATTAAAGATATAGATGATTTAGACGATAATTTGATTGAAGAAGTTATAGCTTGTTATAATAGCTATCTTGATTCTAAGCAATAGGAAATGTTTAATAAAAAAGGAGATTTATATGTCAAAAGCGGATGTAATTGAAGTAGAGGGAAAAGTTCTTGAAAAATTACCAAATGCAATGTTTCAAGTTGAATTAGAAAACGGACACCAGATATTAGCTCATATTAGTGGAAAGCTTCGTATGAACTATATTAGAATATTGCCTGGTGACAAAGTAACAATCGAAATGAGCCCTTATGATTTGTCTAAGGGACGTATTATTTGGAGAGACAAATAAATTATTAAAATTGATAAAAAAGTCCTTGACTTGTTCAAGGGCTTTTTGTTATACTGTTAGATGCGTCTATGGGCACATTGCGCCCATTTGCAAGAAGTTTGTGGAAACGTAGTATTATGATGAGAAGGGAGGAAACCCCATGAAGGTAAGATCATCAGTGAAGCCTATGTGCGAGAAGTGCAAGGTTATCAAAAGAAAGGGTAGAGTAATGATTATTTGCGAAAACCCTAAACACAAACAAAGACAAGGCTAGTTATTATACTCGTGTCGTATATTTATGCGCGGCTAATGCAACAATTGCATTTCATAATATATTCGGCGGGATCGTCTTACATACCGGGACGGTTAGTCTTGTAATATCGCTTACCAACTATATGATGTTGGGTTTGCGTTGCAGTCATCGATTTGGTCGGTGATTGCATATAAGGCTTCTTCCACTTGATTTAGGAAGAAAATGGTAGTGTAGTTAAAGTAGTAGAAAAATGGAGGTGTAAACACACATGGCTCGTATTGCAGGTGTAGATTTACCAAGAGAAAAACGTGTTGAGATTGGCTTAACATACATCTATGGAATCGGAAGAGTAAGCTCTAATAAGATTCTTGAGGCTGCTAAGGTTAGTCCTGATACACGTGTAAAAGATTTAACAGATGATGAAGTTAAGAGAATAAGTGCAGTTGTTGATGAAACAATGACAGTTGAAGGTGATTTGAGAAGAGAAATTGCACTTAATATTAAGAGACTTCAGGAAATTGGATGTTATCGAGGCATTCGTCATAGAAAGGGACTTCCTGTTCGTGGACAGAAGACTAAGACTAATGCTAGAACTCGCAAGGGTCCAAAGAGAACTGTTGCTGGTAAGAAGAAATAAGTCATGATTATAATCCCTATGAAGGTGGGATAGATTATTATGACGAAGATACATTACATAGTAATGTTGTATGTAGAGTTTGTAAAGAATTAAAGAAAGTAGGTTAGTTTAGATATGGCTAAAGTTGCAAAGAAATCAACAAAAAAGCGTGTAAAGAAAAACGTTGAACGCGGACAGGCACATATCCAGGCATCTTTTAATAATACAATTGTTACACTAACAGATGCACAGGGAAATGCTCTATCATGGGCAAGTGCTGGAGGTCTAGGATTTAGAGGTTCAAAGAAATCTACTCCATATGCTGCACAGATGGCAGCTGAGACAGCAGCAAATGCTGCACTCGTTCATGGATTAAAGACAGTAGACGTATTCGTAAAGGGACCTGGTTCAGGAAGAGAAGCAGCAATTCGTGCTCTTAATGCATGTGGCATTGACGTAACATCAATTACTGACGTTACACCTGTTCCACATAACGGATGTCGTCCACCAAAGCGTAGAAGAGTTTAATAGGAGGGATTATCTAATATGGCAGTTAATAAAACACCTGTCCTTAAGAGATGCAGATCATTAGACCTTGATCCTGTATATCTAGGATATGATAAGAAATCAAGAAGAAAGTCAAATAGAACAGGACGTAAAAAGTCTGAGTATGGACTTCAACTTAGAGAAAAGCAAAAGGCTAAGTTCATCTATGGAGTAATGGAGAAGCCTTTTAGAAACTATTATGAGAAGGCTGACAAGAAGAAGGGTATGACTGGTGAAAACCTTATGATTATCCTTGAGTCTCGTCTTGATAATGTTGTATTCCGTATGGGATTTGCTAGAACTCGTAAGGAAGCAAGACAAGTTGTTGACCACAAGATGTTCTTAGTTAATGGTAAGAGCGTTAACATTCCATCTTATCTTGTTAAGGCTGGAGATGTTATTGAAGTTCGTGAGAAGAGCAAGAATATTCAAAGATTTAAAGAAATCACTGAAGTTACAGGTGGAAGAATCGTTCCAGATTGGCTTGATGTAGATGCAGATAATTTACAGGGTACTGTAAAGGAAATGCCTACAAGAGATCAAATCGATGTACCAGTTGATGAAATGCTTATCGTCGAGTTATATTCTAAATAATAAGTGTTTCGGGGAAATGGAGGATTTTAAATGTTTAATTTTAATAAACCTAACATTGAAATCGCAGAGATTTCAGAAGATAAGAAGTATGGAAAATTTGTTGTTGAGCCATTAGAGAGAGGTTATGGTACAACACTTGGTAATTCCCTTAGAAGAATTATGCTTTCCACTCTTCCTGGTACGGCAGTAAGCCAGATCAAGATGGATAATGTCCTTCATGAGTTAAGCACAATTGAAGGTGTTAAAGAAGACGTTACTGAAATCGTTATGAACGTAAAGGAACTTGAGCTTCGCGACAATGGTGATTCAGATGAACCTGTACTTGCATATGTAGAGTATCAGGGCGAAGGAGTTGTAAGAGCTTCTGACATCGTATTTGGCGGAGATATAGAAGTTATTAACCCTGATCTTGTTATTGCAACATGCGGACCTGGTGCAAAGTTCTTTATGGAACTTACAATTACTAAGGGACGTGGATATGTGCCTGCAGAGAAGAACAAGACAGAAGATACTCCAATTGGTGTAATAGCTGTAGATTCTATCTACACTCCAATTGAAAGAGTTAATATTAAGGTTGAGAACACTCGTGTCGGAAACGTTACAGATTTCGATAAACTTACATTAGAAGTGTATACAAATGGAACAATGGCTCCTGATGATGCTATTAGTCTGGCAGCAAAAGTTATGTCAGAACATTTGAAATTATTTATTGATATTTCAGAGGTTGCAGCAAATGCTGAAGTAATGAATGTTCAAGAAGACGTTGAATCTCCTGTTGCAAACGATAAGAGCATTGACGACTTAGAGCTTACAGTTCGTTCATACAATTGTCTTAAGAGAGCAAACATCAATACTGTTGCTGAACTTACTAATAAGACATATTCAGAGCTATCTAAGGTTAGAAATCTTGGAAGAAAATCTCTTGATGAAATCGTAGATAAACTACGTGAACTTGGAGTATCACTAGCAAGAGAGAACGACTAGGATACTTTTGTAAAGAACATAATAGGAAACTGGGAGACTAGTAAGACCGCAGGCGTAGTCTTCTAGATTCTTAGGTGTAAACAAGGACGCCAGCCTAATAGTAAGTTGAACTTATAAAGGCAGGCGGTGCTACAAGGTGCTTTGCACAGGTAGCAAGGAGTAAGACGCAAGACGCATTTTTTACTTGTATTGGCATTTAAGGAGGAATAGAAAATGGCAAAGTATAGAAAATTAAGTAGAACATCATCACAAAGAAAGGCTTTACTTCGTGGTCAGGTAACACAACTTCTATATCATGGAAGAATTGTTACAACAGAGGCTAAGGCTAAGGAAGTATCTAAGATTGCAGATGGTTTAATCGCACTTGCAGTTAAAGAGAAGGATAACTTCGAAGAAGTAACAGTTCAGGCTAAGGTTGCTCGTAAAGACAAGACTGG
Source organism: Lachnospiraceae bacterium (assembly GCA_015057165.1). Classification (GTDB taxonomy): domain Bacteria; phylum Bacillota; class Clostridia; order Lachnospirales; family Lachnospiraceae; genus RUG191. The sequence goes on along the minus strand of SVEY01000007.1, from coordinate 79,715 downwards.
CAGACGTGTTAAAGAAGTTGTAGATGGTAAAAAAGTAACTGTATATGATACAGTAGACAAGACTATTAAGAAGGATCAACCTTCCAGATTACATGCTCGTAGAGAGATGTTAAAGGTTCTTTATCCTGTACAAGAAGGTGAAGGAAAGAAGATGAAGAAGGTAGATATGCCTAATAAGTTATTTGATGAGATTGCACCAAAATATGCTGACCGCAATGGTGGATATACAAGAATCATCAAGATTGGACAACGTAAAGGTGATGGAGCATTAGAAGTAGTTCTTGAGCTTGTTTAATCAATAATGTAAGCAAGACCTTAAGGGTCTTGCTTTTTTGAATATCCAACTAATATTAGAAGGATTATAAGCATGGATGTTGATAAAGTGATATTAGATGAGTACAATCAAATAAATGATATTGAGAAGAAATACGAATTTGTAGTAAATCACAAAGAAGAATTTGATCTCAAACATAAGCCTATTGCTGTATTTGATTCTGGCGTTGGCGGAATAAGCGTTCTAAGAGAAATGGTTAAAATAATGCCAAATGAGAACTGTTTATACTTTGGTGACTCTAAGAATGCTCCATATGGTACAAAGAGTACAGAAGAAGTAAGGAGACTAACTATAAATAAAGTCGAAGAATTTATGGCTTATCCTGTAAAGGCCTGTGCTATTGCATGTAATTCTGCAACTTCAGCAGCTGTAAGGTGTTTGAGAGAAAAATACCCTTATCTTCCATTAGTTGGAATAGAACCGGCTCTAAAACCTGCATCATTATATAAGAGGCATCCTAGAGTTCTTGTTCTTGCAACGCCTATGACGATCAAGGAAGAAAAGTTTAGGATACTCTTTGAGAAGTATGAAGATAAGGCAACTATTTATGGACTTCCCTGTCCTGGCCTAATGGAATATGTGGAACAGGGTAAAGCAAAGACACCTGAGGTAAGAAAATTCTTAGAAGAACTGTTATTGCCTTATAGGAATGGCACCATTGATTCAGTTGTTCTAGGATGTACCCATTATCCTTTTGTGCAGGATGTAATCAGACAAATCCTGGGACCGGGGGTCAGGATCTTCGATGGAAGCGAAGGTACTGCTAGAGAAATGAAAAGACGTATTGAGGAAGCTGGAATACTTACAGATAGTACTGATAAAGGCAAAGTTGAATTTCAAAATAGTATAGAATCCCCGGATAAAATAGATTTGTGTTATAAGCTGTTGAATATGGAATAATATGTACTAATAATGACACATATATAGAAAAGAGTATATTGAAAAATATACTCTTTTGTTATATATTATATGTTGTATGAAAAAAGTGGAATAAAAGAAAGAGAGTGAGAAAAATGGATTATTATTTTTTGCTTGAAATAGCATTAATATTTGTTGCTACAAAACTACTAGGTATTATATGTAAGAAAATACATTTGCCAGAAGTTGTGGGAGCATTAATTGCCGGTATAATTATTGGCCCCTCACTAATAGGAATAGTCAGTTTTGAAGGTGATGGAGGAGTTTTCTTAGAGTACGCAGCAGAAGTAGGTGTAGTACTTCTTATGTATGGTGCGGGACTTGAAACCGATATTAAAGAACTTAAGAGCAATGCTCTTGCATCATTTATAGTTGCTGCAATAGGTGTTATAGTACCACTTGGTCTTGGCGCCGGATCTTATGCTCTATTTTTCCATGAGAATATAATGGAACATACAGAACTTCTTAAGTGTATATTTGTCGGAGTTGTTCTTACAGCAACATCGGTTAGTATTACAGTTCAGACGCTTCGTGAAATGGGTAAGTTGAAAGGAGCTGTTGGAACAACGATACTGGGAGCAGCAGTAATAGATGATATTCTTGGTATTATAGTTCTTACTATAGTAACGAGTATGGCAGATCCAAGCGTAGAAATAGGAACTGTATTTATAAAAATTGGTATATATGCAGTTGCGCTTGTTGTATTATATATCATTGTGAAATTCTCAGAGGGATTTCTTGTTACACGAGATGGTAAGAGAAGAGCATCAATATTTGGAATGGCATTTTGCTTCATACTTGCCTTTGGCTCAGAAGAACTGTTTGGAATAGCAGATATAACAGGTGCTTACTTCGCAGGTCTTATGCTTTGTAATTCTAAGATAAGTGATTATCTTGACCATAGAGTTGAGACAATTAATAATCATTTCTTCAGTATGATTTTCTTTGCAAGTATAGGTATTAAAGCAACATTCTCCGGAATGGATGTCAATATGTGGATATTTGCAATTGTTCTGACTCTTGTTGCTATTATTTCAAAACTGATTGGATGCGGACTTGGAGCAAAAGCAAGCAAATTCAGTTGGAAAGAAGCCACACAGATTGGTGTAGGAATGGTTAGCCGAGGTGAAGTTGCTCTTATTGTTGCATCTAAGGGGCAACAAGTTGGACTTATAGAAGGCGATTTATTTGCCCCTATAGTTATCATGGTTATTGTTACAACTTTAATAACACCAATATTACTTAAGATAGCATTTAAAGATAAATCTGAAAAAGAGGCTACTGTTTAAAATGGTAAAAAGGAGTGATTTGAATGTGGAGTAGACCAAAATTAAAAGAAGAGGCAAGGAAAGTATTTACATTTAGTTCAGAGAATTACTGGAAAATGGTACTTGCAGGCTTGATTATTATTATAGTATCAGGTGGCTTAGGAGGAACTATTTCTGGATTTGTAGGTGGATTTAGTGGATTTTTAGGCGGTAAGAATTCCAATAAGCACAGACATTATGAATATCAGACTGTCGCAACAGTTAATGATAAGAGTGATTATCTGAAGGTAACTGATGAAGATGGAGATATTTCTACAGTTTATATAAATGGTATTAATGATGCTGATGATTTAGAAGACAAAATCGAAAAAGAGATAGAAAAAGGAATGAATAAGGACCTTAATGGTGATTATGGTACATGGAATAACAATAAAGCAGCTTATGGATTCATGGGCATGTCTATTGTTATGATTGTTATTGTAGTTCTTATTGTATCAATTATTTCCTTAGCCATTGGGTTTGTATTCAAGGCATTTTTGATTAATCCTATAATTCTTGGTTGTCAGTCGTTATTCTTAAATGCTTACGAAAGACCAGCTGATTTGAAAGATCTTGGTAATGGATTTAAGAATCAGTATATTAAGAATGTTGGAACATTATTCTTAAGAGACTTATTTGTTTTCCTATGGTCATTATTGTTTATTATTCCGGGAATTATCAAATTGTACGAATATAGAATGATGCCATATCTTATTGCAGAGAATCCTAGTATGACACACCAGGAAGCTTTTAAGAAGAGTAAAGAAATGATGATGGGTAATAAGTGGGATGCTTTTGTCTTAGACCTATCATTTATTGGATGGTTTATTCTTAATTCACTTACATGCGGAATACTTGGATTATTCTACGTTAATCCATATTATTTTGCTACTGATGCTAATTTGTATCGTGCAATTAAGATGGGTGGAAGTACAGGATTTGTATCAAGTAATCCTACGCTTAACCAACAGCCAACGACAGAACAGCCAATGCCAGAACAGCCAATGTCAGAACAGCCAATGCCAGAACAGCCAATGCCAGAGCAACAGATAGATAACGATTCTTCTGATGTTAAGTCAGATAATACAGAGTCATAAAATGTTATATGACAAAGATATAAGAGAGCCATTATTTGAACTTTTAGAAGAAAAGTATGGAAAGTCTCGTATATTTGAAGAAAAAATAATAGGTGGCGCTAGAGCTGATGCTGTTATGATTACAGAAGAAGCTATTTATGGTATAGAGATTAAGAGCGACGCTGATACTTATGCAAGGTTATCTAGACAAGTAAAATACTACGATTATTACTATGATTATAATTATGTTGTTGTAGGTAGCAGCCATGGAAATCACATCAGAGAACATGTGCCAGACTATTGGGGAATTATAACTGTAGAAGAGAATCAAGATGGTTTGGATTTTTATTTCTTAAGAGAACCACAGACTAATCCTAATGTGGATTGGAATCGTAAAATAGAAATTCTATGGAGATTTGAACTTTCGCATATTCTAGAGATTAATGATATGCCGGCCTATAAACAGAAATCAAAGAAGTTTGTGGGAGATAAGATAGTTAAGAATGTATCTCATGATATACTTCAGAAGCAGTTCTTAGTGGAACTTTTTGAGAGAGATTACGATACAATTGCTGATAGGATAAATGAGTATAGAAAAAATAATGGCAAGAACGCAAGACGTAAACGAAAATACAAAAGGCGTCGAAAAAGCTAGGAGGACAAGATGGTTAGAATAGTAGCAGACAGTACATGTGATTTATCACCTGAGCTTGTGAAAAGATTTAATGTATTAATTCTTCCGCTTCATGTATTATTAGGTGAAAAAGAATATAAAGATGGAGTGGATATTACTTTAGATGAATTATTCAAATGGTCAGATGACAATAAAACTACACCCAAGACTTCTGCACCTTCTGTAGAAGATGCTACATCTTTATTTCAGCCTGTAATAAATGCTGGTGATGAGATAATTGCATTTTCAATATCACAATCAATGTCAACTTCTGGAAATGTAATGAGAATTGCGGCCGAGGAAATAGAAGCAGAAGATAAAATAAGTGTAGTGGATTCAAAGAATTTATCAACAGGAATAGGACTTCTTGTATGTAAAGCTGCAGAGATGGCACAAAAGAATATGTCAAGAGAAGATATATTAAAGGGCATTGATGAATTAATACCTAAAGTAAGAGCAAGCTTCGTAGTTGACACCCTTACTTATCTTCATCGTGGAGGAAGATGTTCTGGAGCAGCAGCCTTTGCAGGATCTGCCCTTAAGCTTCATCCTAGAATAGAAGTAGTAGATGGAGCAATGCAGGTTGGAAAGAAGTATAGAGGAAAATATAACAGAGTAGTACTAGAATATGCAAAAGACATGGAAGAGGCAATTCTTAAAGCTGATTCTACAAGAGTATTTATCACTTTTACAGGTGTAGCAAAGGAAATAGAAGACGCTGTAAGAGGATATATTGAAAGTCTTAATAAATTTGATGAAATATGTATAACACATGCAGGGGCAACTGTAGCTAGTCACTGTGGATACGGAACACTGGGAGTATTATTCATTGCTGAAGATTAAATTATTGACAAAGGGGGAAAGTTATGGCTAATAAATCAGGTCAAAAGCTAAAACTTCTATATGTTATGAATATTCTTTTAAATGAGACAGATGAGAATCATCCGCTTAATGCTAATGAGATAATAGATAGATTAAGCGATATGGGTATAGAAGCAGAGAGAAAAAGTATTTATTCGGATATCAGTATTCTTCTTGAGTATGGATTAGATATAGAGAAGTCTGAAGAGTATAAGGGCGGATATTATATTGCTGATAAAAGCTTTGAACTTGCGGAGCTTAAATTACTCGTTGATGCTATTTCTTCATCGCGTTTTATTAGTGAGAAGAAGGCGAAGGATTTGGTAGACAGAATAGCAGGTCTTGGAAATGTATATGATGCCCGTGAACTTTCAAGACAGGTTGTAGTGCCTAATAGAAATCAGGGACGAGGAGAGAAAACATTCTATGCTATTGATACAATTTATAGATGTATTGATAATAATAGTAAAATATCCTTTAGGTATTATAGATGGAATGCGAAGAAGGAAAAAGAATATAGATATGATGGGGAGCATATTATTGTAAGTCCGGCTTGTCTTATGTGGTTTGACGAAAATTATTACCTAGTGGCATATTCTGATAAAAGAGAAGATATTAGATATTACAGAGTAGACAAGATGGATTCGGTTGAAGAAATTGATGAGGAAAGAGAAGGGATTGCTGGCATTGATCGTAAAAAAATAGCAGCAATTGCTAGAAATTCTTTTGGTATGTATCAAGGTGAGACTAGAAATGTAAAAATTGTATGTGATAATTCTATTGTAGGAGTCTTTATTGACAGATTTGGATATGATATAGATATAATAGAAAAAGGAAATGAAGCCAGGGTAACAATAGAATTAGAAGTTAGTCCTCAATTCTTTGGATGGCTATCAGGATTAGGGGATAAAGCTTATATTGAAGGTCCTAAAGATGTAAGAGATGAATACAAAGATTATATAAAAGCTATTCTTAAAAAATACTAAAATAAAGCGTAAGCTTGTAATTTGCAAGCTTACGCTCTTTTTATTCTTCGAAATCTTCTAAGCTTTCAGATGAAGCTAGTAATTTATCTAAATGTCTTAATATGCTATCTTTCATAATACCTTCAAAATGCTCTGCCTGTTCACGAAGGAATTGGATTTTCCTAATCTGACCTTTTGTGCTGTAACAATCGCCTAACAATGTGTAATTTTTGCTTACGTCAGTTTTTATTGCTATTCCATATTCTAAGACTTTAATTGCGTCATCGTATCTGTTCCTTAGCATTAATTCGTTGCCATAATCTACTAGTGCAATTGTAAGGTCGTTGAAGTTTTCGCCATATTGTTGCATTTTTTCGAAATTCGTCACACCATATTCTTCTTTTAAATCAGTATTTGTCTTTCCTGTGAGATTGAGAATTTCTTTAGAAGAAAGGTCCGAGAGCCTATTTTCAATTTCTATAACTTCTGGATCATCAATTTCACCAATAGGAAATTTATCTAATGGTATTTCTAGAAACTTCAAATTGGAAATGTCTTTTGTGGGAGTAGAATTTGCTCTTCTTTCTCTCTCGTAAAAATCATCATTATCGTTGTCGATTTTTTTATTAAGATATCTATATCTTAAAGCCAGGGCTATCATGCCGACTAATACTATGCCTAAAATAGGAAATAACATTTGTGCATCCTTTCCATAAACTACGTATATTTTATATAAAAAAAGTCAAAAAATGTGTAATGAATCTGATATAATAATTAAGGTGTAAAATACAAGTGAAATTATTATAACATATTTTGAGATATGTAAGTAGAGATTATGAGGGTACTTATGAATAAGATTAGTAAGAGTATAGTATTGGCAATATCCGTTGTGGCACTTTCTATGGCAGTTTTTGTGAGCTTTGAAGCGTCAGCGGCTAATGCAACTAATACTACAAGTGATACAACATCTAATTCAACAGGCAAATCTAATACAGAGAATTCAACTAACGATGAGAAAACAATCCCTAAGGGTATAACAATTGAAGGAAAAGATGTATCAGGACAAAGTGTTACAAAAGCTACAAAGACAGTAGATGCTTCTTTAGGTGACTCAAAAAGCACAGTATTTAAACTTGTGGCTGGAGATAAGTCTGTAGATGCAACAGGTAAAGACTTGGATCTGTGTGTTAAGAATTCTGATGTAGCAGAAAGAGCTGCTAATTATGGAAATGAGGGTAATCCTTTATACAGATATAAAGCCTCTAAGGATTTGGAGTCCGGCAAGGGTAAGGATTTCAAAGTATCTCTTACTGCAAAGAATGCTTCTGTAGCTAAGTATCTTGAGAAGAATAAGGTATACCTAGATACGAAAGTTGTTAATAATGGTTTGAAAAGAGAGAATGGAACATTTCAATATGTGCCAGGAACTCAGGGGAAGATAGTTGATGTTAATCAATCTGCGGATAGAATTGCAGATTATATTAGTAAGGGATGGAATGGTAATAGTAGTCAGATTGACTTAGTTGTAGAGACCAAGGATCCTATTGGAAGTCAGGAAGAACTATCTTCTGTAAAAGATTGCTTAGGAAGTTTCAATACTGATTTTTCTTCTTCGGCAGCTGGAAGATCTAAAAATGTTAAAAATGGATGTTCTAAGATAAATGGTTCAATTCTTTATCCTGGAGAGACATTCTCTGTTACTGATGCTGTAGTTCCTTTTACAGCAGAAAATGGATATGAACTTGCAGGTTCTTATGAAAATGGAACGACTGTTGAGTCATACGGTGGAGGAATATGTCAGGTGTCATCAACTCTATATAATGCAGTTATTAGAGCTGAGCTTGAGATTGTACAGCGTAATAATCACTCCATGATAGTTACTTATGTTCCGCCATCTGCAGATGCAGCTATTGCTGAAGGAATACTTGATTTTAAGTTCAAGAACAATCAAAGCACACCAATCTACATTGAAGGATATTGTGAAGGTGGCAAGATTTATTTCAATGTATATGGTAAAGAGACTAGAGATTCTAATAGAAAAATTGACTTTGTCAGTGAAGTAACATCTCAGACCGATGCAGGAGTGTCATTTAAGTATTCGCCTGAATTACCGGCTGGAACAATTAAGAAAGAACAAAGTGCTCATACTGGATACACAGCGAGACTTTGGAAGGTTGTTACTGTAAATGGACAAGAACAGAGCAGAAATGTATTTAATAATAGTACATACAAGCCAGGTAATACCATATATTCAATTGGAACAGCCGGGCTATCACCTGAAGGAAAAGCAGCAATTGATTCGGCCATAGCAACAAATGATGAAGCAACAGTTAAAGCAGCAGTGTCTGGTGCACCACAACCTGCGGCTACTCCCGCTGCTGACCCAGCACAACCTGAAGCAGCACAGCCTGAGGCAGCTACTCCGGCACAATAGTCGATAAAGAGATTATAATATTAAAAGGATAAGACTGCTCGTAATTTGAGCAGTCTTTTATGGTATGATATAATATGAAAGTGGGAAAATTACCAGAAAATGTACTTAAACGTGCAGTTCTGAAAAAAACTAATAATGTTAGAAAAGAAGTATTAATAGGAGCGGGAGTTGGTGAAGACTGTGCTGCGCTTAAATTAGCAGAAGATGAAGCGCTAGTTATTTCAACTGATCCTATTACAGGAACAGCAAAGGATATTGGCAAATTATCTGTATATATTACTGTTAATGATATTGCTTGTTCTGGAGCTGAGCCCTTTGGGATAATGCTTACCATACTTCTTCCAGACAAATCTCTTGAAGAAGAATTAAGAGAAATAATGTCTGATGTATATGACGTGTGTCATGAATTGAACATTCAGGTTATGGGAGGGCATACAGAGGTTACAAGAGTTGTTAATCAGCCGCTTATTTCCATAACAGGTGTTGGAAAAGTAAAAGAGAATAAGCTGCTTAATACTGGTGCCATTAAGCCAGGTATGGATATTGTAATGACTAAGGCAATTGGACTTGAAGGAACTAGTATTATTGCAAAAGAGAAATATTCTGAGTTAGTTAATCATTTCAATAAAGAAATGATAGATAAGGCAGTAAATTTTGATAAAGAAATATTAATAGTAGAGGATGCTAGAGCTGTAAAGGAATTAGCATCATCTATGCATGATGTTACTGAAGGTGGAATATTCGGAGCCCTATGGGAGATAGCAGAAGCTTCTAATGTTGGCCTTGATATTGACCTTAAGAAGATTAAGGTTAGACAGGAAACAATAGAGATATGTGAATTCTATGGAATTAATCCATATAAATTAATATCATCTGGTTCCCTTTTAGTAGCAGGTAAAGATGGTAAGGATATTGTAAATGCATTATCAGAGCAGGGAATTGATGCTACCATTATAGGAAAAGCAACTGATTCTAACGATAGAAGATTGATCAATAACGATGAAATAAGGTTTTTAGAGACACCACAGAAGGATGAATTGTATCAGGTGATTGGAGGAAGAGACTAATGAGGGAAAAGATACTTAATTACATCGAAAAGAATAGCCGAATAGATATACATGACCTGGCTGTACTTGTGGATGCAGATGAGGCAAGCGTGCTTAATTGTCTTGAAGAAATGGAAAATGAACATATAATATGTGGCTATCATACTCTTATTAATTGGGATAAGGTAGGAGTTGAGAAAGTTACGGCTCTTATTGAAGTAAGAGTAACTCCTCAAAGAGGAATGGGATTTGATAAGGTGGCAGAACATATTTATCATTATCCTGAAGTAAACGCTTTGTATCTTATATCTGGTGGCTTTGACTTTATGGTTATTATTGAAGGAAAAACTCTTAGAGAAGTATCTGAATTTGTATCAGCAAAGCTTTCTCCACTAGAGTCTATTCTAAGTACTAAGACTAATTTTATTCTTAAAAAGTATAAGGATCACGGAACAGTAATGCAGGCAGGTCATAAGGATGAAAGGGAATTGATTTTACCATGAGAAACCCACTTAATAAAACAGTAGTAGAAATTGAACCATCAGGAATAAGAAAGTTCTTTGATATTGTAAGTGAGATGAAGGATGCAATATCCCTTGGTGTTGGTGAACCGGATTTTGATACACCATGGAGAGTAAGAGACGAGGCGATTTATTCATTAGAACAGGGAAGAACTTTCTACACAAGTAATGCAGGACTTAAAGAATTAAAAGAAGAAATAGCAAATTTTCTAGATAGAAGATATGATTTGAAATACAATCCATATGAAGAAATGCTTATTACAGTTGGAGGATCGGAAGCTATTGATATTGCTCTTCGTGCAATGCTTGATCCAGGAGATGAAGTATTGATTCCTCAGCCTAGTTATGTATCTTATGTGCCTTGTGCAATTCTGGCAAATGGAACACCTGTTATTATAGAATTAAAAGAAGAAAATGATTTTAGGCTTACAGCTGAAGAGTTAGAAAATGCTATTACTGATAAGACAAAGGTATTAGTACTACCATTTCCTAATAATCCAACGGGAGCTATTCTTGAAAGAAAAGACCTTGAACAGATAGCAAAGGTTGTAGAAAAACATGATTTGTTTGTACTTTCTGACGAGATTTATTCTGAGCTTACATATCTTGAAAAACACGTGAGTATAGTTAATATTCCTGGAATGAGAGAGAGAACTGTTCTTATAAATGGTTTCTCAAAGTCTCACGCAATGACAGGATGGAGACTGGGATATGCTTGTGCACCTAAGGAAATTATTGAACAAATGCTGAAAATTCATCAGTTCGCAATTATGTGTGCACCTACAACAAGCCAGTATGCAGCAGTTACAGCCATTAGAGATTGTGATAAAGAAGTGGCAGATATGAGGGAAGAGTATAATGCCAGAAGAAGATATTTGCTTCATAGATTTGAAGAAATGGGACTAAAATGCTTTGAACCATTTGGCGCTTTCTACATGTTTCCATCAATTAAGGAATTTAACATGACTTCCGATGAATTTGCAACAAGACTTCTCAAATCAAAGAAGGTTGCAGTTGTGCCTGGCAATGCTTTTGGAGCTTGTGGTGAAGGTTTTCTTAGAATCTCATATGCATATTCTCTAAGTAATTTGAAAAAAGCATTAGACAGAATAGAAGAATTTGTTAATGAATTAAGAGAGGAACAGCATGTCTCTTAATATTGTATTATTTGAGCCGGAGATTCCTGCTAATACAGGAAACATAGGAAGAACCTGTGTGGCAACAGGGACAAGGCTTCATCTTATTGAACCTCTTGGATTTGTTATTAATGATAAAATGATAAAACGTGCCGGCATGGATTATTGGAATGATTTGGATGTAACTATCTATGATGATTATCAGGATTTCTTGTCTAAGAATCCTGAGGCTAATATTTATATGGCTACTACAAAAGCAAGGAATGTATATTCTGATGTAAGTTATAATGATGGTGACTATATAATGTTTGGCAAGGAGAGTGGGGGTATTCCAGAGGAGATTCTAGTAGAGAATCCTGATAAATGTGTGAGAATTCCTATGGAGTCAGACATTCGCTCTTTGAATTTATCCAATTCAGTTGCTGTTGTATTATACGAAGCGTTACGTCAACAGAATTTTGGTACGCTTAACACAATGGGAGAATTACATAGACTGTCATGGGAATAATTAAAGCGAAGGATGTATCCTATCAATATATTAGAAGAGACGAAGATGATAACATTGAAGATATTAATGTAGCTCTCGATAAAGTGAATATAGATGTTGAAAAGGGACAGTTTATCTGTATACTAGGACATAATGGTTCAGGTAAATCTACTTTTGCAAAGCATATTAATGCACTTCTAACTCCAAGTGAGGGAACTCTCTGGGTAGATGGAATTGATACTTCAGAAGAAGACCATGTTATGGAAGTTAGACAAAAAGCAGGTATGGTGTTTCAAAACCCTGATAATCAGATAATAGCAAGTATTGTCGAGGAAGATGTTGGATTTGGTCCAGAGAATATGGGAGTTCCAACTGATGAAATATGGGAACGAGTGATTAGAAGCCTGAAGGCAGTGGATATGTGGCAATATAGAGATCACTCGCCTAATAAGCTCTCAGGAGGTCAGAAACAGAGGGTAGCTATAGCAGGGGTTATGGCTATGGAACCGGAGTGTATTGTTGCTGATGAGCCAACGGCTATGCTTGATCCAGTAGGAAGACAAGAAGTTATTGAGGCTTTGCATCAGCTTAATAGAGAGAAACATGTTACAGTAATTCTTATTACACATTATATGGAAGAAGTTGTAAATGCTGATAAGGTATTTGTGATGCATAATGGGAAAGTGTCACTCCAGGGAACTCCTAGAGAAGTGTTTTCTCAAGTGGATAGATTAAAAGAATTAAGCCTGGATGTGCCACAGGTTACACTTCTTGCTTATGAACTAAAGAAGGCTGGATTAGATATTAAAGATGGTATACTTACCAGACAAGAATTAATAGATTCTTTACCAAGGTAGAAGATTGGGGAAATCATGTCGATTATATTAGATAAAGTGTCTCATGTGTATTCACCAGGAAATGCTTACGAGACAACAGCACTTTCAAATGTGTCACTTAAAATTGAAGATAATGAATTCCTTGGAATAATTGGTCACACAGGCTCTGGTAAGTCTACTTTGATTCAACATATGAATGGACTTCTTAAACCAACTTCTGGAACAATTTATTACAACGGAAAAGATACTTCTGATAAGAATTTTCCTAAGAAAGAACTTAGAAGTAAGGTTGGAATGGTTTTTCAATATCCAGAGCATCAATTGTTTGAAACAACTGTTTTTGAAGATGTATGTTTTGGACCTAAGAATCTTGGCTTGTCTAAAGAAGAGATAGATGACAGGGTATATGAAGCATTAAAGCTTGTAGAATTTCCTGAAGATTTAATATCTGCTTCTCCATTTGATTTGTCAGGTGGTCAGAAAAGGAGAGTAGCAATAGCAGGTGTTCTTGCTATGAAACCTGATATATTAATACTTGATGAACCTACAGCAGGTCTTGATCCGAAGGGAAGAGACGATATTCTGGGAATGATTAACAATATGCATAAGTCAACAGGCAATACTATTGTGCTTGTATCTCATAGCATGGAAGATATAGCAAGATTTGTTGATAGGATTATTGTTATGAATCATGGGAAAATAGAATATGACAATACGCCTAAAGAGGTTTATAAGAATTATAATGAATTGGAAAAAATGGGGCTAAAAGCTCCAGAAATAACATATCTTATGAATGATATGAAGCGTTTTGGATTTGATGTATCTTCTGATGCTACAACCGTTGATGAAGCTAAAGAGGAGATACTTAGACTTTATGGCATAAAGTAAAGGATAATAATAATGTTTAGAGAACTTACTATAGGTCAATATTACCCAGGTGAATCAGTAATACACCGTCTTGATCCTAGAGTTAAACTAATGGGTGCACTTTTATTTATTGTCAGTGTTTTCTTGGCAAGTAATATATTTTCTATACTTGTTGTAACAGCATTTTTGGTTATGATAATTGTGCTATGTAAGGTGCCTTTGTCATTTATGTTAAAAGGTCTTAAGTCCATTGTACTTCTTCTTGTAATAGCAGGTATTTTTAATTTGTTTTTAACTCCAGGAACAGTACTTGTTCAGTTTTGGTTTCTACATATAACAGATGTGGGAATTAAGAACTGTATTTTTATGATAATAAGAATGACATATTTAATTGTAGGAACATCAGTTATGACTTTAACCACAACTCCTAACGGGCTTACTGATGGGCTAGAGAAATCCCTTGGATTTCTTAATAAGATAAAGATACCAGTACATGAAATAGCAATGATGATGTCTATTGCTCTTCGCTTTACACCTATTCTTGTGGAAGAGACAGACAAGATAATGAAGGCGCAGATGGCAAGAGGAGCTGATTTCGAATCTGGTGGTGTTTTTAAACGAGCAAAAAGTATGGTGCCAATTCTCGTGCCCCTATTCGTATCAGCATTTAGAAGAGCTAATGATTTAGCGCTTGCCATGGAAGCTAGATGTTATAATGGTGGTGATGGTAGAACGAAGATGAAACCATTACAATACAATCAAAGTGATAAGAAGGCATATGCTATGGAAGTGTGTTTTGTTATTTTAACAATTGTTGCAAATGTGTTATATAATCGTTATGTTAGTGGCTTATTTGCGAACATGTTAGGAATGTAAGATGTGGCGCTTTTATGCGTCACATATTTTTTTAGGAAAATATTTGATAGTAAGAGATGGTATAAAGAATTGAGAATTAAACTTATAGTTGCATACGATGGAACTAATTATCATGGTTGGCAAGTTCAACCTAATGGAATTACAATTGAAGAGGTATTAAATAAAGCTTTATCAGATTTGTTTGAGAGTGATATCAAAGTTCTTGGAGCAAGCAGAACAGATGCAGGTGTTCATGCACTTGGAAATGTAGCAATATTTGATGTAGATTCCAAGATGGAGCCTACCAGGATTAGTTATGCGCTTAACACAAGGATACCTGAGGATATTACTGTACTTGATTCTTGTAGAGTAGATGATGATTGGCATCCACATTTTGTTTCTTCTGTTAAGACTTATGAATATAGAATACTTAATAGAACATTTCAAGATCCATTAAGACGCCTTAATACTTATCATTATCATCATAAGCTGGACGTTAGCGCTATGGAAAAAGCTGCAAAGTATTTTGAGGGAACACATGACTTCTCTGCTTTCTGTTCTGTTAAAGCACAAGTAAAGACTTTTGAGAGAACATTATATTCTGTCAATGTAATAAAAAAAGAAGATGAGATTATTATTAGGTGTAGCGGAAATGGTTTCTTGTACAATATGGTTCGTATTATGGCAGGAACACTTATTGCAGTTGGTCAGGGAAGAGTTATGCCTGAAGAGATATCAGATATTATTAAGTCAAAGGATAGAGGGAATGCTGGTCCAACAGCTCCTGCCCGTGGTCTGACTTTAATTGGGATAGAATACAAATAATATGATATAATACGATTATAGGTGATTTGTATGGATGTTAAGAGAAGAAGAATACTAGTCGTAGATGACGATGTAATGCAACTTAATATGATGAAGAATTATTTGAGAGAAAATTACGACGTGACAGCTGTTAACTCTGGTAAGTCGGCGCTTAAATTTCTAGAGGGACATGAATGTGACTTGATATTTTTAGATTTTATTATGCCTGAGGAATCAGGAGCGCAAGTCTATTATAAATTAAAGGCTAATCCGAAGACGAAGGATATACCAGTTGTTTTTCTGACGGGATTAAATGAGAAGAAGGTAGTTATTAAGACTTTAACTGAATTAAAACCAGAGGGTTATATAATTAAACCAGCAAGTAAGCAAGATTTGGTTGAAAAGATTATTTCGGTATTGAGATAGAGGAAAGTTATGATAGATGAAAAAGAGTTTAGAAATTTTGGATTTGATTTGAAGAAAGCAGAAGAGTTTACAGGTGGCGGAGAAGAATTAGAAATTGCCCTTAAGACATTTGCAAAATGCTATGAAAAAAATCGCTTAGATATAACTGCGAATTTCGAGATGGGAATGTATATTCATTATGTTACGAATGTTCATTCGTTAAAGAGTAATCTTAGAACTATTGGCTTAGAAAAGCTATCTAAGACAGCTGAGAAATGTGAAGCTCTTGCTAAGAAATATTCCGAAGAAACTCCTAATGCAAGGGAAGAAGCAGAGTTCGAGAAGATCAATCAGATACTCCTACAGGAGTATAAAGAAGTGGTGGATTTTATTAATGAACAGTTGGCTGATGAGGATGATAATTCATCAGAAGATAAGGAAATTAATAATAGTAGAGTGGTGTCACTTCTAGATGATTTTATTAGTAGATGTGAGGACTTTGATGACGATAGAGCGAGAGCAGATCTGAAAGAGATATATAAATACAGAATAGAGCTTATTGCAAAGAATCATATAGACCTTGCTAAGAGATACATAGAAGAGTTCGAATATGAAGAAGCAATTTCTGAAGCGAAGGAAGCTAGGAAGAATATTGATGTATAAATAGTATTTCCTACAGGGGGTATTATATGTATTCTTATTTTTATATTGCAGTTTGTATAATAACACTTGTTCTAACAGTTTCTATACTTATTAAGATTCTTTTGTCTAAACCATCGGTTGTTCAGGCAGTTGCTGTTATGTTTTTTGCAGCACTTATTGTTATAGAGATAGGCCTTCTTTTTGAATTCAGAAGTGATTCACTTCCTGAATTAGTAATTTCATTTAAGACAAAATACATAGGTATGGCGGCCGCATCCCTTATACTACTTCGCTTCGTAGAGGTTATTTGTGGTTCTAAGATACCTAGTTTTGTATATGTGATTCAGGCTATAGTCGTAATAGCAATCGTTGCGCTACTTCTTCATATGGACTATGAAAACTATGCCCTCACTGATTGGGAAACTGTTTCTGGTCGAATTAATTCATTATCTTCTGTTGAGTTTATCGTTTTAAATGTAATTTTCCCAATAGACCTTTTTGTTATTTTTACGGCATGTTCAGCCATATGCGTTAAGGCAATAAAGCGATATAAAGGTATTACTAAGATAAGAATTGTTTTTATACTTGTTGTTGCTCTATTATTTGTCTTATCTACAATATCTTATTATGCTTCTGATTTTGTGGGGGTAGACATAAGTATTTACTTTATATTTGCTATTGTACTTTGTCTTGCAATTCTTCTTGTGAAATTCGACTTTTTTGATTCCATTCAGGCGGCTATTGTTAATGTAATGTTTAGTGGACCTTTAGGAATAATTGTGGCAGACCAGGATGATAATATTATTTTTCATAACGCCTCAGCTAGAAAAATGATTCCTAATATAGAATCATTCCATCGTATTGATGAAGATAAGATGTTAGAAAGGATTTATAAAGATGGTGGAGGAGATTATGAGAATGAGAATAGTACATATACGATCCATGTTGATGAAATAAGAGAAGCTGATTATCTTGTTGGACATCAGTTTGTTGTAAGTGATGTTACAAGACTTCATAATAAGATGGATGAGCTAGAGAGGATGACAGAAATAGCTAACAAATCTAATGAAACTAAGAGTATTTTCCTTGCTAATATGAGTCATGAAATAAGAACACCAATAAATGCAATTATTGGAATGGATGAGATGATCCTTCGAGAAACAGCGAGTGATATTATTAAGGATTATGCTATAGATATAAAGTCTGCAAGCCATACACTTCTTGGTATAATAAATGATATTTTAGATATTTCTAAAATTGAATCAGGTGCATTATCTCTAATAAACGGAGAATATAAGCTTAGTCAGGTTATCATTGATGTTAAGAATATGACTGAAAAGAAGGCGAAGGATAAAGGCTTATCTTTCAGTATCGAAGTTGATGAAGATATACCTGAGAATCTATATGGCGATGAGCTTCGTATTAAGCAGGTTATGATTAATATAATCAATAATGCTATTAAGTATACGAAGGAAGGGAGCGTGAATATAAACATTTCATATCTTAAAGTTGAGAACCGTGAAAAGAATATAGAGTTAGTTATTGATGTAAGTGATACAGGAATAGGTATTAAAGAAGACGAGAAAAACAAGTTGTTTACTAAATTTCAGAGACTTGATGAAATCAGGAATAAGAACGTGGAAGGTACAGGACTGGGACTTAGCATTGCTAAGAGTTTTGTGACGATGATGGATGGTTATATTGATGTTGATAGCATCTATGGAGAAGGTACTACATTTTCAATACACATCATTCAAGAAGTAACGGACCCTGAAACTATTGGCAATATAGATAATAGAGCAGTTAATAATAAAAGGAATGATAATGAGCATATAAAACTTATGGCGCCGTCTGCTAGGATTCTTGTTGTTGATGACAATGAATTGAATCTTAAGGTTCTATTAGGTCTTCTTAAAATAACAAGAATTAGCATTGATACAGCAAGCTCAGGAAAAGAATGTATTGAGAAGATGGGAGATAATCATTATGACTGTGTTCTTCTTGATATAATGATGCCAGAATTAAATGGTGTTGAAACTCTTAAGCGGATAAAAGAAAAAAATATAAAAGGTGATGTCCCAATAATAGCTTTAACTGCTGATGCAACGGCAGGGGCTGAGGATTTGTATATTAGTTTGGGCTTTGATGACTATCTTACAAAACCAATTAGTTATAGTAAGTGTGAAGATGCGTTAATAAAGTATTTGCCAAAGAATAAGTTACTTAATGATGAAGAGATAGAAGAAGTATTGAGAGAAGGTAGTAATAAGCCGATTGTTCTAGTCATTGACGATTCACCTGATAATCTTAAAATGCATAAAGAATTATTAGCTAAATCATATCAGGGTGTCTTTGTTAAGAATAAAAAGATGGCTGACAAGTATCTTGATACTCATCAGCCAGATTATATACTACAAAAATATAAAGAGTAGAATGATTATGATATCATTTTGTTATATGAAGGAATGTGTACACCATTAGGAGTATGCATTTCTTTTATTTGCGATGTTTGTTTCTTGTCATAATCAGTAATACCTTTTCCTGTATTAGGATAGAAGTGGGAATAGATGTTGTCAGCTGTAAATAAAAGTAAAAGCGCAACAACAACCGGAAGTAGTATTTTGGTGTTGATTTTCTGTATGAAGTTATCAATAAGGGGAGCAAGTACGTATACGCATGCTATTCCCGCAATTCCAAATACTAACAAGCCTTCAGCACATACTCTGCCATTAATGTTGAGGAAATAGCCTGTATAATCCCACCATTTCTGGCCATTATGAGTGACCTCCAAAAACCATGACGTAAAATATTCTACAATACCGCAAAGTATAACTGCTGTCAAAAATTCAAGCCATGGATTTTTTCTGAACTTGTAGAGGACTACAAGAATCATTATTGCGCCTGTTCCATATATAGGAAGCCATGGTCCGTGTAGTACGCCTCTGTTTACAAAGACACCATCTTCAACCAGATGAATAGCAACTTCCCATAACCAGCCAATTAAACATCCTATAAAGAATATAGAGATAATGCTAAGTACTGAATATCTTCTTAAGTAGTGAAGTGTTTTCAGCTGAACTTTTTTGTTGTTATTGTTATCTTTGAAGAGAGGATGCAGCCTCTCTGGATATAGCTTGCCTTTGGCGATGCCTGAATACATCTTGGCAAGAAGAAGTATCTCTTCTTGTTTGTTAATTCTTTTTACCTTGGCGTTGTAGTAAAGTACTATTCCAAGTACATTCGCAAAGAATCCCTTAATTCCTGTATATTTCTCAGGCTCTGATGGTGAAGAATCATAGATTTCTTTAAGGTCTGCGTATGCAACATTAATTTCTTCGATAGTTGGCTTTTTGCAGATAAATCTATCATTTAGAAGTTCGTATCCTTCTATTTTATTATCAATTGCCTGTTTCCTTAACTTGAGATAGAATTGCGCATATGTTGCTTCCAAATATGGATTTAAAAAGAATAATCCAAGAAGTCCTGATGTTAAAATGTTGAGAATTTCCCAGCCTGCGAAAGTGAGACACAGAACAAATAATTCCCATTTGTGTCCATTCATCATTTTGCGAGACAAAGTGATTGCCTGCTTTGAATTAAGTCTGGGATTCTCTGCTAATATATATGATGTCATGAAATATGAGAAGTGTTTGATTATACCTCCAACAATGGTAAGAGACCATAGAAGTACAAGTATGTCCTTTATTATAAAAGTAAAACATGCTCTAAAAAATGCCTTTTTCCCAAATAGGAAAAGGTAACTTCTGGCAGTGATTTTCTCATAAGTCTGCCCCACAACAAATTGCCTTTTGGTTGTAAGCCACAAGGCATTTTTAATAAATGCTCTATAACCTGTGTATATCAATACACCTAGGATTAGAACAATTATAGTTGATACAGACGGATCAGATACTACTTTAGAAACTGATTTATAAAGAGTAAGTAAAATAGAACCTGATTTAAAGCTGTTAACGAGGGAAGCAAGTACACCATTTTTATATCCTAGTGTTATGATTCCAACTTGTTCGTCAGGCTGGTTCTCGTTAATTGTATTAACTTGATTTTCAATATTTAATGCCTCGTCTTTTTTCCCGTAAATGTAATCGGTTATTTCTTCGGCTATATCATTACTTGAGTCGTAGATACTGTTGTTAATAACCAGTTCGCCGTCTTCGTTGAAATGAGCATTTTCAGCAATTTTAGAGGTGATTTCATTATAGGTTTCTTCATTACCTCCTTTGAGTATGGTAAATATATATGTAGAGGAAGTGTACATTACACCAATAACAGCGCATAGAAGTAAACTAATAACAAATATAAAGTAGTGGTTTTTGACAGAACTTTTTGCCTTTGTTTTAATCTCTTTTCTATTAATTTTCATATGTAGTGCCCTTTCATCTAAAATCTTGCATATTATACCATAAAATAAAGATTAGTGGTATAATGTGAGTTGAATTATGATAGTAATTATATAATGAATTTTGCGAGTACTTATAGGAGAAATACTATGATAGCAATTTTTATTTTGCCAATATATATCCTTGGAAATTATTACGTATGTAGATGGTTTATGAAATGGCTTGATACTATATGTAAAGGAAAGCTTAAGATAGGTGTTCGAGTTGTTATTAACATTATATATTGGGCGCTTTGCATGGGAATGTATATTGCTGCGTTATTACCGGAAGGTATGGCTCGAAGGGTCTTTAATGTGGCTGGAACTTATTGGTATGGTGTTGTTATATACATACTTCTTATTGTGGGAATATTAGACTTGACCAGAATAATTATTAGAAAAGTTAAGAAGATTCCTAAGACAGAGACTACAATTACCAGACCGCAATTTATATGCATTGGTTTTGTAGTAGTGACCATAATTGCTACTATAGCAATCTGGGGTGGTATTCAGGCTAGAACTATTAATACTGCCGAGTATGAGATAGAAGTAGATAAGGATGCAGGAAGCTTAGATTCACTTAATGTTGTACTTGTTGCAGACCAGCATATGGGATATTCTGTGGGAACAGGTATGATGGAGGATATGGTTAATAAGATAAATGCATATAATCCTGATATTGTGATTATGGCTGGAGACATATTCGACAATAATTATGATGCTTTAGCAGAACCTGAGAAATTGATAGAGATTTATAGAAATATTCATTCGAAATATGGTGTCTATGCAGTATATGGTAATCATGATATTGATGAAATTATCATAGCTGGATTCACATTTCCATCAGATGAAAAGCTTGTTGCTGACAATAGAATGGATGAATTCCTAGAGAAGGCAAATGTTGTTAATCTTAGAGATGAATATGTATTGATTGATGATTCTTTCTATCTATATGGCAGGCCAGATTATTCCAAAGAAGGACGTGGCATAGATGGAAGAAAGACACCGGCATCTCTTACATCAAATCTTGATAAGAAGAGACCAATTCTTGTAATTGATCACGAGCCAAGAGAGTTGCAGGAATTAGCAGATGCTGGAGTGGATGTGGATTTGTCTGGACATACTCATGATGGACAATTATTCCCGCTTAATCTTACTAGTAAAATAATATGGGAGAATTCAAGAGGCTTACTTAAAAAAGGTGATATGACAAGTGTAGTAACATCTGGTGTCGGCTTTTATGGACCAGGAGTAAGAGTTGGAACAGAGGCAGAGGTTGTTGATTTGAAAATTAATTTTAAATCAAAATAGATGACATGTTGACAGGGGGACGGTCCTTTTGTCAACTTTTATACAGATAAAAGCAAGGGAGACTTAATATGGAGAAAATAATCAGGTTAAGACAAAGATTTGTAAGCACATATATAAGATTCGCAAAGATTAGAAGGCCGAATCTGATTAAGGGAAAGGAAAGCTTACTTAAGCTGCCTGATATTGTAAAAAGCGACGGCAATAACAGGGTGCTTGTCGTTACAACTGCGGGATTTATTAAAAGAGGTTCCATAGAGCCGTTGTTCGAAGAATTGAAGAAAAAGGGCATTGAATACAGTATTTACAGCGGTATAATGCCGGACCCTACAATTACATGTATCGAGGAAGCCCTTACAATATATAATGAAAATAGTTGTCAATGTATTATCGCCGTTGGTGGTGGTAGTGTTATGGATGCTTCTAAGATAATTGGCGCAAGAGCAACTAATCCAACATTGCAGGTTAGGGATATGCGTGGAATGTTCAAGATTAAGAATCCAATACCTGATTTGTATGTTGTTCCTACTACTGCTGGAACAGGATCAGAGGCAACAGTTGCGGCAGTTATAACAGATGAAGTTGATGGAACTCATTATAAATATGCAATCACAGATTTCGGCCTTGTTCCCAAATATGCTGTTATGTATCCAGAAATTACCTTAAGCCTTCCTAAGCATATTACGGCGGCAACAGGAATGGATGCGCTGACTCATGCTGTGGAGACATATACTAATCTCTATGCTTCTCCTATGGTTAAGATGCTTGCAAGAAAGTCTGTAAAGATGATATTTGATAATCTTGAAAACGCATATAACAATGGCAATGATATAAAAGCAAGAGGAAGAATGTTAATGGCATCTTATTATGCTGGAGTAGCATTTACTAATAACTTTGTTGGATATGTACATGCAGTTGCCCATGCATTAGGAGCACTATACGGTCTTCCTCATGGATATGCTAATGCTATACTGCTTCCTGTTGTAATGGATCAATATGGACAAAGTGCATACAAGTCTCTTGCAGAACTTGCAGAGGTTGTTGGTATAGAAGGAGAATCTAATAAGGAAAAAGCTGAGAAGTTCATTGATGCAATAAAGCAAATGAACAAGAGGATGGAAATTCCAGATAAAGTCAAGGAATTAAAGGAAGAAGATTTTGATACAATTGTTTCACGAGCCCTAACAGAAGCTAATCCATCATATCCTGTTCCTGTAATATGGGATGAGGAAGACGTGAAACTATTGCTTAGAAGAATTATTGTTCGAGAATGATTATAGTCCGCCGTCAATTCCTATAATTTGTCCTGTCAGGTTGACAAGGGGACGGTCCTTTTGTCAACTTTTTTTGCCCGCTTTGGCTACAACACCTCTATTAATACCGGTCAACCATTCAATTTGACGTACAGTTAATCCTAAAGACTTTAGTTTATATAATGCGGCGTCTCTTTCAAGCCTGTTATATGATTGAATGATAGTGCCGGATCTAATTTGTAACTCTCTCTTTATGATGGATGTGGCTTCTTCATCAGTTATTCTTCTGGTGTTATGTTCTAAGCATATATCGTCAGCAGTTGTTTTTACAAATTCTATTAGTTGCCGACGACTTGGAAAAAGAGATAGAGCAAACGCCATATCTGTTATTCTGAAAATATTATCTGCATATTCTTTGTATGAACTCCATGGATAAATATCAACCGGACAAATCTGCGCTTTCTCAGGATTTTGCAATATATAGCGTAAAACAGTTTTAAAATATCTTTCATTTTCGACTGGTTCACTCTTATACCTTTCTTGAAATAGTGTTCCTATACGATTATATTTGTTGTTGTAATATGCTGCATACGAGACGCCAATTTGTTTCATAAGACAATCAATTGTTCCGTTAGTATCATGTACGAGTAAATGAACATGATTGCTCATTAAACAGTAGCAATATAGTTTGCTGTCGTGTTCTGCCTTGTATTTACTTAAAATGTGCAAGTAATAGTAATAATCGTTAGTATCCTCGAATAATACTTGCTTGCTAATCCCTCTAGTTATTATATGGTAAATACCTGTTGAACTTCTTATTCTTGCTTTTCTCCCCATGTACATTGCCCTCCTTATAATATTAATTGTATGTTTGCATAGCTATTGTGGGAATCGTTGATGTGAAAATATAGATAACCTTGAAATATAAATAATAAAGTACAACACAGAAAATGTGTTAGAGACATTATAACACACATTTTGTTAAAAAATTATTAACATTTTATTAATTTTTTATTAAATGTCGTTTTTTATATGTTTTTATTATTGCATAATGCTTTATGCATATTGAAAAGTTGACAAAAAGACCGTCCCCCTGTCAATGCAGTAAAAGGGGGAAAGAGTATGCGATATATAATAAGCGAGTACGGAGAAGCGGTAGTAGGAACAATCGCAGCGATAATAATAATAGGAGTGGGTGTACTACTATTCACAGGTGGTGGAGTAGTAGACTCGTTCTTTTCAGAGCTAGCGAATAAAGCGATTTAGAGGTGAAAAATGAGAGAAGTAATAGAACAATTTGGTTCAAGCGTAACCGCAACGGTAGTAACAGTAATAATAATAGGCATATTAACAGGCATATCAATTTTTGGAGTAACGGGATTGGTAGGCGTAGCAGGGTATGGCACTGCAGAGCTAACAAAGGACGGAGAGATGCAGGAGAGTACAGCATCAAAACTGTTAACAAAGCAGGAAGAAAAAGACATGCCAAATGTTTATGTAAAAACAAACCCTGAGATAAATAAGCCAATAACGGTATATGATCTGTTTGAATATAATGATGGAACAATAATAAGTATAAACGAAGTAGACAAGGAAGACCTAACAGAGCATACAAATACGTTAATAACATTTAAGGAAGCAGGTTTGTATAAGCTAAAAACGAGAGTAACGGAGAATAATAAAACTAGTACGATGAATTATACTGTAAGAGTAATAGGAGAATAGTGTTATATGAAGAACATAATGTATGGAATAATTATATTAGTGTTGGGAGTATTAATAACCCTAACCATTATAACAGCAACAGGAATAATGAATAGGCAGGTAGAGATAGATGACTCACTAGCCTTAGCAGTAGATAGTGCCATAGATAACTGTATGGAAAAAAAGACATATACAGTAAATGATAACGAAGAATTTGTACAAGACGTAATGCAGAGGCTAGACAAAGCGGTAGAGAATGATGGAACAATAACAATCAAAGTAAGAAATGTAGACTACGAAAAGGGCTTTATAGCAATGACCGTAGAGGAAGAATATAAAACACCAATAGGAAGTACAAGAACAGCGGAATACTCAACCATCAAGTATTTTGATGACTCACCAACAAGGGACTATGTAATAGTAAGCTTCTTAGACGAGAAGAATAGTCCAATAAGAAGACAAAGAGTAATAATGGATACGAAGATTGAAGCACCAGAGATAGAGAATGTAAAGGGCTGGGTAGTGTGTGATGAGAAAGGAAATGTAACAGATAACACTCCGTATGATCTAAACACGAACTTAGCTAAAGAAGATACAACTCTAAAAGCGGTGGTGTAAGCTATTCTGCAACAAGTTACCAAAAACTTTCACCAAATTCTTAAAGAGAGACCTTACCTCTCCTATTGTATGTTATACGCTAGGAATTGATTTTAGGGAAACTCTTTAATTATATGTTTAAAGGTATAAATATGGATACTAAAATGATAAAAGAACTAATAAATTGTTGGTTAAAAGAATTAAATAGTGTTCAAGATAAAGTAGATTGGCTGATTGAAAACCAAATGTGGATTTATGGAAATGATGGGAATTATGTTGTATATAGTACCATCATTTCTGAAAATCCATTAGACTATTCTTGCGATGTATATATATCGCATTTAGGAATCAGCATTGAGTTTGATAATAAAGCAGCGATTGATAAATATATAAGTTAATTTTCGATTTTTATATTGTTATCATTAAAAATTGCGTAAATATTTCTTTTTAAAGAGGGATTAGATGTAAAAACAATCGTTTTATTATTTCGCCATAATGCATTTATTATTATTCTGGCCTCATCGTTAGGAAACATTCTGTATATCCTTTTTTTAGATTGTTCGCCTATTCTAACGCTTTTTATAGTCATAGGAAGTACATTATCATTAGTTTTAGAGGGTAATACAGTTCTTTCGTTGCTATATCTTTCCCATGTATGCGTATCATTATGTACAACATCAGACATATTACAATTTAAAATATGTTTAGAAATATCGCCGAATAACGAATCCATCTTGTTATTGTCTTTTAAAACTATGTCTTTTTTGATTGCTCTATACTCAGGTTTATCAAAAAATGGGATAAATTTAACTTCGTTGTCTTCTTCTTTTAAATAAAATGGTGTAAAAATAACATTTTCTGATGTTCTGATTTTAACAGCCATAATGCCTAATAAACTTTCATAATCTGTTGGTTGAAATGTTACGGTAATACGACAGTTATTATGTGAAAATGTCGGAATTTCTAATATATCATTCGGTTCTAAATTAAAATCACTATTGTTATATAATTTTAATAAATGTTGAGTTTCTTTTGTAAATATCATTTAATCTCCTCACTTTGAAATAATTTACATGCTTTTATAATATATTAGCGGTGTGTTTTTATGTGTAAAAACGAAAAAATACTATATATTTAATAAAAAATTATACCAAACCACTAAAACTACTTCATCTTATTGATAAGAATAAGATGGATATATTCGATATTCCTATTGTTGAGATAACTGCTCAATATATGGAATATATAAGAGCCATGAAGGAAGCAAACTTAGACGTTATGAGTGAATTCCTTGTTATGGCTGCAACTCTTCTTTTTACTTATATAAAAAGTAATTGTAAACGAATTTTTTCAAGGAGGAAAATCATGAGAGATTGGAAAAACAGTTGATATTGAAAATAACGTACAGAGCCTCGCCAGATGGCGAGGCCCTCCCAGTTTAAAAACTGTCTTATTTAATGCCCTATAGGCACTGTTTTTTTTGCACTTCTATACTACATTATTAAATACATTGTGTCAAGAAAAATTTGTAAATATTATTACTATATAATTCTATCCATTATATTTATCGGAATGTACGAATAATTCTATTAGGCGTTCATTTATTTTTTCCATTGCTCCGTCAGAAAATTTAACATTATATAATAAATCTTTTGAACTTTTAGGTTTATAGATTCGCATTTTACTAACGGTTGTTATTTGCTCCATCAAGGCTACACTTCCATTTTTCAAGCGTTCTATTTCTTTAGTAAATCTGTTTAATTGTCTTTCTCTTTGTTCTATATCAGTAGCTTTGTTTTTGAGTAACAATTTCAATTCTTCATTATTTTCGTCATTTAATTCTTGCCCTGAATTGCTTGTTTCTAGTTGAGCAGCCATCATAGTAAGAATATGATGTTCTTTTTTGTCGTTTTTTAGCAGTTCCAAACAACGATCATACTTTATTTTCAATTTATCATACAATTCGTTGCCAAGATAAATATCACGTTCATAAGTAGTCTCTTTTGTCCCCGACGAAAGAGGAATTACTGTAATTACTGGGGAAGATTGAATATTATTGTTATCAAGAACTATGGCATAATGAAGTCCACCATGTTCACTTCCAATATTGAATCCAAAATTTAATTGAACAACATCGCCTCGTTTGTAGTGCATTACTCGTTTATAATTGAAATTTTCCTCATTCTGAATGTAACGACTGTATTCTTTCAACCAAAAAGAAATCACATCTGCCTTTTTCAAATATTTATCAGAACCGCTATTTATCAATCTTTCAAGAGTCTTATTAATCTCTTGAATTGCTTCTTTTTTATTCTTTATTACAAGTTCTTTATCAAGTTGTCTGCCCATTGTTATACTCCTATAAAATTTGATATTTAAGATTTTAGCAAATCAGAGATTATTAATCAACAATAAGAAGAACTATTAGCATTTTCTCAATAATGGCAATGAGTAAAATAGTTCCTTTTTTCTTGATTTTTTTAAAATAAATATATGTATTTTTTCAATAAAGTGACTATAATCATATATAGAAAGCAAAGACAATGAAAAAGTTTGCAAACGAAAAGAAACTTTGCGGAGAGTAAATCCATTGACAATGGGCAGAAAAGTTGATAATATAAGATATTACTTTAGAGGTATTAACCACATACGAGGAGGAAACAAATGTTATGAATATATTAAATGTAATTAAAGGATTTATAGGTACACATAAACTAGCAAGTATTATTACAGCATCAGTAGTAGGTGTAGGAGCTATTGGTGGTACAACTGTAGGAGTAATCCATGCAGTAAATAATAATAAGGATAACGATACTGAAACAGAATCAGTAGCAACAGTTAATACTACAGATATGACAGCAGCCTCACTAGAAGGACAGGAAATCAATCCTGCTGATCTTCAAGATGTAACAGAGGAAGTTCAAGCTGATGGTACAACAGTAATAAAGGATAAAAATGGTACTGTAGTAGCAAAGAAAGATGCAAGTGGCAAGACCACTCTAACAAAAGACGGTGGTGTTGCGCTGTCAACTGGTAGTATGCAGGCAAACGGTGACTTGGCAAACAATGTAAGTAACGCATAAGCACAGACACAAAGCTATGTAGCAAGCATACCAAGTAATGATGTAAGCTATACAGCAAGTACATCAAGTTCTACACCAAGCCCAGCACCAAGCAATAATTATGTAGCACCAACAAACCCAACACCAGGTTACAGCGCACCAGTAAGTCAAGGCTGTAATCATAACTGGGTAGCCGACTATAAAACAGTACACCATGATGCAAGGTATGCTGATTGGGATGAACCTATTTATGAGAGGAGATCATATGAAGTGTGTGATAAATGCGGTACAATGTATCCATTATCATCAGAAGGAGAAAAACAAATGAATATTCATTGCCATACAGCACATCCGGGAGAAGTAACATATACCCATCAGTACTCAGAAAATGTACAAGTTGATACAATACATCACCACGACCTAATGGAACCTGCTAGTGACGAGCAAGTATATACAGGAAGTCACTGTAGTATATGTGGAGCAACACAATAAGTAAAAACTATTTGCAACTGCAAGGAATATTGCAAAAGTAAAAGGTTTTTGCGATTGCAAAATTAATAAGGTATTAGTAAAGGAAACTAATTTTTTGATTGGTTTCCTTTTTTAATTGCATTTTTCTCCCAAACTTCGCACTACACTTATATATAAAGTAGATAATGTTTTTTATTAATAGATTTTACTATTTGCAGAAATTTTTGGAGGTATCTATGAATAACAAATTGAAGAAAATCTTATCAAGCACTCTTGCAGTAACTTTAGCCACTGCAACAATGTTTACTACAGGTATTGTGGTAAATGCAGCAGAATTGCCTAATGTAGAAAAGACTACTAATGCAGAGGGTAATACAATAGTTACACAAACAGAAAACCCTACTGAATATACTACAGTAGCAGAAAAAGTAGAAGAGGCACTACCAGAGGTATCGGCAGAGCCTGTTCTTAATGTAAATAGTGTAGAAGAAATAGATAGTAAGGATACTATCAATGATACTTCTGACTCTATATTTAAATCTTGTAGATTGATTGTTACCAATCCAACAGACTTAGAGTTTAAGGAAGAAAGTCTTGGTACAGATAATATTGTATCAGTACAAAAGTATGAGGATAAGTATTTTGTTACTTATAGAAGTGTTAAGGCTACAGAAAAAGCATATAACGACCTAACAGCACTTGGACTGGATGTTGAGCTTGATGTAGTACAGGATACACCTGAAGGAGTTGAAATTAAAGATGATAGAGGAAATGATATTGAAAATAAGGAAATCATACCTACAGAAGAAACTAGACCTACTAAATCAGTTGAAGATGTGGTTATTGAAGATACACAGAAAAACGAAAAAACTATCGTAGTAGCTGTTTTAGATACAGGACTAAATAATGATGAAGCAATCTTTGAAGATAAAGTAATTGAGGGTAAAAACTTTGTAAGTGAGCAGTCTGGTGTTAAAGACTTAGATACTCATGGAACTACAATGTCAAGAATAATCCTTGAAAGTGTAAACGAAGAAAACACTAATAATGCAATTAAAGTAATGCCTATAAAGGTACTTAATGATGAGGGCAAGGGTACTACTTTATCAGCATATAAAGGTATCAAGTATGTAATTGAAAAGAAGAAAGCAAACCCTAACCTTGATTTTGTAAGTTGACAAAAGGACCGTCCCCCTGTCAATCGAAAAGGTAATTAGTGCTGCAAATAAGGTTCTGGATTATAATTGACAAAAGGACCGTCCCCTTGTCAAACCCTTGTCAAATTCCCCCATCAATTCCTATAATCTGTCCTGTCATATACGACGGAGAGTTTAGAATTGACAATACCAATTGTCCTACTTCTGTGGGCGTACCCAGTCTGCCTGCCGGAATCTCACCAATAAGAGAAGATATCTCCTCATCACTAAAGCATGAATTCATATCCGTATCAATCACACCGCAGGAGATTGCATTAACCGAGATGTTACTGGGAGCCACCTCTTTTGCTAAGGCTTTTGTAAATGCATTAATGCCGCCCTTTGTTGTAGAATATGCCACCTCGCAGGATGCTCCTTTTTCGCCCCACATAGAAGATATGTTGATGATATGACCTGACTTACGACTAATCATTTCCGACAGGAATACCTTCGTAGAATAGAATACAGAATTCAGATTGGTAGATATAATTCTATCCCAGTCAACCTCACTCATATCTGTAATAAGTCCAATATATGATATTCCTGCATTGTTTACGACTACATCAACAGAACCAAACTCTGCTAACACTTCTGAAGATATATTTTCCCATTCTTTAGGGCTAGAGACATCAAGCTTATATGCTTTAACATGTACTCCAAAGGTTTTCTGTAGTAAAAAGGCGAATTCTCTAAGAGAATCTATATTGTTAATGCAACACAGTGCCAGGTTATAGCCTGCGCTTGCCAAGGACTCGGCAATTCCTTTTCCTATTCCTCGCGATGCTCCGCTTATAAATGCATTCTTATTCATCGTATCACCTCCGAATAAATTTCATATTATTTATTTTAACATAAACAATATCGTTATGTTATAATTAAGACATAAGAGAATAATCATGACATCTAAGTAGCTAATCAATTAAGAAGACACACGGTGTACAGGTGTTGTGATGAGTAACAAGGAGGGGTTGCTATGAAGATTAATATTACGGGAAGAAATATTGAACTGACAGATGGTCTTAAGGCTGCAGTGGAGGAGAGGCTTTCTAAGTTAGATAAATATTTCCATAAAGATACTGAAGCAAACGTAACAATGTCTGTGGAGAAGGAAAGGCAAAAAGTTGAAGTTACTGTTCCAATGAAAGGCCATATTATTCGTGCCGAGCAAGTTAGTAATGATATGTATGTATCAATTGATCTTGTTGAAGAGGTAATTGAAAGACAGCTTAAGAAGTATCGTAGCAAGCTTGTAACGAAGAAACAGACGGCTGGTTATTTTAGCGAAGATTTTGCAGATTTAGATGGTGCAGATGATGATGACGAAATCAAAATAATCAAAACAAAGAGGTTTGGAATAAAGCCTATGTATCCTGAAGACGCATGTGTTCAGATGGAGCTACTTGGACATGATTTCTTTGTATTTATGAATGCAGAAACTGATGAAGTTAATGTAGTATATAAGAGAAAAGGAAATACATACGGATTGATTGAGCCGGAATTTTAAATTTCGTTAATAATGGACAAATACCATTGGGGTAATATGTAATAAATGACGATAAAGTGTCCATAATTCTAGTTAAGAAAGAATAATGTGACCATGATTTCTTGTATAATCAGAAAAATGTTTTAAACGGACAAGAACTCTTAGAATTTCTAGGGGTTCTTGTTTTTTACATTTTATTAATTAATTGTTAAAATCAGTTGAACTGTTTTTATAAAAGGGGGGAGTTATGAAGCAGGAAATAATAGGTAATGTTGTGCGAAAATGTAGGATTGGAAAAGGAATCACACAGGAACGGCTGTGTGAGGGCGTTTGTTCAATAAGTACACTTTCAAGAATTGAAAATGGTGACCAATATCCATCTAGGAAAGTATTTACTTTGCTTGTGGAGAAGATGGGAGAAGAAGGAATACTCTATGATGATTATATGGGAGATTACGACTATGAAGTTTTTAATCTTTCTCGTATGATAATAAATTATCTTGAGAGAAATGAAAAGTCGAAAGCAGAGATTTGTATAGACAAACTTCGGTATATTACATCTGAGGGGCAGGACTTTAATAACAAAGAAAACTCTATATACAAATTTGTTGAGTTGTTATTTGCAAGCGTAGAACTTGAGCTTCATAATAAGGGAAGAGATAGTGTTGAATTAATACAATATGGATATTATCTCTGTGAAGAAGTAGGCAGGCTCCTTGGCATTTGTAAAAAAACAAGAACAGATGATGACAAAGCAGTACTAGATAGAATTGAAGTGCGGATGTACAATCTGGTAGGAATAGGTAAATTTCTTCAAAAGGATTATAAAGATGCTATTGATATTTGGGTTAAACTTGTAAACGGATACAAGGAGAAGAGTTGTGATGGAATCATGTATCCTAAAGAGTTGGCGTCGTTATATTGTAATATTAGTGCTGCTTTATCTGGCCTTGAGATGTATGATGAAGCAGAAATGTTCTCGGAACGAGGCCTAAGGTATTGTTTTGAAGGTGGAGGCCTTAAATTAGTTAATAGGTTGCTTTGGAATAGGATGTATTGTCTGAAGCAAAAAGGAAATGTAAATAAAGCATACATAGATCTGGCTCTTTCTAAAGCCATATGTAATTGCATAAAAAAAGATGTCTTAAAGGGAGAAAAATTGAAAAAACTCCCAAACACCCCATATTTAATACAATTATTCTAGACACTCTAGCTTAAATGGTATAAACTATAATCGCGTTTATTAAAGGAGTGAAATAATGAATATAGTTGTTTTGGCTGGAGGATTAAGTACTGAAAGAGATGTATCCTTCAAATCAGGAGAGATGATTGCTTCAGCACTAAGACAAAATGGACATAATACTATTCTTCTTGATGTTTTTATGGGATATTCTGATAAGGAAGAGGATTTAGATGGGATATTTAATAGAAGCAGGGAGGTCAGTGTCAAAGTTGGAGATATACCAACAGAGGCACCAGATATTGTTGCAATCAAACGTAGTAGAAAGGACAAATCAGATAATTTCTTCGGGCCTAATGTAATTAGAATGTGTCAGATGGCTGATATAGTATTTATAGCTCTTCACGGAGAAAATGGTGAGGATGGCAGAATACAGGCAGCATTTGATCTTCTTGGTGTAAAATATACAGGTAATGATTATATTAGTTCTGCTATTGCTATGGATAAGGGGATGACTAAAGGACATCTTAGAGGATATGATGTGCCGTTTCCAGGTGGTTTTTCACTAAAGAAGCACGAAAGGTTTGCGGAGTCAAATAATGATGCGCCTCGTTTTCCTTGTGTTGTTAAACCCAGCTGTGGTGGCTCGTCAATAGGTGTTTCAATTGTTAATAACATTATGGAGTACGAACACGCCCTTGATGAGGCTTTTAGATGGGAAGACGAAGTAATTGTGGAAGACTATATAAAGGGTAGAGAATTCTCTGTGGGAGTTATTGAAGGAGTAGCTCTTCCAGTAATTGAGATTGCTCCTAAGGAAGGCTTCTATGATTATAAGAATAAGTATAAGAAAGGTGCTGCAGAAGAGACCTGTCCTGCTGATATTCCAGATGAGATATCTTCTAAAATGCAATTATATGCAGAGAGAGTTGCAGCTGGTCTTGGGATAGAAACTTATTCTAGGATGGATTTTATACTTGATGAGAAGAACGAGATATATTGTTTGGAGGCTAATACGCTTCCTGGTATGACGCCAACAAGTCTTCTTCCACAGGAGGCGGCGTGTATTGGTATTGATTATAATGACTTGTGTGAGGAAATTATTAAGATTTCTCTTAAAAAATACAAAAGAGGTTAGCCTATGAATAATATGACATTAGAACAAATTGCAAAAGCAGTACATGGTAAGCTTTTTTGTGAAAAACAAATTGAAAACAATGCAAAAGGCGTTGTTATGGATAATCGTTTGGTGCAGGAAGACTATGTGTTTGTAGCAATTTGTGGTAACAGAGTTGACGGTCATACTTTTGTAAATGATGCAATAGAAAAAGGAGCACTTGGAGCTATAGTCGAGAAAGAAAGAGACTATAATGGTCCATATATTCTAGTGGAATCTACTGAAGATGCACTGCGAGATCTGGCAACATATTATAGAGGACAATTGAAGATTCCAATTATTGGAGTAATAGGTTCTGTTGGGAAGACTAGTACTAAAGAAATGATAGCTTCTGTGTTATCTGAAAAGTATAAAGTCCTTAAGACAAAAGGAAACTTCAATAATAATATAGGTTTGCCGCTGACGATTCTTTCTATTACAGAAGAACATCAGGTTGCTGTGGTAGAGATGGGTGTTTCTGAATTTGGTGAAATGGAAGTTCTTGGAAAAATCGCCAAGCCAGATATAGTGGTGTTTACGAATATTGGACAGTGCCACTTGGAGAATTTCAAGACAAGAGACGGAATACTAAAGGAAAAGACAAGAGTATTAGATTATCTTAACAGAAAAGCAACAGTAGTTGTAAATGTAGATGATGACAAATTATCTACTATTGATAAAACAATGATTCCAAAGGATGCACAAATTGTTACCTATTCTTGTAGTGATGATAATAATGCAATGTATCAGGCTTATGACATAAAAAACATGGGACTAGATGGGATGAATGCCAAAGTAAAAGGTGAGATTTCTGCAGAGATTTCAATTCCTCTTCCAGGTGTACATAATGTTAGTAATGCCATGTGTGCCATAGCTGTTGCCAATACTCTTGGAGAATCAGCAGACAGTATTGTTGAAGGAATAAAGAAAGTATCTACAATTGCAGGAAGAAGTAATTTTATCAAAGTAAATGGTGTAACAATAATTGATGATTGCTACAATGCTAATCCTGCTTCAGTTAGAGCTGGACTTGGCATCTTAGGAATGTCAACGGGAAGAAAGATAGCTATTCTTGGAGATATGGGAGAGTTGGGAGATGATGAACTGAACCTTCATAGAGAACTATCTAAAAGTGTGTTAGATAATAACGTTGATATGCTATTAACTGTTGGTGAATTATCAAAATCCATTGTTGACGCACTTGATGGAAAACAGATAGATGCAAAATCTTTTGTTGGAGAAGATGGTAAAGAAAAGCTTCTTGATTATGTAGTTCCGAAACTAGAAAGTGGTGATACGATTTTAGTAAAGGCATCACATTTTATGAATTTTTCTTTTATAGTCGATAAGATTAAAGAAGCGCTCGAGTAAAACGAGCGCTTTTTCTATGTGTAAAAATGTTTTATTTCGCTTCGAGTGCTTTTTGATTATTAAGCTTATTTTCAAGAAGTTTATCATTCTCTACTAGCATATCTTCCATGATTGTGTGTGTGTAATCTGCAATATGCTTTTTTTCTTCTTTTTCTAAGCTGTTAGGATCAATAGGTTCTCCTATTGTTATAACAACATTTCCCTTCTTGATCTTTGGTAAATGGTTTTCAAATATATCAGCAGTTCCACTTAGTACAACTGGTATAATAGGACATCCTGTTTTTGTTGATATCTTAAATGCGCCGGCTTTAAAGGGAATCATCTTACCGTCTTTTGAACGAGTGCCTTCTGGGAAAACGAAGATTGATATTCCCTCTTTTACATAGTCTATTGCTTTTAGAATTATTTTTAGTCCCTGTTTTGTATCTTTTCTATCTAGGAACAAGCAATATAATCTCATCATCCAAAGATTTAAACTAGGAACCTTCTTGAAAGCTTTTTTCGCAATAAAACCTGTTCTCTCTGGGAACAATGTATACATAATAATTACATCGAAGAAACTATTATGGTTACCTACAAGTAGTGCGGGTTTATCCGGTTCAGTAGGGAGATTCTCCAATCCTCTTATATCGAGTTTAACGCCACTTATGAATAGACAGCATTTGAATCCCCACTGTACTGTGCGAAGAGATGCTATATCTCCTGCGTGTCTATTGAACTTGCCAATAATCCACTCTACACCCATTACAGGTAAACCTAGTGTTAAAAATAAAAATACATATAAAACAGTAAGAATTGTTCGTATCATAGTGCCTCCAATCCAATGAGGAATTATAGCATATTTTTAGTAAAAATCAAAATGTAAAAACTTGTTATTAAAGCATTTGTTATGATATAATATACAAGTTGATTTATATGCTTTTTGAGGAGAGGCTATGATTGATACAAGACGTGCTCATCATATGACTAAGATGGCCATGTTCGAAAAAAAAGAAGAGGATAAAATCAGAATTGCTGATAATTATAGCAAGAAAAATTATGTTAGTCTTTGGACAGTTATATATGCAGTAGCTGCAGTGCTTTTCTACTTAGTGTATTGCATAGTTGGAGTGTTAATTGTTATAGCGGTTCATGCAGGCAGCATTCCTGCTATCACGTGGATTTTGTTTGGCGTAGTTGCAACTAGTGGTTTTGTGTTTCATACTTATTTCTACATAAAAAGTGGCAGGAAGAAGGCTGAAGAACGATACGATGATAGTAAATCAAAGTGTGATTATATTATGCAGCAATATAGAGAATTAGATAGTATTTATGACGAGAGTTCAAAAGGCTAGGAAGATTTATGAATAAAACAGTTAAGATTAGAGATGCTATGAGGAATTTCTTTTTTTCTAATAGCTCATGGCTTAAAGTTGTTGGAAAAGGATTAATAGCCCTTTGTAGCTTTCTTATAATAAATCATTATTTTGGATATATTGAGTTTCTTACAGACCCGCTTTTCGCAATTATTTTGGCTATAGCGTGTGCTTTCATTCCTATGAGAGCTGGAGGATTAGTTGTTATCATATACACCTTTGTTCAATTGACGGGGTTGTCAGGACAAGTTGCATTAGTAGCTTTGATTCTTATTGTGGCTTCTTACGGCATAAGCGTTTTTTATGGTGCAAAGCACATATTTAATATTAGCTATATACCCATTGCCATGCAGATTCAGATGCCTTATCCTATCGTTGTATGTTCAGCGCTGGTTGGAAATATGAGAGATGTTACGTCTGTTATATGTGGTGGCGTAATTTCCTTTTATTTGAAGACCATTAGAGAGAATGCCTCCCTTTTTATTGAGGATAATAGCGATATTACAGTGGTGGATGTTATTGCGCAGAAAATGGTGGCTAATCCTTTACTTTACATTTATGTTGCAAGTCTTGTTGTGATGTTTGTTGCAATTATTCTAATAAGAAATCTTAAGATTAGCAGGTCTTGGCTGGTGGCATTGTTAGTAGGTATATTTGCTGAGATGGCAACTATGCTTATTGGTTATGTAATTACAGGTAATATAAGTAGAGTACCTGTGTTGTTAATCGCAAATGCTATAGCATTTATTGTCGGATTTGCCATGACTTACATATTCAGAGATCTTGATTATGAAAGAGTTGAAAGGGTTCAATTTGAAGATGATGACTATGTGTATTATGTAACAGCAATACCTAAGATAGAATTGGCAAAGGAAGAAAAGAGAATTACAAGGATTACTCGTAATCGAAGTGGCTTTTATAACGCAGGGAAAATAGAAAAAGAGAATGATTCATCTGAAGATGATGAGGAATAATAGATTAATGATAACTAAGAAAGGAGGAAGTTGATGGATTTTATTACTAGAATAAAAGACGCCATGGATTCATGGACAGGTGATTATCTTGGCCTATATGTACCAGATATTACGTTGATTGATGTAATTGAAGTAATAATACTTGCTTTCTTCTTTTACAGGTTATTGGCATGGTGCAAGAATACAAGAGCTTGGACACTTCTAAAAGGTGTTCTAATTATTGTAGTATTTTTTGTAATTGCTGCAATTTTGCAGATGAGCACTATTCTTTGGCTAGGAGAAAAATTGCTTAGTGTAGCACTTATAGCTGTTGTTATTGTGTTCCAGCCTGAACTTCGTAAAGCACTTGATGGACTGGGTTCTAGAAGTTTGTCTTCTCTATTTCGTAATATAGGAATTGCCAAAAGTGGAGACAAGAGATTTACTGATAAGACATTAAATGATATGGTCAAAGCAGCATATGAAATGGGGGCTGTTAAGACGGGTGCTCTTATTGTAATAGAGAACAAGGTTAAATTAAATGAGTATGAAAGAACAGGAATAAGATTAGATTCTGTTTTGTCTAGTCAACTTCTTATTAATATATTTGAGAAGAATACTCCATTGCATGACGGAGCGGTTGTTGTTGAAGGCGATAGAATTGTTGCAGCCACTTGCTATTTGCCAATTTCTGATAGCAGAAATGTTAGCAAGGATCTGGGAACTCGTCATAGAGCAGCACTAGGTGTTAGTGAGGCTACTGATGCTACAACTATTATTGTATCAGAGGAAACAGGAAAGGTTTCTGTTACACACGAAGGAAAGCTTATTCATGATATTTCTAAAGAGGACTTAATAAAGATACTTAAGGATATTCAGCTGCCAGAAGAAGTTGATGAAGAAAAAACTGGCAAAGCCTTCTTTAAAAGGAGGGTGAGCCATGAAAAATAGATTAAAAAAGATATTTCTTGACAATATTGGGCTAAAACTGTTAGCTGTTCTTTTTGCAATAGGTTTATGGTTTGTTGTTATGAATGTTAACGACCCAACCCAGACAAAGACGTTTACTACTAATGTTGAAGTGATTAATCAAGATATTATATTATCTCAAGGAAAATATTATGAAATAGTTTCAGGAGATACAGTAACCTTTAGAGTTTCTGCGAAAAGATCAATTCTTGAACAGTTATCTGGAAGTGACTTTTCTGCAACTGCGGATATGGAATATATTCAGGACAATCAATATGTTCCCATAACAATTACTCCGCTAAAGTTTGCTGAAAATATTAGTATTCCTACAAAGACCTATTCTATGGAAGTTAATATAGGAAAGGCAAAATCTAATCAATTTACAATTGTTCCTAAAACATCAGGAAAGCCAGCTGATGGCTACGGAGTAGAGGAAGTTACAACTAATATAAAGACAGTAACAGTATATGGACCTGAGGATGTAATATCTTCCATTGCATCAGTAGAAGCGATTCTTCCTGTAGATGGTGCTAACAGAGATGTGACTGATTCAGTTGCATTAACGCCAGTTGATAGCAGTGGTGAACAGGTTGATACATCTAAACTTGATTTTAGTAGGGATAAGGTAGAGGTTACAGCATCAATTTGTATGGTAAAGAACATACCAATTAGAGTTGATACATCTGGAAATCTTTCTGATGGGTTAACATTGGCTTCTATAACAACTAGTCCGGCATCTATCTTGATAAAAGGTGAATCAAGAGATATTAACAGAGTTACTGAGGTTGTAATACCGGGATCAGTTGTGAACTTAAGCAGTATTACAGGAGATTTTGAGACTACGGTTGATATTAATCAGTATTTGCCTGTGAATGTTAAAGTTCTTAATGCAGATGAAGCTATTGTTAAGATAAAGGTTGATGTTAACAATAAGACGTCAAAGGTATTTAGAATACCTACTGATAACCTGACAATTAATAATTTGGCGCCTGGATTAAAGGGTGAGTTTGATGATAAATACGTTAATGTAGAAATAGTTGCCCTGCAGGAGCAATTAAATAAATTAAATGAAAATACAATAAGTGGTTTCGTAGATGCAAGTGGTCTGTCTAAGGGAACTCACTCAGTTGCAGTAGTTCTTTCATTGGATAGTGAATACCAAACAAAGACAACAACGACAAAACTTATTGTAGAGTAGAGGAAATAATATATGGTAAAAAAGAGAGTAACTATTACAAATTTATCCGGGCTTCATATGGGAGCTGCTGGTAAATTTTGTGACGAGGCGATAAAATATGCTGATACGAAGATACAATTTATATACAGGGATAATTATGAAGCTAATGCAAAGTCTATGCTTAGTGTACTAGGAGCCAGTGTACAAGCTGGACAAGAAATAGAAATTGTATGTGATGGTCCTCAGGAAGAGGAGGCTCTCATTTCCCTAGTTGAGTTGGTGGAAAGTAATTTTGGAGAGCTTTAATTAAGAATTAGGGAGGAAGAATAGTGTTAAACTATAAAAGATATAAAAGGAATCCTGTTGTGGATTTTCCTGAAAGAACTTGGCCAAATAAAGAAATAGAGAAGGCGCCTATATGGTGTAGCGTAGATTTGCGTGACGGTAATCAAGCGTTAATAGAACCCATGAATGTTGAAGAGAAAATGGAGATGTTTGAGCTTCTGCTTAGACTCGGGTTTAAAGAGATTGAAATAGGATTTCCTGCAGCAAGTCAGATCGAATATGATTTCTTAAGAAAGCTTGTTAAAGAGAACAAAATACCTGAAGATGTTAAAGTACAGGTGCTTTGTCAGTGTCGTCAGGAATTGATAGATAGAACCTTTGAAGCTATAGAAGGGATAAAAAATGTCGTATTTCACATTTACAATTCAACTTCTACGCTTCAAAGAGATGTGGTTTTTAACAAGAGCAGAAAAGAGATAATTGATATTGCTGTTGCTGGAACAAAAATGGTTATGGAAGGAATGAAGAATTTTGATGGCAATGTTCAGCTTGAATATTCTCCTGAGTCTTTCACAGGAACAGAATTAGACTTTGCGTTAGAAATATGCACTGCAGTACAGGACGCATGGGACAGGGCAAATGATAATCCTATTATATTTAATCTGCCTGCAACAGTGGAGATGAATACTCCTAATGTATATGCAGATCAGATTGAATGGATGAGTACACATTTCAAGGATAGAGATAAGGTAATACTTTCTGTGCATCCTCATAATGATAGAGGAACAGGAGTTGCAATTACAGAGCTTGCCCTTCTTGCTGGAGCAGACAGAGTGGAAGGAACTCTTCTTGGTAATGGAGAGAGAACAGGAAATGTTGACATCCTAACTGTAGCATATAATATGTTTAGTCAGGGAATTAATCCTAATCTTAATATAGAGAATATTAAAGAGATAGTTGAGATATATGAGCGTTGTTGTAAGATGGAGGTTGATATGAGACATCCATATGCAGGAAAGCTTGTATTTACAGCCTTTTCTGGTTCGCATCAGGATGCGATTAATAAAGGCGTTAAGGCCCTTAAGGAAAGAGGAGAGGAGATATGGGAAGTGCCATATCTTCCAATTGATCCTGCAGACATTGGGCGTGAATATGAACCTGTTGTAAGAATTAATTCTCAATCAGGTAAAGGCGGAGTTGCCTTTGTTATGGATACCATTTATGGATATAAGATTCCAAAGGATATGCAAAGAGAATTTGCAGATGTTATTCAGAAGATTTCTGAAAAAGATGGTGGAGAGATTAAACCGGAGAGAGTAATGTCCGCATTTAAAGAGCAATACTTTGAGAAGAAAGATCCATTTGAATTAATATTTGTTGATGTGGATGACAGATCAATAAATGATGATACTAAAGTGTCTGTTGATTTTAAATACAGGGGTGAAAGCATGCATTCTGAAGCAGAAGGCAATGGCCCAATAGATGCTCTTAAAACTGCAATTAGACAATGTGTACCTGATGTTGATTTTAGTGTTGAGGATTATTCAGAGCATTCTTTGTCTCAAGGTTCTCATGCTAAAGCAGCAGCATATATTAAGATGAAGAATGTAATAACTAATCAAATTACATATGGTGTAGGCGTAAGTTCTAATATTACTCGCGCCGGTATAAGAGGAATTTTCTCGGCAATGAATAGATTGTTCTCATAGAGAAATATTAAGGAGGAACATATGAAAAAAATACTTGTTACAGGTTGTAATGGACAATTAGGAAGGGCAATTCAGAAAGAGTATGGTAACAGCGTTGAGTTTATAAGAACAGATATGGCAGAAGTAGAAGGGGCTATTATATTAGACATATCTGATCTTGATGCCGTTAGAAAGGTATGTGCTGATACAAATCCCGATGTTATTATTAACTGTGCAGCATTTACTAATGTAGATGGATGTGAAGAAAGAGAAGAAGTTGCATATCAAGCCAATGCCGTTGGTCCTAAAAACTTGGCAATTGTTGCAAAAGAAAACGGCATCAAACTAATACATATATCTACAGACTATGTATTTCCTGGTGATGGAAGTCGTCCTTATGTTGAAACAGATACACCTAATCCTGTATCTGCATATGGAAGAACAAAGTATGCTGGAGAGAAATTTGTGCAGGAAAACTGTGATACATTTTTTATACTTCGTACAGCATGGTTATATGGAGATGGTAAGAATTTTGTTAAGACTATGCTTAATGCTGCTAAAACCCATGATGAAGTATCGGTTGTATGCGATCAGTTAGGAACACCTACCTCTGCGGTAGAGCTTTCTAAAATGATTCATTTCTTAGAAGGTACAGATAAGTATGGAATTTATCATGCAACATGTGAGGGTGATACTAACTGGGCTGAGTTTACTGAGACATTTTATAAGAAATGTAATATTAATACTAAGGTTAATCATGTTACAAGTGAGGAATATGCAGCAATTAACCCTGCAGCAGCTAATCGTCCAAAGTATTCCATCCTTGAAAATGCGCATTTAAAAGAAATAACAAATGAATTTTCAATGGCAAATTGGGAAGACGCCCTAGATTATTACTTGGCAAATATGCCAGAATAATGTGGATGATGTATAATCAAATACTTACATCAAATTAGTGAGGAATAGTATGAATGGTCAACCACTTGTATCGATATGTATTCCCGCATACAACAATGCTGAATATATACTTGAGACGATTAATAATATATTAAGTCAGAGTTACAAAAATATAGAGCTTATTGTAGTTGACGATAGGTCGAAAGATAATACTCTAGAAGTGGTAAAATCTGTTAAAGATAAGCGAATAAGAGTATATGAGAATGAAGAAAACCTTGGGATGGCAGGAAACTGGAATAGGTGCTTAGAACTTTGCCAGGGTAAATATATAAAACTCATATGTGCAGATGATCTGCTTCACAAAAGGCTGATAGAGAAAGAAGTGGCTATAATGGAGGCATATCCAGAAGTCAATCTGGTTCAATCAGATACACAGTTTATTGATCTTAATGGCAGACCGAAAGGATTTTACAGAAGATATTATAAGGCTGGTTTAGTGGATGGAAAGAAAGCGTCAAAGTTTTCTGTTTTTACACGAGATTATCTGGGAGCGCCGCTTGCGAATATGATTAGAAAGTCAACATACGATATTCTTGGTGGTTTTGACGAAAAACTGGTATATATTATTGATTATGATTTCTATATGAAACTTGCAAATTATGGTAAAATCTATATTGTTCATAAACCTCTTAACTATTTTAGGATAAGAAATGATTCTAATACAGGACAGGTTATGGGTGGTGGAAAGGAAGATATATACATTGCTGAGCATAGACAACTAGTTGAGAAATATGCAGATGAACTTAATCTAAGCAAATGGCAAATAGAGTTAAGTGTTAGAATAAGAAAAGTAATGAGCTTTCTTGGAAGTATATATCTTAAGATTTTTGTTCCAAAAGAATAGAATGAAAATTGTTAATAATCTCATAAGAAATATTAAAGAAAAAAAGGAGAAACAACATGAGAACTTATTTAGTAACAGGTGGAGCTGGATTTATTGGAAGTAATTATATTCATTATATGTTCCGCAAATATGATAACGAGATTCGTATTATCAATGTTGATAAGCTTACATATGCAGGTAATCTTGAGAATTTAAAAGATGTAGAAGACAGAGATAATTACACATTTGTTAAGGCGGATATCTGTGATAAAGATGCTATCGCAAAGATTTTTGAAGAAAATGATATTGATAGAGTAGTTCACTTCGCAGCAGAATCACATGTTGATAGAAGTATTAAGAATCCTGAGGTATTTGTTCAGACAAATGTACTGGGAACAGCTGTAATGCTTAACTGTGCAAAGGCTGCATGGGAACTTCCTGATGGAACATTCAAGGAAGGAAAGAAGTTCCTACATGTGTCTACAGATGAGGTATATGGAACACTAGATGATGATCCTAATGCATACTTCTATGAGACAACACCATATGACCCTCATAGTCCTTATTCAGCAAGTAAGGCTTCATCAGATATGCTTGTTAAGTCTTACATGGATACTTATAAATTCCCTGCCAATATTACTAATTGTTCTAATAATTATGGACCATATCAGTTCCCTGAAAAGCTTATTCCATTAATTATTAACAATGCTCTTCAAGGTAAGAAACTACCTGTGTATGGTGACGGTAAGAATGTTCGTGACTGGTTATATGTTGATGATCATGCTAAAGGAATTGACATGGTTCAAGAGAAAGGAAAGCTTTTCGAAACATATAATATTGGTGGTCATAATGAGAAACAGAATATTGAGATTATCAATATAATTATTGAGACACTTCTTGAAATGCTTCCTGAAAATGATCCTCGTCGTGCAAATGTTAGCACAGACTTAATCACTTATGTTGAGGATCGTAAGGGACATGACAGAAGATATGCTATTGCTCCTGATAAGATTAAAGCAGAGATTGGATGGGAGCCAGAGACAATGTTCAAAGAAGGTATTAAGAAGACTATAGCATGGTTCTTTGAGCATGAAGATTGGATGAAGAATGTGACATCTGGTGATTATCAGAAGTATTATAGTGATATGTATAG
This sequence comes from Lachnospiraceae bacterium, assembly GCA_015057165.1. Lineage (GTDB taxonomy): Bacteria > Bacillota > Clostridia > Lachnospirales > Lachnospiraceae > RUG191. The sequence continues at coordinate 35,011 of SVEY01000007.1, read as the reverse complement.
CAATAAATAATATGTAAAGTGGACTGTCCATAAGCCGTTATATACAATACATTCTCGTATTCGTAAACCTTCGCAAAGTATATATAAGTGATTGGCGCTTATACCAAATCAAAATTAGGACGGAAACCGGTGCTCAATCTGGCTCAGCCAGTTCGCACCTATTCTCACCATCCTTGGTGAGAATTTTCCTCATATAGCCAATCTCTAACATATACTTTTGCTTGATTTAATCTCATACGAGAATATATTGCATATGAATGTCTTGTGGACAGTCTTGCGTCACAGCTTATAACGAGAACATATTGCATATAAATTGCCTACGGACAGTCTTAATTCATATATTGGAGACAGATAATGACAGTTGGAGTTGTAATTGTTACATACAATAGAATAAAGCTTCTGAAAGAATGTATTAATAGAGTTCTTAATCAGACCCAGCCCGTGGATTCTGTTATTGTGGTTGATAATAATAGTAATGATGGTACGAAGGAGTATCTTGATTCAATAAATGATGACAGGGTGATTGTTAGTCATGAGAGGACTAATCTGGGAGGTGCAGGTGGTTTTCATAAGGCCCTTTCAATTGCATCTACTAAGAACTTCGATTATGTTCTGATTATTGATGACGATGCAATGATTGAGAAGAATTATATTAAGAAGATTATTGATTTCGCAGACAATAATCCTGATTACAATGCCTATGCAGGAGCCGTGTATACTGAAGGAAAAATTGATACATATCATAGAAGAGTATTTGGTTCAAAGCTCATATTCTGGGAAAAAATGATTCCTGTAAATTCCTATAACAGACCACGGAGAATTGATTTTGCAACATTTTGTGGGCTTGTTATTCGAGGAAAGGAGCTTAAGAAAATTGGGCTTCCTAAAAAGGAATATTTTATTTGGTATGATGACTCGGAGTTTTGTCTTAGAATTAATGGTGGAATAGCTCTTGTACCAAAAGCAAAGCTTAATCACAAAACTGTTCTGAGTTATGAGACAGGAAATATAATAAGTCGAATAACCTGGAAACATTATTATGGATATAGAAATAGATATGATTGTGCCAGGAATCATCTTGGACCGGCGACATGTGTTATGATTCTTGCAGAGTACAGTATATTCTATATTGGAAGCCTGATTATGTACCTTAATTGTAATAAACGTACTCAGGCAAAATATAATATCAGGATGTTAACGCAGGTGATGAAGGATTGTTTAACAGGAAGACTAGGAAAGAATCCTTATTATTTGCCATAGGAGATAATTATGAACAAGGTTGCAGCAGTAGTAGTTACTTACAATAGAAAAGAACTTCTTAAAGAATGTATAGAAGCACTTAAAGCATCAACTTGTAGTGTGGATGTTATTATTGTAGATAATAATAGTACAGATGGTACTAAGGAATATATCGCCGACCTAATCGGTAAGGATGTTATTTATAAGCGCCTTAAGAAGAATCTGGGTGGTGCTGGTGGATTTAGTGCTGGTATGAAATATGCTGTTAAGAAGGGCTATGAGTATATCTGGATTATGGATGATGATACCATAGTTAAAGAAGATACACTAGAAGTATTGCTTAAAGCTAAGGATGAGTTATCGGATGACTTTGGCTTCATTTCTTCTTCTGTTAAATGGATTGATGGAAGCGATTGTAAGATGAATCGACAGACCTATAAGAACGTAATAGATGACTTTGAGAAAGATAATATAGGTAAGGGATTATATCCTGTGAAGGCAGCAACATTTGTGTCTCTTTTATTCTCTTCAAAGGCAATAAAACAAGTTGGACTCCCCCTAAAGGAGTACTTTATTTGGGGGGATGACAAAGAGTATACTTTACGTATGTCAAATGAATTTGCCTGCTATAATGTTGTTGATTCTCAGGTGGTTCATAAGATGAATAACAATGAAGGATCTAATATTACAAAAGATGATATAGGAAGAATCGATAGATATTATTATGCGTATAGAAATGATTTTGCAACAGCAAGGAGTCAAGGAATAAAAGATTTGTTAATATATATGGCGGGATTTATGTTAAATGCGGTTCGAATTATTCTTTTTGCACCTAGTAATAAAAGTAAAAGACTTGGTATAATGCTAAAAGGTCTAAAGGATGGAATTGCATTTAGACCAAGAGTTAGATATGTTAAGTAAAAAAGGTTTTACTTTTTCGTGAAAGGGTATTAGAAATAGTGATACATAAACCATACAAAGAAATCTTTGCTCCAAATAGGCACATATAGAGTGCGAGGTCTGATTCTTTTACAGAGCCTTTTTAAAGCTTTTTTAGATTTTTTAATTTGGTCTTTATGTTTTTTCTTATTCTCCTTTAGAAAGCGAATATCGTTATTCGTAAATTCGAAGCAGAAATTATATGCCATAACATAAGCTTTGTCGTTTACATTTTGAAGATAGTCAAGGATAACTTTATAAGCATCGTAAGCCACAAGCAGTCTAGGAATACGCTGTTCTTCTGTCTGAGTGATGCTTGATGATACGAATCTATAATTGTATAAAAGCTCAGGAAGAAGTACAACATTATTTATTGAACTTGCAGCTTGAAGAACCCATAGTTTATCTTCGTACATATTAAGATTGGGATTGAATGTGGGAATTGAATTACCATTAGCTGTCAAACTACTAATACGCCATAGCTTATTCCATGGATAGCCTCCGCCACATTTATAGTTGTCGGAGCCCACTTCTATCTGAAATGTATTTGCATCAACCACAGTTATTTCATCTGTGATTTTTTGAATATAGGTGTCGAGTTCGCAGTAGTCGGTCCAACCGAATGCTACGCAGTCTGCATCATATTTTAATAAGGCATCCATTGCAAGAGCCCAGGCTTCTGGCTCAAGGCTATCGTCTGAGTCAACAAATGTGAGAATCTGACCACTTGCATGTTTTATGCCGTTATTACGTGCGACACTAACGCCTGCATTAGATTGATGAATTACTTTTACTCTTGAATCATTTGCGGCATAACTATCACACAGAGAAGCACACCATTCTTTTGAACCATCATCGATTAGGATTAGTTCAATATTGTGATATGTTTGATTAAGAATGCTATATACACATTCATCTAAGTATTCTTTGTTTGTGTTGTATACTGGAACAACAGCACTGATTAATAAATTATTATCCATAAGTACATTATGCGACTTAGTATTAAATTTTTCAAGATATAGGATAAATTAGGTTAGAAATGAGAACGAGAAATTCCTTTATTAACTTTCTGGCGAACACTGGAAGTTATACGATTAACTTAATATTGTCTTTTGTTACAAGAACGATTTTTATACATGTATTCTCGGCAGCATATTTGGGAATTAATGGAGTGTTTACCAATATTTTGTCAGTTTTATCACTATCGGAACTGGGAATTGGTGTTGCTATGAATTATTTTCTGTATACGCCAATTGCATCAGAAGATAAGAAGACTATTAGACAATTTATGAATCTATATCGTGTAATGTATACAGTAGTTGGTGGATTCGTAGGTATTGCAGGTCTTTGTCTTGTTCCATTTTTGGATTTCTTTCTTAAGGATCAACCGGATATAGAGGGAATAACATTTATATATATTTTATATCTGGCCAATACGGTTGTATCTTACATGTGGGGATATAAGAGAGCCATTATAGATGGCCATCAGAAAAGCTATATAGGAACATTTTATAATACTGTTTTTACAACTACGCAGTTTATCCTTCAAATTATAGTTCTATTAGTTTTTGAAAATTTCATATTATATCTTGTTATTCAGATTGGTTGTAGTATTGCTACTAATTTTGTGGTGGCCCGAAAAGCTAATAAAATGTACCCATATATAACAGAGGATAGAAGAGATTTTCCATCTAAAGAAACTAGAAAAGAAGTATTCAAAAATGTGGGAGCAATGTCCTTACATAAACTTGGCGATGTAGTAGTTAATAACACTGATAATCTTATAATGTCTACAGCGGTAGGTGTAACAATTGTTGGAATGCTGTCTAATTATCAGATGATACAGGCTAGTATAATAACAGCTTTAAATGGTTTGTTTGGTGCATTTACAGCAAGTATAGGAAATCTTACTGTTGAGGAAGATGACGAAAGTGTCTTTAGAGTGTATAAGACACTGCAATTCCTTTGCTTTTGGCTGTATAGTTTCTGTTCAGTAGGTTTTATGGTAGTATTTACGCCTTTTATGGAAGCATGGGCATGGGTGGCAGGAAAGCCTTCAGAGGAATTAGTTATCCCTATGGCAATGCTACTTGTGTTTACTGCTAATTTCTACATGGGAGGAATGAGACGTGTAATTCTTACATTTAGAGATGCTATGGGACTATACTGGTACGATAGATATAAGCCTATATTTGAAGTGATAATTAATCTTGTTGTATCCATAGTTCTTGTAATTAAAATTGGTGCAATAGGTGTTATGATCGGAACTCTGGTAAGTACAATGACAACTTGTTTTTGGGTTGAACCTCTTGTAACCTATAAATATGGATTCCATAGGAAAGTAAGACATTATTTTGGGTTGTTTACAAAATATACATTAACTACTATAGTTGTAGGTGGCTTAACGTACTATATATGTCACTTTATAAATATGGGTGGAATACTTGAAGTAATTCTTAAAATATTAGCATGTACTGTGGTTTATAATGGTATTATATTGTTATTATATGGTAGAACTCAGGAATTTAAGATTCTATGGGAAGAAACAATGAAAATCTTAAAGGGATGGTATGAACGGAAGTTCAAAAAGAAAAACGAAGATAGTAACTAGTTATTAAGAAGTAAAGGGGACAAAAATGGTAATTCAAAAATTATTATTTCCAAGAGAAGAAGTATGTAATGAATGGGAAATGTTCTTGCATAGCAAGGCCATTAAAAAGGAATATCCAGTAAGGATTACAAAAAAACAGTTTGTTAAAGCAGAAGGAGCTAAACTTAACGGAAGAAATAAGCTATATGCTAAGAGATTTAAGGATGGCGGTTTCATAATTCCTAAAGGGGATGCTGTGTCATTACAATCATATTTTAATGCCTTTTCCATTGGAAAATGGAGAAAGTATACATTTATTGAGGACTTATCACTGCATTTGAATATAAAAGGTGATGTTAAAGTAAGAGCATTTAACGCAGTTGGAAAAACCTATCACGAAGGAGAGCCTACTGATGATACAAAGGATAGGTATTATTTCAAAAAGGCATCTAGAAGAGAGATCGAAGTTTCCACACATAAAACAAAAGATGGTGTTACAGTAACTTTTCCTAATTTGAATTATGAAGGGATATTATACATTAAAATAGAGGCGCTAGAAGATGCTGTACTCTATGGTGGAGAGTATATTACAAATACAAAGAAAGAAAATGATGTTAATCTTGCTCTTTGTATCTGTACATTTAAAAGAGAAGAATTTGTTACAAGAAATGTAAACCAGGTAATAGATGGAATTATTAATAATAAAAACTCAGTTATGAAAGACAATGTGGAGGTTTTTGTATCTGATAACGGACAGACATTACCAGCTGATACATTTAAATCCGATAAAGTATTTCTCTTTCCTAATAGAAATGTTGGAGGAGCAGGTGGATTCACACGTGATATGATAGAGGCTGTATTATATCGAAAGAATAATAATCTTAGTCACGTCATACTTATGGATGATGATATTATTCTTGATGCCGAAGTACTAGAGAGGAACTACCTATTCCTTAAATTCTTAAAGTCAGAATATTCCAAGGCTATGGTAGGTGGAGAATTATTTGAGTTAGATAAGAGATATCTCCAATTTGAAGCAGGTGCAGCCTACAGACAAGTAGTTATTCAGTCGTATAACCAGATGTGGGACATGCGTAATCCTGATGCAGTTGCTGGTAATGAAGTTGAGAACCCTATGAACTTTAATGGATGGTGGTATTGCTGTATACCTGTAAGTTATGTAAGAGAAGACAATCTTCCGCTTCCAGTATTTATTCATCGTGATGATGTGGAATATGGTATGCGTAACGAAGAGAATGGAACTATTCTTCTTAATGGACTTAGTGTATGGCATCCACAAGGCCCAGGTAAAGCTTCAACTGCAATGAATTATTACGATGTAAGAAATGATCTTATCTGTATGTGTGATAAGAAGGATGCACCAACGGCTTCAGAGGTTATGAATCATATTACCAGAGGTGTAATTGGTAACATGTTAAGATATAGGTATCAGGTAATAGATTGTATATTCTACGCTTTAGAAGACTATTACAAGGGACCAGACTATTTTATGAAGCTTGATCCAATTGAAAACCATAAAGAATTGGCAAGGTTTAATTATGATTTTTCAGAACCGACAGACGTTGATTTGTCTAAAATAAAAAATGAAAAAGCAAAAGATTTACCTAGAGATATTTATTTGAAATCAGCTCTTTGCTGGTTGCTTCCTGCTAAAGATTATACAAGAGTATGTAGCTTAGAAGATGTAGGTCTTGCATTTAGGGCTAGAAATATATACTTATATGACAAGAATAGAAAAGAAGGTTTTATGGCGACAAAAAGCTATAAAGAAGCATTCAGAATTTTCTTTAAATATTTAAGGATAATGTCACTTATTTATTTAAAGCATGATCGCGTAACAAAAGAATGGGCTTCTAGAAAGAAAGATTATACGTCGTTATCTTATTGGGAAAAATATTTAGAAATAAATAAATAGCACTATGACTATCCAAAAAATCGTACCGCCTGGACAAAATTTAAAATCCTTATACATCAAAGAACTTGATTCTCTTAAGAGAGAAAAGGAATTCTTTGGTAGCTCAGATATTGATATAACATTTCCAATGAATCTAAAAAAAGGAGATATTATATCTTTTGAAACCTATGTCAATGCCCTGTCTATTGAGAAATGGACTAGTTATACAAATGTAAAAAGCATTGGAATTAGAATACGTTCTACTAAAGAGATCAAAATACAAATCTATAACTCTACGGGCGTATACGACTGGGATAATAATAGCAGATATGCAGGTAAGAAAGAGGTTGAATCGGAAGTTATCTGTGAAGATAAAAGAGAATATAGGGAATATAGTATTACCATAAAGGATAAACATTTGTCCGGAATCATATATCCTATTATTGAAGCAATTGATGATTGTGAATTGTTAGGCGGTGAATATATATCAAACAATACTGGCAGTGCTAAGAAAGTTAGACCATGCTTTGTTGTTAATTATAATAGGGACGCTAATAAGACTCGACAAAATATAAATGCCATTCTTAACAATTCATTATATGATAATGAGCTTATAATTGTTAGTGATATGACAGGAAAACTTTCAAAAGAGGTTTTCATAGATAATTCACATGTATGTAGTAAAATTATTCAAATTTCCACATCACAAAACATTGGAAAGTGTTATAACGAAATACTTCGATATATTTCCTATGATGTTGAAGAAGATTATACTCATGCCCTATTAATCGATTCCGATGTGATTCTTGATAGTAGTGCATGTGACAGATTGATTTCTTTTATTTCTCTTCTTGATGATGTAAGAAATGATATGATTATTCAGGGAGATGTATTAAGTGATGATTCTTTGGTGGAGAGTTCGGGATATATAATAAGAGATAATAAACCAAGTGAAAGATTTAACGGGTTTGATATGACAAAACCTTCGGATTTTGTTGTATTAAGTACATCGGAGGAGATGGATTGTTTCAAGTTTGGATTACTTTTAGTGCCACTTAATCAGATTAAGGCATATAATCCTGATTTGAGAACTAATGTTGAATTTGACTATTATTTACATCATAAAAGTATTAATGTAACAAATATAAATGGTTTCTTTGGAGTAAGAGAGAATAAAGAATCCAGAGGTGTTGTGTGGGACAACTATTATAGATATAGAGATTATTTCATTGCAATAGTTGATAGTGAATATGAGTTAGACAAGACAGAGTTTAGGATGTATATTGATAAAGAAATGAAGATGGAGTCTAAGAAGGGAAATATGGAATTAGCATTTTCCATATTAGAGGCGACCAATGATTTCTTAAATGGACCAGAGGGACTGTATGACGAATATTGCCTAGAGGAAATAAGAGACAGACTTAAAGAATTAACCCAGAGATTTAATGATAGTATTGTAGGACGAAAAAACCTTATTAAAGATAGATTAGAATTACAAAAATTTTATAATAAAATATGTCTGAAAATTGATCATGATTATGATATGATTATTGATAAATGGATAGAAAGTAAGAGAAAGGTAGACGATGAACGAGAACAACAATAACAATAATGGTCAAGGCAATAATAATAACAATAAGAATAATAATCGTACGCCTATATACGCATTTATTGTATTCGCGCTTATTGCTTTGTTTGTAACCAGTCTTATTTATACAAGAACTGGTTCCTCTTCTAAAGAAGAGATTTCTTATACGCAATTTGTTAATCTTGTTGACTCTGATCAAGTTAAGGAAGCAGAATTTGAAGATGATAAGATTAACATAACCTTAAAGGATGATGCAACATTTACTGGTTCTGAGGATATGCAGAAGACACAGGACTATTATAAAGAAAAGACAGGAAAGAAGTTAGATGTTAAGTATTATACTGTATATGTGAAAGACGACCAGCTTGTTCCTGATCTTAAAGCTCATGGAGTGGATATTAAAGGAAAGGCACAAAGCTCAACTGCAAGTATTATCCTTAATATCTTAAGCTGGATAATTCCTATTGTTCTAATATGGGTTCTTATGAGTTTCGCTATGAAGAAAATGGGTGGCTCAGGAGCATTTGGCGTAGGAAAAAGTAATGCCAAAGTCTATGTAGAGAAGAGTACAGGTGTGACGTTTAAGGATGTTGCCGGTCAGGATGAAGCAAAAGATTCCTTAGAGGAGGTAGTTGATTTCCTCCATAATCCTCAGAAATATACAGAGATTGGTGCAAAACTACCTAAGGGAGCACTTCTTGTTGGACCTCCTGGTACAGGTAAGACATTGCTAGCGAAGGCTGTAGCCGGTGAAGCTGGAGTGCCATTCTTTTCACTTGCAGGATCTGATTTCGTGGAAATGTTCGTTGGTGTAGGAGCTTCTCGTGTTAGAGATTTGTTCAAGGAGGCTAACAAGTCTGCACCATGTATTATATTTATAGATGAGATTGATGCTATAGGTAAGAGCCGTGATAGTAGATATGGTGGAGGAAATGACGAGCGTGAGCAGACACTAAATCAGTTGCTTGCGGAGATGGATGGATTTGACTCATCCAAAGGTTTACTTATTTTGGCGGCAACTAATAGACCAGAGGTTCTTGATAAAGCCCTTCTTAGACCAGGACGATTTGATAGAAGAATCATTGTTGATAGACCTGATCTAAAGGGAAGATTAGAGACCCTTAAGGTTCATTCTCATGATGTAAATCTTGATGAAACAGTTGATCTTGACGCAATTGCCCTTGCTTCAGCAGGTTTGGTTGGTTCTGACCTTGCTAATATTATTAATGAGGCTGCCATTATTGCAGTCAAGAATAATAGAAATAGTGTTAATCAACAAGACCTTTTTGAAGCATTTGAACTTGTTGCTGTAGGAGGCAAGGAGAAGAAGGATAGGGTTATGAGTGATAAGGAAAGAAAGATAGTTTCTTATCATGAAGTGGGTCATGCTCTTATCTCTGCATTGCAGAAGGATTCAGAACCTGTTCAGAAGATAACTATTGTTCCTCGTACTATGGGAGCTCTTGGATATACACTTCAGACACCAGAAGAAGAGAAATTCTTACAGACTAAAGATGAACTTATTGCTAAGATTAAGACCTTTATGGGTGGTAGAGCTGCAGAAGAGCTGATTTTCAATACCGTAACAAGTGGTGCTGCAAATGATATTGAGCAGGCCACGTCAATTGCCCGTAATATGGTTATGCGATTCGGAATGTCAGAGACATTCGGTATGATGGGACTTGCCACAGTAGAGAGCCAATATCTTGAAGGAAGAGCGTCATTAAATTGTGGTGACAAAACAGCATCTGAGATTGATGATGAAGTTAATAGATTGATTAATGGACTATATAAAGATGCTCTCAATACCCTAGAAGAAAACAAGGAAATTCTTGATAATATTTCAGAATATTTATATGAGAATGAAACTATTACCGGTAAAGAATTTATGAAGAGATTTCATAAACTTAAGGGAATAGAGGAAGCAGAAGATAACGAAGATATTTTTGAAGAAGATGACTTCTTTGTAGATGATGATGAATAGAGATTTTAGTGATGATTTAAGTAAGCTCCCGGATAAACCGGGAGTTTATCTTATGCAGGATGAAAAAGACACAATTATATATGTTGGAAAAGCAGTCTCACTACGTAATAGAGTCAGGCAATATTTTAGAGCCAGTCACAATGAGGGTATCAGAAAAGACAGATTAGTTGAGAATATCCATCATTTTGATTACATCGTAACTGATTCGGAACTTGAGGCTCTTGTTCTTGAATGTAACCTGATTAAAGAACACAGACCAAAGTATAATACTTTACTTCGAGATGATAAGACATATCCTTTTATTAAGGTTACGCTTTATGAGAAATATCCTCGTATTATAATGACTCGTGAACTAAAGAATGATAAGTCTAAGTATTTTGGACCATTTACATCGGCGTATTCTGTAAAGGATACCATTACGTTTCTTCGCAAGGTATATAAGATAAGAACTTGTAATAGTCTTAATGTTGACAGACCTTGTCTTGATTATCATATTAATCAATGCCTGGGAGTATGTGCTACAGATGATTATTACGAAGAATATATGGAAAATGTTAATAAGGCAATAGAGTTTCTTAAAGGAAATCATAAGAAGACTATTGATATGTTAACAGAAAAGATGAATAAAGCTTCTGAAGAACTTGATTTTGAAAAGGCCGCGGAGTATCGCGATTTAATGGAATCCATTAGAAATTGCATCGAAAAACAGAAAATTACAAGTGCAGATAATGAAGATGTTGATGTGATTTCAATGTATAAAGAGGATGATGAAGCAGTGGTATATATACTCTTTATTCGTAATGGAAAACTCCTTGGAAGAGATCACTTTTATTTTGCTATGGAAAATGCAGAGTCAGACGAGAGTTTAATATATACATTTATAAAACAATTCTATGATGGTGCTTTATTTATCCCAAAAGAGATATATGTAGATGAAGAACTCGACAACTTAGTACTCCTAGAGGAGTATCTAAATGAGATAAATAATAACATTGATATAGAAGATGATGATATTAGTGATTATAATGCATCTATTAGAAACAGAAGAATTCAAATAATAACTCCGAAGATAGGTAAGAAAAAGCATCTGCTGGATATGGCAAGAACAAATGCGAAAATGACCTTGGAAAACAATCGAGAGCGAATGAAACGTGAAATGGGTAGGACAATTGGTGCCCTTAAGGAAATAAGTGACTTGCTTGGGATAAATAAAATAGACAGAATGGAAGCCTATGATATATCTAATATAAGCGGGTATGATTCTGTTGGTTCCATGGTTGTATTTGAGGGTGGCAAACCTAAGAAAAATGATTATAGAAAATTCAGAATCAAGACAATTGATGGACCCAATGATTATGGCTCTATGAAGGAAGTTTTAACGAGACGTTTTGAGAGGGCCAGGACTGAGATAGAGGAAGGAAATACAAAAAAAGGTTTTGGTAAATTGCCGGATCTTCTAATGATGGATGGAGGATTAGGACAGGTTAATATAGCATTAGAAGTATTAGATGAACTTGGACTAGATATTCCTGTTGCAGGAATGGTAAAAGATGATCATCATAATACAAGAGGTCTAATCTATAATGGGAAGGAACTATCTATTGATACATCTTCTGAGGGCTTTAAACTTATTACAAGATTACAGGATGAAGCGCACCGCTTTGCTATTTCTTATCATAAGAAGCTAAGAGGACAGGGGATGGTACATTCAATTCTTGATGATATTGAAGGTATTGGACCAAAGAGACGTAAAGCTTTGATGAAATATTTCTCTGATTTAGAGAGTATAAGAGAGGCTGAATTAGAAGAATTAGAGAAGGTAGATGGCCTTGATAAAAAAAGTGCAAAGAGTGTATATGATTTCTTTCATAAGTAAGATGTGGTAAAATTGTTATATTAGCGAGTTGATTTATAAATGGAGGTATAAAGTATGAATATTGGGGCAAATCTTGCAACTATAACAAGTAAGTTGGAACTTAAGAATTATACAGATTCTATAGATTTGAATACTAAAACTGTATACATTCCAGATGTTAATAGACCTGCTCTTCAGCTTAATGGTTTCTATGAACATTTTGAAGCCAACAGAATTCAACTTATAGGAATGGTAGAGCATTCTTATCTTGAGCAAATAGATGAAAAGGCTCGAAATGAACAATATGATAAGTTATTATCTTATCCTATTCCTGCAGTAATATTTTGCAGGAATTTTGAACCTGAACCATACTTTTTAGAGACTGCTAATAAGAATGGTGTTCCTGTTCTTGGAACAGATCGTAACACTTCTGAATTTATGGCAGAACTTATTAATACATTAAGTCTTGAACTTGCACCATCTACTGGACTACATGGAGTTCTTGTAGACGTATATGGAGAAGGCCTGCTTATAACAGGGGAAAGCGGAATAGGTAAATCAGAAGCTGCCCTAGAACTTATAAGAAGAGGGCACCGTCTGGTTGCTGATGATACTGTTGAAATAAAAAGAACTAATCAGAATACACTTCTAGGATGTGCTCCTGCAACAACAAAGTACTTGATAGAACTTCGAGGCATAGGAATTATTGATGTAAAGAGCCTCTATGGAGTTGAATGTGTAAAAGAATTACAGCGAATTGATCTTGTTATCAAATTAGAGGATTGGAAAAAGGGAGCCGAGTACGACAGACTTGGTCTACAAGATGAGTACATGGATATATTAGATGTACCTGTTGTATGTCATTCGCTTCCAATTAGACCAGGACGTAATTTGGCTGTAATTTGTGAGACTGCGGCAGTAAACCATAGACAGAAGAAGATGGGATATAATGCAGCGGAAGAGTTGTATAGAAGAGTACAGGAAAATATTAAGAATCATCAAGGAGAATAGGTAAAATGGAAAGAGAAAACGTATGGAAGAAATATCAGAAAAAGGATGAACTAAACAAAGTACACAGTTTTGCAAATGGCTATAAAGATTTTTTATCTAATTGCAAGACAGAGAGGGAGTGTACTAAGTATTTTGAGAAAAAAGCTCGAAGCAGAGGATTTATTAGTATAGAAGAAGCAATAAGTAAGAATAAGAAGCTTAAAACGGGAGATCGAATCTATGCAACTAATATGGGTAAGGAAATAGCCTTATTCGTAATAGGTAAGGAAGATATATGTACGGGAATGAATATTCTAGGTGCTCACATTGACTCGCCTAGATTGGATTTAAAACAAAATCCTCTATATGAAGATTCTGACATGGCGCTTCTTGATACCCATTATTATGGAGGAATAAAGAAGTACCAATGGGTTACTATTCCACTGGCACTTCATGGAACTATTGCAAAAACAGATGGAACAACAGTTGATTTTGTAATAGGTGAAAAGGATGATGACCCTGTATTTTGTATTACAGATTTGTTAATACATTTGTCTGCAGACCAGATGTCTAAAGAAGCAAAGAAAGTAATTGAAGGCGAAGATTTAAATGTATTAATTGGTTCTATTCCTTATGGTGATGAAATAAAGGATGATAAAGACAAGAAGCAACTTATTAACAAAAATGTAATGAATATTATCATTGAGTACTTTAATAGTATTGATAAGGAAAATGGTAGTAAGAAATATGACTATAGAGAAGAAGACTTTATGTCTTGTGAAGTGGAGGTTGTACCTGCAGGAAAAGCATGGGATATGGGCGTTGATAGAAGTATGATTCTTGGCTATGGTCATGATGATAGAGTGTGCTCTTATCCTACATTTGAAGCTGTATGCAGAGCGAAGAATCCAAAGAGAACTGTATGTGGACTTCTTGTAGATAAGGAAGAAATAGGAAGTGTAGGAGCAACAGGAATGAACTCCCGCTTCTTTGAGAATACTGTGGCAGAACTTATAAATCTTTGCACAGATTATTCAGATTTACTCCTTCGTAGAACACTTTCGAATTCTTTTGCCATTTCATCAGATGTAAGTGGTGCATATGACAGTATATATGGAAGTGCATTTGAAAAGAAGAATAGTGCATATCTGGGAAAAGGATTTGCGGTTAACAAATATACTGGAGCCAGGGGTAAGTCTGGATCTAATGACGCAAGTGCAGAATACATGGGCAAGATAAGAAGTATATTTGAGGAAAATGATATTTGTTATCAGACATGTGAGCTGGGAAAAGTTGATCAAGGAGGCGGCGGTACTATCGCATATATCTTCGGTAACTATAATATGAATGTTATAGATGGGGGTGTTGCCGTTCTTAGCATGCATGCTCCATATGAAGTTATTAGCAAGGTTGACTTATATGAGGCTTATAAAGCATATATTGCATTTGCCATGAAAGCATAACGTGAAAATGTATAAAGTGTAAAAAAAATCCCATATTATCCTTCTTTTTTATGGATAATAGATATATATATTATTGATTAAATGCTATATAGTTAATATAAGTGGAAAGATAAGTATGAAACGAGAATTTATTGATAAATTATTAACAATTGTAGATGAAAATAATGTATATCTTGATGAACCTATGAGCAGGCATACAACATTTCGAATTGGTGGAAATGCTGATGTGTTTATAGAAATTGCTGCTGATGAAATCGAGAAAGTTATAGAGGCATGTAATAGTGAAGATGTTGCGTATACAGTAATTGGAAATGGTAGTAATGTGCTGGTTGGTGACAAAGGAATCAGGGGAGTTACTATTTCTATTGGAAAAAGAATGTCTGATATAAAGGTGGAAGATGATGTTGTTGAAGCAGAGGGGGGCGCATTGCTTTCAAAGACTGCTAATAATGCATTAAATGCTAACCTTTCAGGGATGGAATTTGCATCAGGAATACCAGGTTCAGTTGGTGGCGCAGTGCTAATGAATGCAGGAGCCTACGGAGGCGAGATAAAAGATATTCTTGTGTCGGCTAATGTTCTTACTTCAAAGGGAGTAGTGAAGTGCTATTCTAATAATGAATTAGAATTGTCCTATAGACATAGTAAGATAATGGACGAGGGAGGAATAATTCTTAGTGCCAAATTCAAACTAAAGCCAGGTGTTTATGATGACATTAAATCTACAATGCAGGAACTTAATGGTAGAAGAGTAGATAAGCAACCTCTTAATTATCCTAGCGCAGGTTCAACATTTAAGAGGCCAGAGGGACATTTTGCAGGAAAGCTTATTGAAGAATCTAATCTTCGAGGATATAGAGTAGGTGGAGCCATGGTTTCTGAAAAGCACTGTGGATTTGTAATTAATTATGATAATGCATCTGCAATGGATGTAAGAAATCTTATGAAGGATGTATCTAAGAAGGTTTATGAGGATTCAAATGTTAGACTTGAACCTGAGGTTAGATTTATAGGAGAATTTGAATGAGATTACTTCTTCTTACTGGAATGTCGGGAGCAGGAAAAAATTCTGCTTTCAAAATACTAGAAGATATAGGATATGACTGTGTAGATAATCTTCCCATACCACTTCTTAGGAGTTTTGTAACCCTTGCATTAGAAGAATATAGTGATAGAAATCTTGTTGTTGGAATTGATGCAAGAGCAGGCAAGGGCATAAGCGAAGTTGCACAGATTCTTGATGACTACAAGAAAGAGATTGAGATACTTTATTTAGATGCTGATAATGCTACTTTGATGAAGCGTTATAAGGAGACTAGAAGAACTCATCCTTTGACTGGACCTATGAATATTCAATCGGGAATATATGAGGAAAGGGAAGCCACAAGCTTTTTGCTTGAAAGAGCAGATTACATAATCGATACGACTCATTTACTTGTGAGAGATTTGAAAGAAGAGTTAACAAAGATTTTTCTTGATGGTGGTGAATATAAAAATCTTTTTGTCACAGTAATGTCTTTTGGGTTCAAATATGGAATACCTGCAGATGCTGATTTAGTATTTGATGTGAGATTTTTGCCTAATCCATTTTATATACCGGAATTGCAACCCTTAACAGGTAATGATAAGCCGGTACGAGACTATGTGATGGATTCAAATGAAGCAAAAGAATTTGTTGATAAACTAGAGGACATGGTTAGATTTCTTATTCCTAATTATATTAAAGAGGGAAAGAATCAACTTGTTATTTGTATTGGCTGTACAGGTGGTAAACATCGTTCTGTTACTTTAGCAAATGAATTGTATAAAGCTCTTTTAGATTGTACTGATGTTGGACTAAGAGTGGAGCATCGCGACATAGAAAAAGATAGGGCAAGAGGTAAATAGACATGTCATTTTCTAGTGACGTAAAGAATGAATTGTATGGTAACATAAGTAAGGCCAGGCATTGTCAGATTGCTGAGTTATCTGCAATAACAAGCTTTGGCTGTAGGCTCAGAATTGATGGAAATGAAAGTGTACTAGAACTTGAGCAAGATAACAATAGATTACAAAGAAAATTTTTCTCGTTGATTAATAAGACACATTCATTTGATAAATCAGAAAGTGTCTCAGGTCATAAAGTTATTGAAGTACTTAAGACAACTAAGATTATAGATGATGAAAAGCTTGAGTGTGTAGAACTAGATTATATTAATAAACTGATTATTCAACAGCCGTGTTGTAAGAAGGCTTTTATAAGAGGTGCGTTTCTTTCTGCCGGAACAATTAGTGATCCTAATAAGTCTTATCACTTTGAGATTGTAGCTAGAACCAGCAGACAAGCAGAAGAATTGAGAGAAATTCTAGAATTCTTTGAAGTTAGAGCGAAGATTGTAAGCCGAAAGAATCATTTTGTGGTATACTTAAAGGAAGGGTCACAAATAGTTGATGTTCTTAATGTTATGGGTGCGCACAAATCCTTGATGGATTTGGAAAATGTTAGAATTGTAAAAGAGATGCGTAACTCGGTTAACAGAAAAGTCAATTGTGAGACGGCTAACATATCTAAGATGATTAATGCATCTGTTAAGCAGATTGAGGATATAGAATATATTGAGAAAACTATAGGATTATCTAATCTGCCAGATGTACTTGGGGAAATGGCAAATGTTCGATTAGAACATCCAGATACCCCTCTTAAAGAATTGGGTGAATATCTTTCTACACCTATTGGTAAAAGTGGTGTTAACCACCGATTACGTAGAATCAGTGAGATAGCTGATAAACTTAGAAACCAGGAGGAATAGTTGATGAAGAAGGAAGTTGCTGTAAGGATGTCGGAGGAATTTGGAGCAACACCTATTGCACATCTTGTGCAATTAGCTAATCAATATGAAAGTAGAATTTATATTGAGGTTGATTCTAAGAAAGTAAATGCTAAATCTATTATGGGTATGATGAGTCTGGTGCTCTCAGAAGGACAGATTGTACAAATTGTCGCTGAAGGACCTGACGAGGAAGATGCTTGTAATGGCCTAGAAGTATTCTTCCAAAATAATATTTAAGAGGGAGAGAAGTAATGGAGAAACTTCTGTTTATTTTTAATAGACATTCTGGCAAAGGTCAGATTAAGAACTCTCTTGTAGATATTATTGATATTTTTGTTAAGGAAAACTATGATGTAACTGTTTATACAACTCAATCACAGGGAGATGCTATTAACAAAGTTATGGCGTCTATATCAGATTATGACAGGATAGTATGCTCTGGTGGCGATGGTACGTTAGATGAGGTTGTGACTGGGGTTATGAAGTCGAAAGTCAGAATTCCTATTGGTTATATTCCAGCAGGTTCTACTAATGATTTTGGCAATTCCCTTGGAATAGATAAAGAGATGGAACGCTCAGCTAGAATTGCTGCTAAAGGAGAACTATTTCCTTGCGATGCAGGTAGATTTGGAGACGATTACTTCATATATGTAGCAGCTTTTGGTATTTTTACAGAGACAAGTTACTCTACAAGCCAAAGGCTAAAGAATGCCCTAGGACACGCTGCATATCTGTTAGAAGGTATAAAGCAGGTTAATAATGTTCCAAGTTATCATATTAGAATTGAAACTGGAGAAACAGTAATAGAAGATGATTTCATATACGGAATGGTAACTAACTCCCTTTCGGTTGGTGGATTTACTGGCATAATAAAAGGTGAAGTGGGACTTAGTGATGGGCTTTTTGAAGGATGCTTTGTTAGAACACCTAAGAATATGTTAGAACTTAATGATGCTCTTGCGTATTTAACAGGCATCAAGAAATCATCAGCCCATGTATATAATTTCCAAAGTAATCACTTCAAATTATACTGTTCTGAAGAAATGCCATGGACTCTTGATGGAGAATACGGTGGCAAACATAAGGACATAGACATTGAATGTTGCCACGAGGCAATAGATATACTTGTTGAGTAATTGTTGAATGGATGTTCCATTTAGGATATAATTATATATGAATTTTTTATAAGGAGGTTTTGTGATGATAGTAAACGCAAAAGAAATGTTACAGAAGGCTAAGGCAGGTCATTACGCTGTTGGCCAATTCAATATTAATAATTTAGAGTGGACAAAGTCTATTCTATTAACAGCAGAAGAGTGTAAATCTCCGGTTATTCTTGGTGTATCTGAAGGTGCTGGAAAGTATATGACAGGATTTAAGACTGTTGCAGCTATGGTTAAGGCTATGGATGAAGAGCTTGGTATTACAGTTCCTGTAGCTATTCATTTAGACCATGGTACATACGAAGGATGTTATAAGTGTATTAAGGCAGGATTCACATCAATTATGTTTGATGGCTCATCTCTACCTATTGATGAAAATGTTGCTAAGACTAAGGAGCTCGTTGCTGTAGCTCACAACCTAGGTCTTTCAATCGAAGCTGAAGTAGGAGCTATCGGTGGTGAAGAAGATGGAGTTGTAGGACAAGGTGAATGTGCAGATCCTGATGAGTGTAAGGCAGTTGCAGACCTTGGCGTTGATATGCTTGCAGCAGGTATTGGTAATATTCATGGAAAGTATCCTGCAAACTGGGCTGGATTATCATTTGAGACATTAGATGCAATCCAGCAGAAGACAGGTGAGATGCCTCTTGTACTTCATGGTGGAACAGGTATTCCTGAAGATATGATTAAGAAAGCTATTGATCTTGGTGTATCTAAGATTAATGTTAATACAGAGTGTCAATTATCATTTGCTGCAGCTACAAGAGAATATATTGAGGCAGGCAAGGATAATGAAGGTAAGGGTTATGACCCAAGAAAGCTTCTTGCACCAGGTGCTGAAGCAATCAAAGCTACTGTTAAAGAGAAGATGGAATTATTCGGATCAGTTAACAAGGCTTAATTACTTAGATGAATCGGGTGCTACGATTTTTCGCGGCGCCCTTTTTTAGTAGAAAGGGAAACACGTGAAAAACATGGAAGAGAATTTGCAAAACAACGGAGAGTATTTTAATGTAGCTGATATATTCGGAGAGAATGTCTTTAACGATGCTGTAATGAGACAGAGACTTCCGAAGAAGACATATCAGATGCTTAAGGAAACAATTCGTCTTGGTAAGCAACTTGACCTTGAAACGGCGGATGTTATTGCTCACGAGATGAAAGAATGGGCTATAGAGAAGGGTGCAACTCACTATTCTCACTGGTTCCAACCCCTTAATGGTATCACTGCGGAAAAGCATGATTCTTTTATTTCGGCTCCAATGTCAAGCGGAAAAGTACTTATGAGCTTTTCTGGAAAGGAACTTATTAAGGGAGAGCCTGATGCGTCTTCGTTTCCATCAGGAGGTTTGAGAGCAACATTTGAAGCAAGAGGATATACTACATGGGATTGTACTTCACCAGCTTTTGTCAGACAGGATGCAGCAGGTGCAACATTATGTATTCCTACAGCGTTCTGTACCTTTACAGGAGAAGCATTAGATCAGAAGACTCCTCTTCTTCGTTCTATGGAAGCTCTTAATGAACAGGCGTTAAGATTCATAAGACTATTTGGTAATACTACTTCAAAGCGAGTTATTCCGTGTGTTGGTGCTGAACAAGAATATTTTCTTGTAGATAGAGATATGTATAATGCAAGAAAAGATTTGATATATACAGGAAGAACACTATTTGGCGCAATGCCTCCAAAGGGACAGGAAATGGAGGATCATTATTTTGGAGCAATAAAAGAACGTGTTGCTGCTTATATGAGAGATGTAAACAAAGAGTTGTGGAAGCTTGGGGTAACAGCCAAGACTCAGCATAATGAAGCAGCGCCTGCTCAGCATGAACTTGCCCCAATATATGAACAGGCCAATATCGCTGTTGACCATAATCAGCTTACAATGGAGACGCTTAAGAAGGTGGCAGCAAGACATGATATGTATTGTCTACTTCATGAGAAACCTTTTGCTGGTGTTAACGGTTCTGGAAAACACAATAACTGGTCTCTGGTTACAGATGATGGAATTAATTTATTTGACCCAGGTAAGACTGTTCATGAGAATACACAATTTTTACTGATGTTATGTGCAGTTCTATCTGCAGTAGACAAACATGCAGCACTTCTTAGAGAATCAGCTGCTGATATAGGAAATGACCATCGTCTGGGAGCAGATGAGGCACCTCCTGCCATTATATCAGTTTATCTAGGTGAACAATTATCTGATGTTTTAGATCAGTTAATTGATACAGGTACTGCTACACATAGTATCAAGAGAGAGAGAATGGATACTGGTGTAAATGTTTTACCGGATTTCAAAAAGGATGCAACAGATAGAAATAGAACTTCTCCATTTGCATTTACAGGTAATAAGTTTGAATTCCGTATGGTGGGTTCGAGAGATTCTGTGGGAGAGCCTAATATAGTACTAAATACAATTCTTGCAGAAAGTCTTGCAGATATTTGTGACAGAGTTGAAGCAAGTAGTAATAAAGATAAAGAAATACATGATATTATTAAAGAACTTGCTACTAAGCATGAGAGAATAGTATTTAATGGAAATGGTTATTCTGCTGAGTGGGTTCAGGAGGCAGAGAGAAGAGGGCTTCCTAATATTCCGTCTATGGTTCAAGCCATACCTGCGCTTACAAGTGAAGATTCAGTTAAGCTATTTGAAAGGTTTGGTGTCTTCTCAGAGGCAGAATTAGAGTCAAGAGCTGAAATAGAATATGAATTCTATGCCAAGACTATTAATATCGAAGCAAGAACTATGATTGATATAACAAGAAAGCAGATACTTCCTTCAATCATAGAATATACAACAAGACTTGCTAATTCTATTAATCAGGTTAAACAGGCTTGTGATAAAGCAAATGTTAGTGCACAAGAGGAGATTCTTGTTCAGGTTTCTGACAATTTGAGTCTTGCAAAGGATAAATTGGATAATCTTGAAAGTAAGATGCCTAAGGTAAAGGATATTCTTGAGACTGATAAAAAAGCTATTTATTTCCATGATGTAATAATTCCAGCTATGAATGAGCTTAGAGTACCAGTAGATACTTTAGAGATGTTAGTAGAGAAAAATGCCTGGCCAATGCCATCATATGGAGATTTACTATTTGGTTTATATTAGAATTAGTAATAATGAGAGGAGGTATGTTATATGTAACATACCTCCTCTTCTTTGTTGTCTAATTTATTAATATTCCCGGGTGCTGTTAAGTGTTGAATTAGTGGTGTTAGTTGAATTGCTGTCTGTATGATTTGTGCTATTAGTACTATTGCTAGAATTTGTTGTCTGTGTTGTTGTAACAGTTGTTGTTACCTCAACTTGTTGTTGCCCGTTGTGAATTGTACAGTAGTTTGTAAATCCATTTATATCATATAGATATGGGGAATCATCTGTTCCCTGACTGCCTCCTACTATGTATACACTAGAGCTTGTAGATGGACAATATTCGGTAGCAACTTGCTGTGATTCATTACATATTGTAACACCTATATGATGGTCACAGGTATCTTTTGGCTCTGTGCCTGAAGCAAAGTATTCTGTAATTATCTGACTTCCTCTTGGGTCATGATCGCATACGCCTTCAAGTGGAAGCTTTCCTGATTTCTTACATACGCTTACCTGCGTGATTCCTGATGGCATATTGAAGTCTTTATATGCAAGACCTTCATGTATACGTTTCATGGCAGCTCTCCATATTGCTTTTGAATAACTTGTAGAGCCTTGAACAGCATTGTCATCATTACCACCCCATATAACACATGTGTAATACGGAGTATATCCAGCAAATAAAGTATCTCTGTTCTTTGTTGTTGTTCCTGATTTACCGGCTACTGCCATTCCATCAAAGTTAGCAGGAGTACCAGTACCTTGTGTCATAACGTCTTTCATGGCGTTTGTAAGTAACCATGCGCTTGTTTCCTTAAGAACATCCTTAGGCTTTCTCTTGGAATTATCAATTATAACTTTGCCACTATTATCTTCAACCTTTGTATAGAATGTTGGTTTGTAATACTTTCCTTCATTTGCGATAGTTGCATAGGCGCCTGTAAGCTCAAGGTTAGTAACACCATTTGTGATACCACCGAGGGCAAGGGCCTGATTATTGTCACCACTAACAAGAGTTGTGATACCAAGGTTCTTGGCATATTCCATTCCAAGTCCTGTTCCGATTTGGGTAAGTGTCTTGACAGTAACAATATTGATAGAGTTTATAATTCCTTCTCTTAATGTTGTAAATCCTCTAAAAGAGAAGTCATAGTTGTTGATTGACTGACCATTTGCATAGCTCATTGGAGCATCATCCTGCACTGTTGCAAGGGTTAAGTTCGCAGCATCAAGAGCAGGTGCATATGTTGTAACAATCTTAAATGTTGAACCAGGTTGTCTTGTTATATCAGTTGCTCTATTTAGTGTCTTGCTTCCATCCTTTGGTCCACGTCCTCCAACTAGAGCAACAACTGTTCCGTCGTTGTGATCCATAACGGTAAATGCAACTTGTGGTTGTAATGTGTATGATACAGTTTCGCCACCTTCTGGTATAGAGTCCCCTGGCTCCATTATTTCTGATTTATACTTTTCAATTGCAGCAGCAGCTTGTGCTTCAGTGTCAAAATCAATAGTGTAATTTGGATTTGCATTTTGATAATAAGAAAGCATTGTCTGGTCGCTGTAATTCTTTGTTGAGCCATCTTTTTTATTAACAGTTAATCTATATGAGAAACTAACCTTTGGCTTTGTAGGATAGTTGTCCTGATTGTTAGCTTCTTCATCACATATTTTCTGTATATGACTATCTTGCGTTGAGTATATTTTAAGACCACCAGAATAAATCTTCTGATATGCTTCACTTTCTGAGTAGCCCTTCTCTTCCATTAAATCATCTGCAAGTTGGTCGGTAAGAGCATCTACAAAATAAGATGTAGCACTACTTCCAGAACTACTGTTATTAATAGTTGAGATTCTGTCATATACGTTATCTGATAATGCTTTCTCATACTCATCTTCCGTAATATATCCCTGGCTTAGCATTCTCTTTAATACTTCCTGTTGACGCGCTTTGTTGCTGTCAGGATTATTAATAGGATTATACTTAGATGGATTCTGAGTAATGGCAGCAATAACGGCAGATTCGGCAAGGTTAAGGTCAGATACTGATTTGTTGAAATACTTGTTAGAAGCGGCTTGCACTCCAAGAGTATTAGAACCAAGGTTAATAGTGTTAAGATAGTTTTCAAGTATCTCATCCTTTTCCATATAATCTTCCAGTTTAACTGCAAGGTATTGTTCTTGAATCTTACGATTGAATCGCTCTATAAAGTTATTCTCACTCATCCATTGTGTGAAATAGTTGTTCTTGAGAAGTTGCTGAGTTATAGTACTAGCACCTTGTGATTCTTTGCCGAAAGAAATAAAGCTTGTAAATGCAGCTCTAATTACACCCTTGATATCTACACCGTTATGTTTATAGAACCTTTCATCTTCTATAGCAACAAAGGCATGCTGTAAATCTTCAGGAATTTTGTCAAGTGATGCATGTTCTCTGTTGGCACCTGATGCTGCTAACGTTTCGATTTCATTTCCGTCCTTGTCATATACTTTAGACATGTATCCGGTTGGTGAAACATCTACATCTTCAATATCAGGACATTGTGCGATTAGTATAGTAGAATAAATTCCAAATACTACTATTAAGAACAGTACAAAACCGCATAGTCCAATTAAAAGACTTTTTCCAAAAGTTGTATTAAACTTTTTTTTGGCTTTGTTTCTGGCACTATTTTGTTTATTTAAACGATCATTTGTGTTTTTTTTGCCGTAATTCATAAAAACCTCCAGGATTTAATGCTTATACGTCATAATCTTCTCTATTATATCAAAAAAATTGCTTATTATAAAGAAGAAACATATAATATAATATATGTATAGTTTAAGGAGAACAAAGAATGAGCAATCATCTTGTGATAAAAGACGGGGCATGTGGTGAAATAGTTGTAAAAAAATCACGTTTTATAGCGGAATTAAAATACGTTGAGACTGAAGAAGAAGCAACTACGTTTATAAAAGAAAAGAAAAAACAATACCATGACGCAAGACATAATTGTTCCTGCTACATTATAGGTGAAGAATTAAAAAAATCCAGTGATGATGGGGAACCTTCAGGTACAGCTGGACGGCCTATGCTTGAGGTGTTAGAGGGAAAAGATTTAATAAATGTAGTTGCTGTAGTTACCAGGTATTTTGGCGGAGTACTTCTAGGAACTGGTGGCCTTGTAAGGGCTTATCAGGATGCAGTAAAAGAGGCTCTTCTTAATTGCGACTTTCTACATACCGTTGTTGTTAATAAAGTAAATGTGACCCTTGATTATAGCATCTGGCCTAAGATTGAGAATTATTGTAAGGAAAAAGGTGTTGTTGTGGGAGAAGTAGAGTTTGCTGAAAATGTTAAGGCAAAGCTTAAAATACGAGTGGATAATACTGACAAAGTAATAGATGATATTATCGAAATCACAAATGGAAAAGGTCATATTGATAAAGATGATAAGGAGTATACTATATTTTGTGATTAACAAATTCCTTCAAAGAGGGTATAATATAATTAGATATATGTGATTTTCTAGAAAGGAGGAATTATTATGATTAATGGTATAGGTTTTGATTTTGGTAGTTCCTTCTCTGGAAATGGATTTGGACATACACTAGGTGTTGAAGATGAATCCTTAGATGTAGGTTTTGGAGTAGATAGTGCAAGTGAGGCAAAAGGTGTTGGATCTGATGATGGCAAGATTAAGCCTAAAGGAGAATGTCAGACTTGTAAGAATCGTAAATACCAGGATGGTTCTGATGAGATGGTGTCTTTCAAATCTGCAGCACATATTTCCCCAGAGGCAGCAGGGGCCGCTGTAAGAGGCCATGAAGGAGAGCATGTATCTAATGCATATAAGAAGGCGTTTCAGGAAGGCGGTAAAGTTGTTTCTGTAGGTGTATCAATTCATACTGCAGTCTGTCCTGAGTGTGGAAGGACATATGTATCAGGCGGAACAACCCACTCTGTTATTTCTACACCGGTTAATGAGGATAAAGCTAATCCTTATACCAAGAATAAGAATGCAATTTCTAAAGCTAATTCCCCAGGATTAGTAATGGATTTTGGAGTATAATTATTAAGAGATGGAGACTAGATAATGGATATTAATCAAACAATCGCAAATGAACTAGGTATTAAGCTAGGACAGGTTGAAGCTACAGTTAAGTTGATTGATGAGGGAAATACAATTCCATTTATTGCTAGGTATCGTAAAGAGGTTACCGGAGCCCTTAATGATGAGGTGCTCCGGAATCTTTTTGATAGATTAACCTATTTACGTAACTTAGAGGATAGAAAGAATACGTGTATCGCATCAATTGAAGAACAAGGGAAATTAACTCCTGAATTAAAAAAGCAAATTATGGAAGCTACAACTCTTGTTGTTGTTGAGGATTTATACAGACCGTATAAACAGAAGAGAAGAACAAGAGCTATGATTGCAAAAGAAAAAGGATTAGAGCCTCTTTCTGATATTATTATGGAGCAGGTTGAAACAACTCCGATAATTGAAATAGCCGCAAATTATATCAATAAGGAAAAAGAAGTTGAAACTGCTGAAGATGCACTTGCGGGAGCAAAAGATATTATTGCAGAGATTATTAGTGATGAAGCAGATTATAGAATATATATTAGAGATTTAACATTTGACAAAGGAAGAATAGTTAGTGCTGCAAAAGATCCAGAGGCTAAAACAGTATATGAAATGTATTATGATTTCGATGAGCCTGTAAACAAGCTTCCTGGCCACAGAGTCCTTGCCCTTAATCGCGGAGAGAAGGAGAAGGTGCTAACTGTTAAGATTGAGGCGCCAGAGGAAGAGATAATAAGTTATCTTGAGAAGAAGGTTGTTACAAATGATAATCCTAACACAAGTGAAGTCTTAAAGGAGACTATTCTTGATAGTTATAAGAGACTTATTGCACCTGCAATAGAAAGGGAGATAAGAAGTGAACTTACAGAAACTTCTGAAGATGGTGCCATTAAAGTCTTTGGCAAAAACCTGGTTCAACTTCTTATGCAACCACCTATTGCTAACAAGGTTGTACTTGGCTGGGATCCAGCCTTTAGAACTGGTTGTAAACTTGCTGTTGTTGATGCAACAGGAAAGGTGCTTGATACCACAGTAATATTTCCAACAGAGCCTCAGAATAAGGTTGAAGAATCCAAGGCTGTCTTAAAGAAGTTAATTGATAAATACAATATAGAATTGATTTCTGTTGGAAATGGTACAGCAAGTAGAGAGTCTGAACAAATAATTGTTGATTTAATAAAAGAGATACCTAATAAGATTCAGTATGTAATTACAAATGAAGCAGGAGCTTCTGTGTATTCTGCTAGTAAACTTGCTACAGAAGAATTCCCTAATTTCGATGTGGGACAAAGGAGCGCAACTTCAATTGCAAGGAGATTACAAGATCCATTGTCTGAACTTGTTAAGATTGATCCTAAATCAATTGGGGTAGGTCAGTATCAACATGATATGAACCAGAAGAAGCTTTCTGAAGCATTGTCTAATGTGGTGGAGGACTGTGTTAATAAAGTGGGAGTAGACCTTAATACAGCGTCTATGTCTCTGCTTGAATATGTATCAGGCATTAATAAAACCTTGGCAAAAAATATTGTTGAGTACAGAGAGGCAAATGGTGCCTTTAACGAGAGAAAAGAACTTCTTAATGTAAAAAAACTTGGGCCAAAGGCATATGAACAGTGTGCTGGCTTCTTGCGTATAAGAGATGGAAAGAATCCTCTTGATGCCACAAGTGTTCATCCAGAAAGTTACGAAGCGTGTGTGAAGCTTCTAGATAAATTGAATCATTCTCTTGATGAGATATTAAGTGGTGGAATGTCAGGGATTTCAAAGGAAGCTACGGATGTTTCAAGTCTTGCAGAAGACCTTAATATTGGTGAAATAACACTGACAGATATTATTACAGAATTAGAGAAACCAGGCAGAGATCCTAGAAGTGATATGCCACTTCCTGTTCTTAGAAGCGATGTCCTTGATATGAAGGACTTAAAGCCTGGAATGGTGCTTAAAGGCACAGTTCGTAATGTAATAGATTTTGGTGTGTTCGTTGATATTGGAGTTCATCAAGATGGCTTAGTTCATATATCTGAAATATGTGACGAATATATAAAGCATCCGCTAGAAGCTGTCAGTGTTGGAGATGTAGTAGAGGTTTCTGTTTTATCTGTAGACTTAGAGAAGAATAGAATACAACTTACTATGAAGACTGGCAATAATAACATTTCACATAGGATTAAGTCTTCTAAGCAAGATAAGAACAATAACAAGAAGAATTATGATAAGAATGCTTCAAATGCCAATAGAAAGAAGAAAAACTCATCAAAGAATGGCAATATGGGTAACAAAAAAGGATTTGTAAAGCGAAATAATTTCTTTGATGGAATTGTAATAAAATAATACTTGACACGTGTGGTAGTAATTAATATACTTAACACATAAAAAATAATAATCTTCGGGGCAGGGTGTGATTCCCGACCGGCGGTGTTCCAATAATTGGTAAGTCCGCGAGTAACGTTTCGTACGTATTACATGAGCTGGTGAGATTCCAGCACCGACAGTAAAGTCTGGATGGAAGGAGATGCTGTTAATATTGTAACAGCTAATGTGCCGATCCGTATTATATAGGATGATATGCGCATTATACTCGTTATGAAACAAAGACCCCAGAGTTTTCTCTGGGGTTTTCTTTGTCTCGAAAGAAAGAAGGAGTTTATGGAGAGAACAATGGAACAAAAAACACAAAAGAATGAAAAACTTATCTCAACTAGAAAGCTGGCTGTAACAGGTATGCTTTCTGCAGTGGCATTTATCTTAATGTATCTTGAAATTCCAATACCTATTATGCCAAGCTTTGTAAAATTTGATTTTTCTGATTTGCCAGCTTTAATTGGAACATTTGCTCTTGGACCAGTATGGGGAGTAATTATAGAACTTGTTAAGAATTTACTTCATCTTGCTGTATCTCAGTCAATGTTTATTGGAGAGTTATCTAATTTCATACTTGGTGGAGTATTTGTCCTTGTAGCTGGACTTGTTTATCAGAGGAAAAAGACAAAGAAGAATGCATTTTTTGCAGGATTTATAGGAGCTCTTGTAATGGGAATAGTAAGTATATTCTCTAATTATTTCCTTGTGTACCCTGTATACATTAAGGCATATTTTGATGGCTCATTAGAGACTTGTCTTGCAATGTATAATGCTATTTGCTGGGAAGTAGCTGATTCTGGCGTTGGACCACATTTATTCGAAATCAAATCTTTAATGCAGGCACTTTTGATTTTTAATTTGCCATTTACATTCTTGAAGGGCATGATTTCGGTAGGAATTAGTATGCTTGTATACAAGCCTTTATCAAAGTTTATAAAAAGCTAGGGTATAGTTAATTTACGACACTTTTATTTTACTGAATCAAATGTTATAATTTCTAGGTACATAATTTAGAAAGGAATGAGCTTTAAGCTCTTTAGACATTATGAACTTAGAATTTGAAATTAAAATGACGACCAAAGACTTATACAAATATAATATGAGAAATGCTTACACTAGTATGCAAGGAATTCTCAGTATTATTTGTTCTGCTTTGGTTGTCTTTGTTTTTATATGGAAATTTGAATCTCTTTCTATGGTGTATAAAGCACTGTTTGTAGTTCTTGCGATAGCATTTCTTGCGTATATACCAATTTCTTTATATATCAGATCGAAACAAATTGTTGCCACTACTGATGTATTTAAAGAACCATTAACATTTATCTTTGATGAGGAAGCAATTAATCTTAAGTCTCCAGTAGCTACAGAAGATGACGAAACTGTACTCCCTTGGGAGGACATATATAAAGTCGTGAAGACAAAATCTTTGCTCCTTATATATACTAATAGAGTTAGTGCTTATATTATTCCACGTGAACAGATTGTTGATAAAGAAAAAGAAATAATAGATGTTTTGAAAGACAAAGTAGATGCTTTCAAATTACGTGGTTTATAGATTGGAATGTGTAAATGATAATAGAAAGCTTTAGTGAAAAAGAGACGAGGGAATTTGCCAAAGGCTTAGGCGAAG
This sequence comes from Lachnospiraceae bacterium, assembly GCA_015057165.1. Taxonomy (GTDB): domain Bacteria; phylum Bacillota; class Clostridia; order Lachnospirales; family Lachnospiraceae; genus RUG191. Next base: position 5,310 of record SVEY01000007.1, on the reverse strand, counting down.
GTGCAAAAGAAGGGCAGGTTTATTGTTTGATAGGTGATTTAGGTGTGGGAAAGACAGTATTTACCCAGGGTTTTGCAGAAGGACTTGGTGTAGAAGACTGGGTTAATAGTCCTACATTTACAATTGTGCAGGAGTACAGAGATGGTAGATTGCCTTTTTATCATTTTGATGTGTATCGAATAGGCGATCCAGAGGAAATGTACGAAGTTGGATTTGAGGATTACGTATACGGAGAAGGAGTATGCCTTATTGAATGGGCAAATCTAATAGAAGACATTCTACCCCTTGATGCTATTACTGTTAGAATAAATAAAGATTTAGATAAAGGATTTGATTATAGAAGAATTGTGATAGAGGGATTGTCAGAATAATTCTGTTAGAATGTCCATATTAGATAATTTGGGAGAATAATATGATAGTACTTGGCTTTGAGGCATCCGGTCTTGTAGCAAGTGTTGCTATAGTAGAAGACAATAAGTTGCTTGGAGAATATACAATTAATCATAAGCGAACTCATTCTAAGACATTAATGCCTATGCTTGATGAATTAAAAAACAGAATAGAAATAGACTTGGATAAGATAGATGCTATTGCTGTTGCGTCTGGTCCTGGTTCCTATACTGGACTTAGAATAAGTTCTTCTACTGCAAAAGGACTGGGGATGGCGCTTAACAAACCAATTGTGTCAATTCCCACCATGGATGGTTTGGCATATAATTTGTGGGGGCTTAAGGATTATATATGTCCTATTATGGATGCTAGGAGAAACCAGGTATATACTGGTGTATATAATTTTGACAGAGACAAGATGCATATTGTGAAGCCCCAATCTGTACTAGATGTTAATGATTTGCTTTCCTATTTATGTGAAATGCTAGATGAAAGTGATAAAGTGGCATTTCTTGGAGATGGTGTGAACTTACATCATGATTTGATTATTGAAAAACTGGGTGACAGGGCAATTTTTGCACCTGGTCATGTGAATATGAATAAAGCTTCAAGTATTGCTATGCTTGGAATAGAATATTTGAAAGAGGGAAAAACTGAAGAGCCAAATCTACACAGGCCTAGATATCTTAAATTATCCCAGGCTGAAAGGGAAAGGCTTGATAGCGGCAAAGGAATATTGGAGCCAAGTGATGGATGATTTAAATAAAATAGTAATTTGTGCAGCTGAAATTGATGATATAGATTCAATTGCTAAGATGGAAAGCGAGTGTTTTACTGATGCGTGGAGTTGGGATTCCTTTCATTCTTGCTTTGTGAGTCCTTTTTACGAAATCGTTGTAGCTCGAATTGGTGAAGCAATTGTTGGATATGGTGTTGTGAAATCCATGTATGAAGATGCAGAGCTTGTAAGGATAGCGGTTTCTTCATTTTATAGAAGATTAGATATTGGATACAAGATGCTTGATTGGTTGATTAATGAAGTAAGAAATAATGGTGCAAAAAAGGTGTTTCTAGATGTTAGAAAATCTAATGAGGCTGCAATATCATTGTATGAGAAAATGGGCTTTTTACCTTATGAGATAACAGAAGATTTTTATAATAATCCTGTAGAGGCGTCAGTCAAAATGGATTTGGAGATAAAAGGGAGATAATATGTTAGATGTATGTTTGCTTGGTACAGCAGGCATGATGCCACTGCCTAACAGGTGGCTCACAAGTCTGCTAACAAGATATAATGGAAGTAATATATTGATAGATTGTGGAGAAGGAACCCAGATAGCCCTTAAAGAAAGTGGGTGGAGTCCTAATCCTATTGATGTTATACTTTTCACACATTTTCATGCAGATCATATTAGCGGTCTTCCAGGTATGCTTCTTTCTATGGCAAATGCTGATAGAGTAGAACCGGTTTTACTTGTTGGACCTCGCGGATTAGAAAAGGTTGTAAGATCCTTGTTAGTAATAGCAGGAGGCCTGCCTTTTGAATTGAATTTTCGAGAATTAAAAGAAAAAAATGAGACTATTGTAATAAATGGTTATACAATTAATGCATTTAAAGTAAATCATAATGTACCATGCTATGGCTATAGTATTAGTATTTCAAGACTTGGGAAATTCGATGCAACAAAAGCAAAAGAATTAAATATTCCTGTTAATTTATGGAATAGATTACAGCATGGGGGAACAGTTGAGTTTGAGGGAAATATCTACCAGCCTGATATGGTTATGGGTCCTGAGAGAAAAGGACTTAAGGTAACTTATTCTACTGATTCTAGGCCATGTGAAGCTATTGTAAATGCAGCGAAGGAATCGGATTTGTTTATCTGCGAAGGAATGTACGGTGAGAAGGACAAATTGCAAAGTGCTAAAGAAAAAAAACATATGACTTTTTATGAAGCGGCAAAGCTTGCGAAGGAAGCAAAGGTTGAAGAACTTTGGCTCACACATTTTAGCCCTTCTCTTATGAATCCAAAGCATTATATGAACGAGGTTAGAGAAATATTCAAGAATTCTCATCTTGGAAAGGACAATATGAAGAAGGAATTGGCATATAAGGAGGAAGAAAATGAATAATAAACTTAAGGTTGTTATCAGAGTAGGAATTGTTTCCTTAATATGTGCTGCATTGGTTGTAGGATATTTCCTATATCTAAATAATAAGAATAGTAAGCCAAAGGATCAGGATGAACAATTAACTGAAGCTGAAATAATTGAAACTACAGATTTTGATAAGAACTATCCTGAGTCACCACGTGCAGTTGTGAAATGGTATAACAGAATAGCAACTGTTATATATAATAATGATTTGGGAGACGTTAAGTTAGAAGAGGTTGGAGAACAAGAACGTAAACTTCTTGATGATGACTTACTCAAACTCAATCCTGAAAAGGATTTCTATAAGAGATTAGAGGCTGAGATGAAAGAGAATCAGGAGAGACAGAGAAGTATTGTATCTTCTGAAGTATGTGAAAGCTCAGATATTACTTATAAAACAGTTAACGGATATGATTGTGCATATGTATATGCATATTATTTTGGTAAAGAGGGCAATAATTTTACTAGAACCTATCAGAAATTCTGCTTAAGAAAAGACAAGCAGGATAGGTGGAAGATTCTTACTTTTGAAAAGGTTCCTCAGGAAGAAACACCATTTTCTGTATAAAAGAATTGTGATGGGAAGATAATAAATGTGTAATTTAGATAAAGATATAACTATTCTTGCAATAGAATCCTCTTGTGATGAGACGGCGGCTTCAGTTGTAAAAAATGGAAGAGAGGTTATTAGCTCTGTTATTTCAACCCAGGTTCCAATTCATACTTTGTATGGAGGCGTTGTGCCAGAGATAGCAAGTCGAAAACATATAGAAAGAATTAATCAGGTAATAGAACAGGCATTAACTGAAGCGCATAAGACTTTGGACGATATGGATGCTATAGCAGTTACAAGAGGGCCAGGACTTGTGGGCGCCCTTTTGGTAGGAGTGTCTGTTGCTAAAGCCATTAGCTATGCGAAGAATATACCTCTTGTTGGAGTGCATCATATAGAAGGACATATTTGCGCTAATTATATAGAATGTCCTACACTTGAACCGCCTTTTATGTGCCTGGTTGTATCTGGTGGCCATACTCATCTTGTAAATGTGAGTGGTTACGGAGAATACGAAATACTTGGTCGTACTAGAGATGATGCAGCAGGTGAAGCATTTGACAAAATAGGAAGAGCCATCGGCCTTGGCTATCCGGGAGGTCCGAAGATTGAAGCGGCGGCTAAGGAGGGAAATCCTAATGCTATAGAATTACCTAGAGCAGTTGTAAATGATAATGTCTATGATTTTAGTTTTAGCGGACTTAAGTCGGCAACTCTTAACTATTTAAATAGTGTGGAAATGAAAGGCGAGACTGTAAATGTACCAGATGTCGCAGCATCATTTCAAAAGGCTGTTGTTGACGCCCTTGTATCTCATGCCATGCTTGGATGTGAGGAGTATGGTGCTAAGAAGCTTGCTATAGCAGGTGGTGTTGCTAGTAATGAAACATTCAGAAATGCTATGAGAGTGGAAGCTGAGAAAAGAGGAATAGAATTCTTCTGCCCGTCTAAAATTCTGTGTACTGACAATGCGGCTATGATTGGCTGCGCAGGATACTATGAGTATATTAATGGTAGGAGGGATGGTCTTGATCTTGATGCAATACCTTACCTTAAGTTGGGGGAATAAAATATGGAAAAGTATGTTGCTATAATTTTGTCTGCTGGTCGTGGCAAGAGAATGGGGTCAGATGTTCCCAAACAATATATGGATATAAAGGGTAATCCTATATTATATTATTCCATAAAGGCTTTTGAAGAATCAGAAGTTCATTCTATTATAATTGTTACTGGAGCATCCGATATAAATTATGTTAAGACTGAAATTGTTGATAGATATGGATTAAAAAAAGTAGTAGATGTTGTCTCTGGCGGAGATGAAAGATATGATTCTGTGTACAGAGGTCTGGAGGCTGCTAATAGAATTGGAGCGGATTATGTATTGATTCATGATGGGGCAAGACCATTTGTGGACCAGGATACAATTATTAATTGTATGGAAAATGTTAGAACTAGCTGGGCTTGTATAGCAGGTGTTCCCGTAAAAGATACAATAAAGGTAGTAGAATCTAGTAATGTGATTGTTGATAATCCTGATAGGTCTATGCTTTGGATGGCACAGACACCGCAGTGTTTTGAATTTAGTCTTGCATATAATAGTTATAAGGAAATGATTGAGTCAGGAAAGACTAAAGGAATAACAGATGATGCAATGGTTATAGAAAAATTTGGAGGTATAAAGTCTGTTATGATTGAGTCTTCATATAATAATATAAAGGTGACAACGCCCATAGATATAAAGATTGGAGAACAGTTATTGAACAATTTGTGATTTTTTTGAAAAGGTTGTTGACAGCATTTAATTTGCTGTGTTACAATAACTTGCGTGCCTAAAAAGCGCAGACAATTAAATTATTTATGCAGAGGTATCGAAGAGGTCATAACGAGGCGGTCTTGAAAACCGTTTGTCCATTGGGCACGTGGGTTCGAATCCCACCCTCTGCGTCGGAAATCCATCCAGTTCATGCAGTATATCTGAATGGATTTTCTATTCGAAAAAATCTCGTGATTTTTTCAAAAAAGTTGTTGACAAGGCAATTTGCAAATGATATTATATCAGAGTTGCGTGTCAACGCAGCGAAACGCACCGGACTTCGTCCGGAATGCTGTCATCATTCCTACGGAATGACGACGTATTACATTGAAAACTAAATAGTGAAATAAAGCATAACCTATTCAAGATGTAAACCTGAAATTCCTTAAATAAGGAAAAC
>SVEY01000006.1:70037-121612 GCA_015057165.1 Lachnospiraceae bacterium | reverse complement strand
TTATAAAAAGCCCCATATAATTTCTCAAGGTAAAGTTCCGATGAGAAAAATACGGGACGTTAAATATATAATTAACACTAATTAAAATGTGGTATATTATTTATAAGAATAACAGTAGGGGGGGTAATTACTATGAAGAAGGAATTATTAAAGGGATTAACAGAGGAGCAAATAAAGAAAGTAAAAGCCTGCAAGAATGCGGAAGAGATTCTAGCACTTGCTAAGGCAGAAGGAGTAACCCTTAGTGAAGAGCAACTAGAAGCAGTATCAGGTGGTTGTGGAATCAAAATCAAAAGTCCCTATGACTATGTTACAGAAGAGACACTTAATCAGGTTTGTCCCAATGCAATCTCAACGAGTTGTGCTCGTTGTGGTTCTTGTAATTACACAGAAAAATATGAGACCCAAATGACCAATATTCAATATTCTAAAGTCAATTGCAAATGCAATGACTGTGGTTACACTTGGAGTGTGAGTTTATTAAATTAGAAAGAAGTAAGAAAGTTTTTATTGTTCTTATATTCATATTGTATGCTGTCAATACATATCAGAAAGGAGAATTATTATGAGAGAAGAATTATTAAAAGGATTAACAGAGGAGCAAATTAAGAAGGTTAAGGAATGCAAGAGTTCCGAGGAAATATTAGACCTTGCCAAGGCTGAGGGAGTTCAGCTAAGCGAAGAGCAGCTTGAAGCAGTTTCAGGTGGATGTGCTCGTCGTAAGATTCCTAATTGTCCAGTTTGTGGCAGTTCCAATGTACATATGAATTTGTTAGAAGGTAATACAAAGGATTACTTTACATGTAGAGTTTGTGATCATCAATGGTATGCATAGATAGTAAAGGATACAGGTAAATCCACATAAGCAAATCTAATCTAAATGTGGTATATTAACTATAAGACTAATGAGGAGGTAATTACTATGAGGGATGAGTTATTAAAGGGATTAACAGATGAGCAAATTAAGAAGGTTGAAGATTGCAAGAGTGCAGATGAAATCATAGCTCTTGCCAAGGCTGAAGGAATTGAACTTACTGATGAGCAATTAGAAGCAGTATCAGGTGGTGGATGCTTTAGAAAATCAAAGGTAAAGTGTCCTAAGTGTGGTGCTGATTATAAAAGTTGCTTCAAGGAAAGAATATGGACCGATAGCGAAGGAAAAGGTTCTATTATAGAATACAGATGCTTATGTTGCGATTATGTTTGGAAACAATAATTAACAATATATAATCGAGACATACTATTATCGAAAGTAACAAGGAGGGAATAATATGAGAAAAGAATTATTACAGGGATTAACAGAGGAACAAATCAAGAAGGTAGAAGCATGTAAGAGCCCGGAGGAAATCTTAGAAATTGCTAAGTCTGAGGGAGTTGCGTTGAATGATGAGCAGCTTGAGGCTGTTACTGGTGGAAGCTGTGGTGGACAAAAGAAAACAACATGTCCAAAATGTAGTTCGACTAATATTATGAAGATAGGTGAGGATGTGGAAGACAATAGGATGAGATATGACTATGTATGCCAAGACTGCTTACATAGGTGGTCTACTAGAGGTGCTTGACTTTTAGACAGATTTAGGTTGACAATTCAGGGAAAGAAGCAATCTGAATGTGGTATATTAACTATAAGACTAATGAGGAGGTAACTATTATGAAGGAAGATTTATTACTAAAGGGCTTAACAGATGAGCAAATTGCAAAGGCTAAAGAATGCAAGAATCCAGAAGAGATACTTGCAATGGCTAAGGAAGAAGGAATTGAACTTAATGATGAGCAGCTTGAAGCAGTAAGTGGTGGCTGCGGTAAGCAAAGGAAGAATATATGCGTTAAGTGTGGTAAAGCACCATTTAAAGTTTTACGTTGGTATAATGGTAAGAATGATAGAGTACATGTATATTATTACTGTGAAAAGTGTGGCAATTATGACTGCTTTGGTTGGAAGGATGAATTTGACCTAGACTAAATCGAAGGTGAGATATGTTGACAAGGGGGCAGGAGGTAATACTATGAAAAAACGGATTGTAGCAATAGGGTTAATAGCAATTCTACTGGTATCCACATTAGCAGGATGCTCGTGTTCTAATTCTACAACCAATAACACAACAACTACAGGGTATAAATGTGATTTCAAGAATAAGGACATTGCTATTCCAACGGGAACGAAGCTTACAGACAATGGACTTGAAGTCACAGACAAAGCGGACGCAACAGTTAAGAATGTACTTGACATCGAGAAGCAGCTACCTGCAATAATTACAAGGGCTGGAGATGAAAATGATAGTGCTGAAGTTAAGTACATGAAGGAAAATGCAGCAAAACAAGTAAAATATAAGAATTATGATGCAATAGCAAACTATACATCTCAGTTAGCACATCAGGTTGATTCTGGATTTGGTATGGTAGCGGACTTTGGAACAAGCGTATATGGAATGGTTCGCGCGTATTATACAGGTGATATAACTGCTGCCATATCTGGTATAACTGGAATGTTAGGAATGTTCGGAATAGGAGGTTCAGGTGGTGTAACCAATGAACAGATATTATCTGCTATTCAGGATTTGTCCCTTCAAGTACAGGACTTGCGATTACTTACAATGGCTATGAGTGCTCAACTTGATGAGACAACGAAGCAGGCATATCGAAATGGCTTGCAACCATTTGATAATGCTATGATAGCTCTTGATACAGATGCTGAGATTCTTCAGCGTATGTTAGTAACAGGTGCTAAGCTTCTTGCAGAACAAGGAACGCCAGCTCCGGCAGAGGGAGCATCTGCAGAAGAGGAACAGGCTTATACAGCTAAACTCATTGCATTTATACAGGAAAACGAGTCAACGAATCCAGATCTTAAGGATTTTACCAAGAATATGGATGACCTAAAACAAAACTACGTAAATGTGGCTGGAGAGCTTGGTAAGGCAAAAGACTTTAGTCCACTTACTGCCTATGATAACTATTGGAATTTGTATTTTAACTTTGAGTCACAGGGATATTCATTACGTGCAGCATATAGAGCAAATGCAGAATTCGAGATAAAGAGAGCATACTCATTAATCTCACTATATTACAACATAGGAACTGGTAATACTGCCGTAACTTATCAGGAGTATGGTCAACTTCTAGCTAATGCATTAACAGCAATAGAAGAGAATGGACCTGGAATCAGTCCTGAGGCCGCATCACGGCAAGAATCAATGTATTGTTATGGACTAGAGAAGAATGTTAAGTCTATTGAAGTGGTAAGTCCTATACCTTATTGGATCATTTGCAAAATAGAGAAAAGCGATAAGTCTGCTGCAGTAGCAAACATCCCACAGGAATGGGACTTTGACAAGACAAATGTGGGCGAACGACAGTTAAGCCAATATCTAGAAAAAATGCATGGAAGAACTCCTCAACAAGATTTAGAACTTGCAGGTCTATGGAAGGATGATTATCTTCATGGAGCTACCAAAGACACAAAAGGTCTAGCCTACAATTATAAAGAAAAAGGGTATAGAGTCAAAGCAGACATTATTACTTGGGATGGAGAATTAAAAAAAGGTGAAGAAATATATTATTTTGAGGATGCGGATTTGGATTTGATGAACGCTCCAAAAGCACCAAATACACCAGGACTGTTTGGTGAACAACCACCTGAACCAGATTATCCTAATTTTGAAGAAGCTACAATGATTTTTGCTGATTAATAGTAGTTCAAAATAACTAACAATGTCGCATTTTACATGTTAAATGTGTATTTATAAATGACAGGCAAATCCACATAAACAAATCTAATTAAATAGTGGTATATTATTAATTAAAAAAGGCAAGTAAGGAGGTACTTACTATGAGAAAGGAATTATTAAAGGGATTAACGGAAGAACAGATTGCTAAGGTTGAGAAATGCAAATCTCCAGAGGAGATATTAGCTCTTTCTAAAGAAGAAGGTGTTGAGTTAACAGAAGAACAATTGGAAGCAGTTTCAGGTGGAGGACTTTGTAAATCAAATAAGTGCCCAAATTGTGGTTCGAAAAATATGAAACAAAAATGGTCACACCACTATTACTGTCTAGATTGTGGAGATTGGTGGGATTATTAAATAAAACCACAATTACAATATAGAAGGAACATTAGCAGCATCCCGGACTGGTACAACCGGTCTGGGATGTTGCTTGTTTATGCGAAATAATGTCGCATTTTACATTTTAAATGTGTATATATAAGTGAAAGGTAAATCCACATAAACAAATCTAATCTAAATGTGGTATATTAACTATAAGACTAACGAGGAGGTAACTACTATGAGAAAAGAATTATTAAAAGGATTATCAGAGGAGCAAATTAAGAAGGTTGAAGCCTGCAAGAGTTCAGAGGAAATCATAAACCTTGCCAAGGCTGAGGGAATTGAGCTTACTGACGAGCAGCTTGAGGCTGTTTCAGGTGGAGGATGCTTAAGTGGTGGAGAAAGCATATCAAAAAATTGTCCAGAATGTAATTCCGGATGGACTAATTGTATAGAACAATATGAAAAAGATGGTGAGAAATGGTATAAATGTCGCTGTAGGAGATGTGGACATACTTATAAAGTTAAAGGAAAGTAAACCTTGCGTTGTATGGTTGAAAAGGACGTAAAGCAGGTACTTGGGTGCCTGCTTTTAACATACACATATAGAAATCTCCCGTGCTGTATGTTATAATTACCTTGGAGGATTATTATGGAATTTGATGAGTATTTAAATATCGAAGATGAAATATTTGCCTTAAAGCAACAACTTAAAAGAATTGATGAAAGACTAAGCCGTATAACTAAGGAACCTCCTGCGATTATAGTTAAGATTATTAATAATAAGCCATATTATTATGAACAGTGGCGTGAAGGGGACAAGGTAAAATGCAGAAGTCTTGGTGCAGTTTCACCCGGTTGTGTTGCAGACAAAGAACAACAAAAGCTACAATATCAGGAATTGATTGTTGAGAAGAACAACTATGAATTTCAATTGAGTCAGCAACAAAGAATACTTGAAGCATACAGAAAACGTCTTGAAAATAGGAGTATGCTGGAAGAATATGTTTTTGAGGTATATTGGAAAAATATGCTTTCCTCTAGGGTTAGTGTCAGAAGAAATAAGGCTATTATTAAGCGGGTTATTATGCATCCTTTAAGGCAAATATTTCCTTCAAATGAAATATCAAGAAATCGTTTAAATGTAATTCTTGAACATAGATGTTTTGATAGGAACAGGCCTGATGCTTTAGAGATACTTAAGTCCATAGGCTTATCTGAGTACAGACCAATTGATATAATACGAAGAACTCATGGAGTTTCCTATAATGATTATATATGGTTTAGGTTTATGGGTGAGAACATACGAGCGGAAGATGTATTAGTGAGGGATATGTATGGTTAACATTAGTATTGATGAGAAATACATTGTGAGTCAGGCAGGAACTAGTGAGGGAACACAAGTAAAGTATTATAAGAACGGATATTGGTACAAAATAGATAATCGTGGTTGTGAGGGATTGGCGGAATATCTTGTGTCTTCGTTGCTCACTTTTTCATCTCTTAGACAAGAGGAATATGTACTATATGAACAATGTATCATAAATGGGAAATCAGGATGCAGAAGCAAGAACTTTCTCCATCAAAATGAAGAACTTGTTACACTTTATAGACTATATTTGAACGAATATGGTAAGAATCTTGCCGATGATATTTTACAATTTGACACTATAGATGAACGAATACAATATGTTATCAGATTTGTTAAAGAATGTTGCAATATAGATATTACTTCTTACTTAGGCAAAGTTTTCACATTAGACTCAGTAGTACTAAATGAAGACAGGCACTTCAATAATCTTGCGCTTATATCGACGGATCATGGATTTGATACAGCACCTTTATTTGACCATGGCATATCGCTTCTTACAGCAAACATTAGTATAAACAGCAGATTGCCAATTGAAGAAAACATAAAAAGGGTTGTGGCGCGTCCATTTAGTGGCTCGTTTAGTGAACAAAGGGAGTATTTTGGGAAAAGCTTTGATATCGATGTACCAAAAGCGCTTAACTGGTTGAAAACTGAACCGGATTCTTTTGAAAAGGAAGTTCTGGTGTATCAACTGAAGGAATTGTAAAACAGGGGTTGACAGGGGAGGGAAATGTTATATCTCCCTTTTTTATACAGCAAAACTTGAATTTGTATCACAGAACCATCAGCAATGTTCCGGCTCCAATCAGGATACACCCTATCACTGACTTAAAAGTAAATTCTTCATGCAGAAAAACAAACGCCAGTATCAGCGTAATGACAACGGACAACTTATCAATCGGGACGACTTTTGAAGCGTCTCCCATCTGCAAGGCCTTGTAATAGCAAAGCCATGAGGCACCAGTAGCAAGGCCGGACAGAATCAGGAAAATCCAGCATTTCTGGCTAATGTCTTTTATTCCGGCTTGCTGATGAGTAATAAATACCATTCCCCATGCCATGATAACAACAACCATCGTACGGATCGCAGTAGCCAGATTCGATCCGACACCTTCAATTCCTATCTTTGCTAATATTGATGTCAGTGCGGCAAAGATTGCCGAACCAAGCGCTAATAAAAACCACATAGTGATACTCCTTCAAATCTCGATTTGTTAATCTCCTACACTACAGATATTACTATATTACTATATTACATATGTATAGGACAAGTACTTGCCAACGGAATATTCCGTGAGGATTCAGATTGGCGCAGCAGAGTTCTAAGGTTGAAAAGGACGGCCCTCTTGTCAACTTTTTTGTTTGCAGATGTAGAAAAATGTCGCATTTTACATTTTAAATGTGTATATATAAGTGAAAGGTAAATCCACATAAACAAATCTAATCTAAATGTGGTATATTAACTATAAGACTAATGAGGGAGGTAACTACTATGAGAAAAGAATTATTAAAGGGATTATCAGAGGAGCAAATTAAGAAGGTAGAAGCCTGCAAGAATTCAGATGAAATCTTAGCACTTGCCAAGACTGAGGGAGTTCAGCTAAGCGATGAGCAGCTTGAGGCAGTTTCAGGTGGCGGCTGTGGAGGTGGAAATAAATGTCCACAGTGTGGTTCTAAGGACATTACAACAGAGACGATGGAAAATAAAGGTAGTGCAGACGCAAGAGTTTATGGATGCAAATGTAGAAAATGTGGTCATAAATGGAATGCCACAAAGTATGTGTCCTAAGCATATAGAGGACTCGCAAGGCGAGCCAGGTTATAGGTGTCGCATTTTACATTTTAAATGTGTATATATAAGTGAAAAGTAAATCCACATAAACAAATCTAATCTAAATGTGGTATATTAACTATAAGACTAATGAGGGAGGTAACTACTATGAGAGAAGAATTATTAAAAGGATTATCAGAGGAGCAAATTAAGAAGGTTAAGGAGTGTAAGAGTTCAAAAGAGATACTCGCACTTGCTAAAGCAGAAGGTGTTACATTGACAGAAGAGCAATTAGAAGCAGTAAGTGGTGGTATGTGTAGCACTGATGAAAAAACAGCTAAGTGCCCAAAATGTGGTTCTACGGATTTAGAGTTTTCACATGATCCATTTTCACCGACAGGAATATATAAATGTAAAAAATGTGGTAACAAAATTGCTAGAGAAGTACCTCAGGCTCCATGGGCCTAGTATTCTTGAAAATCAATAGACATTTAGTAGTTGACAAGGGGACGGTCTCTTGTCAACTTTTTTATAACTTTTCCGTTAGAACAAGAGATTCCAAGTGTGAAGTTTGGTGACAAGGAAGGAAAGGGCTATATTTATTCGAATGTTGGAATGGAATGGACTAATTATGTTATTCCACTTAGCGACAGTGTTGATTTACAGGTTATTATCAGTGGCGTAGACGTGGCAGACGGAACTGATGGAGGTAATGTATTTAAGAGTCTTAAGTTTACTGTAAATCAGGGAGAGAAGAAGTAAGATAAGGTATTATTAAGATAATTTAATTACCTTAGAAGATTAAGACAAATTTTCTTGTCTGTATTCTTGGATGGTAGATTTGACAGTTTCAAGTAATCATGTTATTATTTAAATACAAAGAAAGGGTGTCACCAGTAGACGGTTAGCCCTATTCATATAATTTGAGCTAAATAGCCGTCATTGAAAAGGACATGGGCGGCTATTTTTGCGTCTTATTAATATCTTTGCCAATGGAATATCCCACGGCAAAGCACGTACAGCCGAAGCTGATTATGGCAATAATACCGAGAATTATATCCATAGGTTCAGCCCTCCTTTCTACTATTTCCGCTCTTAGACGGATTATGTAAACGGAGGGTCGCAGTCCCTCCGGTAGGAGAGCTAACCGTCCACCATCTTTCAGAAGCATATGCTTCTATAGGCGACACCCTTATTAGTATTATAGCATTTTATAAGTTGATAAGGCACATAAATATTGATTATTTTATTATTTTTTTTAACTATTAGATAGTATTGTCTTTAACACGATTTTTAGTTCTATTATTTGTAGGTTCTTTTAGCATACTATCAACATTCCGCTTAATAGCATACATCTCTTTCTCGGCATTTTTAGCAGAGGTTGACAGGGGGGGTCTTCTGTCAACTTTTTTGTTGCCAAGGCGAGCCAGGTTATAGGTGTCGCATTTTACATTTTAAATGTGTATATATAAGTGAAAGGTCAATCCACATAAACAAATCTAATTAAAATGTGGTATAGTATTTATAAGAATAGTGAGGAGGTAACTATTATGAAAAAAGAATTATTAAAGGGTTTATCAGAAGAGCAAATTAAGAAGATAGAAGCCTGCAAGAATTCAGAGGAAATCTTAGCACTTGCCAAGGCAGAAGGAGTACAGCTTAGTGATGAGCAGCTTGAGGCAGTTTCAGGCGGTGCATGCCAGGAACCTAATGACAACCCATTTGACAAGAAAGATGATCCGTTTGATAAAAATCAGGACATTACTCATAAATCACCGATTAAGAAGCCTGACATAATTGCAACAGAGGGATCTGCGCTTCTGTAATAATTACGATTAAAGGTGAAAGGGCTAACTCAAGTAAATAACTTGAGTTAGCCCTGATTTTTTTCTGTATGTTAGTGAAGAGCCTGTTAATATATGTGCTATGTCACCAATGGGAAATATTTAAGTTATTAATGAAAGATTTTTTTTTATGGGGTATAATTCATATTATAAATGTTATATGGATTATATTAATCATGATAGGAGAAGTAGGTTCATGGGAAAAGTTAAAATCAAACCTGATACACAGGATAGATTATCATTTACTAAGGCACTTAATATTGTTACAGCATTTATTCTAATATTCTCACTTATGATTCCTATGTATGCGCGTGCTGCATATCCTAAGACTGAAGTCAAAGCATATTTTTATAATGAGGAACAGAGTGGGACGTTTGATTGTATATTCGTAGATGGGGTGCCGGTTCCCTATATTGATATAACGCAATACTTTGAAGCTGTATATAGTAGTGAATATAATTTAGAACCTGAAGGTGGCGATAGATATCGGTTTTATAATGACAGAGGTTATATGATATTTGATCCTGAACATGACACTATTGTTATTAATTCGTTAGATACATTTATATATAATGATTCTGTTTCAGCAGAATCGTCTATGAAGGATAAGAACGAAGAGGGAGACGATAGTACTGAGTATTTTGAGTTTGGGGGTAATAGATATCTTTCCGATGTGACTGAAGTTGAGTTGAATCTTGGCAAGTACAACATTGATATAATAGAAGATGAGGAGAAAATATATCTTCCTCTGACTACATTTAATATATTATTTGGAGGTTCATATGATGTACCGGTATATTCAAAAGGTGAAATATCTATTACAGGTGGCGATAGTAAGCCACTGGTAGATTGTACAATTAATCTTAACAAGTTGACGAGGGAGGAAAGTGAAGCAGAATACACATATAATAATCTGTGCTTTTTTATGGACACAGTATACGGATGCCCGCCTCTTTGTGGTATGAGTGATAGCATTAGAGAAAATGGATTTGATTTGGCTATGGATTCGACTGATGATACGAGACTTGTAAAGCGTCTTCTTAAGTCTACAGAGACTGTTGACTTTTTATATGGAATAGTCGTTCTTAGTGAAATGCTGTATGATGGAGGTCACACTTATCTAAAGGACCCAATCATTGATAATATTGATGCGGAGGCAGTAAAAGCATTTGATGAGGTTGGAGAGAATGAAAACGATCCAAGAACAATTCTTTTTAATAAATGGACTAGTATAAATAAACCGGCTAGAGATGCTCACAACAAAATCAAAGAGTATAATGATGGATACAAGTCTTATACCCCGATATTCGCTGAATATAATGGGGATGGTACGATTAAAGCCGCATACTTTGAATATGATGACACCGGAATATATGTTTTTTCAAGTTTTGAAGAGGATACCATTAAGAATTTTAGGAAGGCACTTGATTTGGCCAAAGAACATGGTATGAAGAATTTCCTGTTAGACGAATCATATAATGAAGGTGGTAAAGCACCGGTAATGTGTTATATGTTAGGTATTATGACTAATCAAAAGTCATTATATTATAAGAGCATATTTTCGGGAGACATACTTGAGAGTGTCTATAAATGCGACTATAACTTAGATGGTATCTTTGGTGATTCTAGGGAAGATGCAGGATATGATTTTAAGTATGGAATACTATGCTCAACGAATGCGTTCTCATGTGGTAGTCTACTACCTGTATATGCCAAAGAAGCAGGCATTCCTATAATAGGTGAGACAAGTGGTGGAGGGACATGTGTAGTAGGATACTTTAACTTGCCCAATGCCTACAATGGTCAGTATTCTTCATATAAGACAATAGTCTATCAAGATGGGAATGATGTTGAGAAGGGTGCAACGCCGGATTACGATATAACAAAACTTGCTGCAGATGGCAGTGTTGATTATTCTGATTTCCATGATTTCGCACTGCTTGATAGTATATTAGATAGGCATTACGCTGACAAATCGCCTGCAAGTGATAGAGCAGTAGATGGAAAGCAGGCTACAGTGGGACAGAATATTAAGGTTAGCTCAGTGCCTAAGACGGGTGACAGGGGGATTTTTGTCAACCCCCTTGTTTTAGCAAACAAAATGTTGACAAAAGGACCGTCAAAGTATATTAGACTTTTTTAAAATCATATCATATAATATAGTGTAGTATGTATTAGATTATGAAATTATTACGAGTGTGGAGGAATGTATGAAAAACAAGGTATTTAAAAAGAACGCCAAACGAGTACTTAGCGTTTTTCTTTGTGTGACTCTTGTTGTTCCTATGCTTGCATTATCAGGATGTGAGAAGAATTACGAACAGCTTGACAAAGAGAAAGTGCCATTTGATAAGTCTGGTGAGTATAGCATTTCCTTTGGGGAAGATGATATGCTTGAGATATTAGAAGATGGTAATTTGCAAGAGACAAGAGCAGATATGCCAATTGATTTTAAGGATATTGTGCAGGAAGATGTTAAGGTTAGCTATGATTATATAGATGATGATGTCATTGGAGATGAGTCTAGTGAACTTCAGAACATTGATATTATTCCTAAGACAGCACAGATTACTAACTTTGTTAATGATGGGAATAAGATAACTATTTCATTTAAGGACGAGGCTAATTTTGCCAATAATGCTGAGGATTGTTATCTTGTAGTTGTTGAGAAAGCAAAGCGTGCTGTAATTATTGAACCACAGATTCCAGATAATACATTGTCGTCTAATACAAAAGAGGTTTCTTCTGAGGCAACAGAGAATACAATTGTAATTACATCTAAAGAGGGTAAATTCTCTAGTCAGATTACTCCTGCTGATGTGTCTTTAGACTATTCTTTTAGAGATATGAAGGTTGAAAGCGTTGAACCAGATGGCAAGAAGCTTACTGTTAAGCTTTCAGGTTCGCCAGTTATAATTCCAGAGTTATCGACTGTATATACAGCTGGGGAGATAGAGATTGCACCATCAGGTTTTGAGAAGGCGGTTAACCCTGAAGAGATTACCTTTGATATTAAAGTGCCACTTGTTGCTGTTGATACTGAAGGGATTACTGGCGGCAATGGTACTTACAACGTACCTATTAATGTAAGTGGAGTTGATGTATCTAAGATTAATGCAAATGACATTGATTTTGGGGAAAATACTCAAGTAAAAGGTATTACCAAGAAGAATGGACAGATTATTGCTGAGGTCGAGGCTGAAAATATGGATGACATTGGCGGACATATCAAGATAGGAGATTATGAATATCTATCTGGATATTCTCACGCAAGTGTTGCTCCATTCCCATTAGCATATAATTTGGAGGGGGATAATTATGTAATTGACCTTTTTATTATTGCTAATAATGGTAAGATAAGTTCTAATATAGACAAGTCACAGATTGTTCTTCATGATGATTTTGAGGGAGGCAATATTGTATCACTGAACGAAGAAGAAGATAAAGATATTACCATCAGGATAGAAGTGCCTTCTAACGGAGCAAGCCTTGATGATATGAATCTAACAGGTACATTAGAATTTGTAGAAGGAGCTTTGAAAGAAGATTGGGGTGATGATGCTCCGGCATACTTTGTAAGTGCACAATATAATAAGGATTTATTCCAGGTGGTTAATGCAACTGGTATGAATAGTGCGGTGACAGGTAAGATTGATCAAAATGTACTTGCATCAATCTTTGGCAATATTGTATATGCAGCCGAACCAGAAAATAACAATAACAACAATAATAACGAAAATAACAATAACAACAATAATAATAACAATAATAACAACAATAATAACAACAATAATAACAACAATAATAATAACAATAATAATAACAATAACAATAATAACAACAATAACAACAATAACAACAATAATAATGAGACGCTTGATGCAATTAGAAAGAAGCGCGCTTCTGATGACAGATGGAAAGCAGCGGATATGGCGGTAAATTATGCTGTTGATAAATTAGGACATATAAATGATACTGCCGCAACAGTTGCTACGTATTCAAAGATTGCGTACGATTTTGGAAAAGGAATTATTGCAGCTGACCCATCCGCTGTAGTTTCAGGGCTTATTGGTGTGCTTAATGCAGTAGGATTATTTGAAGGAGGCGAAGATCCTAATAATCCAAGTAACAAGACATTAGATGATAAGATTGATGATATAACGGTACTTCTTAATGCAATGGACAAGAAGCTTGATACTGTTGTAAAGAATCAGTATAAGTCTATGACACAAGGCTATGAGAATGCGCTTGATGCGTTAAAGACAGATAGCATGAGAGCTGAGGCTATACTTAGAGAAGCTAACAAGTTATATACAGCCGGTGGTGGCAAAGTTCCTGACAAAAATGCCACAGAACAGGAGTTAAAGGACTATAATGCAGCGCTTATTAAGATTATAATTGATGAGGAGAAGAAGAACACCACAGGATTCAGAGGTTATACTGCTATGATTAACCGTATTGAATCTAACTATATTCTTGTTACAACTGAGACAGCAAAAGAATGGGATAAGAATCCTATATTCTATAATGACAAATGCTGGTCGGAATATTTTAATTATGAGACAGAAGGATACTTCTTAAGAAAATCTTATAGAACTAACGCAGAGTATCAGATAAGTCGTGCATATAATGTACTTAGCTTCTATTATGAAATTCCTTCTAAACCGGATGTATATAAGGATTTGACACAGAGGATGACTAAGGCGCTAGATACAATTAAGGCTCATCCTGCCGACCCTGCACCAAGCACTGAACGTAAGATATTAGCTACTGATACTGGTTATAATAGTTATCAAATACCTCATGTATACAGTTCTACCATTAATAAGACAATAACAGGATGGTATAGCCCTGCAAATGGAGTGTGTAGACAGAATATAACTACTACCAGATGGACAGGAAAGGTTGAGCAGGATACATCAGGTTATAGTGCAGTTGGCAATAGGGAAATGTATGCACAATATGTTAAGAAACTTCATGGTAAAACAGTAAAAGAAGATTTGAAGTTAGCTTTCCCTTATCTTGCGACGGATGAGAAAGGTGATAATTTCGGAGATGGAATTGGATTCGGTGGCAGCTTCTCTAAGAGTAAATTCAGAGTAGAAGCAAAAGGTTACTTCAATGCCCACGATTGGCTGTGGTACGAGAATATGATTCTATGGGATGGTAAGTATCAAAGCTGTAATACTTATGATACAGGAGGCTCTGGTAACCACACCAAGAAGAGATTCTTAAGATTCTGGTTTATGTAGATAGTTATAAAAGGTGACAAAGATTTGTTTTCTTTGTCGCCTTTTTTAGAAATAGTTGTACATATTTTACGACAGCCGACTTAGAGAAGGAGAATGTATTCATAACAAAAGTTCCTAGGACCGGTGATGGTATATTTTTTTTGAACATGATAGAGAAGAGAGTGAAGAATGGTTAGTAGTAAGAGAATCTATAGAAGAATAATAGTCTGTGTGATTATCACACTTATTCTTGCCTTTGCAGTTGGTATATATAGTTATGCCGAGCAGGGAGAAGAGATTACAAGCAGGCAGCAACTTAACAATCCTGATATTACAATAGGAACAGGTGACGGAAGTGCTGCTGTCAATGTGATAAAAAGGGAACTTCCTAATGCTAATATTGCATACTTTGAGGCTGTTCAGGGATATCAGACTGTCGCACAGGGTAAAATTGATGCATATATATTCGAGAGACTTCCGATGGAAAAAGCAATGGACCATGGGCTTGAAGGTGTGAAGCTTCTTGATGAGAATATGGAAGAACAGTTGAAGATAGCAGTTGGAATATCGCCTAACTGTAAGATTCCTGATTTCGAAAATGAACTTAATTCTTTCATTAAGTCAATTAAAGAAGATGGTACATTAGATGATATGTATAATAGGTGGGTAAATGAAGAGAATGAGGATATGCCGTTCATTGAGTCTCCTTCTAATCCGAAGTACCACCTTGTAATAGGCACGACGGGATTAGTACAACCATATTCTTACTATAAGGGCAATGAGCTTTGTGGACTTGATATTGAACTTGGATATCGTTTTGCAAAATATTTAGATGCTGATGTTACATTTAAAGTATATGATTATTCCGGAATTATACCTGCTTGTGCAACAGGAAATATAGATTGTATTATGGCAAATCTTAATATTACACCTGAGAGGGCGCAGTCAATACCCTTTTCAGATGTCTTATTTACGCAACCGATTGCCATAATGGTAAAAGATACGACAAGTGTTAAGACAGGAATTACAGACTATATAGCAGATGGATTCTATAAGACATTTATTAAGGAAAGCAGATGGAAGCTTATTGTTCAAGGTCTTCTTACTACAGTTCTTATAACACTTTTTTCCGTAATATTTGGTACTTTACTTGGATTTGTTACGTATTTATTATGTAAAGACGGCAATAAGGTTGCCAATTCCATATATAAGGTATTCTCCACACTAATACAAGGTATGCCGGTTGTGGTGCTCCTTATGATTCTGTATTATGTGGTATTCGGCTCCTCATCATTAAGCGCTACCATAGTCTCGATTGTGGGGTTCACCCTGGTATTCTCAATAGGAGTTCACGGTCTGCTTGTTACAGGTTCAAAATCTATTGATATAGGCCAGTATGAAGCGGCATATGCATTGGGACATTCACGATTGTCTACATTTTTTACGATAATACTACCGCAGATAATTCCACTGATGATAGAATCATATATGGGAGAGATTATCGCTCTTATTAAGGCAACGGCAGTTGTGGGCTACATAGCCGTTATTGATCTTACGAAAGTAGGAGATATTATTAGGAATCGTACCTATGAAGCATTCTTCCCGCTTATTGCGGCAGCGGTTCTTTACTTTGTATTAGAAGGAATAGTTATTCTTATTATTAGAAGAGTAAAGATAAGAGTAACACCGAAATTAAGAAAGAAGAGACATCTCTTAGAGGGGGTGAATCTGCATGATTAGAATAGAAGGTTTAAAGAAAACATATCCTAATGTGACACCGCTTAGAGATGTGAATGTAACAATTAATGATGGAGATGTAGTATCTGTTATCGGACCATCCGGAACAGGGAAGAGTACACTTCTTCGCTGTATTAACCTGTTGGAAAAACCAACACAGGGGCATATATGGATTGGTGAAGATGAAATAACATCGCCAGGAACTGACTTGAATATGGTTCGTAGAAAAGTAGGTATGGTATTCCAATCCTTTAACCTTTTCAATCATTTAAGCGTAATTGAGAATGTTATGCTGTCTCCTGTTAAGCTGCTTAAAATGAATAAGCAGGAAGCCTATGATAATGCATATAGGTTACTTAAGGAGGTTGGACTGTCCGAAAAGGCGGACAGCTATCCTGACGAATTATCCGGTGGACAGAAACAGCGTATTGCGATTGTTAGAACTCTTGCGATGAATCCCGATGTTATACTGATGGATGAACCCACAAGTGCCTTAGACCCCACTATGGTTGGTGATGTGCAGTCTGTTATACGAAGGCTGTCTAAGACAGGGAAGACACTTATGATTGTAACTCACGAGATGGATTTTGCTAAGTCTGTATGTAACAGAGTATTTTATATGGACGAAGGTGTAATATATGAAGAAGGTACACCTGATGAGATATTTAACAATCCTAAGAAAGAAAAGACGAGACAGTTTATTAAGAGAATCAAGGTATTAACATTTGACATCGATAAATATAGTCAGTTTAATGATGTTTTCAGCCGCCTAATGATGTATTGTTCCGATAATGCCATTGATAAATCCACATATCTTCATATACGACTTGCTCTTGAAGAGGCTGTATTTCATAATATCCTGGAGACGAGATATGAATACAAAATTCATGCGCAGGTAGAGTATTCATCTGAGAATGATAAAGTTTTACTGATGCTGGATTATTCTGGTGATAAGCATAATGTATTAGAAGAAGGAAATGAATTGTCGGTTAAGTGTATGAGTTTTGCAATAAGTGATACAGAATACTGTTATGATGATAATGGAAATCATCTCAAATTATATATCAAGTAGATAAAATGAGGTACAAAAAGACATATGATGCTTTAAAGAAAGTTTATGATGTATTAAAGCAATTTATGCTGATAGAAACCGCTCAAGTTCACTCATATTAATAGGGCGAGAGTACTTATAACCCTGGAGGAATTCTGCATGCATATTTATACACCTGTTTTCGTCGGATATATCTTCAATACCTTCATATAATACACGATATTTTAGATTCTTAAACATTCCGGCGAAGGTGTCAACCATGTATGCAGATGACTTGTCCTTGGCAGATTCAACAACTAGTGAACGGTCGAATTTGATTATATCAAAAGGTAATTCCATTATACGATCGAAGTTGGAATAACCGGTTCCAAAGTCATCAAGATAGAACTTGATACCATATTGTTTGAGTTCTTCAATTCTGCTTTTTACAAGTTCAAAATCTTCATCATTCTGACTTTCTGTAAGTTCTACAGCTATCATATGATAAGGTACATTGTTCCTGTCAATAACTTCTATAATATCTTTGGCAAAATTATCATCTCTAACTTCTTGCATTGAGAAATTAACTGAAATTCTTTCAAGCTTCTTTCCGTCTTTAATAAACTTATTAATCATTTGACATGTTTTGTTCAGAATTATCAGGCTTAAGTCATGTATGTAATTGTGCTCTTCCGCAAGTGATATGAAATAATCCGGATATATCATACCTTTTTTGTCGAGATTAAGGCGCATCAAAGCCTCGGCAGTATCGTATGATTTAGTCATAACATTATATACCGGTTGACAATATGGTATAACGCGCTTGTCGTCAAGGTCTTTCTTTAGTGATATATCTTCAAGCTCTGACAAGACATATTGTTGCATTCTAAAATCTTCAATATCTTTTTTTGTAATCCAATAATATGTATTATAAGAAACTCTTGATTCCATAAAATCAAAGAGAGCTGAATATAAGTTATCTTTGTTAAGAAAGTCCTCACTTACTAAGAACATTGCCTTGAAATCATGTGAGTATTTTAAAAAGAGAGTATCAAAGGTCTTACATAAGTCCGAAATAGTATTCTTATAATCTGGATTAAGTTCTTTTGGAAATACCATAACAAGTCTGCCGCCAACACGAAACAGGACACCTTTTTTTATATTTCTAAAGTACTTAAAGATTTCAAGGCGCATTGAAGGAGTAAATGAGTTAAGACCTTCAAATCCTTGTATTCTAAGACACATAAGAACCAATTCTTTATTATCCTTGTAAGCTTCGCTAACCCTTTGATTAAAGCTTGATTCACTTACAGCACCTGTAGAAGTCTCATAGGGATTAGAGTGAAGTAGATACATGACGGCTATAATAGGTAGAGTAAGTGTTATTACAGTATATGAATTCTGGTCGTGAATTGTCTGGAGTAAGTATATTAGAAAACATAATAAGAACACCGCAACTATACTTATAGCAATTTTAGTTACCATTCTTTTTCTGTAGCGTATAAGCAGATAGATGCAATATCCCAGAAAATAAAAATACGCAAGTCGAAATATTGAATATCCTTCAGTGAATAAATTTGAATCGATTCTTTGGAATCCTGTTTTGGTAAGGACAGTTAGTATCTCGGCAAATACGAATAGTACGATTCCAACGTTTATATATATATATGATGCTTTACGAGGTTTTTCTTCAAGATACATAAGTTCTACTGTATAGAAGCAGAAGATACTCAGGATTGAAAGAAGTGCCATACGATATACAAAATGGAATATATATATTAAAGTATCATTTGCCATATCACTGACAATCAAAGAATGCCATATAAGATCACTCCAGGATGCAATCATAAGAAGACCTATCATTGCCTGGAACATGTGGAAAATTCTGCCTTTAGATACATATGTTATGGTAAATAGAGAGATAAGCATAACACATAGTATCAGAGAGAAAACATCCCCTACAGCAACAAATTTAGTTTCGTCAGTAATAAATAATCCTGAAATCAATTGTAACACCCCTAAAATACACATCTCCCCAATTAAACTGATTATATCACATATAAGTGTTATTTGCTATTTAAAATTATCTGTTAATTTGCTATAATATGATATGTTTTTTGGCTTAAAATAAATTCGTGATATTTGATGAAGATAGGAAGGGTAGAGCATTGAAGACATTAGAAAAAGTAAGTGGTTTTATAGGGAAATATATGGCGATTCTCGTTGTTGTTATAGCAGCAATAGCATTATTCTTTCCTGTATCCTTTACATGGATTGATACAAGTTGGATTAACTATCTATTGATGGTAATAATGTTTGGTATGGGACTTACAATTAAGCCGTCAGACTTTGCTGTTTTATTTACAAGACCTAAAGATATGATAGTGGGCTGTATATCTCAATTTGTATTTATGCCGTTAATTGCATTTTTGCTCTGTAAAGTATTTTCACTGGACATAGCATTGACTGCCGGTGTTGTGTTGGTTGGTACATGTCCCGGTGGAACAGCAAGTAATGTAATTACATATATGTCCAAGGGAGATGTGGCATTATCTGTTGGAATGACAAGTGTTAATACAATTCTTGCGCCCCTTCTTACACCTCTTATTACATATATGATTCTTAGAACCAAAGTTGAGGTTAATATTGTATCTATGATTCTCAGCATCCTTCAGGTTGTTGTTGTCCCAATAGTTGTGGCACTTCTTGTTCATAAATTTTTTAAGAAGGTAAGCGAGAAGATAGTAAGTATTTTGCCAATGGTTTCGACTATTGGTATATGTATGATAATTGCAAGTGTTGTATCACATAATTCCGAGAAGATTTTTTCAACCGGACTTGTGGTTCTTGCTGTTGTTGTTCTTCATAATCTCTTAGGTTATTTGTGTGGATTTACAGTTGGAAAATGTTTTAAGATGTCACCGTCTAAGATTAAAGCCATCTCAATAGAGATTGGAATGCAAAATTCAGGACTTGCAACAAGTCTTGCTGCAAGTTCCTTCCCTGATCTTGCTATGGCAACGGTGCCGGGTGCAATATTCTCTGTATGGCATAATCTCTCTGGTGCAATACTATCTTCAATTTATAAGAGGTGGAAAGATTAATACACTACAGTATATTTTCTAATGTCTCAAATAAT
This sequence comes from Lachnospiraceae bacterium, assembly GCA_015057165.1. GTDB lineage: Bacteria > Bacillota > Clostridia > Lachnospirales > Lachnospiraceae > RUG191. The sequence goes on along the minus strand of SVEY01000006.1, from coordinate 101,443 downwards.
ACGTCAGGCTCTATAGGTTTTGATAGATGTGCATTTAGTCCGGCTTGAAGAGAACGTTGGACATCTTCATCGAAAGCATTTGCGGTAAGAGCAATAATAGGGATTTCCTTTGCATCTTCTCTATCAAGTGCTCTTATTTTCTCTGTTGCTTCAAGTCCGTTCATTTCAGGCATACGCATATCCATAAGAATAGCATCGAAGTAACCCTCAGGGCTATTTTCAAACATTTCTAAGCAGACCTTGCCGTTAATTGCATGCTCGGATTTAATGTTTCTTAATTCAAGTATATTAATAAGTATTTCAGCATTTATCTCCATATCTTCAGCAATTAGAAATCTTAGACCATCAAGATTTGCCTTCTTAGAAGAAGTATCTTTAGCTTTATTCTTTAATGCTTCTTTGAATTCATCTATCAGATTGTTGGTAAAGAGAGGTTTTGATATGAATCTATCAACACCTGCTTCTGTAGCGTCTTCTAATATATCATCCCAGTTGTATGCAGTAAGAATAATTATTGCAGATTCATCGCCTATCTCAGAACGTATCTGTCTTGTTGTCTCAACTCCGTCCATATCAGGCATTTTCCAATCCACAATTATAAGGTTATAAGGCTCCATTCTTGCATGTCTAAGTTTAATCATATCGATAGCGTCTTTTCCGGAGAGTGCGATTTCAGATGTTATACCTGCCTGACTTAGCACTAGTTTTGCATGGTCACAGGCTACCGGGTCATCATCTATTACAAGAACGGTAAGTTCTTCTGGATTAACATCAATATCTTCCATATCATTTGTCGTCTTGTGCTCAGAATCAGATAGGGTAATAGTAACAGTAAATGTTGTTCCAACTCCCTTTTCGCTTTCCACATCAATCTTGCCATTCATCATTTCCACAATGTTTTTTGTAATAGCCATTCCAAGACCGGAACTTGAGTATTTAGTGGAGGCACTATCATCTTCCTGGCTAAATGTTTCAAAGATTTTTGGAATATAATCTTTACTCATACCGATTCCATTATCTTTGATTATGAATTTAAGTGTAGTTTTATTATCAAAGGAACCGACTTTTTCTATGGTAAAATCAATATTTCCTCCTTCCGGAGTGAATTTCACAGCATTTCCGAGAATATTAATAAGAACCTGTTTTAATTTGGTCGTATCACCTATATAATAATCATTTAACTCTCCGTTGATAATACAGTTATACTTAAGACCTTTTTCCTCACATTGTCCACCACATATAGTATTAACCTGTTCTATTAATTTAGAAAAAGCAAATTCCTCATTGTTGATTGTCGTTCTTCCTGATTCTATTCGTGACATATCAAGTATATCATTAATAAGAGATAGAAGATGTTGAGCTGCGCCATCAATCTTTTCAAGATACTCTTTTGTAGTATCTGAGATACCTTCCTCATTAAGGGCAAGACTGTTAAGCCCAATGATTGCATTCATTGGTGTTCTTATTTCGTGGCTCATATTGGATAAGAAGACTGTCTTGGCTTTGCTTGCTTCTTCTGCTGCGGAGAGCGCATCTTTTAGAGCTTGACCGCGAGCGAGAGACTCTCTCATCTCTGAGTCAATATCGCTAAAGCCGACGCCTACAGCATGTACTCTGTGATCTGTTCTGTCTTCTGGGTGTCTAACACCTGCCATTCTAAGCATTTCATATCTTTCTTTACCGTCTTTTTTAACAAGATATCTATAGCCAATTATTATTTCATTTGATAATTTCTCCCTTATAGAACTTGGCTTTATAAAGTCAAGAAATCCATCTCTATAATCTTTATCTATATATTTTTCTGCATATTCTGTAAATGTGCTTGCAAAATGGAAGTGGCTATCTTTATGAATTGTCTCATTAAATTCTGGATCATTTTGATAGCAAATTCCATCATCTGTATCGAGATCAACGTAATATACACTCTTATAGTCAGATGCAAGAGCAGTAATCATGCTGTTTTGTTGTGTTCTGTGTTTTTCCTGTTCTAATAGCTCTTCCTGCAGAGAAAGCTGTTCTTCTAATTCTTGCTGATGTACTCTGTTTTCTGTTTCCGATATCTCTTTTTCAAGAGTAGCATTAGCAGACCTCTTCGTTTGAATAATTACAAATATAAATATGGCTGCAAGTATTATCGCTGCAATACCAGACAGAATCAAGCTTCTAATAATAATTTGGCTTGATATTGTATTAATCTGTTCGCTTATAACACTTTCTCTAATTAAGTATGTAAGCATCCAGTCTGTGCCTGTGACAGGGATGTAGTATAATGTCTCTTTTATATTATTATAAGTAAATGAAACGACACCTTTTTTCTTTTCGGCAAAATCCCTTTTAATACTCTCAAGGGAGTAGTCTTCTTCAAAATCAGCATGACTAAGCGCGTCCATAAGATTGTCTTCGCTTGCAAGCCCACCAAGCACAGTGTTAGTAAGAGCCACACCATCTTTTGTATAGAGGTTACAGAATGTTGTATTATTATCAGTCGATTGAAGGGAGATTCCTGTAAGCATCTTGTTCATATCAATTTCCACAAAACATGCGACAAGCGTATTCCCTAGATAATTAACACTATCAACAGGTACAGCAATAATCACCTTCTTGTTATCGCCATTTATACTTTTTATAGATATTTGGGGTCCAGTTAGATTGTTTGGATCAAAGGAATATTCATTAATATCATTTCTTGTTCCCCTTGATGTATATATAAGACCATCAGAACTTACAAATGCGAATTTCTCAAATCCGTATAATTGTTTCATTCTTGCTTGATATGCCTGGAAGTTTTCTTGACTACTAAGGTCATTTCCTTCCATTAGTCCAAGAGCAATGTCAATATCAGAGACATAATCATCCAGGACAGACTCAACAACCTGTTCACGTCTTCCTGCCAGTTCATCTAAGTAAAGCAGGCTGACATTTCTTACTGCCTTACTGGTATCATTACTTGCTTCCTGACCTGATAATACAGTTCCTATTACAAGAATACCGGCAACAATAATGCCACCGATTATTAGAATGGGAATTGTTAGTTTGTTGCTTTTTATAGTGGATTTCATCTGTACCCCCGAATAAAACGTAAATTCTTTTTGCCAATGTTACTTAAGTTATAATTGTTTTATTTTATAAATGATATTATACAATGCGGTGGTAAATATCTCAATATTTTATTATCTAATTCAGTACAAATCATTCCGGATTTCAACATTGAATTTATTAATTATCCTTGAAATACTTGCATAAAAAATATATATTATTTATATGGGTAGAAAAATATTAACTAGAGAAATCAAGCAGGAGATTAAATCCGTTATATTCATAATCATTGGAGCTTTGATGGCTGCTTTTTCTGTTGCTTGCATTCTTATTCCTAACGATGCTATAGATTATGGAACAGCAGGTATTGGAATTATCATTAGTCAATTAACGGGGTTTAATCTTGCTATATGCATTTTCTTGGTTTTTGCTCCCTTTTTGTTTTTTTCATATTTTGCATTAGGCCTTGAATTCTTTTTAAAAGCTTTAGTTGGTTCTTTTGTATATACAGTTGGAATACAACTATTTGGGAAGGTTCCCTTTGAACTTAACACAGAACATTTTATAGCTGTTGCTTTCGGAGGAGCTATTCTTGGTGCAGGTCTTTCAATTATATTAAAAAACGGCGGCTGTATTGATGGTTCTGAGATTTTTGCCAATATTTTGATTGACAAGATATATCAAAAGAAAGGCAAAGAGTATAGTATGTCTCTTATACTTGTTCTTTTCAATGTATTCGTATATCTGCTTGTGTTTATCTTTATTGATGAGAATAAGGCACTTATGAGTCTTCTTGTATTTATCGTTGCATCAACTGTTATTAATCACTTTACAGATCATTTTGAAGCTGTTAAGCAGGTTACTATAATCACAAAAGACCCGGAAGGTATTATTAAGGATATTACCGATAAGTTGCATAAGACATGTACTGTTATTGAATCATCCGGTGCAATTTCCGGAGAAAATAAGACTCTTATATGTTATGTTAATTATTTTGAACTAGACAAAATAAAACACATAATTGCCAGTCATGAAGGAAGCTTTAGTACGGTTTCTACTATTGATGAAATAATTACATATAATTAATTACAGCAATAATGTAAGGAGGGAATGATAGTATGTATGACGAATTATATCATGGTGAAAAGAAGAGGAAGGTTCTTATTGTTGATGATGAGTCAATAAATAGAGAATTACTTGGAAATATGCTTATGGATAAATATGATGTTATCTATGCTGCTAACGGCAAAGAAGCATTTTCCTGTATTGAATCTTCAAAAGATAAAGTGTCTCTGATTCTTCTTGACCTTATGATGCCTGTAATGGATGGATATGAGTTTATTAAGTTATATAAAGAAGATAAAAAGGTATCACAAATACCTATAATTGTTATGACTTCTGATGCTGATTCTGAGGCTGAAATCATTAAGGCAGGAGCAGTTGATTTTATTAAGAAGCCTTATAGTATGCCTGAAGTAATACTTGCAAGATGCGAGAGAATTATTGATTTGTTCGAGAAGAAACGTCTCATTGATTCTACTAAGATAGATGAACTTACAGGTCTGTATTCTAAGGAATATTTTTTCGAATATATAAAGCAAATGCGTGAATCTGGATTTGTAGATGAAGTTGATATGGATGTAATATCAATAGATGTTGAGAATTTCCATTTGATTAATGAAGTATATGGTCATAGCAAAGGTGACATTGTACTTAAGAGAATAGCAGAGATTCTTGAGGAACAGGTTGAGAATAGAATTGGGATTGCTGCCCGCTCTGATGCTGACACATTCTATATGTATGTAGACAGTATAGAAGATTATCAGACGCTTCTTGATGATATGATGAAGGAAATATCAAGTATCTCGGATTTTCCTGCAAGTATTAGGCTTAGAATGGGCGTTAATAAGACTATTGATGATAACGAGAGTCCACAGAAGATATTTGAGCATGCAAGAATGGCTTGTAATCTTGTAAGAGGAGATTATATCCATCAGATAGGCTATTACGATAGAACTCTACACGATAAGCAGATTTATAATGAGAAGCTTGTTGCAGACATTGACGCATCAATTAGGAATAAAGATTTTGTTGTATATTATCAACCGAAGTATTCAATTCAACACGGCGACCCGATATTAACAAGTGCAGAAGCATTAGTTAGATGGAATCATCCTACTCTTGGTATGATAAGCCCCGGTGATTTTATACCTCTTTTTGAAAATAACGGTCTTATTCAGAAACTTGATAAATATGTATGGGGGTGTGCGGCATCTCAAATCAAGAAATGGAAGGATAAATATAAAGTTGCAATACCTATTTCTGTAAATGTATCAAGAATTGATATATATGACCCTGAGCTTGAGAATACTTTAATTGATATTGTCAATGCTTATGATTTAAAACCACATGAATTACAACTTGAAATAACAGAGTCAGCATATTCTGATGATGCAACAAGACTTGTTGAAGTCGTTAATAGTCTAAGAAAGAAAGACTTTGAGATTGAGATGGATGATTTTGGAACAGGTTATTCTTCTCTGAATATGCTTACCACTATACCTATTGATGCACTCAAGATGGATATGAGTTTTGTAAGAAATATGCATAAAGATAATACAAGTCTTAAACTGGTTGAACTTATTATAGATATTTCCAGATTCTTGGATGTGCCGGTGATTGCAGAGGGTGTAGAAGAACAAAGTCAGCTTGATACTCTTAGAGAACTTGGTTGTGATATCATTCAAGGATACTACTTCTCGAAACCGGTTCCGGCAGAAGAATTTGAAAAGTTTTTTGTAGGATAAGTTATAGATAGTATTGTTTGAAGTTGGGATAATGTTGTTATGAAGAAGCAGGAGTTAAAAGGTAGAGTAGGAATAATGTCTGGATGGGCTTATGCTTTCGGTTGTGCTGTTGGCTGGGGTTCTTTTATGATGCCTGGTAATATTTTCTTGCCTCAAGCCGGCCCACTTGGTTCTGTTATCGGTATTTCTCTTGCCGCACTTGCTATGTTTTTCATATGTTATAGTACTGCATATATGGCTAAGAAGTATCCCAAAGAATCCGGAGTACATGTATATATAAGTAAGATTCTGGGTGCTGACCACGGATTTCTTTCGGCATGGGCAATCCTACTTGCATATCTGTCTATTATATGGGCTAATTCTACAGCAATAATTATACTTATCCGTTCGATATGGGGTGATGTATTACAATTTGGATTTCATTATAGTATTGCTGATTATGATGTTTATTTTGGTGAGGTTCTTGTTACTATATCTGTAATGTTCTTTTTTGCACTTATTACTATTGTTGGGAAAAGACTTATAAGAGTGTCTCACGTAATCCTTGCGATACTTCATATTGGAATTCTTATTGCAATATTTATTGGTGTATTTTCAATGGGTAATCCATCAGAGTATATACCTTTTGCTGAGACTGAGGTTTCTAACGGAATTGAGATATTTAATATTGTTATGTTGGGTCCCTGGATGTTTGTTGGATTTGAAGCATTTATGTATATGTTTAATTCCGGCGGAAGAGAGTCGAGACATGTTAATCTAATTACAATTATAGCTGTTGTTACTGTTGTGATTGCATATATTATTCCAGTACTTATTCCAGTTCTCGCGTTGCCTGATGGTTATAATACCTGGACATCTTATCTTGAAGCTTCTAAATCTTCAGAGGGGCTTATGTCGCTTCCGGTATTCTATAGTACTTACTATGTGCTGGGAGAGACTGGACTTAAGTTTCTTGTTGCAAGTATTTTTTGTGCTATTGCAACAAGCCTGTTTGGGTTATATCGTGCGTCTGCAAGACTTCTTGTGTCTATGTCCGAAGAAGAATTAATGCCCGGATTTGTAGGAAAAACCAATAAGCACGGAGAACCTTATGTTGGTATTCTTATTGTGCTTGGGATATCTGTTATTGTCCCGTTTTTTGGACGTACCGCCATTGGGTGGATAGTGGATATTACAACAATTACGGCTACTATTGTATATGTATATAGCACTATAGGAAGCCTTAAGCTTGCGATTAAAGATAAAGATGCCGGTACTGGAATTAGGATTGCATCTGTTGTCGGAATGATTGTGGCTTTTGTGTCATTTTTGTTCCTGCTTATTCCTAATGTATTTTCTGAGAATAAGATAGCTACAGAGTCATATTTTATATTGGCGCTTTGGTCTCTTGCCGGTCTTATATATTATTGGCTTGTGTATAGAAATGACAAGAAAGGTTTATATGGCAAATCAACAGTTATGTGGATGCTTATGGCATTTCTTATTCTCTTTTCTTCTGCAATGTGGATTAGACAAAGGAGTGTGGAATATATTAGTCAATTAGAACGTTGGCAGAAAGAATCCCTTTCTAGTTTTATGAGTTCTAATGCTCTTATACAGATAGCCGTAGTTATAGTTGTTCTTATTGCACTGTATTATCTGTTTTCTATTTTGCTTAAAAGACAAAAAGAAGCTGATAAAAAGGCAATGGAATTTGAGTCGAAGAGTGAAGCTAAGACAGCCTTTCTGTTTAATATGTCTCATGATATAAGAACACCTATGAATGCTATACTTGGATTTACAGATCTTGCACTTCTTGATACATCTGATAAGGAGAAAATGGAGGATTATCTTCATAAGATTAAAGATTCGGGTATACATTTATTATCTCTTATTAATGATATTCTTGAGATGAGTCGAATCGAAAGCGGTAAGATAGATATGAATCCAAAATCGGAGGATTTAAAAGAACTATTATCTAATATCTATTCCATAATGAAGGGACAGGCAGAGTCTAAGGGTCATAGTTTTAATGTTGATTTATCAAAATTAGAACACAAATATGTATCTGTTGACAGACTGCGTCTGAATCAGGTGCTTATTAATCTTATCTCAAATTCTATCAAATACACACCTAATGATGGATTTGTTAATGTTGATGTGTCAGAGGAGAATGTGGATGATAATAAAGTGACATATAAGTTTGTGGTTTCAGATAATGGAATAGGAATGTCTGAGGAATTTGCCACTAAGCTTTTTACGGATTTTGAAAGGGAAAAAAGAAAAGAGACAGAAAAGATTCAAGGTACAGGGCTTGGTATGGCAATTACTAAGAATATAGTAGACTTAATGGGTGGAAAAATAGTCGTTGACTCTAAAGAAAATGTAGGGACTACGATTTCAGTTCTATTATCTCTTCCTATTGTGAGTGCCGAGGAAGTTGTAAAGCTAAATGAACATAAAACAGATATAACAGAAGCTGACTTTAAAGGTAAGAGGGTGCTTCTTGCTGATGATATGGAGATTAACAGAGAGATTGGAGTGGCGATTCTAGAAAGCTATGGTTTTGAAGTCGTTGAAGCAGAAGACGGGCAGGATGCGTTAATCAAAGTGGTGTCTAGACCGGCAGGCTACTTCGATATCGTATTTATGGATATTCAGATGCCAAGACTTAATGGGTATGAGGCTGCAATGTCTATAAGGAATATATCTGACAAGAACAAGGCGAGTGTTCCTATTATAGCTATGACTGCCAATGCTTTTGAAAGTGATGTTTCTGATGCTAAGAAGGCGGGAATGAATGGTCATGTTGCAAAGCCTATAGACCAGGAACAATTGGTTGCAGAGATTAAGAAGGTGTTGTAGATCTTACGAAAGTAATACTGCCTTTGGGGAAGAGTTATAAACCACAATTGACTTTTTATTGTGAAGAAGTTATCATTGTTAAAGTGTATTTTATGGAGAAGCGTTATGGGGTTAAAGGCGATTTATGATTTATTAGATGAATCATCCGAGCTTATATGTTTTTTTGACGATAAGGGTAAGATTACATATGTAAATCGCGTAGTGTATAGTGAACTCGATTTCGATAATATGAGTTTTAATATCCGTGATATTCTACCGAATTTGTTCACTGAAGATGTAGATATTGTATCTTACGTCAGGGAGAATGTATCAGAGGATATAAGAAGTGATATATATAGGAAGAATCATACCTGTTTTCCTGTAAATGTGCATTTCTATTATAATGATGAAAAGCCTTGCGATGATGATTTGAAGATGGCTGTATTTGTTACAGATTTGAGAGAAGTTGATTCTCTGTCTAAGCGACTTGGTTCTCATGAAGAAAATATGAAGGAAGTTCTGAAAGCCCAGGATGAATTTACTGCTAATCTAACCCACGAACTTAGAACGCCAGTTAACGGGATAAGAGGTCATATTAGGAATCTCTATGAGAAAGAAGAAGATATATCTAACAAGAGAACTATGAAAATTGTTCTTGATTGTTGCGATAATATGGAGAAGATTATCGACAATCTTCTTGATTATGCCAAGCTTGAAAATGGAAAGATGGTTATTGAATCTAGTCCTTTCTCAATTCGTGAACTCATTAATTCCTCTGTTTCGACACTAGAGTCAGTGGCTAATGAGAAGGGAATAGAGCTAAGATGTAATATTTCCGAAAACATACCGGATATTGTGTATGGTGATGAATTTCATCTCAGTCAGGTTATTAATAATCTTCTTAACAATGCTATCAAATTCACTTCAAGTGGCTATGTTAGTCTGGATGTATATAAGACCAAACATAAAAAGAAAGATATTGAACTTACTTTTTTCGTGACGGATACGGGAATAGGGATGTCTGTGGAAGACATGGACAAGATATTTAGTAGTTTTAGTCAGGCAGACGGTAGTATTACAAGAAAATACGGCGGTACAGGTCTCGGTCTATATGTATGTAAGCAGATTGTTGAACTGATGGGCGGACACATAGAGGTTGACTCTGAAAAGGGAAAAGGTTCAACATTTACATTTAACATCAATATGAAGTGTGATGAAAAATCAAATGATAAAGAAGCGGATGTTGACATCTTTGAACTTAAAAAGATGCTTGATGTTGGACGAAAAGAGCAGTCAGAACTTAAATTTGATTTTACTAATCCTACTAACCTTAAAAAGATTAGTGATATGATTGAGAAATGCAAATTATGTATTGAGCTTGATAATTGGGATAAGGCAGAAGGTTTTTCTTCCGGTATAAAAGCTTTATCGGAAAATGCACCAAAAGATGTGTCTTCTATAGCATTTAGACTGGTTATGAATGTAAGAAAAGAAAAAAAGGATAAATGCAGGGATTATCTTGATGAATTGGATAATATAATCACAAGCACAATTAAGGCAGGTGAGAAGAATGGATAAGGAAGATAAGCATAATACTACAATACTCATTGTTGATGATTTAGATGTAAATATAATGCTTCTTGAGGAGATTCTTGGCTCACTGGGCTATAATACAAGGTCTGCAATGAGTGCAAAAGAAGCTACTGATATTCTTAATGAAAAACTGCCGCAAATGGTTCTTCTTGATATTATGATGCCAGATATTAATGGATATGAATTCTGCCAGATGCTTAAAGAGAATCCTCACACCAGAGATATACCGGTTATATTCGTATCTGCAGCAGAAAGCGATGACGAGAGAGAGAAAGCATTTGAGATAGGTGGCGTTGATTTCATTAGAAAACCATTTGACTTAACAGAAATTAAGACAAGGGTATCTACACATCTTAATATATACAACTTAAGACAGGAATTAGAGGAGAACAATAGGAAGCTTAATCAGGTTATCAGTGAGCAAAATGAAAAGATTCTTAATGAGAAAAAGCGTATTCTTGAGAATCTTGTTAAACTATCGTCGGATGTAGATGATATGTCGTTGAATATAGATAACATTGTTAGGAATTCCAGAATGTTGACTCAGGCACTTAACTTTACAGATAAGTATGAGAATAAGATATCTGAAGCATTTATAGAGGGTGTGGAGATTGCAGGAAGTATTAGAAATATTAACCCTAAAATATTCAAGATATTTTTTACTGATGATGAGACATCTCCTACACTTCAGGCGGCGGCTGATGTTATCGATTATCATAATGAGAGATGGGATGGAAGTGGAACGCCTCTTCGTTTATCGAAAGAGGATATACCACTTGCAGCTAGAATTGTAGCTATTACAGAAACATTTGAGACATACATTAAGTCAGGATTATCAAGAGAAGATGCTTTCGATAAGATGAATGCTGACAGGGGAGTATTGTTTGATCCTTATTTAATGGATTTATTCATTAAGATTAAAAAACAGATAAAATCATAACTAATAGGAGGCAATATGACTGATGTAGAATTTGAGAGATTAGTTCAATTCTTAGAGAGCAGATATGGGATTAATCTCGCTAGCAAAAAAGCTATTGTGCAGGGACGACTTGATAATTACCTTGCCAGAAACGGATATTCCAGCTATGATGAGTATCTTAATGCAGTAGAGTCTGATAGAAGTGGACATGAACTTCAGAATATGCTTAATATTCTAACGACAAATCATACCTACTTTTGGAGAGAACCGGATCATTTCATATTCTTAAGAGATGTAATTCTTCCCTGGATTGTGAAAAAAGAGCAACATACTCATGATATCAGAATCTGGTCGGGAGCGTCTTCTTCCGGTGAAGAGCCCTATACCATCGCTATGGTTGTTAAGGATTTCTTAGGACTTAATTATGGCAGTTGGAATTCAACTCTTCTTGCAACTGACCTGTCAAGTGAAGTGTTAAGATATGCTATGCAAGGAGTGTATCTTAAGGAGAAGATAGAAGTTTTGCCACCGCAGTGGCAGAGAGCTAATTTTAAGAGGATTGATGAGTTTAATTATAAGGTTAAAGATGACCTTAGAAGGAATGTAATGTTTCGACAATTCAATCTTATGAATGATTTTCCATTTAAGACCAAAATGCATTGTATTTTCCTTAGAAATGTAATGATATATTTCTCGGAAGATACAAAAAGAGAGCTTGTTAATAAGATATATGATGTCTTAGAGCCGGGGGGATACTTTATAATCGGTAATACTGAAAACATAGACAAAGAAGCTACAAATCTTGAGTTTGTAAGACCTTCTATATTCAGAAAACCGTTAAATCCAATTAATGAAAGAAGGCGTATGTAGTGAGAAAGATAAGAGTATTAGTAGTAGATGATTCCATGATGTTTAGAGAGCTGATGGTTAGAGGAATCAATTCGGATCCGGCACTTGAAGTTGTTGCTGTTGCAACAGACCCCTTTGAAGCAAGAGATATGATATTGAAACATAAACCGGATGTTATGACTCTCGATATAGAGATGCCTAAGATGGATGGCTTGGAATTTACAAAAAGACTTATGCCACAATATCCTATTCCTATTGTTATGGTAAGCGCATTAAGTGACAAAGTATTTGACGCAATGAATGCAGGAGCAGTTGATTTTATCTCTAAGCCTGTTAACATGACAAAAGATGAGATACTTAACTATCTCCAGAGAGAGTTATGTACTAAGATTAAGATTGCATCCACTGTTAATGTTGGCGAGATGAAGAGGGTTACACCTAAGAGTGTCTCTTCTAAGACGATTGACAGTGAACATGTTGTGGTTGCGCTTGGTGCGTCAACTGGAGGAACAGAAGCACTTTGTGATGTTATTATGGGATTTCGTTCTGATATCCCTGGAACTATTGTTACACAGCATATGCCACCGGGATTTACCAAGATGTATGCAGAGAGACTTAACAATCAATGTGCTGTTGATGTTAAGGAAGCAGAGACTGGCGATATGTTAAGACCGGGGCTTGTTCTTGTGGCGCCTGGAGATAAGCATATGAGACTTGTAAAGAAAGGTGACAGATTCTCTGTTGATTGCAAGATGGGACCTAAAGTCAGTGGACATTGTCCATCTGTTGATGCAATGTTTGAATCAGTAGCCAGAGTAGCAGGGCGACATTGTGTTGCAGCACTTCTTACGGGAATGGGTAAAGATGGTGCAGATGGACTACTTAAGATAAGAAAATCCGGTGGACATACCATAGGACAGGATGAAGAATCTTGTGTTGTATATGGTATGCCGAAAGCTGCATATGATATAGGAGCGGTTGAATATCAGATTCCCCTTCACTCTATTGCACATAAGATATATAATATTTTGGGTAATATGTAACAATATATTGTATTTTTTGAAATTTTTGTAGCCATATCTAGTAGATATGTGTTATAATTGTGAATTATGAAATGGGGAGTGGCGTTAGAAAGGAGATATCAACATGAAGATACTTATTGTTGAAGACGATTTTGCCAGCAGAAAATTTATGATGGATTATATGTCTAAATACGGTGAGTGCGACGGAACAGTTGACGGAAGTGAAGCTGTTGAAGCATTTATGATGGCTAGGGAAGATGATGAACCTTATGATTTAATATGTCTTGATATTATGATGCCTTCTATGGATGGGTATCAAGTGCTTAAGGCAATTAGAGATATTGAGAAGGAAGAGGGAGTATCATCAAAAGATCAGGCTAAGATTATTATGATGACAGCTTTATCAGAAGAGAAAAATGTAAAGAAAGCTTTTGAGATGGGCTGTAGTGTATATTGCGCTAAGCCTGTTGATGTTAATAAACTTACAAGTGCTATGAAGAAGCTTGGAGTACTATAATTGTTATATTCATACATATTTACCTATGTTTTTAGAAAGGGGGGAGTCTGATGAGCGAAGAAATGGATAGCATGCTGGACATGTATTTGTACGAGAATGGACAATTACTTCAGCAACTTGAAATGACTACTCTCGAAAAAAAGGATGCAGATAGCTTTGATGAAGGAGACATTAATGAATTCTTCAGAATAATGCATACTATTAAAGGGTCATCCGGAATAATGATGTTCGACGACATTATGAAGCTTGCTCATAAGTTAGAAGATGTATTCTTCTATATTAGAGAGTCTAAGCCTGATAATGTGCCTCATCTTGAACTTGTTGATAAGATTTTTGAGGTTGCTGATTTCTTTAGAGAAGAATTTGAGAACATCAAAGATGGAGGAGAACCTACTAAGGATTCATCAGCTCTTATTAAAGATATTGATAAATTCTTAAGTAAAATTAAGAAGGAAATTGTTAGTGAGGACAAGGTTCTTCCAAAGCAGGAAGAAGATGAAGAACCGGCACAATTCTACATTGGAGCGGCAGGTGGAGATAGCGCTAAGTATTATTATGTAATGGCTTATTACAGGAATGATATACAGATGTGTAATATCCATGCATATGCACTTGTTAATTCCTTAAAAGAAAATGTTGATGAGATGTATTATTCTCCTGCTGATATCATAACTAATGAAGAATCTGCTGATGTTATATTAGAACAAGGTTTTAAGATTCTTATTAAAGCACATCTTGAATTAGAAGAAGTTAAAACTATTCTAGGTGGATTTGATATTGAAGGTGTGGACGTATCGGAATGTGGCAAGGAAGATTTTGAAGCCGGATTTGATGTTCCTGCACCTATAATTGGTTCTGATGTAATCGATCTAGGTGAAGCGGACGAAGCAAAGACAGAGGATAAAAAGGTCGAGAAGAAAGAAGATGTAACACCCGGTGATTACGTCATTGAGAAAAAGTCTGCCGGCAAGAAAGCAACACTTGCGAAGAGTAAGAAGGCTAAGTCGTCAGGTACTAGCTTCATAAGTGTTAATGTCAATAAGATAGATCAGCTTATGGATCTTATTGGAGAGATAGTAATCGCAGAGTCTACGGTACTTCAGAATCCTGATCTTAATATAGAAGGGCTTAACCTTACCAACTTCCATAAGTCGGCAGCTCAGCTTACGAAATTTACATCTGAGATGCAAGATGTAATCATGTCTATGAGAATGATGCCGCTTACCAATACATTCCAGAAGATGAACAGAATTGTATTCGATACATCCCGTAAGGTTGGCAAGAATATAGAATTCAAGATGATTGGTGAGACAACAGAAGTGGATAAGAATATTATAGAACATATATCAGATCCGCTTATGCATATGATTCGAAATTCTATTGATCATGGAATAGAGGAGAAAGAAGAAAGAAAAGCCGCTGGAAAGCCGGAGAAAGGTCTTATTACTCTTGAAGCTAAGAATGAAGCCGGCAAAGTTATTATAAGTGTTAGTGATGATGGCGGTGGAATGAATCCCGAGAAGCTTTTTGCGAAAGCTAAGAAGAACGGGATTGTTCCAAGAGAAAAGAGTATTAGAGATTATACAAATAAAGAGATATATCAGTTCATTACAGCTCCCGGATTCTCGACGAATGAAGAAGTTACGGAGCTTTCCGGAAGAGGAGTTGGAATGGATGTTGTTGTTAAGAACTTGCAGACTATCGGTGGAATGCTTGAGATTGATTCCGAGTATGGCAAAGGGTCTTGCATGATGCTTAAGATTCCTCTTACACTTGCTATTATAAGTGGAATACTGTTAGAGGTTGGCAAACAGAAGTTCGTTATTGAGACCAATTCTGTGAAAGAATTTATTAATGTAAGGCAATCTAGTGTGGTTAAGGAACCTGATGGAGGAGAGTATCTCAACGTCAGAGGTCAGCACTATATGGTTGTAAGACTTAGTGAGAAATATCATATTGACAGCTCAGTTAATGATATTGATGAAGGCATTATGATTCTTACAGAATATGAGTCTCGTAGAATGTGTATTTTTGTTGACAAATTGCTTGGAGGACAAGAGATTGTTGTTAAGCCTATACCTGATTATATCAAGAAGGTTGACGGTTTGTCAGGATGTACACAGTTAGGTGACGGAAGTATTGCATTAATACTTGATATAGCAACATTGGCTGGATAGAGGAAAGGAGAATGTGTAAATGGCAGATGAGAAAATGGATGTTATAACTGCTGAGGATGAAGAGTTTGCCTTAGAAGGTGCACTCGAAAATGCCAAGCAATATATGACTTTCAAATCCGGCTCTGAGTATTATGGAATTGAACTAAAGTATGTCAATGAAATAATGGGTATTCAAGCTATTACAGAGATTCCTGAGGTTGAGGATTACATAAGAGGTCTTATTAACTTAAGAGGTAAGATAGTACCTGTTATTGATGTTAGGATTCGATTCAAACAAGAGCCATTTGAATACAATGACAGAACTTGTATTATAATTGTTGATGTAAGGAATACTGTTATCGGTCTTATTGTTGAGACTATAGAAGATGTGGTCACAATCAAAGATGACGATATTGAAGCACCGCCTTCACTTACATCAGCAAATGCAAAGAACAAATATGTATACGGATTTGGTAAAGTAGGAGATGAGGTTAAGCTTCTGCTCAATCCGGAGAAGCTTATCAGAGATGAAGACATCTCAGCAATTGATGAAGTAATAGAAGAGAATTATTAAAGAGTAAACAAATAACTAATATTAAAACTAAGGAGGCATTTAGTTATGAGGAAGAAGAGTATATTTTCAGGAATCATCTTGACTATCATTATTATGATAGTACTGCTTATCATCTCCGGTGCGCTTAGCATTATTACCGAGATGGTTGGAACAGAGATTATTGGTGCAACTGTTACAATTGTTATTGATATTGTAATTATGGTTGCTACAATCGCTGTGGGTGTAGTTGGTCTATGGCTACATATGAGAGCTACCAAGGCTGTTATCAATAAGACCAATTCTTATGTAGAAAGAGTAACAGCCGGCGACATTGATTGGGAAGTACCGGAGGGACAGTACAAGGAATATGTAGGCTTTATCAATGACATGAGAGAGTTAATTAAGTCTACTAAGATTCAGGCTGATATGGCAAGAGATATGTCTAAGGGTGACTTTACTGTTGATTCTCATGTAAGAGGTGAGAATGATGAACTTGGTATTGCTCTTAGAGACTTAGTTGATGAGAACAATCAGGTTCTATCAGAAGTACAAGAAGCTAGTATGTCATTTACAGAGGGTGCCAAGGAAGTATCCGCTGCTTCACAGGCTCTTGCACAGGGTTCTACTGAGCAGGCAAGTGCTGTAGAAGAGATTAACGCATCAATTAAGGATATTGCCAACAAGACAACAGCTAATGCTGATGATGCCCGCAATATGGAGAATCGAGTTCAAGAGATGCTTGAGGATGCGAGAGTAGGTAAGAGCGCAGTAGAGAACGTTAATACTTCAATGACTGATATTAATGAATCATCACATAATATCAGCAAGGTTATTAAGACAATTGATGATATCGCATTCCAGACTAATATCTTGGCTTTAAATGCTACTGTTGAGGCTGCAAGAGCAGGTGTTCACGGTAGAGGATTCGCAGTTGTTGCTGAAGAGGTTAAGAATCTTGCAGAGCTTTCTTCTAACGCTGCAAAAGAGACAGCAGAGCTTATACAGCATGCTATTGATGTTGTTGAAGACGGATCAAAGCAGGTTGATGAGATGACAGAAGCTATTGCCAAGATATCTGATGGTATTGAGCATATCTCAGGTACTGTTGCAGAGGTTGCCACATCATCAGACGAGCAGGCAACTGCCATTGCACAGGTTAAGCAGGCTATCGGTCAGATATCACAGGTCGTTCAGACAGACTCTGCTACTTCTCAGGAGTGCGCTGCTGCTGCTGAGACATTATCTAACCATGCACAATCACTTCGTGATGTTATCGCAGGCTTCAAGCTTAAGTCTAATAATGGCTTTAATGCAGGCGGTGGATTCGGAGGAATGGGTGGCTTCGGCGGAGGTTCATCTGCAGGATTTGAAGACAACTATGACGAAGATATAGATAATGAGAGCATTATCTCACTTGAAGGTAATCTTGGTAAATTCTAAATGCCTATAAACTATAAATAATAAAACGATAGCTCCTTTGGAATGATATTTCAAAGGAGCTATTTTTTAATGATATATTGTTATGTGCAAATGTTTGAATATACTATTTGTGCTTATGCTTCTGAAAGAATATCACAGAATTTATTTAAGGCTTTGTCCATTTCATCTATATATCCTGAATAATCAATATCTTCTCTTGCTCTTAACAATTCAGTCATTTCAGAAATTGGCTTCTCAAGTGGTGTAATAGCAAGATTAGATACAATTCCCTTAAGTGCATGTGCAAGCTCAAAAGATTTGTCTAAGTCTTTTTCATCTAGTGCTTTTTTTAATTCGTCAAATTGCGAAGTTTCCGGTATTTTCTTTGCTAGTTTGATATATAATGCCTCGTTGTTTACGCAACGTTGCATTGCTGTATCATAGTCTATACCATATTCTTTTAATTTATCCATTACCATAATCGTATACCTCGTTCTTTGTTTTTATTTTTATATATTTTACTATACATTAGCTGATTTAGGTAGTGGATTTTTATTATTTTATTGTATAATATGTGTTATAAAACCTGTTATAGCCGATGAAAAAATCATTCACTCGTAAAGCGCTATGTGGTATAATGGTCTAAAATGTAAATATGGATAGCATTTTTGAAAGCAAATTGGTATTACGAAAGGAGAAGAGTACAATGAAAAGTAATATTGTAATGTACGGTAACATCTATACGGTTGATAAGAAAAATCCCAAAGCTTCGGCGCTTGCAATTTCTGACGGTAAGTTCGTCTATGTGGGGGATGAAGAGGGCGTGAAGGACTATATCGACAAGGATACGGAGGAAATTAGATATGATAAAGGTATTATTCTTCCGGGATTTGGAGAAGGACACGGTCATATCACACCCGGAGGAACGGAGGAGCTTTTCTTCGTACATCTGAATCCTATGGGAACCTTACAGGAACATCTTGCTGCGATAAAGGAGTTTGTAAAAAATCGTCCGGAAATGGATGTTATTCAGGGTTCCGGCTTCGTACCTACACCGGATATGGGACCAAACGGTCCCACTGCGGATTTGCTTAATGGTATAACAGATAAACCGATTGTTCTTGCGGATATAGGTCATCATTCTTACTGGGTAAACCATGCCGCTATGGAGCGTCTGGGAATCGACAAGAATACTCCTGATGTAAGTGATGGAATAATTACCCGTGATGAACAGGGGAATCCAACCGGATATTTCCGTGAAGGTGCTATGGATTTGTTAAAGGAACTTACTGTTTTCTCGGTTGAGCAGTATAAAGAGGGCTTTTTACACTATCAGGAAGAATACCTGGCTAATGGAGAGACTCTGATTCTTGAGCCTATAATTAACTGGGATACTACAGACAATGCAGCAATTGCCTGCCATGAGCTTGATATGGAGGGGAAGCTTCACATGCACATCTATGCTGCTTATCAGGTATTTCAGGCAGAAGGCCATGACACCATGGCAGAGATAGAACATGCGGCTCAGCTAAGAGAGAAGACCAAGGGAAGCATGTTCGAAATTACTAATATCAAGATACAGATAGATGGTACGATGCCGGGGACACCTTCAACTGCATATATGAAGGAACCTTACACTGATCCGTGGTCTATAGAGCATCAGCACCGTGGGCAGCTGCGTTTTGATATGGAAACTCTTATTAAAATATACATAAAATCTCACGAATTGGGATTTACGGTACATGCTCATGCCATAGGAGACGGGGCAAGTAGCATGGCACTTGACGCCATTGAAAAAGCATTGGAAGAGACGGGCCCGCATGATTACAGGGATGCTATAACCCATCTTCAGGTGGTAGACAAGGCGGATATCCCTCGTATGGCAAAACTAAATGTCATAGCTTCTACAGATCCGCATTGGTTTGATTTTGATCCGGATTATTTTGGAATGATGGTCGCTGTTCTCGGAGAAGAACGTGCGGAAGCTCAGCTTCCAATGAAGGCCTTCTTTGACGCTGGAGTTACAGTAACTTCTGCCAGTGATTATCCTGTTACCAATCCTGCATATCCACTAAGAGGTATCCAGAAGGGAGTGACTCGTCAGCTTCCCGGACGTCCGGATACTCTGCATAATGCTAGAGAGCGTGTTACTATAGAACAGATGATTGAAGCAACCACCATTAATGAGGCGTATCAGATGCTTTGTGAAGACAGGCTTGGAAGTATTACAGTCGGCAAGGAGGCAGATCTTGTTGTACTTGGCGATGATATAACAAAATGCGATCCGGAGCATATACAGGATTCACCTGTGCTTGGCACCATGGTAGGCGGAAAGTGGGTCTACACCTGTAATTAAACTGAAACTACAATGTAACTGTAACAGAACAGGTTTATGAAAGGAGTAGCTATGAAAGCGGATAAGTTAATTAAAAATGCAAAAATTTTCACATCGAATAAGGATATGCCACAGGCGACAGCTCTTGCTGTGAAGGACGGTAAATTCGTCTATGTAGGAGATGAGGCCGGTCTTTCGGACTATGAGGGTGATGTAACAGATTTTAACGGCAAATTCATAATGCCGGGAATCATCGACAGCCATGTCCATGTTACTATGCCTATAGGATTTGAATATAAGGATATGGGCGAATATATTATGTGCGACAGCAAAAAGGGAGCACTGGACTTTATAGCCGATTATATTAAGAATAATCCGGGCAAGACGTGTTATAATTTCCTTTTAGAGCGTGTATTTCTTCATGGCGAAGAGATTACAAAAGAAGATCTTGATGCCATCAGTGGTGACAGTGAGATTATGATTCTTGAGGGTGAAGCACACAGCATTTGGGCAAACTCCAAGCTTCTTGAGCGTCATGGTATTACGGATGATATCATTGATCCTGTACCCGGGCTTAGTTACTATGTGCGTAAGGACGGACATGTAACAGGAAATATATTTGAAGCTGCAGCTGAAACCCCTTTTCTGATTGATGGAGCGGAGAAGTTGACAGATGAACAAATAGATGCCGCATTAAAACGTTGGATTGATTTTTCTGAAAATGCAGGAGTCGTTGGTGTCTTTGATGCTGGTATTCCAGAATGTAATGATTTCCATGAGAGAGTTTACAAACGATTGAAAAAAATGGACGAAAAGGGAGAGCTTCCTGTTTATATTGACGGCTGTTATGTAATCACTCAGCCTCGACAGGTGCCGGAGGCAATTGAGAACCTTAAGCGGTTTAAGAGTGAATATAATACGAAGCATCTGAAAGTTCATACCTTAAAGATTTTTAATGACGGAACCTTGAAGATTGGAACGGCAGCACTTGTGACACCTTATGATGATACCGGGGAAAAGGGAACGGCAGCTTTCAATAAAGACCAGATTGCAGATCTTCTTATGCAGCTTAATGAAGCTGGACTTGATTTGCATTTGCATACTGTTGGTGAAGGAGCGTCCCGCAATGTACTTGATGGTGTGGAGATTGCCAAAAAGAAGCTGGGTGATAAGTATAATATGAAGGTTACATGTGCTCACCTGGAGATTCAGGATGATGCGGATATTGACCGCTTCGCCAAATTAGGTGTAAATGCCAATTATACACCTTGGTGGCATGCAGGTAACATGGGAGGAAATCCTTATGATACATGGCGTGAGCTACTGGGTGAGAGTCGGGCTAAGAAAATGTATCGTTGTAAATCGGTCTGGAAAAGCGGAGCGAATGTTACATGGTCTTGCGATGATATCCACTATGGCGACTTTAACAACTGGAGTCCGTATCTGAGCATGGAGGTCGGCATGACAAGGTGGATTAACAAGAATACCAGAGCAGACGAAATAAATTGGACTGTGGGACCGTATCCTTCTTCCGACGAGCAAATGAGTATAGAAGAAATGATAATTGGTTATACTATAAACGGAGCAAAGCAGTTGGGTATTGAAGATACCAAGGGTTCCATCGAGGTTGGCAAGGACGCAGACTTTATTGTATTTGATAATGACCTGCTTACTGCTAAGAAGGAAGGCTTTAGCCATAATAAACCAACAGCGGTATATTTCTGTGGTAAAATTAGAAAGTAGAGTGAGTAATGAAAAAGTTATTTACAATCGATGATTTTATGATAGCTTTCATCTCTGCGATAGGATATGGCTTTGGCTATACGATTCCGATGCATTTTGGCTGGTCACATACGGCGTGCATAGTGGCATGCTTTGCCTTCGGAATTGTGATTGAAGAGATCATGAGTAAGATTGTTTTTAGCAAAATCATACAGCAAAAAACGGCCAACCGGATAATCACTTATGTGGTAATCCTGATCGTTTTCCTGGTCGCTGAGTTTGTGTCCCTGCGTTTGCTGGACACGTCCCTGAGGGAAGATCTGGAGGAGGAGTTTGCTTGGGTTGTGGGTATTCCTATTGTCGGCTTTGTGGTGAACTTGTGCATCCGTGGATATCGTATCCGAAAGGTTCGAAAGGTTTATGGGGATGGAAGTGAAGGCTATATATTTGATCCGGACAAAGAAGATGTTGAGGATATGAACAAACAGAATAAACCGATTACAGGTTCCTATGATAAAGATCTTGCCATAAAGACAAAAACGGGCATCTATGTAGGCGAAAAAAACAAGGATATTATAAATTATTTTGGTATACCTTATGCAGAAGCGCCGGTGGGGAATCTTAGATGGAAAGCACCAAGACCGCTTCCTGAGTCGAACAAAGTATTTGAGGCAGTAAACTATGGTGCCTCGCCTATACAGGTTGAGCATGGAGGTGCGATTCTCAAACATCATCGTCAGAGTGAGGATTGCCTTACCTTGAATATTAGTGTTGCAGAAGATAGTTCAGAATCCCTAAAACCGGTTCTGGTGTTGTTTCACGAGAGTGATTTTTCCTCTGGAGGTTCAGCCGATCCCTTACTGGATGGTGACAATTTTGTTGCTAATCATTCGGATATTGTGTTCGTCAGCTTCAACTATCGCCTCGGAATTTTCGGTTTTATTGATTTTTCGGAGGTCCCGGGCGGGGAAGACTATCCGGATGCCCTAAATCTTGGGTTGCTTGATCAGATTGCCGCATTACAATGGATAAAAGAAAATATTGCGTCCTTTGGGGGCGATCCCGACCGTATTACAGTGTTCGGCGTTGACTCCGGCGCAACATCCATCATACTGCTTGCAGCCTCTAAGAGAGCAAAGGGATTATTTAAGAGAGCCTTCGCTTATAATGCAATTATAGAATCTGTCTATGACACTCCAAAGGAATCCAGGATGGTGGCAAAGGATTTGTTGAAGGAAACGCAGACTACCACAATGGAGGAGCTTTTAAAACTTGATTCAGGAGTTTTGAAAGACGCGGCACAAAAGCTTTGGAAGAATGCATGCATTCCAACCTGCGATGGGAATTTAATTCCTTCCGATATCTATCAGGCTCTTTCAGACGGTGCCGCTTCGGGCATTGAGTTTGTCATTGGTATTCCCGGTAATCAAATGCAGGAAGTCAAATCCTTTCTCGGAGCTAAGAAGTATATGAAGGCGGTATTGTCGGCCGTGGAAGATATAAAAAATCAATTGGATGAAAACACATATAACAAGGCAAAGGCATGTATTGAGGAACAGATGGAATCATCCACTGAGTTGGAAGTGAATACAGAACTTGTAAATCAATGGGCTGCACTATGTATCTATCGCGTAGCGGAAAGGCTAAAACAAGGCGGCAATCAAGTTCATATGATATACTGGGATGAAAAAGCGCTTATCGAGAAATTGGGGGCAGGCTCAGTCGATGCAACCGGAATAATACTTGGGAATAGTGAAGCATTGCAGATGTATGGCAGTGTAATTGATAAGGACTTGTCTGAGATACTTCAAAGCCTGCTAAAGAAATTCATAAGCAAAGAGGCTCTGGAGTTTTATCGCAATGAGATTTATGGAATGGACGCTTTTGAATGGGAGGCGTTTCCTAAGGCGCTCATAGTTTCGGACGGAAAATTAGTGTGCGACACAATCGCAGACCGAATAACATAAGTATGTGTTGATCGGTAGGACTATCAGGAATAGTCGCCGAATCCCATTTGTCAGAAAGGAGAAATGGTAAATGAGTCATAGAAACTCATAACATTAATAATACTTAATTGAAGGGATAACGAATATGAAGGTAGACAAGATTATAAAAAACGCAAAAATTTTCACATCTAATAAAGACATGCCACAGGCTAAAGCTTTTGCAGTAAAGGACGGTAAATTCGTCTATGTAGGAGATGAGTCGGGACTTGTAGACTATGAGGGTGATGTAACGGATATGAACGGAAAGCTTATCATTCCGGGTATCATTGACAGTCACGTACATATAAGTCTGGGTGTTGGATTCGAGTACACGAATTTCGGTGAATATGTTGAGTGTACTAACAAGAAGGAAGCTATGGATTTCATGGCTGAATATGTGAAAGAGAACCCCGGACTTGACCGATACAGATTCGAGTTGGAACGCGATCTCTTAAATGGTGAGACTATTGTAAAGGAAGAGCTTGATGCAATATGTCCTGACAGTGAGCTGCTTATATTGGAGTCGGAAGCTCATAGCGTCTGGGTGAATTCTAAGATTTTAGAGAATCATAATATAACGGATGAAACGCCTGATATAGTTCCGGGACTTAGCTATTATGTACGAAAAGACGGACATGTTACCGGAAATGTATATGAAGCAGCAGGCTGGAGGTTCCTCTTTGATCATCTGAAGAACCTTACAGATGAGCAGATAGAAGCTGCTGTTAATCGCTGGATAAAAGACTCTGAAGAATTTGGAGTGAGCTGTGTCTTTGATGCGGGATTTCCGGAGCATAATGAGCTTCATGAGCGTGTTTATGCGTACCTTAGAGACCTTGATAAAAAAGGTAAGCTGCCTATATATGTGGACGGATGCTATGTACTCACAAGACCTGAAAAGATGAAAGAGGCTGTGGAAGAGACAAAGCGCTTTAGCCGTGAATTTGATACAGAGCACTTAAAGGTTCATACATTAAAAATTTTTATGGATGGAACTTTAAAGATACATACTGCCGCACTTGTTACACCATATGAGGATGACGGTTCAGTGGGAGCAACAACCTTTGATAAAGAGGGAATAGCAGAACTATTAAAGCTTCTTAATAAAGAAGGGCTGGATCTTCATGTACATTCCGTAGGTGAACGTGCGTCGCGTACAATTCTAGATGGTGTGGAAATTGCCAGAAAGGAACTGGGAGATGACTATCATGTGAAGGTTACCTGTGCCCATCTGGAAATTCAGGATGATGCGGATATTGAACGATTTGCGCATCTTGGGGTCTTCGCTGATTATACACCATGGTGGCATGCAGGTAACATGGGAGGAGAGCCTTTTAATGCATGGTGTGAGCTGCTTGGAGAGAAGAGGGCGCTTTCAATGTATCGTTGCAAGAGCCTGTGGGATAGCGGGGCTGTGGTTACTTTCTCAAGCGATGAGGTATTCTTCGGTGATAACTGGAGCCCTTATCTTGGTATGGAAGTAGGAATGACTCGCCACATTACAGATAAGACGAAAGCTCTGGAACACAGCAGAACCAAAGGAGCATATCCGCCTGAATCTGAGCAGATGAGCGTAGAAGAAATGATACTTGGATACACTATAAACGGAGCAAAGCAGCTTGGTATTGAGGATACTAAGGGCTCTATTGAGACCGGAAAAGACGCAGACTTTCTTGTATTTGATACTGATTTGCTAACAGCAGAGCATGACGGATTCAGCAATCTATTGCCGGATGAAATATATTTCTTAGGTAAAAGAATCTAAAGGGGAATCAGTCATCCATTAATAGGAAACATAGGAGGTGCAAGTTGGCTGCGGATAATAACAAAAAAAGATTTTTGTCAAAAAAATCATTCTTGAATTATCGCTTGAATAAAGAAGTCCTAAGAGATGGGGTAGCCTATATTCCCTGTCATGTAGACAATATGGAAGATATTATAAGTAAATACAGTATCAAAGGTAATGAGAGTCTTAATCCTGAGTTTGTGGATTATTTAACGGATTTTGCTGAGTGTATTCCCATAAAGTACCCCATTGTTCTAAAGATATATGGACCGAAATTTACAGAGGAAGAAAAAAAGATTATTGTTGACACAATAGCTTTAGACGGAGACTATAATCTTGGTAGGACTATACAAGAGAATAGACATCACAGGTTAGTTTTTGTAGAAATGGTGGTTGGCACTGTAATCTCAGGCGTCATCCTTGCACTTATAGGAAAATACCTAGAGGCTATCCCTCAGGAATTTTTCTATGTGATATTTTGGCTGTTTGCGGATGCTTTAGTCAGTTATATTTTTATCGAAAGATGGGATCACAGGAATGAAAGGAGTGTCGCAGGTAGACTTGCAAGCGTGAAAGTGGAGTTTGTAGAGGATGAAGAGAATAGTTACAGCCCATTACAGCAGTGACATATTACTATGTGATATAATGTATGAAATAAATATTTAGAGGCATAACTGAAAGCTAATTGGCATTACGAAAGGAGAAGGAGATATGAAAAGAGAATTTAAGGACTTGATTAGACTGGAGTCATACGAGAGCCTGAACAGCGAGATCAAGGGAGACTATGATAAGACCCATGCCGTGAAGTGCATAAACGGCACCTTCGTCGGAACCGAGGAGCACGGGGTCGCTTCGTGGCTGGGTATTCCCTACGCGAAGCCACCCGTGGGTGAGCGTCGCTTCAAGGCACCGGAGTACGTGGATGCGGGCGACGGAGTCTTCGAGGCCAGGTACTACGGAAAGGGTGCTTTCGGCTCAACGGGCTATCCGGACAGCGTACAGAAGATAGAGTCCGAGGACTGCCTCTACCTGAACATATGGCTAAACGCTGATGACAAGACCGAGAAGAAGCCTGTCATGGTGTGGATTCACGGCGGGGCATATGTTGTCGGCTCAGGATCTCAGGCCTCCTACAGCGGAGCCAACCTCGTCCAGAAGCAAAGCGATATTATTATGTTAACTATCAACTACCGTCTGAACATGTACGGCTTTATGGACTTTTCGTCGGTGCCCGGCGGTGAAAGCTTTGGGACTGCGCCCTGCAACGGTCTCTTGGATCAGGCTATGGCGCTTCGGTGGGTACACGAGAACATCGCTGCTTTCGGCGGCGACCCGGACAATGTGACTATCTTCGGACAAAGTGCCGGCGGCGGTTCGGTATCCATTCTGCCGGTTATGAAGGAAGCGAACCGATATTTCCAAAAGGTCATCGCCCAGAGCGGCTCGACCGGTCTGGCCTTCCCGGTTGGCTGCGAAGCTGCGCAGGGCAAGACTAAAGCACTGCTCGAGTACACCGGCTGCAAGACCATGGACGACATCATGGCACTGAGCGAAGAGAAGCTTCATGAGGCATATGTCGGAGCGGTAGGGAACTTCACGTCCTGTCCCTACTACGGCACAGAGGTGCTCCCCGAGGCACCTATCGAGATGTATAAGAAGGGCTATGCGAAACACATAACAATCATGGCCGGCAGTACGGCCGACGAGGCCAGACTGTTCATGGGCGAGGGTCCGATGTTCAGCGTGGAAGAGCAAAAGATATTTGCCCAGCGCACCGTCGGAGACGCAGTTCCCTATCTGAAGGAAGAGGACAAAAAGTATTATGAGGAATTTAAGCGTGTATGCAGGTTCCAGGAGCCGGGGCTTATCGAAACGGAGTTCATAGATGAGCTCATGTTCAGGGTTCCCATGCTTAAACAGCTCGACGAGCAGAGTGCGTGGGGCAAAACCTACAGCTACTACTGGTCGTATCCGGGCAGCAATCCTGATGTGGGAGCAGCACATTCCGTGGAGCTCATATTCGTGTTCGACGTTCGCTGTGTCGGGACGAGCAGTGCTTTCAACGGCACGAACATCCCCGACGAGATTTTTGACACCGTTCAGCAGATGTGGACCAATTTCGCGCGTTGTGGCAACCCATCCACAGATAAGGTTGAATGGAAGCCTTACTCGGCCGGGGAACAGAATGTCCTGGACATCGCCGGACCTGATGACATACATATCAAACGTGATCTGCTGACTGACCAATACAAGGCCGTGCTCCCCTTGGTGGATTACTATCAGTTCATGGACAAGTACTTTACGCCTACCTACATGTTTGATATCCTCGCCGCTCGCGAGCAGCCTTAAGGTAACAGAAGATAATCTTCTTCACACAAAAATTATTATGTGATATGATGACTATATTAAGTATTTAGGGGGTAATATATGAAGGTAGATAAGATTATTAAAAATGCAAAGATTTTTACTGCAGACAAGAGCAATCCTATGGCAACAGCCCTTGTTGTAAAGGACGGCAAATTCGTCTATGTAGGCGATGAAAGTGGTTTATCTGATTACGAGGGAGAAATCACAGACCTTGGTGGCAAATTCGTTATGCCCGGTATTATTGACAGTCATGTTCATGTGACAATTCCTGTTGGATTTGAATATGCAGACATGGGAGAACGCATTGAGCCAAACGGCAAACAGGAAGCACTTGACATTATGGCAAAGCATATCAAAGAAAATCCTGGGCAGAAGCGTTACAGATTCCTTTTGGAGAAAAAATTCCTTAATGGAGAGGATATTGTAAAGGAGGATCTTGATGCCATATGTCCGGATGCTGAGCTTCAGATTCAAGAAGGAGAAGGACACAGTATATGGGTTAACTCCAAGATACTTGAGAAGCATGGTATTAATGACGATACTCCGGACCCAATACCGGGACTTGCTATTTATGTCCGAAAAAACGGACATGTTACCGGAAACTGTATTGAAGGCGCAGCCGAGATACCTATCATTCTTGATAGTTCCATGGAACTAACAGATGAACAGGTTGATGCGGCACTTAAGCGTTGGATAGATTTTTCTGTTGATTATGGAGTTAGTGCAGTATTTGACTCCGGACTTCCGGGAGATCCGAAGTTCCATGAGAAGGTATACAAACGCCTTCGTGCTCTTGATGAGAAGGGTGAGCTGCCTATATATATTGATGGTAGCCTTGTTGTTAATGCTGAGCGTGATGCTGCAGAGGGTCTTTCTGAGGTGAAGCGTTATAGGGATGAATATAATACTGAGCATCTTAAGGTTCATACTATGAAGATTTTTATGGATGGAACCCAGAGAATATATACAGCAGCTATGGTTACACCTTATGTGAATACAGGAACAACAGGAGCTACAGCATTTTCTGCAGAAGGAATCTGTGAACTTGTGAAGAATCTAAATGAGGCTGGATTAGATCTTCATCTGCACACAGTTGGTGAGCGTGCATCCCGTACAGTATTAGATGGCTATGAGATGGCAAAGAAAGAATTGGGAGACAGTTTAAAGGTAAGAGTTACATGTGCCCATCTTGAGATTCAGGATGATGCAGACTTAGATCGTTTTGCAAAGCTTGGTGTCATTGCGAATTTCACACCACATTGGCATGCTGATGATCCAAAGTTATATTATCATTTCCTTGGTGAAGAAAGAGCTAAAAAGCTGTTCCGTTGCAAGACACTCTGGGATAGCGGAGCATTAGTTGCATGGTCAAGCGATAATATTACCTTCGAGGATTTCACAACATGGAATCCATATCTTGGAATGGAAATTGGAATGACAAGATTTGCCGGTGAGAAGACAAGGACATATGAATTCAATAAAAATCCGGAAGTTTGTCCTCCATTAGATGAAAGAATGAATATAGAAGAGATGCTTATTGGATTTACCATCAATGGAGCAAAGCAGCTTGGTATAGAAGATGTGAAAGGTTCAATTGAATCAGGCAAGGATGCAGACTTCTTAGTATTTGATAATGATCTTCTTACGGCAGAGAAGGAAGGCTTTAGTAATAACAAGCCTTCAGAGGTGTACTTTGGTGGAAAGAAGATGAAATAATATGGGGAAATATGAGGACAATGATTTAATGTAAAGGAGATTGTATGGGAAATAATATTAAGGCGGATTTGGTGGTACTTGGAAAGATTTTTACCTCCGAAGAGAACAGAATTGTAGAAGCTTTGGCTATAAAGGATGGAAAGTACATCTATGTAGGTGACAGTAAGGGAGTTAAGGAGCTAATAGACGAGGGCAAGACGAAGGTGATTGATTATACCGGTAAAGGTCTTGTAATGCCATCTTGTGGTAATGCTCATGCACACTATTTGTTGGGATATGCTATGCTTGCTGTAGGAGCGCATGTTGAGGCTGATGATACTCCGGAGAAGTTCCTTAACGAAATCCTTCCTGCGGCAGTTAAGAAGGCTAAAGCTAATGGAACAAAGACTGTATTTGGTTTTGGATGGCAATATATAAAATTCCTAGAAAATATGCCGACACGCCAGCAGATGGATGCTGTATGTCCGGATATGCCGGTTTATTTTGCTGATGAGGAAGGGCACAAGGGTCTTGCTAATACTAAGTGTCTTGTTCAAGCCGGTATCATGTCAGAAGATGGAACTGTTCTGAAAAAAGAAGTAAGGGGAGGCGAAATCGTAATGGGTGACGATGGAACCCCTACAGGTTTACTCAAGGAGCAGGCAGGAACTTATGTAAGGTCTTTTATAGATAATGACAACCTGATACCTATGGACATTGTCAAATCCAATATGTATGCAATTCAAAAGCAGTTATTATCTGAAGGATATACCATGTATATGGATGGATGGTCTTCTTACTTCAATGATGAACGCTTTTATCAGGCAGCTCAGGAAATAGACAAGGCCGGTGAATTTCATTTTGTAATGGGAATGAGTCGTGAGATAGAGAGCTGGATGGATGTAGATAAAACTATAGATCATGCAGTTGAAGTTCGAAAATATGCTTCTAAGCATATAATACCAAGATGGGTGAAGCTTTTTATAGATGGAACTGTAGAAGGCACAACCGGATTTGTAGATCCTCTATATCCTGATGGACACCAGGGACTTATTAACTGGTCAGAAGAAGAGGTTACTGATATTACAAGAAAGTCCAATGACCTTGGTCTTAGTATGCATATTCATACAATGGGCAATATGGCGGTTAATCGTGCAGTTAACGCATATGCTAATGGTGGTAAGGACGAAATGCGTAACACATTAGTCCATGTTTATAGAGTTGAGCCGGCTGATTATCAACAGATGGCAGATCATAATATGTGTGTTGCTGCTGGAACAGTATGGCATAGTGCATCAGATGAATTAGTAGAGGCATTGAAGGTAACTGTTCCTGAAGGAATGGCGGATGGATCATATCCTTTGAAGTCGTTCTTTGACTATGGTATTAATATGTCATCTCATACTGATTTTCCTGCAACAAGTGGCGGTCCTGATGATCCATTTGGACTAATGGAGATTGCCGTTACAGGAATTAATCATGCTATGCCAGGAAAGCCTTGGTGGCCGGAAGAATTGCTTACCCGTGAGCAGATGTTAACAGCACTTACTATTAATTGTGCAAAGCAGATGTTTATTGAAGATGAGAGGGGTAGCATTAAAGAAGGCAAATATGCTGATTTCATATTGATTGATAAAGATGTACTAACCTGTCCGGCTGACAAGATTCATGAGACAAAGGTAAATGCGACATATTTTGAAGGTGCTAAGGTATTCTAATGCACTATCATTGGACTAAATAATTCTTGTTTAAAACTTTTTATACATAATAACAAACACCCTTGTATATCAATTATACAAGGGTGTTGCTATTATCATATAAT
>SVEY01000006.1:0-69937 GCA_015057165.1 Lachnospiraceae bacterium | reverse complement strand
TGTTTAAAACTTTTTATACATAATAACAAACACCCTTGTATATCAATTATACAAGGGTGTTGCTATTATCATATAATAATTTGTTATCAACTTATTATAATGTATCCTTAGCTTTCTTTAGGAATGAAAGATACATAAAGTAAGCAACAATATCCAGTACAAAATCTACAATAACGAGTACTATTGATATTACAGCAGAAGTTGCTGTGATACCAACTGCGCCGAGAATAGCACCTAGAATTGCGAGTACTATACTAATAATGACTACTATTAAATACATCTTCCATACACTATTTGCTTTATCAGTTAATTCAGACTTAAGTCCTGCACAACCATAAAGAACATTGTATGTTACAAGAAGAGCAAGAATACTAGCAACAATATCTCCTATTTGCTTAACCCATGCAACTTCACCAGTAAAGCTTGTAATGATTGCAATTACTAATTCAACTATAATGCTTACAATTGTAATTGTAAAAGCTTTCTTGAGCTGCTCACTATCTTTTCCTGCCTTGTTAAGTCCTACAAGTTCAAGAATAAATGCAATTAATATTAGTACATAAGAACCAACAGTGAACAGTACTCCGCCTATACCAGATGCGGCAACTCCTCCCATAGACTCGGCTGATGCAGCACCAATCATAAGTGCAGCCATAATGCCGGCAATTAGAGTACATACTGCGGCGATAATAGCAAGTATCTGAGCTGTAAAGATTTTTCCAATACCATTACGTGCGTTTTCGTATGACATATTTTTTCTCCTTTCTATAACAAAATTACAGATTTATTTTAACAAATAAAGAAATCTAAGGCAACTGATTTTTTTTCTATATTGCTTTAGCAGACCCTTTTAGATGAACCGTTTCCAAGGCGCTTAGCCCAAGACATCATCAAATCCTCTCGTTTTCCAAACAGGTCTTTTTGCATACCAATAGTGTCGTCGAAGACCATGGTCTGGCGGTCGTTTTCCGAGAACTTTTTCCACTCGTATTTGTCAGTGGAGGGGTTGCCCGTCCTGGCAAAGTTGGTCCACATCTCCTTTGCGACGTGACGGAACTCGCACTCGTCAGTTCCAACGATTTCTCCGCTTCCCATCGGATCCTCTAGGCGAGTGTCGAACAGGTACGGAACCTCAGTCGCATGTATTGCGCCAAGGTAAGGGGTTGTCACCGGCTTCTTTATGAAGTACATGTATGTGCTACCACCGGCAGCGGAGTGACGGATGGCCATATCGGTGTTGCCGGCGCGGAAGTTTATGTCGTTGCAGTATTGCTCCAGCCTACTTCCTTCGCTTTCATTTGATAACGTGGCCATGAACTTGTCATACATTTCCTTTTCCTGATCATTTAACATAGCGCGATCTTTCTTTGCAATCCACCTAAGCGTGTCCAGGAAGCCTTCCTCGCCACCTTCAGTTGGAACGAAGTACCGAATCTCGTCAAGGTTGGATCCAATCATCATTCCAATCTTGGCTCTTTTCTCGTCTCCCCACATCGTGTATAAGTCCGCTCGATCCTCAGGTAACGTTACTCCGTCAAGGAGTGGGAAGTTGGCAGCCCCGAGAAGGCAGTTCTTGTCAATTACGCATGCTTTCATATATGCATCCACGAGCTGCTCGGTGGTGAGCTTCATCAGCTCGTCCATGGTATTGCATCCCGTTGCGGTCAGGAAGTTCTGCGTGACGTGTATACCATGCTCCATCGTGTCAGTGTAGGCGATATTAGCACTTTGGGCGATAATCCTCTTGAAGAGTCCTTCGCTTCCGTCGATGAGTGGAAGGAACGTGGTGCTTGCCGAGCCTGCTGACTCGCCGAAGATTGTCACGTTGTCTGGATCTCCACCGAATCCGGCGATGTTTTTCTGTACCCATCTTAAGGCTTCGAGCTGATCGAGCAGTCCAAGGTTTCCGGCATCCTTGAAGTTCTCTCCGCCCGGAACCCGTTCAAAGTTCATGAAGCCCAGGAATCCAAGCCGATAATCAATGGACACGAATAGGATATCAGGATACTGTTTGGAGATATTTGTAAGGTCATAGAGGGGAGATGCCTGAGATTCTGCACAGAACCCACCACCGTGAATCCATACCATAACCGGCTTTTTGCTGTCATTGCAAGAGGTATTGCAATATATGTTCAGCACGAGGCAGTCCTCGCCGAACTCTGCTGTTCCTTCTGAGTCGTTCACAGGTCCGATGGGAACATGCCCGGGCTTTACAGCCTCGTACACGCCGTCATCGTCTGCGGCAGGAAGAGGCTTCTGCCAACGAAGCCTTCCTACAGGCTGGGTGGCGTAGGGGATACCCTTCCAGATAATCAGCCCGTCTGTTTCCATGCCGACAAAACTGCCATTGTTACATTTGATCTTAGTTTCCATGTTTGTTCCTCCTTTTTACGCACTTTATACTATTCTGTCTATTTATGATTGATTCTATCATACTGACAAATGTCATTCAAGGGATTTTGGCAGTGTCAAACTAAATGTAATCTGTTCTTGTTTTTTGTATTTTCGACAGGTAAGTTAATAGTGAAAGATTAGCTTATATAGTATATAATGTATACTATGAACATATTAGAGATTATACCATTAAGACTATAATTAATAAAAGAGGAATGAAACGATGGATTTATTGCAAGGAAGCGTGAACAAACATTTTTTTAGATATCTTTTTCCATCCATAGGTATTGCTTTATCTGTTGCCATTTATGGATTTATAGATACTATTGCCATCGGACAGGGAGTTGGACCTGACGGAGCGGCTGCATGTGCTGTCGTCCTTCCTATATTTTATCTGTCGGATTTTATTGCAGGAATGTGTGGTGTTGGCGGTTCGGTTCTTATGGGCAATGCCCGTGGTGAGAAGAATCCGGATAAAGCCAATGCTTATTTTACGGCTGCCACCGTTATGGGTGGTGTATTAATAGCGATTATCTGGATTTTGGGAATGGTTTTTCAGGACCAATTCTATGTTTTGTTTGGTGCGGATGATGTAATATTTCCCATCGCAAAGGAGTATGGTTCGATTCTGTTTATTTTTCTGCCCTGTATGGCTGCAGTAGTATTTCTTGATTTGTTCATAAGGGCGGATGGTTCTCCTCGTATTACTTTGATATCAACATTAATTGGAGCGGCAATTAATATTATCGGAGACTATGTGCTGGTGTTTCCTCTTGAAATGGGGATGCGTGGTGCCGCAATAGCTACGGTAGCTGCAAGTGTTTTCCAGGCGCTGTTTTTAATTACATTTATTCTAATGAAAAAGACAAAGCTAAAGTTTGTAAAGCCACTTAAATGGTTGAAGGCTTTTCGCAGAATTGCTTCTACTGGATTTGGCTCTGCAATCGGATCATTGTCAATTATGGTGGTATCCCTTATAGCCAACAATCAGATTATGACCTACTTAGGCGATACAGCCCTTGCTATTTATGGAATTCTCGCTACGATTTCAGCCACATTCATGGATATTTTCGTGGGAGTAGGAGAGTCTGTACAGCCACTTGCATCTCAAAACTTTGGCGCAGGTAAAAATGATCGTTGCATCAAGGCTTTGTATATAGGGCTTAAGACGACAGCATTACTTGGTATTGTATTTGCTGCTATATGTATGATTTTTCCTAATCAAACCATGTGGCTGTTTGTAGATATGACCCCTGAAATCACAGAAATGGCTCCATATATACTGCGTGTGTATTGTGCATCTTATCTTCCGATGGCAATCAATGTATTTATGGTATTCTATTTGCAATCAGTAGGGCAAAGGCACAAAGCTACAATTATTTCGCTTAGCAGGGGACTTGTTACGAGCAGTGCCTTGTTATTATTGTTCCCGGTTTTCTTCGGAGGAGATGGAATCTGGTGGGCAGTACTTGCGGCGGAGATTATTACATTGATAATATCTGTTATTTTTACCATGATAACCAGAAAAGCGCTAAAAGCTTGAAATAGAGAGTAGTGACAGGAGAGATTGACATGATACATATTGGAGAGCCATTTACAAAAACTGAGGGTGACAGAGCATATTTATGTGCTGATGTGAAGATATCTGATGATACAGTTAACAGATATCTAAATGTTACGAAGACACTTACTAACTGTGGCTGGTTAACAGATGTTGATTATCCACCTGCTTCGTGGAATGAAAAAGGCAACTTGTGGTTTTCGGTACCCATAGAGTATGAGCGGTATCTATGCAAGGAAAGAAGCAATGCATTTGTTATAGCCCTGTTTTGGTACGCTTGTGTTACTAATTCGGATATTAGCTTCGATGTTCCTATTTCTAAGAAGCTATACGATAATCTTACTACACAGCTTATACCTTCACTTACAAAAGACGGATATGGTGAGATTAAGCTTGATGGTCCCATTGATGATAAGCCTGTATGGCATGAAGACGGCGTAGTAGCGGGGATGAGCTGTGGAGTGGATTCCCAGTATACTCTTGCCTGCTATGGCAGTGATGATGCTCCTGATGGAATGAAACTGACGCATCTTGTGTACTATGGTGGCAGTTATCCATTTCCAACTTCTGGAGAAAAACCTAATCTGGATCAGATATACAGTAATGCAGATGAAGCAAACAATATTGTTGCTAAGAATGCAGACAAGATTGCTGCTCATCATGGCCTGCCCTTTTTATATGTTGATAACAATATAGACAGGAATTTCTATAGAGGTGGATACGTATATACCGCAATGTATCGTTATCTGGCGTCTACTCTTGCATTAGAGCATTTATATAAGACATATATTAGTTCTTCTTCCGGTCATCTTAATGATGTGGAGATTTCTCTTTTTGTACCGACACAGCATTATGAGAGTTTACTTACTGATAGTTGTCGAACAGAAAGTCTGTCATATATTAATAGCGATCGTACATTGCGTACTGAGAAGCTTAGAAGACTTGCAGATAATAAGGACGCTCAAGACTATCTTTCGGTATGCTTTCAGATTCGTAAGAAGGCAGACAATTGTGGGGAGTGTTACGGTTGTTGGAAAACCATGGTACCGCTTGATATTATGGGTAAGCTTTCTTCCTTTGGTAACAGTTTCGATTTGGACAAATATTATACCAACCGTAGAAAAGTATTTCGGGAGTTAATAGATTTTTCCAAGAGACCGGAAGCGACTTCAGCAAGAGATTGTGTTAAGCAGTTTGTAAGTCTGGCCGAGATGGAAAGTACCGAAGCTGCGCAGCAATTCCTTGAAGAATATAAGTCACAAGGGGAAGATTAGTGCCGGATTCTCTGCAAAATAAAAAAATACTTACACAGATTATTAATAGCATAAGGGGGGTGATTGTTAATGGATTTAACAAAGGAACAACAAGAAATCTTAGAAGGCAAAAAAGGAGAAGTAAAAAGGAAGCTGATGGAGACTCTTGTTCGCTATGGCGAGCTGTTTGGCGCAGATTCTATGGTGCCGATTACCGGAGATTATAACCATCTTGTAACTTCCTTCGGACTCAAGGCGCTTACTGCGGTATATGATTTGTTGCAGCAAATCATTGACGACAAGGAAAGCTCGAAGCAGAAGTTTACTGTAGACCCAAGACCGTTAGATCCTAATGTGCCTACAACATTTCTACAGAGAATCGTATTTAATCACTTCATGTATTCTGAGCAGGAGGATTACGAGAAGCAGCTTAAAGAGCTTGGATTAAAGAATGACAACGCATTTACCTGTACCTGCTATATGGACGAAGTGGGAAATGTGCCAAGTAAAGGAGACATCCTATCATGGTCTGAGTCTTCCGCAGTAGTTTATGCCAATTCCGTTCTTGGAGCAAGATGTAACAGGAATTCCGGGATCATCGATATTATGGGTTCCCTTCTTGGGCTTGTTCCACATTTTGGTTTACTTACTGATGATGGAAGAAAAGCATCATGGATTGTTGAGATTAAGACAACGAAAAAGCCGGAGGCACAGCTTCTTGGTTCAGCCATAGGAATGAAGGTTATGGAAGATGTACCTTATGTGGTTGGACTTGACAAGTGGCTTGGTAATGAGCTTAATGACAAAACAAAGGATTATCTTAAGGACTTTGGAGCGGCAACAGCTTCAAACGGTGCTGTCGGTCTATATCATATAGACAACTTAACGCCGGAAGCGGTTGAATCAGGTCGTGACCTGATACTGCCGGATGCTAAGACCTATGTCATTGATGATGCAGAGCTTGAGCGCGTATATAATGATTATCCTGTTATCTGGAAGAATAAAGACGCTAAGCCTAAGCTATGCTTTATCGGTTGTCCTCACCTTTCTTATGAACAGCTTATGGGGTGGACGAAGAGGATTCATACTGCCCTTAAGAAGAATGGCAGGAAGAAAGTAGTTATTCCAACTGTACTTACTGCGGCGCCTGATGTAATAGAGCGTTTCGAGAAGACTAAAGGAGCATCTGTACTTAAAATGCATGGAGTGGTGCTTTCTTACATCTGTCCGCTTATGTATATGAATAATCCCTTAAGCACCAAGATGCCGGTAATAACTTCAAGCAATAAGCTAAGAACGTACACCAGCGCTCGTTATTACACAGATAAGGAGATATTAAGTCAGATTACAGGAGGGCAAATATGATGAAAGAATTCAAAGGTAGAGTTGTATCAGGTGGTACCATTGAAGCCGAAGCTGTTGTCTCTCATCAGGGATTGAATACGCTTGCCTCCTTCCAGAAGGCACTGCAGTTCGGTGATAAGAAAGCCACTTGTGGCGACCAGAACAATAAAGACTTATATAACAAACCAATGGCAGGGAAGGCTCTGTGCCTGCCCCAGACAATAGGCTCAACAACCGGTGGTCTTGTGCTGTATTGTGCATGTGAAATGGGAAGACAGCCTGCGTGTATGCTTTTCTCAGAGCCCATAGATTCCCTTGCGGCAGCAGGCGCTATATTGCAGGATGTGTGGCTTGAGGGCGAATCAATGCCGGTAATAGACTGCTTAGGAGACGAGTTCCTTGACTATGTTAAGGACGGTATGATGGTATCCGTAAAAAATGATGGAGTAGTGCAGGTTGGATAGAACAAGTATGTGGCTACGCTATAGGAAATGTATAAAGCTTCTCGGTGAATCCGGGAAGCTTTATTGACAAGGGGATGGTTTCTTATTGTCGTATAATGAAGATGCGAAGAGCGGTTTTTTTGTATGAGGAAGGAGATGAAGCAAATGTTAGGAGCAATAGTTGGTGATATTGTAGGCTCCGTCTACGAATGGAACAATATAAAAAGTAAAGAGTTCCCATTGTTTAGGGATGACTGTTTTTTTACAGATGATACTGTTATGACCTGCGCTGTGGCAGAGGCGGTTATGAATGGTGGGGAGAAAGATGACTTTATTGATGCGATGAAGAAATACGGTCGTATGTATCCCGATGCCGGGTATGGTGGTAGATTTAGTACTTGGGTGATGTCTGACGATCGTAAGCCTTATAATAGTTATGGCAATGGTTCTGCCATGCGTGTATCACCCTGCGCATGGGTGATGGATTGTGGCTTCTGCGCCAGAACGGGACTGTGGCCGACAAACGGCAGAGAATGTGCGAAGCTGTCAGCAGAGGTGACACATAACCATCCGGAGGGTATCAAAGGCGCTATGGCAACTGCCGATGCCATCTTCATGTGTCGATATTATTTTGGCGGTTACTATGGAGACTATGAACAGCCCATTAATGACAATCCTGCTGAATGTAAGAAGAGGATTAAGGAACATATTGAGAAAGTGTACGGTTATGACCTGTCTATGACGCTGGATGATATTCGACCCGGATATCAGTTCAACGAGACGTGTCAGGGCACTGTTCCCCAGGCTATTATTGCGTTTTTGGAAAGCACTGATTTTGAAGATGCTATCAGAAATGCCATTTCTCTTGGAGGAGACAGTGATACTCTTGCCGCCATTACAGGAAGTATAGCGGAGGCTGCATATGGCATTCCGGACTGGATTAAGGACAAGGCATATTCCTACCTTGACGAGCCACTTAAAGATGTTTTAAGAAGGTGGAGAGATAACAAATGTATTTCATAATCTTTGCAGCAATTATTATTCTCTTTGTACTTATTGTTATCGTTGTAGTTAGAATTGATGATAGAAGATTTATTGAATCGCAGCAGAAGCAAGCGGGCAGAAGAGGAGAGCTGTTTGCAAGACAGGTAATTCAAGAAATCTTAAGAGATGATGACATTTTGTTAAACAATGTGAAGTTGTATGCCAATAATAAGCAGGCTGAAGCGGATAATATTATAATTAACTCAAGAGGAATATTTATTTTTGAAGTCAAGAATCTAAGAGGTACACTTTTGGGTGACGAAGATACATATGACTGGCTGCAGATAAAGGATGCAGGGTACGGGAATGCATATCAGAAGGCGGTTAAGAATCCTATAAAGCAGGTGAAGCGTCAGATATATATTTTATCAAAACTGTTAAAGGATAATGGTATTAATATCTGGATAGAAGGATATGTGTTTTTCGTACAAGGGAACAGTCCTGTTCAAAGCGATTATGTTGTGGATACACAGGCGGATATTGATAGGATTATTCATGATGGAAGCAACCGGAATATTTCAGAGACAGTAATAAATAATATCAGGGGAATTCTCTGTGGCAAGCAAAAGAGTAATTGTTAAAACTTAATGGGACATGTTATAATGAAATGCGGCTATATTCCAACAGATAATTATCGAAATATGGAGAGAAGTAAGAATATGGATAATCATATATCACAGACAACAATATATATAGGTCTTAATGATTCCGAGACGGGAGTTCAGAAATACGACTCTAAGAAGTATATCTCGATTTTGAAGAAGACTTGTCGACACTATAAGCTTGCCTTTGCAGTTCAGACAGTTAGTGGCGGTTATTTTCACGAGGACGGAAGATATACAGAGGAGAACACCTTAATGCTGAAGCTAATGAATGTACCGGAAGAAACTGTTATGGAGCTTGCCAAGGAATTTTGCGTACTTTTTAATCAGGAGAGCGTTATGGTAACGACGTCTCCTACAACTGTAGTATTTGTAAAAGACACATTATAATTAACCTATCTTAAATGTGTGCATAGCACACGATTCTTGCATTGAATCGTAAGAACATAATGTCACTATGAAAAGTTATTTTCAATAAATATGTCGCATTCCATGTCAAAGAGGTGTATATATAAATGAAACACAAAAACAAGGACTGTTAAATAATTAACGACTTATATGAGAGGGGTGACTATTATGAAAAAGGAATTATTAAAGGGATTAACAGAGGAGCAAATAAAGAAAGTAGAAGCCTGCAAGAATGCGGAAGAGATTCTAGCACTTGCCAAGGCAGAAGGGGTAACTCTTAGCGAAGAGCAACTAGAAGCAGTATCAGGTGGTTGTAGACTCAAAAATCCCTTTGACTATGCTACAGATAAGACACTTGATCATGTTTATCCCAATTTAATCAAAACGTATTGTTATAGTTGTGGTTCTCATAATTACACACAAGAATATGATACTTATAGAAACAATATTGAATGTTCTAAAGTCAATTGCACATGCAATGACTGTGGTCACACTTGGAGTGTGGATTTATTCAAATAGAAAGAAGTAAGAGAGTTTTTATTGTAAGAGTTGACAAGGGTCGGGCCTTTTGTCAACTTTTTTATTCAAATTAGTTTGACACTTCTTTACTTTATGAAAGATGATGTAATTGCTTGATTATACGCAACGTGTATGATATTATAATTGCATATCATATACGCATTGCGATAGGAGAGTAAATATGAATAGCAGAGATTATTTGATTGAATTAAGAAACGAATCTGGGATGAGTAGGAAAGAATTTTGTGAGTATTTTGAGATTCCTTATCGTACTTTACAGGATTGGGAATTGGGAAATCGAAAGATGCCGGATTATTTATTACGCCTGATTGCGTATAAGCTTAAGGTAGAAGGTTTAGTGAAACAGCGAAAGTCATGATGATGCGTATTACAATAATGCGTATTGAATAAATGCGTATAGTATCGTATAATATATAAGAGAGGGGTTATTTTATGCCTAAACGCCCTAGAGAAATGGAAAAAGAAGTATTAAACGATGGATGGATATTTAAAGGTCAACAAGGTTCGCATAGGCATTATGTTCATCCAACAAAACCTGGAAAGGTTACAATTCCTTTTCATAGTAAGGAGTTAAGTAAAATCGTTGAAAAATCTATAAGAAAGCAAGCCGGAATTGATACATAATTCTTGGCACTGCAAGGAGGTTGCCCTATGTTATCTATATACCCAGCGTGTTTTTTCAAAGATGAGACAGGATATTCTGTTGTGTTCCCAGATCTTAATTGGTTAGCTACAAATGGTAGAACAGAAGAAGAGGCTCTTAACATGGCTGTAGATTGTTTGGCTGGATATCTCTATACATCAGATAAGTGTGGAGATAAGGTGCCTAAACCTTCAGCTATGAACGATATATCACTGGTAACTATAGCAAATGAGTTAGATGTTAACAAGGATGATGCATTTATAAATATGGTATCTGTTGATGTTTCGGAATATGCGAAGGAGCATTTTGAAAAATCCGTTCGAAAGACACTATCTATTCCGGAGTGGCTGAACAATGCTGCACAAGAAAAGAAAATAAACTTTTCGAAAACTCTTCAAGAAGCATTAATTGATAAGATTAGGACATGACGGAGAGAGGTAAATAGCGAAAGCGATTAAAGAGGAGATGTGCTATAAACATCTCTTTTTCATTGTCCAACAGATTGATTTTTCGTCCAAAATCAAGTATAATTGGATAAAAACGCGGGACACTGGATGAAAGGGGTTCTTATGAGATCTTTTGATTACAGCAGGCTTTATGAAAAAGCTTGGGATACAGATATTCTAAATCTTGTCGCAAAGATTCACGAATGCAAAGGAAGACAAGATTTATTCATTAGGCAGAAGCCTGTTGAACTGGATCGCCTTGTTGAGATTGCCAAAATACAGAGTACGGAAGCATCCAATAAAATAGAAGGGATTGTCACGACAAGTACTCGTATGAAACAGTTGTTTGAAGAAAAGACAACTCCCAAGAATCGTGATGAGGATGAGATCATGGGTTACAGGGATGTGCTGAACACAATTCACGAGAGTAATGAATATATTCCGATTCGTCCTTCTTATATACTTCAGCTGCATCGTGATCTTTTAAAAAGAGCAGGCTTTTCTTACGGAGGGCATTTTAAGAATGTGCAGAACTATATCAATGAGACAAAGCCAGATGGAACCGTAGTTACTAGATTCACTCCGATTGCGCCTTATGATACTCCGGATGCAGTAGAAAATCTTTGCAATGCCTATGAACAGGCCGTCGCAAATGAGAAGATTGATTCACTGATTCTTATTCCAACGTTTATCTGTGATTTTCTTTGTATTCATCCATTTAACGATGGTAATGGACGAATGAGCAGACTACTTACATTACTTCTGCTGTATAAAAACGGATATAGTGTGGGAAAGTACATCAGTATAGAAAAGCAGATAGAGAAAACAAAGGATCGGTACTATGATACGCTCGAAGCGTCAGATGCCGGTTGGCATGAAGAGGAAAACGATCCGACACCATTTATAAGATATATGCTTCAGGCTATTCTGGCATGTTATACAGAGTTTGAAGAAAGAGTAGGCTTAATGTCCGATACAGGAAATGGAAGTACGGCATATGACATTGTCAAAAAGTATACCGAGGAAAAAGTTGGAAAATTTACAGGGGCAGATGTTGTAGCTCATTGTCCAAGCATAGGAAGATCCTCAGCCCTTGCAGCACTTAAGAGACTTACTGAAGAAGGACTTATCATTCGGGAAGGATCTGGAAGAAGTACATTTTACGTTCGTTCTGACAGCAAATAATTTTCGTCC
Source organism: Lachnospiraceae bacterium (assembly GCA_015057165.1). Classification (GTDB taxonomy): domain Bacteria; phylum Bacillota; class Clostridia; order Lachnospirales; family Lachnospiraceae; genus RUG191. Next base: position 58,065 of record SVEY01000006.1, on the reverse strand, counting down.
AAATAGAATCCGATTTGGACGAAAGACATTGCGATTGGATGAAAAAATTGATAGAGGAGAATACGCTTGCTGATAGTTTTAGGTAGCAATATTATGGTGCCACGGGTGTGCCACGTGGCGCTCTTTAATGTCCGATAATATGTAATTGTTTAAGCAATTTCAAGATAATCCATCCTTTAAGAAATGGTTATCTGATATGGTATTTAATCTTACTTATAATCCAGAGGGAAAGGAATATATCAGTAATAATAGTTTGCCATCAGATTCTAAAACCGGTGAGGATAAGTATGGTTTCCTAAATTGGCAATAAAGCGTGGCGGTAGCTATGTTGCCTCAAGTCGAGCTCACGGCTGGGTTAATGTCCTAGCATCGGATGGAGAGATGTTAATTGAAGAGAATCCAAATGATAATAGAGGTGCAATAAGCGATATAGAAATATTGCCTCGATACACATTTGCATATTATGAGGGTGTGGGATATAAATTTATAGGTGTTTTTGAACTTGATGTAAATCTATGCAAAAATAGACACAGAGAATACAGAAGAACTTCTACACATGCGGATTTATCATACTATTGGAGTTAAATGTAGTTGTAGGGTGTTAGGTAAGACTGCTTATCGTGGGAACGAAAAATGTGCTAATAACTGAAGAGTGCGGAGGTAAAGATATCTCAATTTCTAACTATACACATCTTCGGGCATATCACGCATGTAGGTTACTGGATATTGAAACCTATAAGAAAGAAGGTATTGTGCCTCTTGTTGAACAATCTGCTATTGAATATGCGATAAAGACGCTTTCAGACGAGCGATTGACCGAGGATAGAATTCGAAAGAAAGCCGAAGAAATTTGGAGAAGGTATGGGAATAACATCCATCGTGTATGGCTTGCCTTGGAGCAATCTGAATTACTTGGAGGGGCTTGCCATTATTTGATTTATGGAAGCGAGTTTTTGAATGCCGTTGCCGGACATTTGTGGTGTAGGAATAAATTGAAAGAGCTTGGAAGACCGACAATCATTGTTTGTGATGTGCCTTTAAATAAGATTTCAGATACATGGACTAATGGATTGGAGCAGGCTATAAAAGATGGAAAAACATCATCTTGTTCTATTGCAGTAGATTGTGTCGCTCCTGAGGACATAGTAAGATTTATCTATCCAACAGGATATGTGAAGTATCCGTTTTTGGGATACTCAAATTATAGGTTGGGTTGAAGGGAGTAGTTTTATGCTCATTTAAAGGGCTTGCAGTAATAGTATATAAGCATTGTTGTGGGAGATGGCAATAAACTATATGGAAGCAAAAGAATCTTTAATAAGTAATTTTGAAGTAGTATATGAAGATTTAAACAAAGCAGTAGGTGAGTGTATAGGAGAGAAGCATAACTCTATCGAACTAAAATATGTAAATGCATATTTGGCGGCTACAATTCACGCAATGTTAGATTATATTGATAGATATATTAAGGATGATGAAAGTGTATTGGCATTCAAATATGTCAATAATTCTATTAAGCATGTAAAGGGATTTGTGACACATAGCACAGTTTCAGGTGGCGTATCGTTTCCAATTGAATTTCCAATTGAGTTTACGCCAATAAACGTGTTTTGGAAAAATGAGGCGGAACTCGATGTACGACATAAAGAGCAAAAAGATGCATATAATAAAATTCTTGCTGGGTGCGAAATAATGAAGTCCATAAAGCCAATGGCTTATAAAATATTATCTGGTTATCAAAATAAGGAATAGGTGAGCAAACTAGACAGACTTCAATTTTATGAAATATATCGACGAAGATGATGAATTCATGGATGGTCTTAGATGAAATATAAACTAATCAGAAGCAAACGCAAATCTATTGCCATAGAGATAGACAGAGCAGGGGCGGTTACGGTTAGAGCACCCTATAGGATTCCTAATGTAGCCGTTAAGGCATTTATAGAGGATAAGCAGGACTGGATAAGGGAACATATTAAGAAGGCGCAGGAAATGTCTTTAGAGGCGGCAGATATAGAACCACTAACAGAAGAAGAACTTGACAAACTATATGACGAAGCAAAGGAAGTCATTCCTAAGAGAGTAAGATATTATGCAGAACTTATGGGAGTAGACTACGGAAGAGTCACAATCCGCTGTCAGAAGACATGTTGGGGAAGTTGTAGTTCAAAGGGAAATCTTAATTTTAACTGTCTTCTGATGCTTGCACCAAGTGATATCATAGATTATGTGGTCATACATGAACTTGCTCATAGAAAGTTTATGAATCATTCCAAGAATTTCTGGAAGGAAGTCGAGATAATGATTCCTGGTTATAAAGAAAAACGCAAGTGGCTTAATACTTACGGTGAAGAGATTATGCAGAGAAAGCGAGCAATGGAGTAATATGGTAATTATAAATTCTGATGGATTATTAGAAAAGGTAAGTGATTAAATCTAAGGAGAGGCAGTTATGGTACAAGTATATTGCTACGCAAAGTGCACAACATGTAAGAAAGCTTTAAAATGGCTAGACGAGAAAGGTGTTGAATATGAGTCAATTGACATCAAGGGTGAGCATCCTGATGAAGAGACGCTTCGAAAAATCTATAAGAAAAGTGACCTTCCGCTTAGAAGGTTTTTCAACACAAGTGGTATGTTGTATCGTGAGATGGAATTGTCGAAGAAATTGCCTGATATGAGCGAAGACGAGATGTTCAAGATCTTAGCTTCTGATGGAATGTTAGTTAAGAGACCGCTACTTGTTACAGATAGTAAGGCTGTTCCTGGCTTTAAGGAAGAGTTGTGGAGTGAAGAAGTGTTGTAATATGACAAGGGAATTCTAACGCACATTTCATAGATTATAAGAAAAGACAGAGTTATACAGGAGGGCACAACATGGATGCAAAGTATGTAAGAAGATTGTATAAGCTACATCAGGAAGATGATGATAAAGCATTAGAAAAGATAGCAAATAATGAAGAAAAATTCCTATCCGATGAAGCCATTTTTATCTGCAAGTATATCTTGAAAGAGAGAAGCGGAGAGACGGATTCTGAATTAACTGAATTATTAAAGCTAGATGGTAAGGAATCGGTTCAGGAATTAAAAGACTGTTTATCTAAATATGAAGATTCATGATAATGATATTATAATAAGGCAGGTGAGAACACATGATTACATTTTTGATAATAATAGGTGCATTGAATGGATTATAAACTAATCAGAAGCAAACGCAAATCTATTGCCATAGAGATAGACAGAGAAGGGACGGTTACAGTTAGAGCACCTTATAGGATGCCTAATGTAGCCGTTAAAGCATTTATAGAGAATAAGCAGGACTCGATAAGGAAGCTTAACTGTCTTCTGATGCTTGCCCCTAGCGACGTAAGAGACTACGTGATAATACATGAGTTGGCACACAGAATGCATATGAATCATTCCAAGAACTTCTGGAAGGAAGTGGAGATAATAATTCCTGATTATAAAGAAAAACGCAAATGGCTTAATACATACGGTGAAGAAATTATGCAGAGAATGCGAACGATGGAGTAATGGTAACCTATGGAGGAAAAATGTCGCATTTTACATTTTAAATGTGTATATAATAGTGTAAGGCTAATTTATATAAGCATTATAGGAAAAATGTTTTATAATATTAATATAGTAATAAGGGGGTAACCGCTATGAGAAAAGAATTATTAAAGGGTTTATCAGAAGAGCAAATCAAGAAGGTTGAAGCTTGCAAGAGTTCAGAGGAAATCTTAGCACTTGCCAAGGCAGAAGGTGTTGAACTTAACGAAGAGCAGCTTGCGGCTGTAAGCGGTGGTGGCTGCTTTGATCCTGATTGGCTATGTCCTTTCTGTGGACATACAGATGGAAAGAAAAAATCTAAACAAATAGATGAAAATGGAAATGAATATACTCAGATAAAGTGCAAGAGTTGCGGTGCTACATTTAGAGAAGGTGAAAATGGTCGTTTACTTTAAATCTAATTAAAATGTGATATATTATTTATAAGAATAAATAGGAGGTAACTATTATGAGAAAAGAATTATTAAAAGGATTATCAGAAGAGCAAATCAAGAAGGTTGAAGCTTGTAAGAGCCCAGAGGAAATCTTAGAACTTGCTAAGTCTGAGGGAGTTGCGTTGAATGATGAGCAGCTTGAGGCTGTTACTGGTGGAAGCTGTGGTGGACAAAAGAAAAAAGTATGCCCAAAATGTAGTTCAACTAATATTATGAAGATTGGTGAGGATTTGGAAGATGGTAGGATGAGATATGACTATGTATGCCAAGACTGCTTACATAGGTGGTCTACTAGAGGTGCTGACTTTTAGACAGATTAATTCCAAAAGGAATCGCAAGGCGCCGGCTAATTATAGCCAGCGCTTTTTTATAACTTCTGTCAAAATAAGTAGCAAAGAATGAACCTAGCCTTAAAATTATATTGACATATGTCATAAAAAGCGTTATGCTTATTCTGACATATGTCAATATTATTTTTGGAGGGAAATATGGCCAGAACCCCTAAATGTAGAAAAATATGTAGTTTTCCTGATTATTATAGTTTTATTCCTGAGGATGCAAAGTCCAAGCGTATTGATTCGATAATGCTATCCCTTGATGAATATGAGACCATAAGACTTCTTGATTATGATGGTCTTAATCAGGCGGAATGTGCAAATAGAATGGGTGTTGCCAGGACGACTGTGACAGCCATGTATGAAAGCGCAAGAAGGAAGTTAGTAAGTGCGATTATTGAAGGAAAAAGGCTTCTTATTGCAGGTGGAAACATTGAGCTTGACAGGGAAAGAAGCAATCTAAATGTAAGTATTAATGACAAAGGAGAGAGAGTAATGAGAGTAGCAGTAACATATGATAATGGAAATGTATTTGGACATTTTGGAAGGACGGAGCAATTCAAAGTATATGATATTGAGGATGGAAAGGTTATTAATTCTCAAATTCTAGATACAAATGGTGAAGGTTGTGGAGCTCTTGCAGGCATCTTGAATATTGCTGATGTAGATGCGCTTATTTGTGGTGGAATTGGTGGCGGAGCCCAGAGGGCTCTTGTAGAAGCAGGAATTGATTTATATGCAGGTGCAAGTGGAAATACAGACGATGTGATAAATGAATTTATAGCAGGCACACTTGATGCAAGTGGAGAAGCTAATTGCGACCATCATGAGCATGAACATGGAGACGGCCATGTATGTGGTCATAGTCATGGCAAATGTCATCATTAATTAGGAGGACAAATTCAGATACTTAATCTTATTGAGAATACAAAAAAATGTCGCATTTTACATTTTAAATGTGTATATATAAGTGAAAGGCAAATCCACATAAACAAATCTAATTAAAATGTGGTATATTATTTATAAGACTAACGAGGAGGTAACTACTATGAGAAAAGAATTATTAAAGGGATTAACAGACGAGCAGATTAAGAAGTTAGAGAATTGCAAGGATTCAGAGGAAATCTTAGCGCTCGCGAAAGAAGAAGGAGTTACATTAACTGATGAGCAGCTTGAGGCAGTTTCAGGTGGAGGATGCAGCATTGCCACCGATAAATGTCCTGAGTGTGGCTCTAAGAAAGTAAAGCGCGTAAAAGATGTTGAAAGAAGTAAATATGAATGCTTGGAGTGTGGAAATGTATACATAAAAAAACTCTTTTAACCCTTCTGGTATAAAATGTGGTATATTATTTAGTGGTAACGGCTTCATTGTGAGATGAAGCCGTTCTTTGTAACTTTTCCTTTAGAACATAGAAAAAATGTCGCATTTTTAATGTCCCTCGTGTATATTAATAGTAAAGAGAGGAAAAGCATTTTCTTAAAGGGGTAGGAGGTATATTACTATGAAAAAACGTATCGTAGCAATAGGGTTAATAGCAATTCTACTAGTATCCACACTAGCAGGATGCTCATGTTCGAACTCTACTACTAACAACACAACAACTACTGGGTATAAATGTGATTTCAAGAATAAGGACATTGCAATTCCGGAGGGAACGAATCTTACAGACAATGGACTTGAAGTTACAGACAAAGCGGATGCAACAGTTAAGAATGTATTAGATATCGAGAAGCAGCTACCTGCAATAATAGCTCGTGACGGAGAACAGCCAAGTCCTGAACTACAGTATATGCAGGAAACTAACGCCAAGAAGCTTAGATGGAATAACTACAATGCTGTTGCTGATTATACTGCTGAAACAGTCAATCAGGTTGACCCAACCTTTGGTAAGGTTACTGAGTTTGGAATAAATACATTTAACATCGTAAGAGCATATTATACAGGTGATGTAGGTGCAGCAATATCTGGAGTAAGTGGATTCCTAAATATGTTCGGTATATATGACGGCGGAAGTTCCGGAGCATCTAATGAACAGATTCTTATGGAAGTTCAGAAAGTGTATAGTGCAGTTCAGGATGTGGCATTAGATGTTAAGGATCTTCAAGGTCTCACATCAGCAATGAGTATGCAACTTGATGAAACAACTTTGCAGGCTTATCGAAATGGATTACAGCCATTTGATAATGCAATGGTTGCTCTTGATACTGATGCAGAGATATTACAACAAATGTTAACAGAAGGAGCTGTGATTTTACAACAACAGGGAGTAAATGCACCGGCGGAGAATGCAACAGATGCCGAAAGACAAGAATATATAGGCAAGTTAATTGCTACTATTGAAGAGCAACAAAACACTAATCCTAATCTTAAGAACTTTGATAGTATAATGAATGACCTCATTAATAATTATACACTTGTAACAGGAGAACTAAGTAAGACGAAAGACTTTAGTCCTCTTACAGCCTATGATAATTATTGGAATACGTATTTTAATTGGGAAAGCCAAGGTTATTCACTTCGTGTAGCTTATCGTGGTAACGCAGAATACCAAGTGAAAAGAGCCTATGCTTTAATATCATTATATTATAATATAGGTACAGGAAATACGGCTGTGGTATATCAAAAGTATGGTCAACTCTTGAACGATTCTCTTACACAGATAGAACAGAATGGTCCCGGTGTGAGTCCGAAAGTTGTATCAGATAATTGGCATAAAATTGAGAAAGGTGCATATGGATATTCATTAGATCTTGAAAATGGTCTTTACAGTGGCACATTTGATAAAAGGCTACATGCAATTTATATAAGTGCTGCACAATGGGCCGGAGAAGAGACAAAGAATGGAGTTAATGTTTCGACAGGAATTGTTGAAAAATATGTATCAAAATTTCATGGAAAAACATTACTTGAAGATTTGGCCTTGGCAGGTATTGGCGATTTGGGCGATTACACTCAGTCAGAAATGGGCGTGATGTTTGATATTTCAACAAAAAGCAAAACCAAAGTGACATGTGATTTGGTTACATGGGATGGAAATCTTCTTAAGGATGCAGTAATAACAGAATCATATAATGATAATATTATTGAAAAAAGTCCTTTGGGTAGCCAGTACATAAACATGGAAAATGGTGCCCAGTATGTTTCTGAAGGGGTTTATGATCTGAGGTAGCATTCAATGGTCAAGATAATAGTGACAAGGGGCTGTGGCACAATAAGTGTCACAGTTCTTTTAGTATGCTATAATAATTGATATGAACAAATAGTAGTAATGATGGTGTAATGCTTGGTTTTATTAAAAATCTCATAAAATATGTCGCATTTTACATTTTAAATGTGTATATATATGTGACAGGTAAATCCACATAAGCAAATCTAATTAAAATGTGGTATATTATTTATAAGAATAGTAAGGGGGTAACTACAATGAGAAAAGAATTATTACAGGGATTATCAGAGGAGCAGATTAAGAAGGTTGAATCTTGTGAGAGTTCAGAGGAAATTCTAGCACTTGCTAAGTCTGAAGGAATTGAACTTTCTGATGATCAGCTTGAAGCTGTTACAGGTGGATATTGTGGTAACAGCACTTGCAGATGTTCAAGCTGTGGTTCTAAGAATATTAAGCATAAGGTGAAACAGCTACCAAATAATGCTGAAGTCCATATTTGGACATGTCAAGACTGTGGTACATCTTGGTAAGAATGAGAATAATTATAAAAGTTGACAGGGGGACGGGGTTCTTCTGTCAACTTTTTCGGCAAAATCCAAAGAACTTTGGATAAAAACGAGTAGGAATTGAATATTGTAGTAAAGTATTGTATAATATAATCGTCAGAATTCAAAGTTCCAAGGGAAAATGAGGTTATATATGGAATATTCTAGAGAAGTATATGTGAAGCGACTCATTGAACGTAAAGAGAATGGACTGATTAAAGTAATAACTGGTTCAAGACGTGCTGGTAAGTCATATCTAATGAATGAGCTTTATTACAAATATTTGCTTAATTCAGGTGTTTCAAGTAACAATATCCTGCGCTTTGCATTTGATTCAGACGAAGACATAGATTTGCTTGAATCATATTTTATAGATGAACCGACTAAGATTGAAAAGCGACCAGATGTATTCTATGTAAACGCGAAGAAATTCCGAGCTTACATCAAGGATAGAACGAATGACACTGACAAATACTATTTGTTGTTGGATGAGGTACAGCTGCTTGACAATTTTGTGGGGACCCTTAATGGATTATTAAGGCATATTAATTATGATATCTACGTTACAGGCTCTAATTCAAAGTTTCTGTCTTCTGATATTGCAACTGAATTCAAGGGGAGAGGCACAATTGTTCATATATTGCCGCTGGCTTTTTCGGAATATATGCAAGGAACCGACATGCCTCCGGAAAAAGCCTGGAGGGAGTACGTGGTAACAGGAGGCATACCTCTTGTGGCGCAAATGAAGAGTGAAGAAGAGAAGTTTTCATATTTAAAAAGTCTTTGTGAAGAAACATATTTAAAGGATATAATCGCCCATAACAATATAAAGAAAACAATTGAATTGAGTGATACATTTGATATACTTGCTTCTATGATTGGCAGTCTGGTAAATGTGCGAAAAGTCACTGATACATTTAAAAGCGTTTTGGATAAGAACATTACTACTGACACAGTTGGAAAATATATTGATTATTTCCAAGATGCATTTGTGGTTTCAAAGGCCAAAAAATATAGTATTAAGGGCAGAAAATATATTGGGTCACCTTTTAAAATATACTTCGAAGATATTGGGGTGAGAAATGCCAGACTTAATTTTAGACAGATTGAAGAATCTCATATTATGGAGAATATTCTGTACAATGAGCTGAGGTTTAGAGGGTTTAATGTTGATGTTGGCGAGTTAAATGTTAGTGAGAAGACAGACAGGCTTGATAAAAATGGTAAACCGATATATGCACAGAAGGCACTAGAAGTTGATTTTGTAGCTTCAAAAGGTGATTTGAAGTTGTACATTCAATCGGCTTTATCAATGGACTCAACTGAAAAAAAGCATCAAGAGAAAAGAAGTCTATATTGCATAGACGATTCTTTTGAAAAAATTGTAGTGGCAAAAACTGGTTTGAATCCAACACATGATGAATACGGAGTAAAGACAATTGATCTCTTTGATTTTTTGTTAGATTGACAAAAATAAAAGGGATAGTCCCTTTATAAGATGTTTTTTGAGGAAGGTGGCTTATGAGTAAGAAACAGGAATTGATTCTAATGTATCAGGATGAAGAAGTGCTATCCTTTTTACTGGACTTAGATAATAATAAGATTAAGATGTTAGACAAGTTAGAAGGCTTTGACAAGGCTCCCTATGGTATGGTAGGTGAAGAAGACGAAGGAGAGCTTAATCGAATCCTATATAAGTTCTTCAATGGTAGAACTATGGCGGAAACCAGACACGATTATGACAATATAAGTAAAGCTATTGGCTGTAAGGATTCCTTCGAGCTATCATTTAAGGGGCATGGCTTGTCTCTTTCTAATCATTATTGGTATAGAAGAGAAAATGAGAATCTTAAGTACAAGGACATTAATTTCTTCACTAATAAGTGGGATGATACTTTTGCCAGAGCTGTCTTAACAGAAGATTATGATGCTTTGAGTAAATGTGACTTAAATGTGCCTGATATTGTAACAGATGGATGGGCGGTTAAGGGTTGGCTGTGTGAGGATGTGCCTAAGCTCTATAAGCTTGGAATCACTAAGGGACATTCGGAGGATTCCATAGCTGAAGTATTATCATCTCGTCTGGCATGTAGGATGTTTGATGAAAGCGAAGTACTTAAATACGAGCTTGCCACAATAGGAGGACAGTATGCTTCGGTATCTGCGTCTATGCTGGGGCTTGATGAGGAGATGGTTCCTTTATCAGATATCTTGCCTATTGACGTATGGGAGTTGTATTTTGGGAAGGACCGGGACAAGTCTAAGGGAGCAGAGTTTTTTAGACGTGTATCGGAATTTGGAATTCCTGATATGAAAGAACGATTTGTTAAGCTCTTCTGCTTAAGAAGTCTGTGCTTTGTATCAGATTTACATTTTGATAATATATCTGTTATAAGACATATTCCTACGGGTAATATCAGGATGGCACCTATATATGATTTGGCTGGAGCGTTTGCAAGCAGCCAGGGCGCACGTGACTTTCTATCTACAGTTAATCAAGCGACCCTTATGATAGTATATTTTCTATATCGTGGGCTTGAGAAGGATTGGGATTATTCCTGGTACAATCCTGATAGCTTAATTGGATTTGAGGATGAGATTAGAGAGTATTTATCCAAATCAGACTTCTATACACCTGATTTGATTGATAATATTATTGAGGTTTATAATGAGCAGAAGAAATATCTGAATGAAATTGCTTGTGTATAATCAATTTGTTTCCATAAAAACGAGGGCTCGAATTCGAGCCCTCGTTTCATTCTACATATATATACACCATATTAAGTTATGGTTGTTATTCGCAATCATCGCTCCAAAGCTGACAATTAAATCAATAGTAAGAAGTGTGATTAGTATGATTCCTACGTACTTATATGCTTTATCGTCAAAGCGGCTAAACCAGGTCATTATACTATCAAAGAGATAATTCATAAATAATGTAATTGTAATTGAATATGCAACTGAAGTTAGTATAGAAGTATATCTTGTAATATGTAATGGGACATCGCTAAAATCCCAGTAATATACACCACTAAAATACTGCACTCCATATCCTATTATTATTTCGCTTATGCAAATAAACACGGTTACTAATAGAACGTATGTCGTATATTGAAAAATGGTATTTGAGCTATTAGTGAGAGAAATCAATCCTTTGTTGTCTGTTGGTAATCCGAATAACAAATATACTCCAAGTATTGCAAGTCCATATCCGAGAATGAATGGTAGATGCATATTGCGATTATCAATTTGTCCACTTGTAAGAAGATTCCAGATGTTTTCAACAAGAAATCCTACAAAGGATATGAGGATAATCATCCAGCACCAATCTATTTTTCTGTATTCTTTTTCTTTTGTGATTACTAATTCCATATTGTTATTATAATAATTCTTTATAGGTTATTTTTCACAAAAAAAGATTTATATTTAAAAAAAGAATAATATATATAAAAAAAGTCGCATTTGACAAGCGATTAGAATCGATATGGCAGATCAGCCCTGAAGAAATAAATAACTATGGTACAAAATTGTATACTATATTGAAAAGTCACAATTACAAAATAATGTGCTATAATAATGCTATCATGTAGAATATCTAGAACAAACTGGATTTGATTCGATATTAAACCTGGAAGGATAAATTATATGAAGTATTATACAAAGTGTTCTAATTACGCATCTGACACATGTCCATGTGAATTGGCAGAAGAAGGAAAATGTATAGTATGCTCCATGAATAGGGGTGAGGCAACATGTGATTGTACGGATACAGTGTCATATTGTATAGAGCAGGAACTAATCAATAATGGGGGCAAAGCTAAAGCACACCGACCTGATATAGAAGGAAAGATTACATATGTCAGAGAATTCAGAGATGAACTTAAGTTTATAAGATTTGTAGTTCCGGATATAACCCCATTTATGAATAGGGATGTTGGGACATATGTTTTTATGCGTCTTAATAGCAGCACATTTTATGATGTTCCTTTGTCGGTTATGTATGATGACATTAATGTTAATACTTTAGCAGTTTTAATTAAGATTAGAGGAGTTAAAACTTCGAAATTCAAAGATTTGAAAGTAGGCGATTGCATAACCTTGCGTGGCCCATATTATAATGGTGTAATGGGGAGAAGAGAGATTGAAGGGTTTAATAATAGTAAGGCTTATGTATTTTGCAAAGGTATTGGATTCATGCCCTCTATACATGTAATTGAAGACTTAAGAAGGAATAACAACGAAGTTAAGATTTATATAGATACGGGGGATTTTGATAACAGGCTTATATTCTTAATAAAGAAATTATATGATATGGAAGTTAACGAATTTAAAGCATGTGATGAATCGGGAGATTTAACAGAAGAGTATCGTGGTATTCTTGGTGAAATGTTAAGTAATGGGTGTAAGCTTATTCATATGGGACTATCTGACTATTTGATAAAAAAGAGTATAAGAGAACTTGAAAGAATAGGATATAATTCTCGTATTACATTTATAAATAATGCGAAATTATGTTGTGGCGAAGGCGTATGTGGTGCATGTACTAAGGATATAGGTGCTAATCATTCGGTGCATCTATGTAAGAAGCAACTTGAGATTGATGAAATTAAAAAAATAGTCTTAGAGTAATAGATATAGGAGATAGGGATAATGAAAAGAGTAATAGTAGTTGGCGGAGGATGGTCAGGTGTTTCTGCAGCCATATGCGCTAAGAAAGCAGGAGCTGATGTTATTTTAATTGAGAAGACTGATCTATTATTGGGCGCAGGAAATGTTGGTGGAATATACAGAAATAATGGAAGATTTACTGCCGCAGAAGAAATGATAGCTCTTGGAGCAGGGGAATTGTTCCAAGCCATGGATAGTTGTGCAGAGCATGTTGGAATTGAATTTCCAGGACATAGACATGCCTCATTATACAATGTTGATAGAATAGAACCGGTTGTTAGACATTTAGTTCTAGACTTCGGGATTGACGTTAGATTAACGACTCATGTATGCGATGTTATATGTAAGGATAGTAGGATATCAGCGGTTGTGCTTAATGATGCAAGTCATGTAGAAGGTGACGTGTTCATAGATGCTACAGGTTCATCTGGTCCTATGGGTAATTGCCTTAGATATGGTAATGGTTGTTCTATGTGTATACAGAGATGTCCTACTTATGGACCTCGCGTTAGTCTTAGTGCGAAATGTGGCGTCAAAGACTTGGTGGGAAGAAGAGCAGATGGTACTTATGGTGTATTCTCCGGTGCGTGCAAGATAAGTAAAAGTAGCCTAAGTGATTCAGTAAGAGAGACATTAGAGAAGGATGGTGTAGTAGTATTAAGTATTCCTGAGGAGGATATTGACTATGACAAGCTTAAGAGAAAGGCTTGTAAGCAGTATGCGCTCAAAGAATACAGTGAGAATATTATTCTATTAGATACTGGTACAGCAAAGCTTATGACAAGCTATTATCCTATTGATAAGTTACACAGAATAGAAGGGCTTGAGAAAGCGCATTATATTGATCCCTATTCTGCAGGACGAGGTAATTCTATACGTTATATGGCGGTTGCACCTTGTGTTGATACAATGCAGGTTAAAGGAGTTAATAATCTGTTTGGTGCTGGAGAAAAGGGTGCACCATTAATCGGACATACTGAAGCTATTGTAACAGGCGCTGTTGCAGGATATAATGCAGTACAATATATAAATGATAGTGAACTTTTGACAATTCCAGATTCTTTAGCTGTAGGACTTATCATATCACATTCGCATAAGAATTTTGTGGAACAAGGAAAGTATGATGAGCGTTATACATTTTCTGGTGGAACATTTTTTACATTGATGCAAGATAGATCTTTGTATGAGACAGACAAGGATAAGATTAGAGACAGGGTTGAAAGGTTAGGACTTACTAATGTGTTCAACGGAAAGGTATAAGTTTACAATTAATGAAAAGAAATAATCCTACATGGAATTTGTTTTTAAAAAAGCTATTCTTGCAACTTATGGCAGTTAATATAATTAATAGTCTTGTGCAACCAATTAATAACTTAATTGATAGCATGTTTATAGGAGCAGGCATTGGAATTGGTGCGCTAGAAGCATATGCACTGTTTCTTCCTATAAGTGCCTTTGTTGTGGCAATTAGTATGGTTTTTTCTATTGGAACACAGATTAATTGTTCCCATATGCTTGGATGGGGAGATACGAGAAGGGTTAAGCCTTTAACACAGACAGCCTTTTTTTCAGCTATTATTTTTTCTATTGTTCTCTCAGTGGTTCTTATGGTCTTTTCAACTCAGATTGCCACATTACTTGGGGCAAGTAGTGAAATAAATGGTCAGATTCAAGGTACCTCTTCATATATACGTGGATACGTGATTGGAGTGCCATTTATTTTTCTAACGGGAGTTATGATGTCTCTTCTTCAAATTGAGGGAAAGAAGAAATTAATTATCCTATTGTCCATAGTTAATCTTATAATCAACGTATTAGGTGATATTATTAGTATATATGTGATTGATGCAGGATTGTTTGGGGTAGCAATTGCCACATCTGTTGCCAATATCGCAGTATGTATTATTGCTATCGTTTATTTTTTGCGTTTTTCTAAAATGTTCAAGTTCTCTATCTTGGGATTTCGCTTTAATGAATTATCAATGATTATTAGAGACGGTCTGCCTTCTTTTTCCTATTATGGAAGCTTGGTATTGAAAGTATTAATAATAAATTATATTACAATTAATTATCTTGATCCTGTTATACTTGCTGTGATTGTAGTAGTTAATAGTTACACGAATATAACTGATGCGATTATGGGTGGATGCGGAGATGTAACCTTGTTATTCGAAGGGATACTATATGGTGAGAAAGACATTAAAGGCATGCGATATCTTCTGAAATTGGCTTTGATATCAACTGTAATTATATTATTTGTTGTAACTGTTCTTACAATTATTCTATCTCCTCAGATAGCTATGATGTTTTCAGATAATAACGACGTAGTATTTCTTGAAGAAGCATCAAGAGCAATAGCGATTGTTTCATTTAGTTTTGTAATCAATGGAATAACCTGCGTAATTAAGAAGCATACTCAGGCTGTAGGACGACGACAATATGCATCTATAACTAATATATTAGGAAATATAATATATACGGGATTATTCTCATTCTTACTAGTCAGATTATTTGGGACGGATGGATTGTTCATGTCTTATACCATATGCTATGTACTTATTCTTATTACTCATCTCATATATGCCAAGATAATCTCTCTTAAGACCCATCGTCGGGGTTTCGATATAATGCTGTTTCTTCCAGATAATGATGATATTGCTGATAAGGACATCTATTCAACTTCGGCTAATACTGTTGAAGAATGTGTGTTAGCTTCTAAAGAGGTTGAGAGAATCTGCGGTGAGAGGGGTATAGATGATAAAAGAAAACATTATGCAAGACTTATTATAGAAGAAGTATCTCTTAATGTAATAGAACATGGATTTGATGAAAAGAAAGATAATATAATAATCGTAAGAGTAATATTTTGCGATGATACCATTACAATAAGTGTAAAAGACAACTGCAGTCAATTTGACCCTAAGGCTTACTATGATATTGTAAGTAGAGAAGGTGATAAGACTAATAGCATGGGACTTCATATTGTTATGCAATTAGCAAAGAATGTTGCATATACTAATAGTTTTGATATGAATAATCTCATAGTAGAAATCTAATGATTATGTTATAATCACGTTATTAAGATTATTAAAGGAGGAGACGTATGAATTACACAATTATTGGGGATAGCGATAATCCTATCGCTGAAGTAAAGCTTAATCAAGGGGAAATGATTAGAATGGATCGAGGCTGTATGGTTTACATGCAGGATGTTTCCCTTGAGGGTAAGATGAATTCTAAGAAATCAGGTCTTGGTGGTGTACTTGGAGCTATTGGAAGAAGTATGACAAGTGGTGAAAGTATGTTCATTACAGAAGCTACAGGATCTTCTAATGATGCTGTAATTGCAGTTGCACCTGCATGTCCTGGTAAGATTGTTAAGTTGGAAGTTGGTACTACTCAATATAGACTTAATAATGGTGCATTCTTAGCTTGTGAAAGCAGTGTGTTCTACAATATGAAAAAGCAGGATCTTGGTAAGGCATTACTTGCTAACACTGGTGGTTTATTCGTTATGGAGACAGAAGGTCAAGGAGATTTGCTTGCTACAGCATTTGGTGATCTTGTTGAACTTGAAGTAACACCAGATAAACCGCTTACAATTGATAACGAGCATGTAGTTGCCTGGGATAGAAATCTTGATTATCATATGGAGATTGCTTCAGGAACATTTGGATTTAAGACAGGTGAAGGAATTGTTAATAAATTCCATGGCTCAGGTAAAGTTCTAATTCAGACTAGAAATCTTCATTCGCTAGCTGATGCTATTGGAACATATCTACCAGATAAATCAAGTTACTAGAATAGTTCTTTAAGCCACACGCAATGTGTGGCTTTTCTCTGTAAATGTTTGGGAGGGGCTTATGTTTCAGACAGCGCATATAGTTTGGATAATTATTTCTTTAATTTTAATAGTTGTTGGGGTAATACTGTGCAGGTATCTTCGCCCTTCAATGAACCGCATGCTTAAGGTTTGCCTGTGTATTGGTATAGTATCTGAGGTTATCAAATTCTTTTCTGTAAGTGAGATTGTCCCATTTATTAATGATACATTTGTTAAGGAAGATGGTACATTAGGCTATAATTATAGCGGAGCCTATACTCCTATTCTGGGAGTGGAGCATTTACCTTTTGAAATGTGTAGTTTGCAACTTTTCTTTATGGCCATTTGTCTTCTGGCATCTAGCGAGAAGGTTAAACATTTCTTATATGTTATGATGTTTGCCACTGGAATCGGCGGAGTAATTGCAATTCCTCTTGCATCACTTTCGGTATATTATACAGACTTTGCTGACTATATGTTGTCCCCAAGAGTATGGCAATTCTTCCTGTATCACTCAATGATTAGCGTCTTAAGTATTTACATAGGATTAAGCAAAGAAACTAACATTGCTTTTTCAGACCTTAAGACAGCAATCATAGGAGCATTTGCCTTTGATATACCAACATTTTACCTTAACAGTGTTCTTTCAGAGAAGGTATATGTTAATGATCAGCTTGTGGGCGTAACACATAAGATTAATTTCTTCTCGTCTTATGTCAACCCGGTGGGACTCGTACTAACGGAGAAGTGGCAATGGATTGCATATATTGCCATAAGGGATGTTATACTTGTGGGACTTATGACTATAATGTTTGTGATTTTCTGTAAGATTATTAAGAAGAAATATTAGTAATTCAATTTAGAAAAGGGGATTAGTAGTTTGAATAAGGCCTATTCTTCTGACAATAGAATAGTATGGGTAGATATGCTTAAAGGTGTTGCCATCCTTGCCGTTATGATAGGGCATCTCGTGCCCTATACCTACATAGGGGATTTTGTATATTCCTTTAGTATTCCGCTATTTATATTCGTATCTGGTTATCTATTCAAAAGCTATAACTCATTTAAGGAATTTATAACACACAGATTTAAATCCCTTCTAATTCCTTATCTTATGTTCGGACTACCATTTCCTATAGTAATAGCATTCTATAACGCCACCTTCGCTGGTGGCTCATATAGCCCATTTTCGCTGGCAGATTATTTCTATGCCCTGCTACAGGAATTATATAATTACATAATCCAGATAAGGTATCAGGTCATATGGTATCTTGCCATGATTTTCCTTGTAAATGTTGTTATGTACTTTATATTGAAAGAGAAGCATAGGTGGGTGCAGGTTGCCATAATATTACTTCTACTTATCACCGGCGCCATATATTATCACTTCGGCGGCAAGCCCCTGATATGGAATATTGATACAGTTCTTATGGCACTGCCTTTCTTCTATGTGGGCCATCTGCTTTCGGATAATGGAAAATGTGTATCTTGGATTACCAACATGAAGAAGAGTAGGGCTATATTATTATTTGCTTTTTTACTTCTTGGCAATATTTTTTTCAACCTTCTTACACATTATATAAGTGGAGAAAATCTTGATATGTATTTTTGTCAATATGGATTTCTGCCGTTTACTTATATAAGTGCTTTTATGGGGATATTTGCATTTATGATTATGTCAATTATTCTGAGGTCTCGGTTTGTGGAATTCTTTGGAAGGCATTCCCTTATTTATTTTATACTTCATCAGGGAGTGATATATTTTCTTAACCTGGTTATTTTACCAATGCTTAACATACCGTCACTATCACATATTGTAGGAGATAGCAATTATAACTTAATGGATTATCCAATGATGATAGGATTAATGATGATATATTTAGTTTTGATTGTATTCATTACATGGCTTATAATATTATTATTCTCTAAGACACCACTTAAGAGATACTTCTAGAATTATTTCGTATAAGGCGAAAGGATTAAATATATGAGTGATTCGGTTCGTGAGCTTGAAAATAGAATGAAGGATTTTGTCAACCGATACAGAGCGAAGAAGATTGCCAATATGATATGCAGTATTATCATTATATTTATGGGAGTATTCTCTGTTATCTATACCTATGAATTTGATAATGATGGTATCATGACATTTCGCTGGATGACAGTTGACGGAACGATTTATACAACAATTCTTACGATAATTGTTGTTGCCTGTAATGTGTATGAATTGATTAGGAAGACAGAGGTGTCAAGGAAGGTAGTGTATCTGCTTAGACTGTCCTCTGCTGTTACGGAAGGAATAATAATTATAGTTGTACTTATTAGTCAGCTTCCTTTCTTCCCTACACACATGCATATTGCAAGAATAGATATGTTTTTTATGCATATATGTATTCCGGTTCTTACAATCCTTTCATTTATTAATAATGATTCTCCCATAAGGAAGCTTAGCTTGTTGGAATTATCATTTGGCACAAGCTTTGTAATTATATATCTTATAATAATAGTAACAATGATAGGAACAGGTGTGTTGACGAAGGAATATATACCTTATGATTTCCTGAATTTTGAGAATATGGGTGGCAAGTTCGCCATGATAGGACTATTTGTTCTTGCATATATTGGCGCCGGGGTGCTTGCCCATTTCATGTCTGTATGGAACCGCAAGGCCTACTGGCTCTGGTTCAAGAACGTGGCCAAGAGAGGAGAGGATTATGAATAAAAAAGCTTATAAAATTACATCAGTCATTGTAATTACATTTATTAGTATCGTGCTTGCGGCAACTTTGGGCATAGCCGTCTATTGTGGTATTTCATTTAGCAAACCAATAATTACTGATATGGTTTTTCAGACTCCAAAGTCCTCAACGAACGGAAGTGATTATGATTTCAACGCTAGGATTTTCACACCAAGAGATGGGATGCCAACCCATCCTGTAATTATTGTATCTCATGGTTATAACAGTACAATGGAGAATTGTGAGGATGTAGCGGAGTATTACGGCAACAAAGGATTTGCGGTAATAGTATTCGACTTTGTTGGAGGCTCTCGCAATAGCTCAACTTCTGTACACTCCTCGGAGATGACAGCATTTACAGAGATAACTGACTATGAGATTGTATTAGACTACGTTGAGAAGAATGACGCCTATGACAATAACAACATTTTCATAAGTGGTCAGAGCTTCGGCGGTCTTATTGCAACTGTTGTGGCGGAGAAGCATAAGGATGAGATTAAGGGAGTAGTTCTCTTTTATCCTGCTTTCTATATGGCAGATTATGCTGCTGAAGTGTTGAAGCAGGGGCCTACAGAGAATATTAGGAACAGTGGTCCAAATGACATTTCCTATGATAACGGGCAGTTATATGACTGGGATAATTTGCTTGTTAGCGAGAAGTATCTGACTGAGTTAAGCCAGATTGGTATCAGGGATAAAATAAGAGCTCTTAACAAAGATGTAATCGTGCTTCAGGGTGATATTGATGAAGATGTAACCCTTGATTCTACTAATTATTTCATGCAGTTCTTCCCATCAGCAGAGCTGGTTGTAATTAAAGATGGGGAGCATGGATTCTTTGACGAGCAGCTTGAACAGGCTGAGAAAGCATCTACAAGATTTATGAAGGATAGATTATAATTAAGACGTATATACTTGACACAACTCCGAAGCAGAAATGTTTCGGAGTTTTTTGTGCAGTGATTCCTATTCATTTTGGACATAGGAAGCCATAGTTATTAAGTATTTGATTATATGAAATGTTGCAACTATAATTAAACCATAAAGCAAAGACATAATAATGGAGGTGTCAAAATGATGAAGAAAGGAAGTTTACTTGTAGCACTTGTAATAACAGCTATTGCCATAACTGCCTGCAGCTGCCAAAGTGAGTCGACAAACAATGCCACTTCTAATGTAGTCAATGATAATACAACTCAGGAAGTGTCAGTTAGTGACAACGGACAAGTATCTGAGGATATGAAGATGTCTATCAATGGTACTATGGTAAATGTTGCATGGGAGCAAAATGAGTCAGTTGAAGCCTTAAAACAACTTACCGCTGAGAAACCTCTTACGATTAATATGTCAATGTATGGAGGCTTTGAACAGGTGGGCTCCATTGGACAAAATCTCCCTAAAAACGATGTGCAGACTACAACTAGCGCAGGGGACATTGTTCTTTATTCAGGCAATCAGATTGTTGTCTTCTATGGCTCTAATTCATGGGCATATACAAGACTGGGCAAGATAACAGATAAGTCTGCATCTCAGATGAGGGAATTACTGGGAAATGGAGATGTTACAATAACATTTACCAGGTGAGAGGAGAATAAACAATGGATTTGGAAGAATTGTTAGAACATTTTAATAGCGGAAAGACCCTGGGGACCAATAGAGAGTATATAGAACAAATGAGGTATTATAGCCGAGAGTCCCAGAAGCTTACCATGGAGATTAATACTAAGTATCATGAACCGGAAGAGTTATCAAAGCTGTTTTCGGAGGTAATAGGAAAGCCAGTAGGAGAAGGGTTTGGGCTGTTTCCACCTTTCTATACTGACTTTGGCAAGAATATAACTATTGGCAAAAACGTCTTTATTAACGCTGGTTGTAAGTTCCAAGACCAGGGAGGTATCTTTATTGATGATGGGGCGCTAATAGGCCACGGTGTTGTGCTTGCGACACTGGACCACGACCTGGCCCCAGAGAAGAGGCAGCAGCTTCATCCAGCACCTATTAGAGTTGGCAAGAATGTATGGATTGGTGCAAATGCTGTTGTGACAAAGGGAGTTACAATTGGTGATAATGCAGTAATCGCCGCAGGAGCAGTTGTAACAAAAGATGTTCCAGCCAATTGTATAGTGGGAGGCGTCCCAGCTAAGAAAATAAAAAGTATTAATTGACATAATTGTGACGTAAATATACAATAATATTGCGATTTATTTACGAAAAATAAGCAATTATTTTAAGAGGTGGTTTGAGTAGTGAATAGTGAAGTTATTAACTATAAGTATGAAGAGAAATTAATTAGTAAGAGTGCGCTAAGGTACATTATTCCTTCCATAATAACACTTGTGTTTTCGCAGACGGCGCCACTAGTGGATGCTGCTTGTGTATCAGCATCTTTGGGGAATGTAGCCCTATCTGCTTTGAGTAATGTAGAGCCATTAGTAATGGTTACAAGTGTTCTAGGTTCCCTTGGCGGTGTAGGTTGTGGAATCCTGGTATCTAAATGCTCTGGTTCAGGAGAGAAGGAGAAAGCAGCTAAAGCTTTTACTATTACGACTATTGTTCTTACAATACTTTCAATAATTGTTAGTGCATTAGCGCTTCTTTTTATTGATCCCCTTCTTAAATTTCTATGGACAACTCCAGAAAATGTGGCATATGCCAAGGAATATCTTATTGTAACATTAATTGGTTTTGTTGTTACGACAATGGTATTCGCCTGGATGTATATTTTCGTTGATGATAACAACCCTAATCTTGTTATGGTAGGAACTATTGTAGCGGCAGTAGTTAATGTCATAATTGATTTGGTTGGTCTTAATGTATTTCATTTTGGAATATGGGTAGCAGCCTTTGGTACTGTATTTGGCAATTTTGTTGCCCTTGTAATATTCTTCTTCCATTTCAAGAAGAAGGATACCCTGTGCCGGTTCGTGAATCCTAAGAATAGTGGAATTAAGCCAGGAGAAATCCTTAAGCCAGGTTTCCCACTTGCCCTTACATATATTCTTGCAATATTGCAAATGTTTATTCAAAACTTCGTTCTTAGTGATGAAGGTGGTACAAGTGGTCTTGGAGACTCTGCTGTTATGGATAATCTTGTAGTGTTCCTTGCTATTTTCATACTAGGACAATGTGAGTCTATTATGCCACTTGCCTCTGCATATTTTGGTGAGAAGAATACAAGCTGTCAGCTCTTAGCAAAGCGTATGTTATTTAGAATTGGACTAATTGTAATACCTATTATTCTTATATTACTTGCTATTTTCCCAGAAGCATTTATGAGAGTATTTTCTGTGACAGATGAGAGAATGCTAGAGACATTACCATTTGCCATAAGGATTATGTGTATATCACAATTCTTTATATTTATACTCACATATATGGCTAATTATTTTGCTTCTATTGAGAAAGAGATAAGAGGTGATATTGCATTTGGTATTGAGGGTGTAGTATCAATAATCGTAACTATTGCACTTAAGAATGTTACTCCTATGGACGCACCTTGGTATGGTAGTCTTGCAGGTGCTTTTTGTGCATGTATCTATGTACTATTTATATGTCGAGGTACTAAGGGATTAGTTAAGTTCCATCCTGAGAATCTTCTTATGATTACAGGTGGTGTTGCTACAACGGATGTCATAGAAGACTGGAAGAATAAGGCAAGAGATTTCTTGAGTAAAGAACAAAGCGAACAGATTGAAGAAGATATGATTAATCCTTTTATCAGTAGTATTGAGAAGGATATTACGCCACTTAGCTCATTTACCATACTTGACCTTGGAGAAGAAGGCAAGTCAGTTATATTACGATATGATGAGAGCAGTAAACTTAGACGACTTAGGAAGAAGGAAGCCCATGGTCATGAAGAAGAAATAGGTGAAGAAGATATTGATTATGGTGTAGTTGTTGTTAATGAGTTTAATTCGCTTAGAAGAATGATGATAAAATTCAGAAACTAAGCATAAATAATTTATTAATATAATGATAATGTTGAGGTAATAGGGGAAAGGTGAAAACTATGAGTAAGGATAATATAAGTGTTTCGATTAAGCTTCATGATACTAAGGTCGATGTTCCAATTAGACCTGCCTATAGACTGTTGCAGGATAGTGCGAAGCGCTATCCTGACAGGACGGCACTTGTTGCAACAGATAGAAAGCTTACCTATTCTGAGCTTAACGAAGAGGCTAACAAGGTGGGAAGAACCCTTATTACGGCAGGTGTAAAATGTGATTCAATAGTAGCTGTTCTTGCTGACAGGAATAGCTACGCTTACGTTATGCGTCAAGGTGTACTTAAGAGTGGTGGCGCTTTTCTCCCAATTGATCCTGAATATCCAGAGGATAGAATTCGTTTTATCTTAGAAGATTCTAATGCTAAATATCTTATTACTACAGACGATATTATTTCCCGTAGAAAAGATTTATTTGACAGTTATTTAAAAGACGGCATAGATGTTATATCTGTTGAAAAGGCGCTAGGAGAGTCTGATGCCTCTAATCTAGATATAGATGTTCCGTACGAATCCTTAGCTTATGTAATCTATACCTCAGGCTCCACAGGTAAGCCTAAGGGTGTTATGATTACCAACCATAACCTGGTTAACTTCGTATATGATGACGAGAAGAACGCCGAGATTCATGGAATGGTTACAGGCTGCAGTGCTGTACTTGCCATTGCTGCATTAACATTTGACTTCGCCATTATGGAGGAATTTGTTCCTATTGCAAATGGTATGACAGCAGTTCTTGCAACTAATGATGAGATTATGAATCCGTTGCTGCTGGCAGATTTGATGACGAATAACAAGGTGGATTGTATGTGCGCAACACCTAGCTATCTCCTTAATCTGTTAGACATGAGTGAGTTTACAGATAAGCTTGATATTGCAATTAGTCATGTGAAAGCAATCGACATGGGTGCTGAAGCATTTCCACCAGAACTATATAACAAGCTTAAGGCAGTAAATCCTGATATCCTTATTATGAATGGATATGGACCTACTGAAGCAACAGTAAGCTGTACCATGCAGATAATTGATAATCCGGATGATATCACTATTGGTATTCCTAACGGAAATGTTAATGTTGTAACTATGGATAAGGATGGAAAAGTACAGCCACTTGGAGAGATAGGTGAACTGGTTATAATCGGCGATGGTGTTGGTCGCGGATATATAGGACGAGATGATCTTACTAAGGAGAAATTCATAACTGTAGATGGCAAGAAAGCGTATAAGAGTGGTGACCTTGCACGAATTCGTGAGGATGGCAACATTGAATTCCGCGGAAGAATTGATAATCAGGTTAAGCTTCGAGGACTACGTGTGGAACTGGGAGAGATAGAAAGCAATATCAATTCATTCCCAGGGGTAAACACAAGTATTGTCGTTGTAGTTAAGCAGGACACAGAATATTTAGCTGCTTATTATACTGCAAGTGAAGAGATTGAAGTTGAAGCACTTAAGGAGCATTTGTCTTCTAAGCTGACAGAATACATGGTGCCACAGGTGTTCATTCAGCTTGACAAGATGCCTCTTACTGCCAATGGTAAGATTGATAAGAAGAAGCTTCCTAGTCCTACTATGCAGGAGGTTGTAATAGAGCCTGCCCAGAATCAGACGCAGCAGGATATCTTAGATATTGCCATAGAGGTTATTGGAAACGATAGAATAGGTGTTACAACAGATTTATTTACAGCTGGAATGTCATCAATTTCTGGAATGAAATTCTGTGCCATTCTTTCTGCAAAATATAATAAAGATATTCGTATTGCTGATATAGCTGACAACAGCACAGTAGTTGATATCGAGAAGCTCCTTGATGATAGTGAAGAATTAATTAATTACGAGCTTAGAGATGAGTACCCACTAAGTATGAATCAGATGGGTATCTATATAGAGTCAGAACTGCATCAGGATACAACCATATATAATATTCCGTCTCTATATAAGCTTGATGACAGAGTAGATTTAGGTAAGCTTCAGAAAGCCATTGTTAAGGCTTCAAGCTGCCATCCTTATCTATTTATGATGATAGAGAAGCTTGATGACAGAATTGTTGTTAAGCGTCGTGACAATTATGAACTAGAGGTACCTTGCACAACATGTGATAAGGTTCCATCAGAAGAGGAACTTGTCAGACCATTTGACCTTGCATCCAATGAGGTTTTAATACGTGCAAAGCTTTTTGATACTAAGGATGGAAAATACTTCTTCTTAGATACCCATCATATTGTATCTGATGGTGCCTCTATTGATATACTTGTGGAGGATATCGACAAGATATATAGAGGCGAAGAGGTGTCCGAAGAAACGTACACCGGTTTTGAGTATGCTCTTGATGAAGAGCGCCTTAGAAGTTCTGATAAATATAACAAGGCTAAAGAGTGGTATGATAGTATTTTTGCAGGCTGCTCAGGGGAGACTATGCCTGTAACAGATGGTAATGATAGTGAGCAGCTTGGTATTCTTAAGGATCAGCTTAATGTAAAGGCTGATGATATTCGTGCATTTTGTAAGAAAAACAATATAACAGTTAATGCTTTCTTTACGGCTGCATTTGGAATGGCAGTTAAGTCATTTAGTGCCGCAGAAGAGACCATATTCTCCACAATATATAATGGAAGAAGTGACGCCAGATTAGAGAACAGCGTATCAATGCTTGTTAAGACATTTCCGGTATATTTTAATCCTAAGAACGACAGTTCAATTGTGTCAGTTATTAGGGACACTCAGTCGTATCTTCTTAATGCAATGTCTAATGACATATACAGCTTTGCAGAGGTGAAGAATGAATATGGCATTAATGGAGATATGATATTTGCTTATCAGGGTGATATAGATGATATAGCTATCATAGGTGGATACGAGTCTAACTATAAGGTTCTTAATCTTTCACGCTCTAGAATGCCTATTGGAATTGATGTGTTCTTAAGTGGTGACAAGGTTATTTATGAATCAGAATACGCCCCATCCCTTTATTCAGAATATACTATTCAAGGTATAATTAATCTCTTAGATGTTGTATCACAGGAGTTCGTATCTAAGGAGAAGTTATGCGATATTTCTCTTGTTAGTGATAATGATATAGAGGCTATTAAGAATGTTCATGATACTATTGTAAATGTTCCAGCCAAGCCAGCCTACAGGCTAATGCAGGACAGCGCTGAGAAATTCCCGAAAAAAATAGCTGTTTCGGCATGTGACAGAAAGCTTACTTATAAGGAGTTCAATGAGGAAGCTAATAGGGTAGGTCGTACCTTAATTAGTAAGGGCGTTAAGCCAGATACAATTGTGGCAGTTCTTGCTGACAGGAATAGCTATGCCTATGTAATGCGTCAGGGTGTACTTAAGAGTGGAGGCGCATTCCTTCCAATTGACCCTGAATATCCTGAGGATAGAATTCGCTTTATCTTAGAGGATTCCAAGGCTAAGCTTATTCTTACTACAAGTGATATTCTAGCTAGAAGAAAGGATTTATTCAACGATCTTAGTAGCGAAGGAATAGAAACAATTGCAGTTGAAGATGCTCTACTTAATAGTGATTCATCTAATCCTAATGTAGATGTGCCATACGATTCATTAGCTTATGTAATCTATACATCAGGTTCAACAGGTAAACCTAAGGGTGTTATGCTTACGAACCATAATCTGGTTAACTTCGTATATGATGATGTAAGAAATGCTGAGATTCATGGAATGGTTAATGGCTGCAGTGCAGTACTTGCCATTGCTGCATTAACATTTGACTTTGCTATTATGGAGGAATTCGTTCCTCTTGCAAACGGTATGACAGCGGTACTTGCCACAGGCGATGATATTATGAATCCGCTTCAGCTGGCTGATGTAATGACAGAGAATAAGGTAGATTGTATGTGTGCTACACCAAGCTACCTTCTTAATCTGCTAGATATGGGTGAATATACGGACAAGCTTAATATTGCGTTAAGCCACGTTAAAGCAATTGACATGGGTGCTGAAGCATTTCCACCGGTTCTATATACCAAGCTTAAGGCAGTTAGTCCTGACATCCTTATTATGAATGGATATGGACCAACTGAAGCTACTGTAAGCTGTACTATGCAGGTAATTGATAACCCAGATGATATCACTATTGGTATCCCTAATGGTAATGTCAATGTTGCAACAATGGATAGAGAAGGCAGACTTCAGCCACTTGGTGCAATGGGTGAAATGGTTATCATCGGCGACGGTATTGGTAGAGGATATATTGGACGCGACGACCTTAACAAGAAGAACTTCATTACATTATTTGGTAAGAAAGCCTATAGAAGTGGTGACCTTGTTAGAATTCGCGAGGATCGCAACATTGAGTTCCATGGAAGAATTGATAACCAGGTTAAGCTTCGTGGACTTCGTGTGGAACTTGGAGAGATAGAGAGTAACATCAATTCATATCCGGGAATTGGTACAAGTACCGTTATTGTTGTTAAGCAGGATACTGAGTATCTGGCAGCATATTTTACAGCAGATGAGAAGATTGATACTGAGTCTCTGAAGGCACATCTAAGCTCTAAGCTAACTGAATATATGGTGCCTCAGGTTCTGATTCAGCTTGATAAGATGCCACTTACTGCTAATGGCAAAATTGATAAGAAGAAGCTTCCAAGTCCTACAATGACTGAGGCGGTGATTGAGCCTGCTAAGAATCAGACACAGCAGGATATTATTGATATTGCAGCTGAACTTCTAGGTACTGATAGGATAGGTATTACAACTGATTTATTCGCTGCAGGAATGTCATCTATTACCTGCATTAAGTTCTGTGCATTGCTTTCTTCAAGGTTCCATAAGGGAGTTCGTCTTGCTGATGTATCTGCTAACAAAACAGTAGTTGATATTGAGAAGCTTCTTAATGAAACTGACGAAGTAACTGGCTTCGAAGCAAGAGATGA
This sequence comes from Lachnospiraceae bacterium, assembly GCA_015057165.1. Classification (GTDB taxonomy): domain Bacteria; phylum Bacillota; class Clostridia; order Lachnospirales; family Lachnospiraceae; genus RUG191. Next base: position 29,872 of record SVEY01000006.1, on the reverse strand, counting down.
GTATCCATTAAGTATGAATCAGATGGGTATCTATATAGAGTCAGAACTGCATCAGGATACAACCATATATAATATTCCGTCTCTATATAAGCTTGATGACAGAGTAGACTTAGGTAAGCTTAAGGAAGCTATAATTAAGGCTACAAGCGCCCATCCATACCTATTTATGATGCTAGAGAAGGTGGGTGACAAGGTTGTTGTTAAGCGCCGTGACAATTATGAATTAGAGGTGAAATGCGAGACATGTGATAAGGTTCCAGCAGAGGATGAACTTGTCAGACCATATGACCTTGCATCTAAAGAAGTGCTCATTCGCGCTGAAATCTATGATACTAAGGATGGAAAGTATTTCTTCTTAGATACACATCATATCGTATCTGATGGTGCCTCTATAGATATACTGGTGGAGGATATAGACAAGGCATATAAGGGCGAAGAGGTGTCCGAAGAAACGTACACCGGTTTTGAGTATGCCCTTGATGAAGAGCGCCGACGAGGCTCTGATAAATTAAACAAGGCAAAAGAGTGGTATGATAGCGTTTTCGCAGGCTGCTCTGGTGAGACTATGCCTGTTACAGATGGTAAGGGTGATAAGCATGTTGCCATGCTTCATAGTCATCTGAAGGTGAGTGCTGAAGATGTTCGTGCATTCTGTGAGAAGAATCACCTTACAGCTAATGCATTTTTCACAGCTGCATTTGGAATGACCATGCAATCATATACAGCCTCAGAGGATGGAGCAATATTCTCAACAATTTATAATGGTAGAAATGATTCTAAGTTAGAAAACAGTGTAACAATGCTGGTTAAGACATTTCCGGTATATTTTAATCCTAAGAATGACAGTTCAATTGTATCAGTTATACATGATATTCAGACATATCTTCTTAGTGCAATGTCTCATGATATATATAGCTTTGCAGAAATCAAGAATGAATATGATATCAATGGAGATGTTCTATTTGCTTATCAGGGTGATGGAGAAGATGTAACTACCTTAGGTGGATATGAGGCAACATTTACTGACTTTGATCTCTCATATGCCAAGGCGCCTATTGGATTTGATATATCACTTGATGGTGATAAGGTTATGTACGAGGTGGAATACGACCCATCTATGTATTCTGAATTCACAATGCAGGGTATTGCGAATCTCTTAGATGTTGTATCACAGGAGTTCATGTCTAAGGATAAGATAAGCGACATTTCTCTCGTTAGTGACAATGATATTGAGGCTATTAAGAATGTTCATGATACTATTGTAAATGTTCCAGCAAAGCCAGCCTACAGGCTAATGCAGGACAGCGCTGAGAAATTCCCAGAAAGAACTGCTGTTGCTGCATGTGACAGAAAGCTTACATATAAAGCGTTCAACGAAGAAGCTAACAAGGTAGGTCATAGTCTTATTAGTAGGGGCGTTAAGCCAGATACAATTGTGGCAGTTCTTGCTGACAGGAATAGCTATGCCTATGTAATGCGTCAGGGTGTACTTAAGAGCGGAGGCGCATTCCTTCCAATAGACCCTGAATATCCAGAGGACAGAATTCGCTTTATCTTAGAGGATTCCAAGGCTAAGCTTATCCTTACTACAAGTGATATTCTTACTAGAAGAAAAGATTTATTTGACGCTCTTGGTAGTGAAGGCATAGAAGTTGTTGCAGTGGAGGAGGCATTGCAGAATAAGGATTCATCTAACCCTAACGTAGATGTACCTTATGATGCGCTAGCCTATGTTATCTACACATCAGGCTCAACAGGTAAACCTAAGGGTGTTATGCTGACTAACCACAACCTGGTTAACTTCGTATATGATGATGTAAGAAATGCTGAGATTCATGGAATGGTTAATGGCTGCAGTGCAGTGCTTGCCATTGCTGCATTAACATTTGACTTTGCTATTATGGAGGAATTCGTTCCCCTTGCCAATGGTATGAGCGCAGTTCTTGCAACTAATGACGATATTATGAATCCGCTGCAGCTTGCTGATGTAATGACAGAGAATAAGGTAGATTGTATGTGCGCTACACCAAGCTATCTTATTAACCTGCTTGACATGGGTGAATATACGGACAAGCTTAATAAGGCAATTAGTAATGTTAAGGCAATTGACATGGGTGCTGAAGCATTTCCACCGGTTCTATATACCAAGCTTAAAGCAGTTAGTCCTGATATCCTAATTATGAATGGATATGGACCTACTGAAGCCACAGTAAGTTGTACAATGCAGGTAATTGATAACCCAGATGATATCACTATTGGTATCCCTAACGGTAATGTTAATGTTGCAACAATGGATAGAGAAGGCAGACTTCAGCCACTTGGTGCAATGGGTGAAATGATTATTATCGGCGATGGTATTGGTCGTGGATATATAGGACGTGAAGACCTTAATAAGAAGAACTTCATATCTTTGTTTGGACGAAATGCATATAGAAGTGGTGACCTTGTTAGAATTCGCGAGGATGGTAACATTGAGTTCCATGGAAGAATTGATAACCAGGTTAAGCTTCGTGGACTTCGTGTAGAGCTTGGAGAGATAGAGAGTAATATCAATTCATATCCTGGAATCGGTACAAGTATCGTTATTGTTGTTAAACAGGATACTGAATATCTGGCAGCATATTTTACAGCAGATGAGAAGATTGATACTGAGTCTCTTAAGGAGCATCTAAGTTCTAAGCTAACTGAATATATGGTGCCTCAGGTTCTGATTCAGCTTGATAAGATGCCTCTTACTGCCAACGGTAAGATTGATAAGAAGAAGCTGCCTAAGCCATCTATGGAGCAAGAGGAAATTGTTCCTCCTGAAAATGAGACACAGCAAAGAATATTAGATATTGTGTCATCAGTACTAGGTAAGGATAGCATAGGAATTAAGACTGATTTATTCTCTGCTGGTCTTTCTTCAATTGGATGTATTAAGTTATGCTCACTTTTATCTAATGAGTTTGATAAGGATATACGAATCTCTGATGTATTCGATAACAGGACTATTGTTGAGATTGAGGCCCTTCTAGAAGAAACAGTTGATGAGATTGATCTTGAGCTTAGAGATGAGTATCCTCTTACAATGACTCAGATGGGTATCTTTGTTGAGAGTATGAGATTTATTGGAACTACTGTATATAATATTCCGTTCCTATATAAGTTATCTGATGATATTGATATGGATAAGCTCAAGGATGCAATAAGTACTGCTTTCATGGCTCATCCATACATTTACATGACTATTAAGAATGTGGATGATGATGCAGTTGCCTTAAGAAATGAAGTTCATCCAATTGATGTTAAGATAGGTGATGTTCTTCCAAGTGTAGAAGAGATCATTCAACCATTTGACTTATTATCAGGAGAGGAATTATACAGAGTAAGTCTGTATGATACAAGTGATGGCAAATATTTATTTATAGACCTTCATCATATCATTGCTGACGGCGAGTCATTTGATATTCTATTAGAAGATATTAATCGTGCCTATGAGGGCGAAGAAATAGAATCAGAAGAATTCAGCGGATACGAGGTTGGACTAACTGAACAGGCCTTTAGAGCATCCTCTAGATTCAATAAGGCTAAAAGTTTCTATGACGGTATCTTTAATAATGTAGACCCTGTTATTCTTCCTGATGAAGAGAAGAATCCTGACACCTCAAGAGAAGACTATAGCAGTGTAATAAGTAAGGTTGCGGCTAAGAAGGTTAAGGATTATTGTGAAGAGAAGCAATTGTCCCTTAATGCTTTCTTTACAGCCGTATTCGGCATGGCTCTTAAGTCATATACAGGTACTGACAAGGCTTTATTTGCAACAATTTATAATGGTCGAAGTGATTCTAGAACAAGTCGTAGTGTAACAATGCTTGTTAAGACACTTCCTGTACTCCTAGAGGCGCACACAAATGATGCTGTTGTAAAATATATCACTGAATGCCAGAACTATTTAATTAATGCAATGGCTAATGATATTGTAAGCTTCTCAGAGCTTAGCAGTAGTTATGGACTTGATTCTGACATACTATTTGCTTATCAGGGAGAAGGGGATGACGATGTAGTCCTCGGTGGCAGTAAGGCAACAGAAGTATCTGTAGATTTAGATCAGGAGAAGTCGCCATTTGGTCTTGATATATCTATTCAAGGAGATGATATTGAATATGGCTTCGAGTGTGATGGAAGTAAGTATGGTACATTTACAATAGACAGATTCTCTGAATTGTTAGATGCAATTGTAGATGGCTTTATTAGTAAAAACTCTATGGCAGAGGTTATGAATATTGAAGCTGTTAAGAAGCTTACTAAGGAAAGTGTCAAGACTTCATCTGCTAAGGAAGATAAGGCTGCTGGTAAGGCAAGTCATGTATCAGGAGAGGCTAATAAGGCTTATGTCGATACTTTTGTAGAGATATTTAAGAAGATTCTTGGTTCAAGTAGTGTGGGACCTGATGATAATTTCTTCGAAATTGGTGGAACATCCCTTTCTGCAGCAAAGGTTATGATGGCGGCAATGTCCCAGGATCTTCCTGTGCTTTACAAGGATATCTTCGATCACCCAACACCAAGAGAACTTGCGATACTTGTTGATGAGAAGAATGAGATACAGTTTGGTGCTGCAACAGATGCTTCTATATCAGATACGACAGATGAGCCAGAGACACAGGTGGAATCGGAGAAAGTTCTATCACATAATACTATTGAGTATGTGGATGAGATTACAAGAGAAGATATAGGCAATGTACTTCTTGTTGGTGCCTCAGGATTTCTAGGTATTCATATTCTTGATGAATTATTGGAGAATGGTGATAATAAGATTTATTGTCTAATGCATAATAATGGTAAGTCATCCATGGAGCGATTAAAGCAGATTTACTTCTATTATTTTGATAAAGCTTATGATGATGAGTGGGATAATCGTATAGAAGTATTAGAAGTAGATATCTCTAATCCAGATAGCCTAGATGTGGTTAAAGAGTACGACTTTAGTACTGTTATTAACTGTGCTGCTATTGTAAAGCATTTTGGTGATGTTAATGTACTTAAGAAGGTTAATACAGATGGTGTTATTAACCTTGCCCAATTATGTCTCGCAACTAATAGCAGATTAATCCATGTCTCTACCGTGTCTGTTGGTGGAGATAGCATAGGTGAAGACGCAGATAGAGTAACGCTTTATGAAAGCAATCTTGATATAGGTCAGGAAGTTGAATCTAATGCATATGTTTATACAAAATACCTTGCGGAAAAGTACCTGGTAGAAGCTATGGAAAAAGAAGGCTTGGATGCTAAGATTATGAGAGTGGGTAACCTTATGAGCAGATTCAGTGATGGTGAGTTCCAGGTTAACTTCCATACTAATAACTTTATGAATACAATTAAAGCTTATGTAGCACTTGGATGCTTCCCTGTGCAGGACCTTGATGAAGTAGATGAATTCTCGCCTATTGACGAAGTTGCCAAGGCAATCGTTACTTTGTCTGGCACAGGTAAGGAATTTAATGTATTCCATGTATATAATTCACATAGTGTAGAAATGGGTGATATCATTTATGCTTTAAAGGACATGGGATATAACATTGATATTGTTGACGAGTCGGAATTTAATGACAGGCTTAGAGAAATGATATCAGATGAGAATATGAACCAGTACGTATCACCACTAATTAATTATAATATGGATGATGATGATATTAGAGCAGAGAACGATTTTGACAACAGTTTTACAGTCAAAGCATTATATCGTCTGGGATTTAAATGGTCCATTACTTCGACAGATTATATTGAAACATCAATGGATATGCTGAGTACATTTGGATTTTTTGAAGCTAATACTAATTGACTTCCACCATATTGGAAAAACCAACCAGATTAAAAATATCTAAGATGGAGTCTTTGACATTAATTACTTTAAAAGTTCCACCTTTTTTGTTTAATCTTTTGTGGAGTGCAAGTAATACGCGCATTCCAGCAGACGAAATGTAATCTACATTTGTGAAATCTAGGATCATGTTGTCAGTGGAATCTATGTACTTTTGAATATCGCTTTCTAGAATGGGAGATGTTTTGGTGTCAATTCTTCCTTCAGGTTTGACGGTAAGAATGCTACCGGATTGTTCAAATGTAGTTGCCATTGTTGCCCTCCTTATATAAGTGATTTTTTTATAAATATGTTAATGTTTGATGCATCTGTTATTATATAATAGAAATATTCAAAATTCAACGACCAGTAATGTCGTATTTTTTACCATAGGAGACAAGTGTGAAGAAAGAGAAAATAAAACATAGATTTGATTTAGGATTTAAATTGAATATTATGACCATTATTGGTATGGTTGTACTCGCGATAGTTCTTTTACTAGTTACAGATATATTCTATGAGCAGAAGATTAACGAAATATATTATCAACGTGCCAATCAGGTGGCAGATTCAATAACTGAGGGATTTGCTGGAGCAGTACCTGTATCCGCTTACGTGGATATGATTAATGACGAAAGTTTTAAGGAGGCGAAAAGACAGGCAATTGAATCTAATGATGACAAATATATTATCGACTGGATGAAAGCACGTCCATCCATTTATTCCTTTGAAGAAGATGTGGATGAAAATGGAAATGAAGTAAAGCGAAATAATACATTCTATGAAGAGTATATGTCCTTCAGTAATTATTTGAAAAAACAACAGGAAATATTCAATCTTAAGAGTGTATATTTGCAGTATGTGAAGAACGGTGTTACATATAACCTGATGGACCCAACGGAAAAGCTCACATTCATTGGAAGCGTAGATGATCCGGTAGAAGAATTCGCAACATATAAAGATGATGAGCCAATTGATGCAACTGTTTACGAATACAAGGGAGAGTGGATTTGTACTGCCTCAGAGGTTATATCAGATACTGATATAAATGGTAATGAACTGGTTGCACATGTATGTGTGGATTTTGATTTGAGTAATGTAACTGAGGATAGAAACTGGTTTTTAATCAATAGTGCTGTCTTTGTTATCGTATTAACTTTTGTGGTAATTCTTATAAGCCTTTTACTAACCAGGAAGTTTGCGACAAAACCACTTAAGCAGTTATCTCAGGGCGCTACAGGATTTGCCAAGAATGAGGATGAGGGTTTTTCTATGGAAGATGTAATTAATCTTCCTATAAAGTCCAATGACGAGATTGGAGATTTGTATAACGAGATTCGCTCAATGCAACGACGTATTATAGAAGGGACTAATAAGCTAACGAAGATAACTGCTGAAAGAGAGAGGGTTAATACAGAGCTTGATATGGCAAAGAGAATACAGGCATCTATGCTTCCTAATATATTTCCTGCATTCCCTGATAGAGAAGAATTTGATTTGTATGCCAGTATGTCTCCGGCAAAAGAAGTCGGTGGAGATTTCTATGACTTTTTCATGATAGATGATGATAACCTGTTTATTCTTATTGCTGATGTATCAGACAAGGGTATTCCGGCAGCACTATTTATGATGTCTACTAAGATACTTATTAACTATCGTGCTAAGAATGGTGGTAGTCCTGGGGAAATTCTTACAGATGTTAATAATCAGATTAGTATTGATAATGATGAGATGATGTTTGTTACTGTATGGATGGGAATTCTTAATCTTAGAACTGGTAATTTAAAATGTACTAATGCGGGACATGAATATCCATTTATTAGGACAAAGGATGAAGGCTTTAAAATCTATGAGGATAAGCGAGAAAAGATGGTAGGCGTGCTTCCAGGTACAAATTATGAAGACTACGAGTTATCACTTAATAAAGGTGATGCTATATTTGTATATACTGATGGTATTCCTGAAGCAGTTAATTCCTCTGGAGAAATGTATGGAATGGAGCGATTAGAGAGTAGAATAAATGATATAGAAGATCAGTCTCCAGAAGGAATTCTTAGAGGCATTAGAGAAGATGTAGATGAATTTTCAAAGGATACTACTCAATTTGATGATTTAACAATGCTTTGTGTGGAATATAAAAGCAAATAAAGTTGGAGATAAAACTATGCGACATAAGAAAATTGTACTTCCAATTATGATACTTGTTCTTGTTATGGCACTTTGTTCTTGTAGCAAAGCGCCTTCCTCCGTAACCCTTCTTATCTACATGTGTGGCTCAGACCTTGAGTCTAAGACGGGAATTGCCAGTGAGAATATTAAGGAACTGTTAGATTCTAATATCCCTAATAATGTAAATGTTGTTATTCAGACAGGTGGTGCTAACAAGTGGCAAGAGAATGACATCCCTAATGACAAGATAGTGCGTTACCTTGTGAAAGATCATAAGTTACAAGAACTTGCACGTCTTGATGATGCTAATATGGGAGATTCTAATACTTTACGTGATTTTGTGGAATTTGGTACTACTACATATCCATCTGATAATACAATGCTACTTCTGTGGGATCATGGTGGTGGAACTGTTAAGGGTGCATGCTTTGATGAGAAGTATAGTAACGATACCCTTACTATTCCAGAGATGGAAGAAGCGTTAGATAAAGGACTTAATGGTAAGAGATTATCAGTAGTTGGCTTTGATGCATGTCTTATGGCAGATTACGAAGTTGCAAATGCTCTATCTAAGTTTTCTGATATGCTTATTGCTTCTCAGAATTATGAAGTTGGCTTGGGATGGGATTATAGTACTATTGGAAAGTCCTTATCTAAGAAGGCAGGTAAAGATTTAGCCAAGGATATATGTGATGGATATATGGATAAATGTACTAAGGTAGACAAGGCATCTACAGCAACTTTATCTGCTGTAGACCTTACGAACTTTGAGACAATATCTAAAGCCTTCGATGAAATGATGACAGATATTGATGATGAGATGGATAGTAGTGATGGGCGATTAGCTCTTAGAATTGCTATTAAGAATTCAGCTTCCTTTGGAGCCAATTCAAATGGTCACATGGACAATTTTGTTGATCTTGCAGGAGCTGCACATGAGCTTTCAGGTTACGATATATATAATCTTAGTTCCCGTGAGATTAATAATGAGAAGGCCAATGCTGTTGATAGCGCTGTTAAGAATGCTATTCTATATAAAGTAAACGGAGATATCAAATCTAATGCAACAGGGCTGTCTGTATATTATCCTAGTCATTATTATATGGATGAGATACAAGAGTATCTTAAGATATGTCCTAGTGAATCATATAGTAAACTTATAAGAGATATATTCAATAATATTCCAGAGACTACTATAAGCTATAAGAATGCAGGTTATATGGGGGATGATAATAAGTTCCATGTTACATTAACACCTGAAAGTGGTCGTTATCTTCTCAATGTAACATATACAATTTACGAACAGAATCAAGACGGTTCTTTAGGTAATCCTATAATAAGTAAGTATGTTAATGACAAGGATGCAGACTGGAATAATCTTGATTTTACGGTTGATTATGATGGGAAATGCTTCGAGATTGAAGGACATCCTGTTATGGCTACTCAAGTAGATGATTCTACTGACGCTGAAATATATATGAGTAAAGTCACAAGAAATGGAGTCCCTGAATCCTTTAGATTTGCAGTGTTAAATGGTTTGTTCTCTAATAAGCTTCAGCAAGTAGGGGTAGTGTTATTTGATAATGACGTAGGAACTGCAAGCAGGGATGTGTTTCCACTAAAACCAGGAGATGAGATAGAAGTAAATGGTAAGAGATTTACAATTGATAGAAATGGATTGACGCTTAATAGTAGAGATATTAATGTGTCTAAATACTTTGTTCAAGTTGTTGCTGTTGATATGTTTGGTAAAGAATTTAAGTCTGATATTTTTGCGATGGATAAATAGAATAAGAATTTTGGAAAAATGTCGCATTTTATATAATAAATGTGTATATATAGATGTAAGATAAAGAATTTATTAAAGTGAGAAAGAATAGAAAGGCTAATTTAAGGAGGTACTTACTATGAGAGAAGAATTATTAAAGGGATTAACAGAAGAGCAAATTAAGAAGGTTCATGAGTGTAAGAATGCAGATGAGATACTTGCTCTAGCTAAAGCAGAGGGAATACAACTTACTGATGAACAGCTTAGTGCAATATCTGGTGGAGCTTGTTTGTTGAATTCAGAAAAGTGTGCACAATGTGGTGGAAAACCTGGCGCTGGTGGTTATGATAGGAAGAAAAAGATGTACTATAATTGGTGTCGAAGCTGTGGCTATCAGTGGTATGAGGATGGCACACCTAAACTTAATATAACTAATTAATCTAGGGGGGTAATAACTATGAGAGAAGAATTATTAAAGGGATTAACAGAGGAGCAAATCAAGAAGATTGATAATTGCAAGAGCACAAAAGAATTACTTGACCTTGCTAAGGCAGAGGGAGTTGAGCTTAGCGATGAGCAGCTTGAAGCTGTATCAGGTGGTGGCTGTTTCACAAGGAAAGCACCCACTGTAAAATGTCCTACTTGTGGCGAAAAGAATTGTGAGAAGTATGAGAGATCAGGTGGTTATTACAAATGGAGATGTAATTCTTGTGGCGCTGAATGGCAATTCAGGGATTAACGATAAGCAACTTGAAGCAGTAAGTATTTTTCGGCGATCAGACTGGTCGCCGATTTTTGTTGGATTATAGTAGTTGTATTGCACTTAATTAAATTATTCAATATAATTATGAAGAAGGGGTTTTAGGAGAGAATAATATGAATGTATATGATTTCGATGGAACTATATATCCATCAAATTGTACAATAGAATTTTGTCTATGGTGTGTGAGTCGACATCCCAAGCTTTTGTTTACATTTATACCGAAGGCAACGAAGTATTTTTTTCTTAATAGAATTGGGAAAATGCCAGAATGCTTATTTTACCGTAAGTTTTTGTGCTTTCTTGGAATGATTGATGATGTTGAGAAACAGATTGAATGCTATTGGGACAAAAATGAAAAGAGAATTGCATCCTGGTATCTTGCACAGAAAAAAGAAGATGATTTAATAATAAGTGCTTCACCATCTTGTATTGTTAATCCTATAGCAAAAAGGCTTGGTGTCAAATGTGTAGCTACTGAATATAATATAGAATATGGGGTGTTTATTGATAATTTTATGTATGCTAAAGAAAAGTCTCGTTACATGATAGATCATAATTTCCCTGTTATTGATAATTTTTACTCAGATTCCCTTTCGGATACGCCTATTGCCTTATGCTCAGAGAAAGCGCATTTTGTATCAAATAGAGCGACTAAAGTATCAGATTGGCCCAAACTTGATTCTAAAACAATGAAGAAAGTAAAAGAGAGAATTGATACAGGATGGAAATATCACCTGTAATAATAAAAAAGGAGAGAATTTCATGAATGTATATGATTTTGATGGAACAATATATCCAACTGATTGTACTGTTGGTTTTGGATTTTGGTGTATGAATCGTCATCCAAAGATGTGGTTTACATTTTTTCCTAAAATGATAAAAACACTTATTTTATATAAAATGGATAAAATACCTGAATACTTAATGCAGCGCAGGTTATTTAGTTATCTTACTTTGGTAGACGATTTTGATGTACAAATTGAAAAGTATTGGGATAAAAATGAAAAGAAAATTGCTCCCTGGTATCTTGCACAGAAAAAGGATGATGATCTTATTATAAGTGCTTCTCCAACTGCAATTATTGAGCCTATTGCTAATAGACTAGGCGTTAGATTTGTGGCTTCTGAATTTGATATAAAATACGGTGTGTTTACCAATAACCTTATGTATGCAAAAGAAAAAGCCAGATATATAATAGACCAGGGATTTCCAATGATTGATAATTTCTATTCTGATTCCCTTGCAGATACACCTATAGCACTATTAGCCGAGAAAGCACATTTTGTATCTAATAAAGCTTCTAAAGTTAGTGATTGGCCCCAATTAGATCCAGAAACAATGAATGTAGTAAAAAAGAAAATAGATACAGGATGGAAAGTTCATCTTAAAGAGTAGAGTAAAGAAAATAACCTAAGACAGGGGATGAATTGATTTGCCAGAAAATAACGAACAGGAAAAGAAAGTTGAATATCTTGAATTAATATATGATTTGATATTCGTGTATATTGTTGGTAGGAATAATTCTATTCTTCACCATGTTGAAGGAGGTTTCGTGACAATCGAAGCTTTCTTATTGTATATTTTTTGTACACTTGCTGTTATTCAAATATGGAGTTTTAGTACTATATATATTAACATTCATGGAAGAAATAGTATAAGAGATCATATTTTCCTATTTATCAATATGTATCTTCTATATCATATGGCTAATGGAATTGGGCATAATTGGAGAGAGAATTTCTATGAATTTAGTATTGCATGGGCTCTAATTCTTATTAATATAGCTATCCAATACTTTCTTGAAATAAGAAATCAGAAGGGAAAAGAGTGGGCCGTAATAGTTTTAAAACAACAAGGTTATATTATACTTGCAGAGGTTGTCTTAATAATAGTACACATATTAGTGTATTACTTATCTGGTGTGTCCATAGCATATGTACCGGTTCTTTTTGGAATAATTATATCTTTTGTCACTGGTAATATATTTACAATGTTTCCAGTTGATTTCTCACACTTGAGTGAGAGAGCAATGCTTTATGTTGTATTTACTTTTGGGGAAATGATTATTGTAATTGCTTCGTACTTTGAAGGGGGATTTAATCTTAATACATTATTTTTCTCTATTGTCGGATTTCTAATTGTTGTGGGATTGTTCCTGAGTTATGAAATGATCTATAATAGAATTGTTGACAGAGATATGACAACAAATGGACTTACATATATACTTGTACATGTATTTCTTATATTGTCACTTAATAATATTTCTATTGCATTAGAATTCATGAAAGAAGAGGAAGTTAGTTTACTTCCAAAGATTATATTCTTAACTGCTTCGATTATAATTTATTTTATCTGTATATTTGTTCTTGGTAGATACTCTAAGAAGCGTTGTGGATTTAATTTTAAATTTATAGCAAAAATGATAGGTGTTACAATTGTTTTTGCCATATTGATGATATTGCTTCGTGAGTATATGTATATTAATATTATAATAACAGTAGTATATGTTGGATGTATATTTTTGGTGCTTTATAAAAAGTCATCGAATAATAATAGTTGATTCATGTATAATATGAAAAGCCTATTTAGTAATAGGCTTTTTTCTGACTGTAAGAATATTCTTGTTCTCTTTATATTCATATTGAATGTCATCCATAAATTTTTTGGTCATATATATCCCAAGTCCACCAGGAGTTCTTTCTGAACCTTTTAATGTAATATCAGGATCTTTATTTTCTAATGGGTTAAATGGAATTCCTGAATCTTCAAATACAATTTGTACTTCTTTTTCATCTTCAATGATTTCATATTTTACTTTCATTGTTTTATTAGTATTTTGTGAAGCATCCGAATATGCATAACTTACGATATTAACAAGTATTTCTTCACAGGCTAGACGAACATGCATAATAGATTTTTTGCTAAATTCAAGTTCTTTTAAAGGATTACATACAAATTGAATTACTTTTTCTACATTATCCATTGTAGCATCTACTATTATCTCTTTCATATTATCCCTCACTATTATTGTTATCTTTTTGACCCGTATATTCAATACAAAGCATTGTCAGATCATCAAATTGCTCTGCATCTAATACAAAATCAGATACGCTAGTTGCAACAGTATTAATAAGCTGGTCAACTGATGCATTTGGATTCATATTTAGAGCGTCTAATGTGTTGTCGATTTGAAATCTGATACCGTCGCTGTTTGTTGCTTCTGGAACACCATCTGTATATAGAAATAGAGTAGTGCCGGGGCGTAAAACCAATTCATATTCTTTGTATTTTGTCTTTTTCTTTCCGCCAATAACAAAACTATGTTTGTCTTTGTAAAGTTCAAATTGTTTGCCAGGCTCTTTAATAATCGGGAATTCATGACCTGCGTTGGATGCCTTAAGAACTCCAGTATTTAAATCAAGAATTCCAAGCCAGACAGTGACAAACATTTTACTATCATTATTCTTACATATTAATTTGTTGAGTTTCTCAAGAATCAAGGCAGGATTATCTGTGTTAGTGGCAAGACTTTGAATCATTAGCATTGTTCTCATCATAAATAGAGCTGCAGGAAAACCCTTGCCCGACACATCAGCTATTACAAGAGCTAATTGGTTGTCATCTATTAAGAAGAAATCATAGAAATCACCACCAACTTCTTTAGCCGGATTCATAGATGCATATATATGGAATTCATTTCGCTCAGGGAACGGAGGAAATTCCTTAATAAGCATGTCAGATTGAATACCTGTCGCCAAGCTTAATTGTGCTTTAATTTGTTCCCTTTCTGCTGTAATAGCATTATTCTCTATTATATAGTTTCTTAGATTCTCTTCCATGGACTCAAATGAGTGAGAGAGAGATTCGATTTCATCATTAGTGCGAATGTTGAGATGCTGTGTCTTTTCATTTCGCTTTAATTTATCAACAAGATTCTTAGTGGCACCATCTAATTGAAGAATAGGCTTTAGAACTTCTCGTTTTGTATAATAGAAATAAAGGTTTAAGGCAAATGCCAATACGAAGATAATGAATAATGATATTACTAAAGCAAGTTGAATAATTGAATATCCAATTTGTGTTATATCTATATCAAGCTCAGCGATAGCAATAGTTTTGCCATCATTATCTCCTATAGTTTCTATTGTTGTTCCTATAATCTTGTTGTTTTTCCAGTGTATTAATAGATTATCTGCATATATTATATCACTAGCATTATATAAAGATTTGATTACAGCTGATTCCATCTTGGTTAATGTCTGCTTAGACATAGGGTCACGACTGCCTTCATTATCTTTAGATATATGCCATATACTAACAAAACCATCTTCTGAAGGAATTAGTATTTGGAATCTGGTAAAGTCAAAGTAATAAAAAGTGCTATCAATGAATTGGTTAACTCTTTCCCATGTCTTATAAATTGTTGAATCATATTCGCTGTTTCCCGTATTGTCAGATAAGGATTGAATCTTAGCTAACTCTTCCTTATTGTTAATAATGGAGGTGATTTCCTCTGTACTGTATTGTGAATCTATCATTGCAATATATGCATTGCTAACACTTTCGTATGTTTGTTGTACTTTGTTGTAGAATTGAAGTGCTGAAACAATTGTTATTCCAATAAGAAGAGCTACTCCAAGTATTAATATTCTGCGTATAGATTTTGTGACTAATGAATTTTTTTTCATTGTATGTCAAGAACCTCCGAAAAGCCACTCACTTCAAAGACATCCATAACATCTTCACATACGTTAATGACTTTAAGACTGCCTTGATCCTCCATTGTCTGGTCGATAAATAGAAGAACACGAAGTCCGGCAGAAGTAATATATTCTAATTCTTTCATATCAATTGTAAGTTCATGTAAATCATCAAGAAAGCCTTCGAGTTCCTTTTGGAAATCAACTGAAGAAGTTGTATCAAGTTCTCCTGATAGTTCAATTACACCAACTCCATTTTCTGAGTGTTTTACTACATTTAACATAAAATATTCTCCTTTGTTTGTTTATTTAGAATTATTATACAATGTGATTGTAAATATCTCAATAATGAATTAAATATAGGAATTGTAATTTAATAAAAAAAAGTTGGGTTTTTTTGTTATAATAAAGAAGATTATTAAAGTAGAAAGGTAATAGTATGAATTATTCTAATGCATATAGTAGTATTAAGAAACTGATGTTTGGTGAAGTACTAGGTATGGTTTCCATAATCGTATACTTTCTTAATTCTTTTCTCGCATCAATTATTGATTACGCATTTCAATATGAAAAAAATAATATAGTAAATAGTTTACTCAGTGTGGTAGCAGCCTTGACTTTTATTTCGGGTATAACAACAATAGTTTCAGGTATAATTCAGTTCATTGGTCTTGTGAAAATCAGAAAATTAGATAAAAAATTTAATGAAGCTATAATAATGATTGTAATTATTTTCATTTGTACAATTATAAGAGATGTAGTTCCGGACTCCTTGGGTAGTATTATAAGTATTATTTCTGAAATATCAGATTTGTGGATAGCTGTTGCTATTATACAGGGATTTGTTAATATTACTGATGATTTGAATGATTATGAGTTGTCGGATGAAGGGTTAAAGGTACTTAAGAAAGCAATTACATTTCTTTCAATAAAAATCTTTTGCAGTATTGTATTTGAATATATAATATCTAATCCTTCGTTTTTTATAGGAATAATTATTTTGATGTCCGTTATAACGATTATTCAAATTGTGGCATACATTTATTACATTAGATATTTGATTCATATGAAAAAATATTTTGGTGAGAAAAAAGAGTTTTGTTAATTAATAAATTATGAAAAAAGGAGGCAGGTTTATTTGATTAAGAATAACAGAATGAAACCAATACATTTAATACCGCTTAGTTTCATGGCAGTAATAATTATTGGGGCAGTGCTACTTATGATGCCATTTTCTAGTGCTAATGGAGAGTGGACGGATTTGGTTACTGCACTGTTTACATCTACAACATCTGTATGTGTTACCGGTCTTGTAGTTGTAGATACTTTTTCTTATTGGAGCTTTTTTGGACAGTTAATTATCGTAGCACTTATTCAGATAGGTGGACTTGGTGTAGTGACAGTTGGTGCTATTGTAATGCATGTTGCAAAGAAAAAATTTACATTAGGACACCGAGTTCTTTTAGAAGATTCTCTTAATCTTGACAGAAGAAGAGAGGTAGGCTCTTTTATTGTAAGGGTAGTTGCTGGAGTATTTGCGGTGGAAGAAATAGGTGCATTGATATATGCAATAGAATTCATACCTCGTCTTGGATTTTTTAAAGGAATCTGGGCAGCTATTTTTCAATCCGTCTCTGCTTTTTGTAACGCGGGGATGGATGTTGTTGGACCTAATAGTATGATTGATTTTAATGATTCTCCGATTCTTATGATAGTTACAATGGTTTTGATTGTAGTAGGTGGTATTGGATTTGTTGTCTGGTATGATATAATTGATGGGATTAGAGAAGGAATCAAGAAACGTTTTAGTGTTAAGACAATTGTTAGGCGTTTTTCAGAACATAGCAAATTGGTTGTATTATTAACACTTTCATTGATTTTGATTGGTGCAGCAATATTCTTCTTCGTGGAATACGATAACCCCAATACTCTTGGTGAAATGGATTTTGGAGATAAAATACTTAATAGTTTCTTCCAGTCAGTTACGCTTCGTACTGCAGGATTTGTATCTGTTCCACAGGATGGTCTTACAGATGTATCTTGTGTAGTTGGATGTATCCTTATGTTTATAGGTGGTTCTCCTGTCGGAACTGCAGGTGGAGTTAAGACAGTAACAGCATTTCTTTTTTTCCTAAATGCTTATTCTTATGTTGTTGGTAAACCAGAGAATGTTGTTTTGAAAAAAAGGGTATCAGAAGAAGGCATGAGAAAGGCATCTGCTATCGTGTTTGTCAATATGTCTATAGCTCTTGTGATGACACTTCTTGTGTTATTAAGTGGAGAAATATCGCTAACTGATGCATTATATGAAGTGTTTAGTGCCATAGGTACGGTAGGCGTATCGAGAGGTCTTACACCAAACCTTAATGTTTTTGCACGACTAGTAATCATATTAACCATGTTCCTCGGAAGGGTTGGTCCAATTTCTATGGCAATCTTTTTCTCTAAGGGAAATGATACATCTAATAGGATTAGACATGGTGAAGGTAATTTCTATGTTGGATAGGAGGATTATATGAATAATACAACAGAAAAATCAATAGCGGTTTTAGGTCTTGGAAAATATGGTAGAAGTCTCGCTCGAAACCTTTATAATTTGGGAGCAGATGTATTAGCAGTAGATAGTGATCCTGATGTGGTAGCAGAATTTACAGCTAATTCAACTTCATCTATTAAGGCAAATCTTAATAATGAGGACGAAGTTCTAGCATTAGGGTTAAAGAATATGGATATTGTAGTTACAGCTATGGGTAGTAATCTTGCTGCTAGTATTATGTGTGTATCTGTTGCAAAGGAACAAGGTGTACCACTTGTTATTGCCAAATCAGATTCTAATAGAATGGCATCTATTCTTAAGAAGGTTGGTGCTGATCGGATAATTGATCCAGAAGAAGAAGGAGGCGCTCGCTCTGCAAGAATTTTAGTGTCTTCATACCTTAATGAATGCTTTAAACTAGATGAGAACCTGAATCTTCTAGAGATGGTTCCTATGTCTGAGTGGGTTGGCCATAGTTTAAATGAATTAGATTTAAGAAAAACAATGAATATTAATGTTGTTGCCATGAGAAAGAAGGGTGGCTTATGGCATTTTGTTGAACCTGATGTTATTCTTGAGGAAGATATGAATCTATTAATTGTTATGGAAAGAGAAACACTTAAGAAGATTCGTGGAGGTAGATAGTATTGAGTGATTATTATGAGTTTTGCCCTAATTGCGATGCTAATCTGACATTACAAAGGGGATACGATAATAATCTACCATATTGGGTATGTCTAGGCTGCGGACAGATGCTAATTAATCCTGATATGGATAATGATTCAGATATTATATGGAGATGTGACAAGTGTAATTCACTTCTTAATATACAGGAAGGCTTTAATGAGGAGTCGGAAGTATTTGTATGTAGGAAATGTGGCTTTGAAAATAAACTAGATGAATCTAATCTCTATGAATCTGAAGATGAAAGAATAATGGATAGCAATAATCCATATAAAGGTCTAAGTGATGATGCTATTCTAGAACTGTCCCAATATAAGGACATAAGAGTTATTTCTGATAAAGGTAATGTTGTCCTAATAGAAGATATAGAAAAAGGTCATCTTTATATTAAAAAATTCTTAGAGACCTATGATAGAAGCATCTATGAGTATCTTATGAATAATCCTATTAAGGGAATGCCTAGAATTATTTCTTTATATGAAAGCAATAATTGTTTGATTGTTATTGAAGAATACATTCTTGGAAAGACCTTAGAAGAAAATATAGAAGATGGTTGTATGTCTATGGAATTGGCGCTAGATGTGGCAAAAAAGTTGTGCGTTATTCTTAATGTATTGCACAATCTTAATAGACCAATCATTCATCGTGATATCAAGCCATCCAATGTAATTCTATGTGAGAATGGTGATGTATATCTATTAGATGTTAATGTTGCTAAATGGTATGAGTCGGATAAATGTAATGACACAAGATATCTTGGCACAATGAATTTCGCGGCGCCTGAACAGGTTGGTTATGGATTTACATCTTCTTTTGAAAAATCTGATATATATGCTTTGGGAGTTCTTATGAATGTTTTGATAACTGGCGCATTTCCGAAAGAAAAAAGAGCAGAAGGAGCATTATGGCCTGTTATAGAAAAGTGTATGAGTTTAGAAGCGGATAAAAGATATACTGCTATGGAATTATTAAATACCTTAGAGGAGATTGAACATTTCGAATGAAAGAAAAACCTACTAATGAGTTAGATGAATTGTTGGATAGTACTAATCCTAAAGAACTAGGGAAATATCTTAAAGATAATAAAGACTATATGGCTAATGAAAAGAAGGCATTCTATTATTATTTCAAAGATGTAATTGATGATAAAAATCTTAAGCTAAAAGATGTATATTCATTTGCAGGAATGACTGAATCATATGGCGGACAGGTTATAAGAATGGAAAAGCACTGCGCCAATCGAGATACAATTATTAAACTATGTATTGCAGGACATTTCTCATGGGATGAAATTAATAGGGCTCTTAAGTTATATGGATATAATGAGTTGTATTCTAAGAATTCAAGAGATGCATGTATTATTATTGCAATAAAAAATAGAATATTTGATTTTTCTAAGATTAATGACATGTTAGAAGAGCAAAACCTTGACAAGTTGTACGAAGAATAAGAAATGTAATTATCCCCACTTAATCGGTGGGGATTTTTTTGTGTAAACAAATATACAATATAGGCAGAATATTCTAATGGTTACGTGGCGTAAACAAAAAGTAATTGGATATATGAAAGTCCAATAATTAAAATAGAAGTGAGGTGAAAAATGGAAGAAAAAGATAATCTTGGACTTTATATTGCAAACAGAAGAAAATTCATGGGCTTGACACAAGAAGAGATGGCTGAAAAGGTGGGGGTATCAAAGTCTGCCATAGCAAAGTGGGAGACAAATAGAGGCTTGCCTGATAGGGATAATCTTAAAAGTCTATCTGAGGTGATAAATGTATCTGTTGATGATCTGCATAGACTGATTGAAAAGCCTAATCAACTAGAGGAAGATTTTCAAGTTAATATAACTGGTGATGTTATATCGACGCTAGAGTCTTATGGCTATAAAGTAATAAGACCTGGAAAATAAATACTAAATTTAGAGAGGAGAATTGTATTATGAAAAAACGATTAATGAAGAGAAGGATGTTAATAGTGAGCTTAGTTATGACACTGTTGTTATCAAGTGTATTGATGCTAGGTGGATGTGGATGTAGTGGAAGTGATAAGAAGGTTGCATATTCATGGCCAACAACAGGTCTTGCAACACTTCTACCTGAGCCTGAATTCAAATACGGTAAAATAACTAAAGAGAGTGCTAATGAATTTGAAATTGAATTCTATGATGTTGAACAGAAAGATTTTGATTCTTATGTAGATTCTTGTAAATCCAAAGGATTATCTGTTGATTTTGAAAAAAAGAATGATTCGTATATGGCTAAGGATGCAAAAGGTAATCTGTTGAGTATTGAATATCGTGATTATAGTAATGATAAAGAGTTAGTAGTTAAAGTTGAATCAGCACAAAAGATTGCTGAAGACGTTGCAAAACAAGAGCAAATGAAAGCAGAACAAGAAGCAAAAAAACAAGCTGAAGAGGCAGCTAAAGCAGAGCAGGCAAAACAACAAGCTGAAGAAGCTGCTAAAGCAGAGCAAGCCAACCAACAGCAATCTAATAATGCTATGCAACAGGCAAATGATGCAATACAGAACTATAACGATACAGTTCGACAGTCTAAAGAGCTTGTTGATTCATATTCAAATCTCTTAGATCAAGTATCTAAGTTTCAATAATTATAGTGTTTAAGGAGAAAGCGTTATGGAACAATTAAAAAGCTGGGAAACAAAAAAGAAGATATTTGCACTATTTGGAATTCTAAGTGCATTGCTTACTGTAGGAAATCTGTTTATTCCCATTTTTTCAGGGGATTTGTCAAGTTTAGTAGATATGCTTAAGATTGGAAATAATGAAATATTCGGACTATATTCAAATGGAATATCACTGGTGGGCTTTGCAGTAGCATGTATTAAAATTGTTAATAGTTTTGGGAAAGCTTTAGGTTCTTTAAGCGGAGTCTATATTGCAATTGCTGTCTTTGTTGGAATTATTGCTTTGTTTTCTTTAATCAATTTAATTGCAGCTTTATGTAAGAAACCTGTTTTATCCATGGTATTTAGTATTCTTATATTTATATTTGCAATTGCTGAGTTTGGATTTTATTCAATAACAGGATTGTTAGAAGGTACAGGTTATTCAATCGGTGCTGCAGTATACATATATATTGTATGCTTTGTAATATCTTTTATAATGGATATTCTCATGATTGTAGCGAATACAAGAATTAAAAAGTTAAAAGCACAAAACAATATAAATGCAAAATAGCAGTACAAATAATTTTTCTAAATATTGTATGATAATAATTTGTAAATATGAAAGGAGTAATATATGGATGAAAATAATAATGTTCAATATGAGCAACATAAGTCGGATGTAATAATACAACATACACCACCTAGTCAGACTTACTCACAACAAGAAGGGAATCAACAACAGATTCCAACTCAACAAGTGATTGTTCAGGGGCAGCCAATGCCTCAACAGGTGTACGTAACAGGCGTAAGTCCTGCATGGCCTGTTAAAAGTAAGATTGTTGCTGGTATTCTTGGAATATTTCTTGGAGGATTAGGGATTCACAAGTTTTATCTTGGAAAAATAGGACAGGGAATTGTATATATATTATTTTGCTGGACATTCATTCCGGCAGTAATAGGATTAATTGAAGGTATTGTATATCTTTGTTCTAATGATGAAAACTTCCAGTTAAAACATCACGTAAGGCTTGAATAGGAGAGTAATATGTTTCTGAAAAGTTTGATGCAAGGAGAAAAATTTGCGTTTTATTCAATAGCTAAATATTTAGTGTCGATAGATGGGGAATATTCTGCTGAAGAACAGAATCTAATGAATGGATTTTTGCAGGAGATGGAACTTAACGAGAGTCAGATATCTCATATTAAGCCTGAGGATGCTATAGAGATGCTTACTTTCTCTTCTCCGTCCACTCGAAGAAAAATATATATAGAGTTGATAGGTGTCACATTATGTGATGAATATCTTCATGATGATGAGAGGAAGTATCTTGACAGAATTGCTAATGACTTTTTAATTGATGAGGATACCAGGAATAAGTTGTTTGATTTAGTTACGCAATTGTTGAATCTATATAAGTCGATGCATACACTTGTTGATGTTTAATCGTAATTGTATAGTATAAGTTATATGGGAAAGAAGGTGTCTTGATATGCTAGATTCAATTGTTGGAGCAGTTGTAGCATCAAGTTTGTCAAGTGTTGCAGAAAGTGCGGCTGTTGGTGTCGTGGGAGGCATTTCTACATATATGGATGGGCAAAAAGAACTTAAAGCTGCAGATGCGCATATGAAAAGAATGGAGTTAAATGCGAATTTGCTTTCTCAACATCCTAATGATTATATTCAAATGAGAACTAGTTATACGGCATTTAACAACCATAATTATATGGAGGTTATAAGAAACCTTGCGAGTATGGGGTTCTATGATATTAATCTCAATTCTGTAGTTGTGAAGAAAGGTTTATTTGGAAAAGAGCGTGCAGGTATTGTGACAAAGGTTAGTATTAATGGCGCACCTTGTTTTGATGAAGTGTCGGTATTTCCCAAAGATGCCCATGTGGTCGTAGATGCAATTGTGCACCAAAAAGGTGACTATCTTGCAATGCCGGAACTTGAGAGGATAAGAAGGGGCGAATATATGCATAAAAGACCTGTAAGACGGTGTGAGTATTGCGGTGTAGAAATATCCGACGGACAAAAGTATTGTATTGGATGTGGAGCGCCTGTGTGACATGCGGTGATAAGTTTGATTAGCGTGTTGCATTGCAGAAAAAACTTGATATTAAAGAATTTGATTTAATGGAGCCGGATGAATTACAATTGGCCTACAATTCAAATAAAACATGGGAAGCAAAAGATAAAAATGAGTTTTTGATAGTATGGAGTATAGTTGTCTGTTGACACTATGCTCCATTATTAAATGTAGATATTAAAAAAAGAAGAATTAAAGATTGAAGCAAAACGAGTATTATGCAATAATTTATTCTATATAGCCTATTATTAAGGGAGGAGAATTGATATGGAGAGTAAGGAAGAAATGTTAAAAGAGATTGAGGAAGCAGCAAAAAAAGGAGCAAAACAGGGTGGGAAGGCTTCTATAATCTGGAAAATAATACCAATTGTCTTAATTGTTCTGATTGCTGTTGGTGCAGCTTTTTATGTAAGATATACTTTTAGGAGCGGACTCAATGATTTTAAAGAACAGCTTACAGCCGGAAGTGGTGCTGAATCACATGATTTGGTTCTAGAGAACTCAGGATTTCTGGGGTATAAGGCTGCTGATTTCTATGATGCAATTCTTGGAGATACAAATCAATTAAAGAAGTTAGAAGTATATGAAGCGAAGATTTCAGATGCGACAAAGATAACTAATACGGGGTTAGGCAATCTTGCTATTTTTACAAAGACTCAGCTAGTTACATTTAATGGAACAGCTAAATATACTGTTGATTTGTCGAAAATTAATAAAGATAGCATTACCGTAGATAAGACTCATAAAACAGTTAAATTGGTTATACCACATGCTGAAAGAGAAGAGATTAATATACCTAGTTCAGAGATGGAATTCGGTGATACAGAGCATGGATGGTTGGCGTTTGGAGAAGTATCTTTGTCGCCAGAAGAAAATGCAAAACTTGAAAGTGGCGCAAGAGAACGTATGGAGCATAAACTAGTTGAATTAAATGAACAAGAAAAAGCAGATAAATTTGCTAAAATGTCTGTATGGGATATATTCCAACCAATGATTTCTAGCGTTTCTTCAAATTATAAGTTAGAGGTTGCATTTGAATGATAAGTAAATTAAAGAACATCACACCTAAACAACTAAATAACATTTCAAAATCAATCGGCGAAGCTTTCGTTACCAACGAAATGTTCCATAACTGGGGGACAATAGAAGAAAGACGTGATGATGTGATTACATATATGTCCATATATGTGGACTATGTCTATCACGCAGGTGAGCTGTATTCCAATGAAGATATGACTGGTTTTATTGGCCTTGAGGATACTGCCAGAAAGCCAATTTTATTAAGGCTTAAGATGCTATTTGGAATGATAATAAGGCTTCCGTTCTCAAGAATCAGAAGCCTTATTAGTTTTGTAAAGCAGATTGATAAGGCTGATAATCTGTTTGTCAATAAAAGGCATATAGATACTCTCATGGTATGTGTTAAGAAGGACCATCAGGGGCAGGGAATTGCCACTGAACTGGTAGAGTTTGCCAAGAGAAAAGCTAAAATAAATAAAATACCACTTTTATTCCACACTGATATGCCATCATATGCCGAAATGTATAAACACCTTGGCTGCAGGCTATATAACGAGGTAACTGCAGATAATGGTGTCACTAGATATTGCTTATGCTATAATGTAGACAAAAGGAGCTAACATGTACCTAATTACAGCATATTTTGATGACAATACTATGAAAGAGCTACAACATATTATAGATGAAATTGCCACAGTAAGCGGCAATGATTTCATGATTAAGAATAGTGTTGTTCCTCATCTTACGATTAGCGCTTTTGATGAAAAAAGCAGTGAAAAAGCGCTAGAATTATTTGATAAGATAGAAGATAAATTGCATTACGATGAAATTCTAATTCCGTCAGTAGGTGTATTCTTGCCCTATGTCATATATGCGCAGCCTACCAAGAATAAGTATCTTACTAAACTAAGTGATGATATATATGATGTCCTAAGTAAGGGACATGATACAAGAGTTAATCGATATTATATTCCACCAGATTGGATTCCCCATATTACACTTGGCAAGAAGCTTGGTAGTGAAGAACTGCAACAGGCATTTAAGGTGGTGCAGAATAGCTTTCAGCCTATAAATGCACACATTACTTCCTTTGGTTTATCGAAGCCTAATCCACTAACTAATCTAAGAACGATTGGAAAATCCTTTAAAAATGACAAAAATTAGCCATGAAAACCTTTTAAAAATGACAAAAATGTGTATATTTAGCCTTTTAAAAATGACAAAGTGATGATATAATATACGCATATTGGAGGTTTCCTATGCTTAAAAGAGATATATGGAATGATTTAATTGAATGGAAAGAATCAGAGCATCATCCGCTTGTAATCAGCGGTCTTAGACAAATTGGCAAGACGTACATAGTAAAAAAGTTCGGAAAAGAATACTATGATAATTGTGTATACTTGGATCTTCGCGCTGATAAGTCATTGTCTTCAGCCTTTGAAGGGGATTTTGATGTTGATAGGATGGTTATGTCGATTTCTGCTGTTATTACAAGTGCTCACTTTGCTCCTGGGAAGACACTTATAATAATGGATGAGATACAAGATTGTCCTAATGCCAGAAGTTCCCTTAAATACTGGGATATGGATGGTAGATATGATGTGATTGCCACAGGAAGCTTTTTGGGGGTAAAAGGTTTTAGAAAACCATATAAGAGGGGGATACCTGTTGGATATGAGGAACGCCTTACAATGTATCCTTTATCTTTTAGAGAGTTTATTATTAATGTGGGGATGCAACCAGACATAATAGATTATGTATGTAAATCAATTGAGGATAAGACAGTTATTGAGAAAACAATTCATGAAAGTTTTCGCGCATTGTATTATCAATATTTAATTGTTGGTGGTATGCCTGAGGCCGTTAATGAATTCTTGGCGTCACATGATCTTAATGCTGTAAGGAAAAAACAGCAACAAATCCTCTATTCAATTCGAGATGATTTTGGTAGATATAAGAATAAGGAAGGTGAAGATGCAATCAATGAGGTGCTTAAGCTTAGAGCAGAGGCATGTCTGGATTCTTTGCCTGCACAGTTGTCTAAGAAGTATAAGAAGTTTCAGTACAGTCTAGTTAATGTAAGAGGGCATTCCCCTGAAAAAGCTGATGGTTTACAGTATCTGGTAGATGTAGGACTTGTGATTAAGGCATATAATACATCGGAATTGTCATACCCCCTTGAAGGTGTCAAGAAATCTTCTGAGTTTAAAGTATTCTTTGTTGATACTGGCCTATTAGTATCCCAATTGGGAGAGGATGTGCCAAAGAAGATTCTTGAAGGTGATATTAGTGCTTACAAAGGTGCTATTGCAGAGAATATGGTTGCTGCAGCATTTGTATCTAATAACATAAAACTATATTACTATCATGCACCAAGTGGATCGCCAGAATTGGATTTTCTATTGGAAAAGAATGGAGAAATTAACATTGTAGAGTGTAAGTCGACCAATAATAGAGCGACTAGTATGAAGTATGTTATTAAGAATCAGAAGAAGTATGGAGTCCATCCTGCAATTAAATTTGCAGATACCAATGTTGGAAAAGGTGAAGGATTTATTACATTGCCATTATATGCAATAGGTTTTATTGAAGGTGATAGAAAAAGTCAAATCATTGATGTGGTTGATGTTAGTAAATTGACTGTTCCTAAAGCCTAATCCACTAACTAATCTAAGGAGTTATAACAATGATACAAGACATTTATCCTAGCAAATTACATAATGAATATCATAATAATACTATAACCGGAGACGACTATCTTCTTATCTTTAATGATAAAGGAGAGGCATTAATTGGGGATAACTCATCAATGTCCACATTCCCTCAAGGCAGGGATATAAATAAGGGGGATTCAATATATTTATTCTCCGTAGATGATAAGAGATATTTCCTGTACAATAATTGGGACACCCCAAAGGAAATTGTCTTAGATAATTATACTTATTATTCCATCAAGGATGTAAGAGATAAGGTGACTGGTGCCGATGTATACGCAGCATTTACAGCATTCCATTTGTGGAAATGGTATGTTGATAATCAGTTCTGTGGTAAATGTGGAAGTGAGCTCCACCTTCATGATAAGGAGCGGGCTCTTAAGTGTGACTCCTGTGGCAATATGGTATTTCCGAGAATTAACCCAGCCGTAATTGTTGGTGTGACTAATGGGGATAGGATTCTTATTACTAAGTATCGAACAGGCTATGCACATAGCGCGTTAATTGCTGGCTTTACAGAGATTGGTGAGACTCTTGAAGAGACAGTAGCAAGAGAAGTTATGGAAGAGGCTGGTATCAAGGTTAAGAATATTACATATTATAAGTCGCAGCCATGGGGCATGGCCCAGGATATTCTTATGGGATTCTATTGTGAAGTTGATGGTGATGATACAATTCATATGGATAAGAATGAACTTAGATATGCTGAGTGGGTTAATAGAGAAGATGTAGAGCTGCAGCCTAATAATCTAAGTCTTACCAACGAGATGATGCAGCTATTTAAAGAAGGATAAGATTCGATGAAAGTATTAGTGAAGATCGGTGAACTATTTGAAAAATTAATTATATAGTCTAGAATAAAAATAGTGGAGTGCATATCAAAATTGCACTCCACTTTTTTGTTCGTATGAATTTATCCTTCGATTGAGATGTATTTTTTCTCAGGAACATTAGCTGTGTCTTCCTTAGGGACAGAAAGCTTTAGAACACCGTCTTCAAATTTGGCTTTAACATCTTCTTCTTCAATTGAATCACCTACATAGAAGCTTCTTTGCATTGAGCCAGAATAACGTTCTTTTCTAATTACTTTACCTTTCTCATTCTTTTCATCATTCTCATGCTCTTTATTAGCACTTACAAATAGATATCCATTTTCAAGAGAAAGCTTAATGTCATCTTTCTTAAAGCCTGGAAGATCGATATCTAATTCATATCCATCTTCATTTTCATGTACATCTGTCTTCATTATATGAGAGGCATTCTTGCCATAAAGCTTCTTGTCAATATCAGGAAAATCCATTCTTGGGAAATCCATCCAATCGTTTAATAAATTCTCTTCAAAAATACTTGGTAATAACATAGGTCATTCCTCCTTTTTTGTAAATTTATTTAGAACACTTTTCCTTTGTTCTGAGATTATTATACACCTCGTTGTTAGCACTGTCAAGAGGTGAGTGCTAATTTATTTGAGAAAGTACCATTTGAATTAGAGACTGAGCATTTTCATCTTATTAACGAAATATATGGTCATGAGAAGGGGGATATTTTGATGTAAAGATAATTCAATGATAGATTATGTATTGAAAACGGTTTTTCATAATGATATTATATCTCTACGATTCAAAGCAAGAATCCTGTGCTATGCACATATTTAAGACGGGTAAATTCTATAATCTTAATTTCTAATTATATGTCAAGATTTCGTGATTCTTGCAAAATCCAGTATTAAAATTTGTTAAGCGAGATTATGATATTTTTACATTTTTTCATTGGAATCATATTCTCGCGGAAAGGAGAAACTATGTCCAATGAGAGGAACTATAAGAGTAATGTATTTGTAATGCTGTTAGAAAAAAAGGATAGAGCGCTAGAACTATATAATGCAGTAAATGATTCTGATTATGATGATCCTGAGCAGATTGTTATTAATACTATCGAAGGAGGCTTTGAGTTGTCAGTTCAAAATGATGCATCATTTATATTTGATAATGTGTTGTCTATATATGAGCATCAATCTACTTATTGTCCTAACATGCCCCTAAGAAGTTTGATTTATTTTACAACTCTAGTTAAGAAGAATTATATGGATAGAGACATTTTCAGTAGAAGACTTGTCAAGATACCGTGTCCTAAGTTTGTTGTTTTTTACAATGGTGTGGAGACACAACCTGACTACCAGGAGATGCGACTGTCTGATTGTTTTATTAAAAGTGATGAAGATAATGAAAAAGATATGTTAGAACTTGTCTGCAGGGTGTATAATATAAACGAAGGACATAATAAGGAATTATTAGATAAGTGTAAATGGCTATCGGACTATATGATATTTATAGACAAGGTGAGAGAATATCATAAGAATCATGACGACGAGGAATTACATCAGGATATAGAAAAAGCCATTGATTATTGTATAAAGAATAACATTCTTAAAGAGTTCTTAAAGGAAAGAAGGACGGAGGTGTTAGATATGACAGCAGTAGATTATACATATGAACGTAGAATGATTCTTAATTATAATGAAGGTAAAGAAGATGGAATAAAAGATGGAATTGCTAGGGGTGAAAGAAAGTTGCTATTAGATAAAATATCAAAAAAGCTTTCTAAAGGGAAATCCATTTCCCAGATAGCAGATGAATTAGAAGAGAGTGAAGATGCTATTAAGGACCTAGTAAATGAGATAGAGGATAAATAGTTTCTTGAAACACACGTTGGCAAATGCTGACGTGTTTTTTATAACATCTAAGATTGAACGCTAGGTTGATGATTGTAAGAAGATGATTTCATATCTAACCATCTTAATAATATTGTACAAAAAACATGCTGATAAATTGTAAAAATCTATCAAAAAGTTGTTGACAAGGCAATTTGCAAATGATATTATATCAGAGTTGCGTGTCAACGCAGCATAACTACATTGAAAACTAAATAGTGAAATAAAGCATAACCTAT
>SVEY01000005.1:54320-134592 GCA_015057165.1 Lachnospiraceae bacterium | reverse complement strand
CGTTTTGCTCGCATGCATTATACGAAAAAATATAGAGGCGTCAACTCTGCATTCGCACCACCTACGGTGGCTACGGAGTTGACACCTCTATATTTTTACGTTCCGGTCAGACAAGCAAAATGAAAGGGCGAATATGCTTCGCCCTTTGCCAATTATCTATTTAAGATCTTCAACTAATATTATCTTAATATCTGTG
Source organism: Lachnospiraceae bacterium (assembly GCA_015057165.1). Lineage (GTDB taxonomy): Bacteria > Bacillota > Clostridia > Lachnospirales > Lachnospiraceae > RUG191. Next base: position 134,396 of record SVEY01000005.1, on the reverse strand, counting down.
TATTGTTTAAGTTGTTTATCATTAGTCACAAACCCTTTACATTGCATAACCTTAGCAGTTGCAAGTTGCAGTGCATCCATCGCCTTAAACGACTGATATTTGGCGCGAATTCTTGCTGCCTCATCAGCGATTCTTTCATCAACATGGACCACCTTTGTTCCTACGTCTTCTATAAAGCGATGAAATCTCGCAACACATTCATTATCATTATTCCTATATGGATACACCAAATACTCTTCAACTGTTATTACCGATGTGACAAAAGAAGAATTTGCTTTATATTCTTCGCTAAAAAAAATCTCCATTTTCTTAGCCAGTTCATCATTACTTTCGAGATAATAAATATATGGAGCTGTATCAATGAAATATTTAGAGTCTGTCATTATCTCGCATCTCCTTCATATATTCTTCAACATGCTCTCCTCGGCTAGTCGGAACACGGTATGACGAAAAATCTATCTCACCACTCGGAACACTTTCAGAATCAGATTGTTCAAACTGAACATATAGATTGACAAATCTCTCCACTTCTTGCTCCGGAAGTACATTGATTATATCGATAGCTCTTTGTCTTGTTTCAGTCATAATCACACGCTCCTTTCATAATTTTATATTACCACAAATAATAACAAATTGACAGCAAAACCCATATTTCATTGCAAATGATCTTTACTAGTGAACAACAATTATCAGAGCTCTTTCCCAGTCTTGTTTCATGTACCCACCCATGTACCCACCTTCGGTGAAAATACATGAAACTGTAACAAAATATAACAAATAAAAAATCTTAATTAAGCCAGTAAAATCAAGGCCTAGCGGCTATAAAACAATAAAATAGGGAATTTGCGAGAAACCGCATAAAATCGTCAGAATTCGACTATGCCTAGTTTCATAGTATGTTAATCTCCTTTGAGTTTTAGTTAAAATCTTTTATAATTTCAGGGCTCATTTATACACAAAAACCCCTAAATCAGTACATTTCATTGTACACTAATTAGGGGCTTTTTGCAATGTTGTTTCATTCTTCAACACTTTATAGTAAGGGCAACATTACACTGGATAGTTTAATAAGTCTTAAGATTAACAACCTTAAAGAAACTTCGTACAAGGTACTACTCTGCTAAAAATGCTGAGAAGGAGCTATATTCTATCAAACGAAATGTTGATAATATGCTAATGGAACCTACCAGAAGTATAGAACACAAAAAACAAAGAAATATAGAAATATAAAAATGCCAATGAACTTCACTACAAATACATTTCACAAAAATCTTTAGCTGTAATAACTTGAATATTTTCATATTCACCTATAACTAATAGATCATTATCGCCACTAACAATATACAATGCTTTTGCATCCACAGCACATTCAATGAATTTATTATCATCTGGATCACGACACACTTCAATATTTGTATCTGACTCTATCATTTTAAGTGACGAAAAGAATGGAGAAAGAATACTCTGATTCAAACGTCCTTGTTTACGTTCAATCATAGACTCTATGATTCCCATATATTCATCTAGTATTTTTGTAGTTGCATAGGCTTTTATATCTCCATTTACAATTGCTTCGATTATTTGTCTGGGATTGCCTCCAAAGAACACACCAGAAATAACAACATTAGTATCAACAACTATTTTCATGTCCTATTTGCCTTTCTGTATGATTTTACAATATCGTTAACATCCTCTTGTTCATATCCAACTTTCTTCGCCCATGCAGCTGCTTCATCTAAGCTTTCTCTAAAATCCTGCTCTGTTGGTATAGAAATTGGTTTAAGCATTATCATATCCCCTACAGAATATGCTGCAAGCTTAGAACCATTATCTATCGACAATTTTTTTCTCATTTCCATTGGAAGAACAACCTGTCCTTTTGACGAAACCGAAAGAACCTCAACTGCCATAATAACACCTCCTGTAAGAATGTAAGTATTTCTTACTTATAGTATATCACACATTTTTTCATTATACAACAAGTGAAAAATGTTCAAAACGAGCTGGACAACGGTAATCTTACCGCCATACAGCTCGTCAATTATCTTAGGATATCTTATTTACAGAAAACTTTCACACACTCGTTGATGCGAAGTTGGACAGTTCTCATAAAAGCTCCAATAATCGTAATATCCCGGGAACTTAATCCCTACTTGTTTTATTATCTCTTTACAATCTTCCCGAAAGAAGCTTTCGGACATATGCTTACAACAAAATTCAGAATTGTATCGAAATCCTCAGGCGTTGTCTCAAGACAACCGGTTCCCCAGAATTCTTTTAGATATATCCTGCATTCTTCCTTTCTGGGTTCTATTGTCTTAATACTCTTAGGAGTAAGCCCCCATTTTCGTTCAAGTCCTTCGTTATTACATGTACCCCTATCAACTGCAGATGCTTGGTCAATAACAGTCTGGTCATTCGAAAATAACGACATCGCGTTAATACCTTCTTCTACAAATCTTGGCATATTGGGATAATTTGATTGGTCAATCTTAAAAAGAACACTATAATACTCTATTGTATTTTGATTGACATAATACCTGTTACGATGCATGTACTCCTCATCATCATAATTCATTGTCCACGTTAACGTACCATCCGATAATTGTTCTAACATTTATTCCACCCTATACAGCTTTCATTCCTTTTTTCCCTTAGTCTTACCTCCAGCCAACACCATCTTTGCTTTCGCATTGGCACAATGACTTCTTATGAAATTCTCTACAAAATCAAAGTCTTCGCTTTTGGCATAGATAGGTTTTTTACTTAGGCACATCGCTTATTTTCATAATGTAGTAATCTGTCGGTTGATAATTCTTGTAAGCAGTCTCATAGAATTTCTTGGTTGGTCTGTCTGCGTCGTTAGCCTCTTTATTACTGACATACGCGTTATAAAGTGATTGATCCACACCTATTTTATTAAGCGCTATCATAGGACCATAATAATCAATCGGAACAGTTATCGTATATTGTCCTGTCTGCCTATACGTAGTCGTAAATACAAGCGTGCCATCCTGAAGCGTCTCTTTCTGTGAAGGATCCCAGCCTCCGGAAATCATGTTCTTACTTACAGCCACATTATATGTCGTACCATTCCAGAGAACCGTATTGTTTTTCGAAGTAGTGCTTGCGTCACCTACTCCATGCTCCTCACTATAATACTCGTCACCTGTATTACCGTCGAACACATTCGGTGTGTAATAAATAGCATTAAGCTTAAGTCTCATGGAGCCTCCGAGAATTGCGACGTCTTCCGTCACTTCCGCCGGAATGGTCATATCGTATTTGAATGATATAGTTCTGGTCTTAGAGTCACTATTCATCGTCTCGGTATAGTTATATAGCCTAAATGTTGCATCCTTCTGATTGATTATTAAGCCTTCGTTAATTATCTGTCTGCCTTCATCGTCCAATGCATATGTATATGCTCTATTATTGTAAGTCTGATTGGCAGGCGATACAGTCAGATTATTAGCCTGTATAAATGACGTCCGGTTCTCGGAGGATATGGTAGTATCAGTCTTCGAATCATCATTATTACTAAACCCTCTCACCAAAAAGAACACAAGAACTCCTGTAAGGGCAAGAAATATTACCGCGCCTATAATTATGAGCGCAATAATCCAACCCTTAGACTTCTTCGGTGGCATATTCCCCTGCGGATTATAGGGTCCTTGATTACCGTAAAATCCTTGATTACCATATGCTCCTTGATTAGCGTTAGGCTGCTGATTGCCATATGACTGTTGGTTCTCAAATCTGAAACCGCACTCGCTGCAGAATGAGACTCCATTCTGTGATTCTTTTCCACAATTTGGGCATTTCATATCGGACTATCCTCCTGTCACACTATCTTACTTTATTATTGCTTAGACATTATAATAGTTCCCGCCGAGCCATCGTACGAATCTGTTCCATCTATCGTCAGTATAGTGCCTTCCAACGTTCCTGAAAGTGTCATTGTTCCGTTTGGATAATTAATTACCAATGACACATTACCATTAGAAAGTTCCCAAATACCGGACCAGTCTTCCTGTCCATGAACTATTACAGTTCCGTCCTCTTTAAATTCGAATGATGCGTAGACATCATCTCCCGAATATGTTTCTTCACCCGTTGAGATGCTTATTACATTCCACGTACCTATAAGCAGAGCTCTGTCGGCACTGTCTTTATTCTGTGTTGTGTTATTTGTAGTATTAGTGTTATTTGTAGTATTAGTGGTATTTTGATTAGCAGTAGGGTCGGTATTCTTACCGGCGGTTGGTTTACCGGATTTCTTATCGTTTGATACAGTGCTGCTTGTCTTATCGAAGCCCATTTCAACCGGCTTACCGTCAATCTCCCAATCAAGCTTCATTGAATCGCCGTTAACTATGGCCGTATGTTCCTCCTTCTTCGACGAATCGTTCTTGTCGGGCACATATATTATTATGGCGTCTGCCTTCTTCTTCCAATCATAGACTTCTGACTTACCATTATATGTATACTTCGTTGTGCCATCATCATAGAATTCAAATGACATCGAAATACCGAGTTCTTTCGCAGTAGTCTGCTTGCCATCAAAAGTTACATTAGACAAGTCCCACATACCTACCATAATGGCGGCATCTTCTTTGCTTACCTTCTTGCCGAATAATGAGCACCCGCATCCCGTTATCAAGAGGGATAGCATCATTATCATTGTTACTGCAACAATCGTTTTACTTCTTTTCATAGGTTCTCCCCTTTCGCTGGCCTCACACTTTTGAATCCCAAACCTGATAATATACTTAAAGCTTCTTACAAAACCCCACTACAATATATAATAAAATTTTATCACATCCTCTTATCGAAAATCAATACGTTGACAAAAATCTCAATTATGAGTTTTTATGTCACGCAAGCAAATATCCTTTTCGTAAAATAGACAATTTTCATCCGAAATGATACACTAATAGTATTAAAAATCGGAGGCGTATAGTCATGTTAAATGATAGAATTAACGAACTGATAAAAGAAATTGATGCTACCAAACTAGCTATCTCTAAATATGCCGATATTGACAGGACATCCATAAGTCACATTTCTTCCGGCAAGCGAATCCCCAACAAGCACAGTGCATCTGTCGTAAAAATAATTGACGGCATTTACCGTTATGCAAAAGACAACGATAAACTTAATACGATAAGCGAGATTACAGGCGTTGATATAGCTCTTTCATCCGATGACTTTAAAACGGGGATAACCGATTGGCTGTATGAAGATATGCCTACAAAATATGTAATTGATAAACACAGGGATACCGTGACATACATTTACAAGATAAATGTTCTTCTTGACAGATTTAATATTTCCAATGCAGAGATAACAGAGAAGCTTAATTGTGACCCTGCAGTCATCAGCCGATACAGGAACGGTGGCAGGGATGTTAATCCCGCGTCGAGCTTCTCTCTCAAACTGGCAAATGAACTATGGGATAGAGTTGAGTCCGCCGAAGATTATTCATTTATCAGCAAATCAAGCGGAATAAAAAAAGACAACCTTAACAGAGATTCGTTCCAAGAATGGTTTACCGATTACAACGCGCCCATCGTTATTCCAAGAGATAGTAACACAAAAAGCCTTCTTGAGACATTTAATGTCACTGCGACCACTAAGCAAAAAAAGCTCAGAAGGTCGAAGAATTTTATTCTTCCGACAAAACAAGAAGATGCCCCCATGTCTTATATTGGAAATGAAGGTCTGAGACAGGCCGTTGAACAATTCTTCGCTACAGCGCTGGAGAAAAAGCCGCGCTATCTCTGCCTCTACTCAGACAGCTCTATGGAATGGATGACGGAAGACCCGCAGTTTTTCACAAAATGGCAGAATTCAATGCTGCTTCTTATTCAAAAGGGTGTGAAAATTATTATTATTCACAATCTCAAAAGATCTACTCCAGAGCTGACTAATGCAATTATAGCCTGGCTTCCCCTATATCAAACGGGAAAGGTGGAGCCGTACTACTTTGAACACGCACGGCTTAGCAACATTTTCTCACACTCATTATTTATTAATCCAAAGGGTCATGCTATTACCGGCTTACAAATCAAGGGTACCGAGGGAAACAGTATATATCACTACCTCACCGATACAAACGAAATCTCTATGCTATGTGATAGTTATGACAAGATGAAGGAAAATGCAGTACCCCTTGTGGAGCATCCGGATAGCATACCTGAAGACAACGACAGTAAGACATACGAATATAACGGCATCAATATCGTTATTACAAAAGACGCCGTATATCTTACGCATAATGAGACGGGCGTAAATATCGGGCTTAAGCACCATTTGCTTGTTAAATCCTTTAATGAATTCTTTGAAGAACTATAGTATGGTTCGTTTGTCAATATTTCTGCAAATAATTATTGCTTCGACAAAACCATCGTTATATCATATTGTCCATCATCACCTGACAGCCTCATTTGATTGCCGGATACTGTTCCTTTATATGACGACCCCTCTGCATCGTAAATAATAATTGTAACCTCGCCACCCTCATACTGCCAGATTCCCGAAGTTGTTTTACGGTATCTTGTTTGGCTTACCGTGCCATCACCGGATAGCACAAATGTCGCCAAGAAATCAGGATTCGTTACCTCTTGTCCCGCAGCCGTTCCGCTTGTCGCTTTCCATGTGCCTATGCAATTATCCCGGGAAGAACCGGAATTCTGCGTATTACTTTTCGAGTTAGTATTTTTCTTTATCTGTGAAGAACCATCAGTTGTTTGCGGTGTTGTCTGAGATGACGCGATGGTATTTTCAGGCACATATTTCTTAGGATCTGCCGCATCAGTTCCTTGCTTAGCGAAAATCAGCTCCATTGCCTTACCGTTGACGTTCCACTGAAGTGTGAAATAGTTATCGGATAGAACCGCCGTATGACCTTTTTCTTTACCGTCTTCCTCAACATATATAGTGATTAATTTACCGTCTTTTTCCCACTTATATTTCTCAGATTCTCCGTTAAGAGTGTATATAGCCTTACCGTTCTTCTCGAACACAAAAGACATAGGCGTCCCCGTATCCTTAGCAGCCACCTTCTTACCGTCAATCGTAGCCGCTACGAATTCCCATGTTCCGTCCATTGCTTTAGCGTCTTTTGAACTTATACTTCCACCCAGAAAATGTGATACTAAAAAGAAGACTAATAATCCTACAAGTGCAAATGCTACTACAGAACCAATAACTATAAGGGCAATAATTCCTCCCTTAGACTTTTTAGGGGGCATATTACCCTGCGGATTATATGGTTGCTGATTACCAAATCTAAAACCGCAGCCACTACAGAAATGCGCTCCCCCCTGTATTTCTCTTCCGCAATTCGGACATCTCATATCGGATAACCTCCTACATTTATACTTACTTACCTGTAACTCCCAAATTAACAGGAAAATGCTTTAACAAAAACCTTTATGAGATATTACAGATGATTTAAATATAGTCTATCATACCCGTTCCTGCCAAATCAACCCATTGACAAAAATCTCAATTTTGAGATTTTATGTCACACAAAAAGCCCAACCTTTCGGTTGAACTCTTATAGCAAATAACTCTAATATGGATACCAATGCACCCCACGGACAAAGTGGGTGCATTTTGAAAGGTGCGGTGCATTACACCGGCTTATTACAGGCTATCGCCTCATCAAGTTTGAAAACAATAATGTTGTGCTCTGAGAAGAATTCTCCCTGGATAATATAGGGACAATCAAGGCTCCAATCAGCAAGTTCACTTATCTTTTTGATAAAGTACCGTCCGTGGAGTTTTCTCTTGTTTTGCCTTAGACATTGTACGAAAAAAATAAGAGATATCAACCCTGCCTTGCACCGCTTCGCGGCAAGGGGTTGACATCTCTTTATTTTTTTTCGTGTGTAGTAATCAGGGCAAAACAATAGATAGGCATAATGACTCACTCCTTTATGATGTGCATAATATCGTTCATGGATTACACTATTTATTCTTTCAACCTGCGTTCTCAATTCAGCTACATAATCCTTTCTAGTAGTCCTCTTGCTACTTGTATGGTTTCTTTATATCTTATATCTTCTGCATAGGAGTATTTGCGTTGATACGATTCCCAAAGAATATTTAACTTAGAATCATTCTCAATTGTATCAACTATGTCTCTCCAACTATCTTTAAGGCTTATCGTATTTCTTTTTATACAGGTTGCTTCCAAAGCTTCTTTTAACACTACATAATCTATTTCACTTCTATAACGAAGGAACAATACATATATGTCATAAAAATCTCTCATTCTCGTATTTAATACACCACGAGAAAGAATCGTTTGAAGTTTCTCAGCTAAGATTGTTTCAAGATTATATGACCAGAGTTTGATAGACCTATCTTCAAGCATCAAATCATATTCATATTCTACAGCTTTTGGAGTTATCACATCATCAGTAGATATATCTATTTTGATAATTATAACCATACTCTCTAGCATAGCATTGATATTAATCCGAATACCGGGATATTCCATTTCATCCATGATACTTGAAACTTCCTTTATTTTGAACAAGACATCATCATCCATATCTATTTCACATATTTCTTTTATTATAGGTACTATGCCTTCTTCTGATAAGTTAAGATTTCGTATTGTTGTATCTACATCCATAGTTGAACGCATAGACACACCAACCATTGATGTGACAAGAATACCACCTTTTATAATAAAGCTATCCGCATATTTCGAATGCGACACCCTTTCTAAAAAGCGTTCCATCATATAAATACGCATTAAAATACGTGCATCTGCATTATTCTCTTTAGCAACATTCCTTATACGGCCTTTTAGTTGTTCTTTAGATAATGCCATTATAATAATACCTCCATATACTCTCTCAATCTCTTATCAATATGAAATAGCTTTGCATATTCCATAAGAAGATTTAAGTCTTTATCCTTTTTCTTTAGGTAACTTTTTAGTGCAGTCTGAAAGTCTTGAATCTCAAAACTACTTCGGCTTCTAATCAAATCGCAAATTGTTCTTTCTAGATTGTACATAGGTATCTTATGACCAAATGAAGATATCACTTCAGTTTTTCCAACATCAAGCAGTTCTTTTTTTACTGTATATACCTTTATTCCGTCTTTAATAAGTCTTGCTGTCCCATAACCTGTATAAATTGTAATTGTATGCTTATATGGTTCTCTATCTACTAATCCATAATAATACAATGCTTCATCATGAGAAATGACAGCTTTAGGGCACCTTAATGAAATTATATAGTTTTCATCTTCCCATGCATCAGGTGCAACATACATTCCATGAGCAACACGCTCATATTTATTTTCTTCAATATAATTATATAGGTCATACTTTGTAACACCAGCATCCATTGCAACCTTTGTTAATAATAGACCTGATTCATCTAATAATTTTTCAATTCGATTCATATCTCCACCTACTTTCGTGCTAATATTGTAACTCATATTAGCACAAAAGTAAATAATAAGTGTTCAATTTACTATTTATAATATCAAAGCTCTGTCTGGGAATAATAATAACTACAACTTTGACACCAATCCTGACACCAATTCTACACCAATTTGCTGTTAAACTATGTGAAAATATGTGATGATATATCAGATTGAAATCTTAAGAATTCCGCGAAATAAAGGAATTTGTGAAGGTTTGTTAAGATATGTGAAATAAGGAATCAATTTCTATGTACCCATTATGCACTTGTAAATCATACCATATATAGTGGCCCTTTTCAATTAAACACAAATAATTTGCAGCTTTGCTATATACAAAATAAAAAGAGGACTCTTAAATTTTGATATGCTCCCTGTCAAGTAGACAGGATAAATATCTAAAATGAGTGTTTAGAGAATGACCATACTTCGTATGAGGTATGGCCATTTTTCTATGCACACCATTTCTCTTTGTATTTATTGATTCGCTTGTTTTCTGGAATAGGATATTCTGTAGGATTTACAGAGGATAAAGCTTCCATTCTTACTTCAAGCGGAGTTTTACAGTTATAGCGTTCTTGTATGCGTTCTTCTGCATAAAACCTTAGATAATCGTTGATTGCAAATCTCAGAGAGGCTTCATCTGTGATTTCATATAAGGCATACATCTCAGATTTGATAATCCCCCAAAAACCTTCTGTTGGCCCGTTGTCAATACAATGACCTACTCTAGACATTGATTGTTGCATATCTTGATTTTTAAGTTTTCTTTGAAAAGCTTTACTTGTATATTGAAATCCTCTATCGCTATGAAAGATAGGTTTTGCATTGGGATTTGTAATAATAGCTTTATCAAATGTTTTAAATACCAATCTATTATCATTTCTACAACTAATCACATACGAAACAGGATATCTATCATATAAATCAATAATGGCACTTAAATATAGTTTTTTCTTTTCACCCGGTATTTTAAATTCGGTTACATCTGTTGCCCATTTTTGATTTGGTGCAGTTGCATAGAAATCTCTTTGAAGAATATTTTCAACTACAGCTTGTGGTGTTGAAGATAAATATTTTTTCTTTTTCTTTCTGATAACAGAATGAACATTTAACTTCTTCATTATCCTGTGAACACGTTTTTTACTATATTTCGTGTGATTGAAATGATTGATCCAAGAGGTCATTCTTCGATAGCCTAAGATATGATTAAAACGCTCATCATACTCTTTGATAAGATTTGCTAGTTCAATATTTTCCTGCTCCTGAATAGGTATTTCTCTATGCAACCATTTATAATAAGCAGCTCTTGAAACAGATAACTGCTTACACATCCAGTTAATACTCCAGCCTTTGTTTTCATAAAAGTATTTAATTGCCATATACTTTGATTCATAGCGTTGTTTGCCGAGCCTCACATCCCTTCGAATTCTTTCACTTTTTTTAACAGCTGTACCAACATGTCATTTTCTTCTAATTGACGCTTAAGTCGTTTGTTTTCTCTTCGAAGACGTTCTAATTCATCTACTTCATCATCAGTTTTATGACGACCACGTTTATCAGACAATCCTTCTTCACCAGTGGCATCATATTTTCTAACCCATGAATACACTTGACTATATGAGACACCATACAAGCTAGCCGTGTCTTTATAAGCTCTGTCATGCGATAAGCAGTATTCAACGATTTCTTTGCGTTCTTCAATAGTTGTTTTTCTTCTTGCATCTGCCATATAGATCTCCCTTTTTGGAATGTAATCCCTAAGTTCTCTATTAGCATTATATAATTTAATCCATGATTCTAAAACAGTTGGATGAATTTTATATTTTGCACCTATATCTACAGAACTACCATAACCAGCAATAACTTCTTTAACACACATAATTTTAAATTCATGTGTATAACTCTTATTTCCAACCTCACTAATAAAAGCATCTATTCCATGAACTTTATAAGCGGCAACCCACTTTCGTATAGTTGCATAGCCTATATGATACTTGTTCGCCAAAAAATAGTAAGAACCTTTTCCATCAAGATACTCTTGCGATACCATCGCCCTAAATTCAGCAGACCATTTTGATTTAGACATAAAAAATCCCCCTTAAGTAGATTTGGTTATTTACCTTGTCTACTTAAGGGGAATCATATCATTTGATATGAGTCCTCTAAAGCCTTATTTTAGTCATTGTCATGAGGTCCATTCGTAGTCACATTCTCTACATGTGTAAAAATATACTACGCGTCCTGGCATACCACTGCTGCCAGGATATTGTTGACGTCTTTCGTGAATGTTTTTAGAGCCACACTTCTTACATTTGCGGGTGCCTAAGCAGCCTCCACCTGAAACAGCCTCAAGCTGTTCATCACTAAGCTCAACTCCTTCTGCCTTAGCAAGGTTTAAGATTTCCTCTGAATTCTTGCAATCTTTCACCTTCTTGATTTGCTCCTCTGATAACCCCTTAAATAATTCATCTCTCATAGTAATTACCTCCTTTAACTAGTTTTATATTACTATTATACGCTATAATGTGCAACTTATCTTACATTTACATATACACAATTTTATTCTGAAATGCGACATTTTCGATTAATTATTAATTCATTTTTTCTAACCTGCACTTTACTTTATGTGTAGCTGCAAATAATATAATTAGCTTTAGAAGAGTGTACATATCCAGGCTACAAGTGCTGAAGCAGCCGAAAAAATCACAAGAAGTTTGAGAAGTTGACTCTTAATATTATATCCGTACTTTCACCTCTGTATCTATTCACATCCTCGGATTATTTCTTTCCAACTAATAGTTTCGAGCCTGAAAGCTCCATGAAGAATGCCTCACTTCTATTCATAAACATACCATCAGTTGTATCTATTAGCTTTACCTCTGCATAGCCCATCTCACGAAGTTTCTTAGCAAACTCTTCCATATCACCAAATCTACTTTTAGACATGATATCGTGAATGGCAAAGGTTCCACCCTTCTTAAGTGTACGAAGTGTTTCAAGAAGAATCTTTTGTCTATCTCTGCTAGGAATATTGTGATATACATAATTACTTGTAACGGCATCAAATGTTTCGTCCTCATAAGGTAATCTTAGAGCATCACCCTTTTCAAAGGATGTGTTACTAACACCTTCTGCCTTTGCATTGTTCTCGCAGAGTTCTTTACTAAAGGAAGCATATTCTTTCCCCCACCTATCTATGCCAATCATTTCTGATGTGGGATTTCTTTTTGCACATGCAATTGTAAGAGCTCCACTTCCGCAGCCGACATCAAGGCCTTTGCCACCATCAGGCATATCAACATAATCAGCAATTCCATTAATAACCTGTTTTGACAGCTGACGCTTGCCGTTATATGAAAATGACCTATATAAATAAATCATCCATATTGTTACAGGTAATAACACTAATGAAAGGACTAATAATACAGCAGAAATAATCTTCTTAACCCTTCCTTCTTTTATCACTTTAAGACTTTTAGATATATAATATAATACCAACGAAATAACACCTGCAATTCCGGTTCCAAGCACCATCCCCTTCGGCATCCAGTTCTTATAATCTGCTTTCATAATTTATCTTTCCTATCCAAATAGTCCCTTTTTTTCTATAGCTTCCGTTTGCATTGATCTGATTTCATATCCCAGCTTAGATAATTCTTCTTTTAGCATTTGCTCATCAGGCTCTTCTTTCGAAACGAAGGAACTCTCACCCTTCTTATGAGAACTTTTTATCTTCTTTGCTCCAGGGACAGTATTTCTTATTAAATCATTAACATGTACCTCACACATAGAGCACATCATATCATCAATCTTAAGCGTTGTCTTATACATATTATTCTTCACTCTCCTTACGCATTTTACATATTGTTCAACTTATCTTCATCAGGCAAAAGACTTGTCATACTCTTAAGTCCAAGGGCAATAGTTGAGCCATTATGAAGCATTGCAGATGCAGATGGAGATAAGATTCCAGCCACTCCAAGAATGATAAGTCCTGTATTAAATCCAACAATAGTTCTGTGATTAAATCTTATTCGTTGCATTAGTTTGACGCTAAGCTCTCGCAAAGTCACTATACTCCACAGGTCTGATGAACTTATGGTGATATCAGATATTTGCCTTGCTATCTCTGCGCCATCACTTATGGCAATACCCACATCAGCGGCAGAAAGTGCGGGAGAATCGTTAATACCATCTCCTACCATAATTACATTTCTCCCCTCATTCTTAGCATCTTCAATATAGCGCGCCTTGTCCTCAGGAAGTACCTCAGCATAATACTCATCTATTCCCGCCTCAGCCGCAATCTTCGACGCAGTTCTTTCACTGTCTCCAGTCATCATAACAATATGCTTAAATCCCTGACTACGAAGTTTGTCCACAACAACATTTACTTCTTTCCTCATAGGGTCTTCAATTAGAATGCACGCACAAAGCCTTCCGTTCTTGGCAAAATATAGATGTGAGTATTCATCCGACAGAGAATCAAAAAGTTTCTTCTTACCCCTTGGAATCTTGACACCTTCATCCTCGAATACAAAATGATAACTTCCTATTACCGCTTTCTCATCATTAATTGTAGAGGCAATTCCATGTGCAACTATATACTCAACATCTGTATGCAGTTCATCGTGATTAAGCCCTTGACTTTCTGCAGCATCCACTACAGCCTTAGCAACTGAATGTGGAAAATGTTCTTCTAGACAAGCAGCCTGTCGAAGGAGCTCTTCTTCAGACTCATCGCAAAAGGAAACAACTTTCCAAACAGTAGGCTTTGCTTTAGTAAGTGTTCCTGTCTTATCAAACACTATAGTATCTGCGTCGGCAACAGCTTCTAAAAACCTTCCACCTTTAACAGTAATGTCATACTTCGCCGCTTCTCTTATGGCAGACAATACCGATATAGGCATAGCCATTTTCAAAGCACATGAATAATCAACCATTAGAACCGATATGGCCTTCGTTATATTTTGACTAAATGCATAAGTCAAACCTGCACCGAGAAGAGTATAAGGCACAAGCTTATCTGCCATTCTTTCTGCTTTGTTTTCCTGTTCGGATTTCATCTTCTCCGACTCTTCAATCATCTTAACGATCTTATCAAATCTACCACAACCTTCCGTCTTAGTAACCTTAATTACTATTTCGCCTTCTTCAACAACTGTGCCAGCAAACACACTCATTCCAACACTTTTCTGAACAGCCACAGATTCACCTGTCATTGACGCCTGGTTAACCATTGAATCACCTAAAACAACTTCTCCGTCAAAAGGAATTATATTGCCCATACGAACAACAACCTTATCTCCCTCCTTAATCGCTGATGAATCAGTTAAGACCTCGCTGTCACCTGTTACAAGCCAAACCTGGTCTACATTCAGAGCCATCTGTCTTGCCAAATCATCTACAGAACGCTTATGGGTCCAATCCTCAAGAGTTTCCCCAACACCAAGAAGGAACATAACGCTTGATGCAGTATTATAGTCTCCCATAATAACAGCCGCAGCAATTGCAATGGCGTCAAGAAGTTCAACCTTTAAATGCATACCCTTGATTGATTTAAGGCCACGCCAAATATACTTGATTGATTTCAATGTAGCAATGATTCCTCTAACTGAAAAAGGAATAACCAGACGCATTGCATAGTGAACCAAAACATTAGTAACTATTTTATCAAAGTATTCTGCAGATGCTTCTCTACTTGAGCTTTCAAGCACCGACTTAGGTACTGTCACATTTTCAAAAGTGAAATTACTTAGTATCTCTCTAATTCTATCTTGGTCACAGTTGAAGAATATGGCCGCGTCAGCTGTTCTCTCATATACTTTGACTTTTGTAATCTCGTCAAAATTAATAAGATAGTATTCTAAGGTATCTGCCTCTTCAAAGTTCATTTTCTTCATAAGAAAATGAACCCTTATTCTTCCCTTTATTTTGTGCTTTACTACATATCTCATTTATCAGCATCCTTCTTGTTTTTGCTAGTTTTCTTCTTGGTTTTTGTCTTAGCTTCGCTAACTTCTTCTGACTCTCTGTTCTTCTCTTTCTCTTCATTAATCGCCTTAGCTTCCTCGTATATATCGCTACAATTCTCCTGAAGAACAGTAACCTGGTCAAGTACATCGTCCTTAGCCCTTAGTACTCCTGCGGTACAATGCGCATAGACCTTCTTAGCCTCTCTAGATGAGAGAAGCTTAATTCCCTCCAATCCAAAAAGTGTACCTAGTGCAAATAATCCAATTCCTTTTAGTTTCATAATAATCCCTCCTATTATTTGGTTAGTTATTGCTAACTATGCGTTTAAGTGAAAGCACCCTCTGCGGGCACTTCGTAAGTTAGTCATCACTAACATTATACTAAATGATTATAACTATTTCAAGTCACCTTATAAAACTCTATTCCTTTACTTTTTCGCAAGTACCGTAATCCATGGCTTACTCTTGTGATGCACCGATTTAACCTTTGTGAAGCCAGCGTTTCTTCCAAATAATCCATTCTTCTCAACATCACCCTAGCGCCACATCTAATGCCATCATCAAACTAAAGCCCACAGCAAAAGCTAATACTCCCACGTTGGAATGCTCACCAACAGACATCTCCGGTATTAATTCTTCCACAACAACATAGATCATTGCTCCTGCTGCAAATGAGAGAAGATATGGCATCGCGGGAACAACAACTCCTGCAATTAGAATAGTTAATCCACCAAAAACAGGCTCAACTGCTCCTGACATCATCCCAAGCCAGAATGATTTGGGTTTGCTTCTCCCCTCTGCATATAAGGGCATAGATATAATTGCTCCTTCTGGAAAATTCTGAATTGCTATACCAATGGCAAGTGCAAGGGCTCCACCTGCAGTGATGCCACTTGAACCGCTAACAAGCCCTGCATATACAACACCTACTGCCATGCCTTCAGGAATATTATGAAGAGTTACAGCAAGGACCATCATAGCAGTTCTTGTAAGATGGCTCTTAGGACCCTCAACCTGATTGATTCTTCTATGCAAATGTGGCACCACATGATCTAGGACAAGCAAAAATAGAATTCCTAACCAAAACCCGATAAATGCGGGTAAGAACGCAAGTCTTCCTTTGTCTTCCGATTGCTCAATTGCTGGAACTATAAGACTCCATATAGATGCAGCAACCATAACACCTGCCGCAAAACCCGTTAGAGCTCTTTGGACATGATTATTTAAATCTTTTCGCAGAAAAAATACACATGCTGCTCCAAGTGCTGTTCCTGCAAATGGAATTAATAGACCTATTATTACTGTTTGCAATATCTGCATTTTCATTCCCCTTAGATAAATACAATGATGTTAATGAGATGGAACGGAACCTTATAACGCATGGTTAGCCAAGCCTAACCCACCGTCCTTAAAATATGCGCCTTATATAGGCGCATATTAATTAGTCATATAAGATATTATATTAAATATCTATTGATTTTTCAAGAATACTAGTCCCATGGAGCCATATTTCTTGCTTCTAATTGCTCTTCTGTTAAACCCTTCAATAATTCTTCTCTCATAATATATACCTCATATCACATTATATGTAATATTATTGTTTCCATACATAATCGCAACATAAGCATCTGTATTGAATAATAGATCCATTAGTTCTATCATCTGTCCATACTTTTTCTTTCATACAGCTAAGATAATCAGCACCACAATTAGGACATTTTACCTTTGATTTTCTAAAGCATCCACCACCAGATACTGCTTCTAACTGTTCTTCAGTAAGTTCAACACCTTCTGCCTTAGCAAGATTTATGATTTCATCTGCACTCTTGCAAGCTTCAACCTTCTTAATTTGCTCATCTGTTAAACCCTTTAATAATTCTTTTCTCATAATAATTACCCCCTTCTATCGAATATTCTATAATATTTTAAAAAATAAATTATTATAAAATTTATCTTTCACATATATATACACAATTAAATCATAAAATGCGACATTTTATATATATTTGTTTTTTTAAGTGAATATATCATGCATCAATATTATCACTCATCCCTCTTTTGCCCCCTTATTCTTCCAATAACATATCCAATAACTATTCCTATTGCCACTCCAATTATTAATGCAACAATTACGCATATTGTGGTATAGATTCCATACATACCTGATATAATTTTCATGATTAACACAGCAGCAACAATGGTTACTACAAGTGCCAGTATTAGAATTAATATGCTTTTTACTTTCTTATCTTTCACAGTTTTCCTCCATATAATAGTGTCTTAATGACACATCACTAATTGGCTCTTAACCAGGCAATTATGTCATCGCTTTCATACATTGGCTTTCCATCAATAAATAGACAAGGAACCTGCTCTTTGCCACCTACTTCTATTAGACGCTTTCTATCATCCTCATTCTTTCTAATATCATGAAATTCAATATCTTTTCTTCCACTCATCTGTATCTCATTTATAACCTTACGACAATATGGACATGTATCGAACATGTATAATTCAAGTTTCATAATAATTACCTCCTTATGAATATTCTTATAATGAATTATAACATAATTGAATAAAGTTCTTCTGTCAAATATTGTTTTATTATTATAACAAATTTAACATTTCCTATTGACAAAAAAAATTAATGGTATATAATTACTTGTGTAAAAGTAATTAGTGCAAAAGTAAACGAGGTCTATATGAGTGTTCAGGGAAATGCTTATGATTGTTTAAAACTTAATAATCAGGTTTGTTTTCCATTGTACGCATGCTCTAAGGAATTAGTTAGACAATACTCTCCTTACCTTAAGCAATTAGGGCTAACCTATACACAATACATTGTGATGATGGTTATGTGGGAGAAGGAATCAATTTCTTCTAGAGAACTTGCTAGATTAACTCATCTTGACTACGGAACACTTACACCAGTTCTTAAGAGATTAGAGAATTCTAATTATCTTACAAGACACAGAATGAAGGAAGATGAACGACTGCTCTTACTTCAAATCACAGAAGAAGGAAGAAAACTCAAAGAAAAGGCAGTAGACATCCCACCATCTATTGCTAAGTGTACCGGTCTTACAATGGATGAGTTTAAGACACTTTACAAATTGACATACAAAGCACTTACGTACATGGAGACAAATAGTAATTAAATTAAAAGGAGGATTTTGAGATGGCTAATGTATATGATTTCACAGTAAAAGACAGAAAAGGCGAAGACGTAAGTCTTAAAGATTACGAAGGAAAAGTACTATTAATTGTTAATACTGCAACAGGTTGTGGATTCACACCTCACTATGATCCACTTGAAGAAATGTATAAAGATTTTAGAGACAAAGGGTTTGAAATTCTTGATTTCCCATGTAACCAATTTGCTAATCAGGCACCTGGTAATGACGATGAAATTCATGAATTCTGTACACTTAAGTTTGGAACAGAATTTCCACAATTCACTAAGATTGATGTAAACGGCGATACAGCAGATCCATTATTTGCATATCTTGCAACAGAGAAACCATTTGAGGGATTCGGCAAAGGTCTTAAGAATAAAGCATTTGACAAAATTGCAAGTAAGAACAACAAGAAATACGGAGACAAAGCTTATATCAAATGGAACTTCACCAAGTTCTTAGTTGACAGAGATGGAAATGTTGTTAAGAGATTTGAGCCAACATATGATATGAAGGAATTAAGAAAAGAAGTAGAGGCTATGTTGTAAGAAAGAGAAAGCTGTGTACCAATAATGGTACACAGCTTATTTTATTTCTCAAGAGGTTCTGCTTTAGAATAAAGATACCCTTGATAACAATCACATCCAATATCATGAAGTTCTTCTCTATGCTCTTCTGTCTCAACATATTCAGCAAGAACAGATAGAGACAATGCATCTGCAAGTTGGGTTATAGAAGAAATAATCTCTCGACAGTTCTCTTCCTCAAGAAGTCCCTTTACAAGGGAACCATCTAGCTTAATCACGTCGAACAAATTATTCTTAAGGTAATTGATAGATGTCTGTCCCATGGAAAAATCATCAATTGCAAGAAGTACTCCCATCTCTTTAATTGATTTAAGTGCTTTAATAGTATCATCATTAAGGGTGAGAGTTTCCTGTTCTGTAATCTCAAGGCATATATTCCTACCAGCAAATGGTTCTATATCATTATACTCCTTAAGGAAATGAAGATACTCTGGCGAAAGCACAGTAGTTGCAGTTACATTAATTGACAATTTCGCATCTTTTCCATATTTCTGTATGAACATAGGATGCTCTTCCATAGCTTTTACAAATACCATTCTCTCTAATTCAATTAGATATCCCCCTTCTTGTGCAAGTTTGATTACAAGTGGTGGATAAAGTATACCATAGGCAGGATGAGGACAACGTAGAAGCGCTTCTGCCCCAATGCATGTTCCGTCATAGCTATATTGTGGTTGATAATAAAGTATAACTAGTTTTGCAAGACTATTCTTAAGATCGGAAGATATCTCTCTTGCCATCTCACCGTATACATTATTAAGCTCAGTCATCTTTATACTAGCCAGGTCTTGCTCATTATCCAGGTAATATGACATAAAATCACTAAATCCATCCTGCATTTCCTTGGCAGAATACTTATCGAGTATTCGTACAAAAGGCGCGTAAATCAAGACACCAACTATAACATTGACAACCTGTAGTATTGCGCCATTAACAGATCCTGTTGCCGTATATCCACCTAATATAATAGGTGTGGTCCACTCCACCTCATTAGTTATCATAGGTACTATTCCGGTTGCAATAGATGCATAAGACAGGGAATAGCATACAAGTGGAGTTGCTAGAAATGGAATTAACATAATAGGATTGAATATAATAGGGAGTCCAAATACCATCAATTCATTTATATTGAAAATCATTGGAACTGCGGCAGTATACCCCATATTTCTTCTAGATGAATTCTTTGAGAATATAATTATTGCAAGTAATAGACTTATAGTTGTTCCACAACCTCCAATAAGCACAAAACAGTCAAAGAATTCTTTTGTCAAAATATTAGTAGGAGCTTCACCTGCCATAACTGAAGCTTGGTTCTCCAATACTCCTGGTGAAAAATACGTCTGCATCACACCCTCTAAAGTATCGCTACCATGAATTCCGAAGAACCAAAGTACTGAAGATAAAAGCACGAATAAGAATCCCTTAAAGAATCCCACATCACCAAAAGAAAACATGCTATTAGCAATTGAAGCAAGCAGCTCTCGTGCTGAATTCTCATTTGCAATAAGAATAATAATTGTATTAATCAAACCAAATAATGATGTAACAATTACTATTGGTAGTATTGTCTGCAGCATTCTATTAAATATTCTATCAGCCCCTGCAGAATAAGCCTTTAGTCTACGTTGTCTAAAGAATCTATCTAATTTACAATATAACCATGTAGCAACAAGTCCAGTTATAATTGCTAGAAACATAGACTTAGCCCCGAGGCAATCTATACTAAAGTCTTCAAGATAGACACCTGACAGAATAAAAAATGACACAAGAGTTGCAATACATGCCCCTCCACTACTAGCTTCATAGTCTTCATTAAGTCGCATATAAGAAATAGTAATAGAATATGTCATATAGACAGAAAGCACCCCAAATGTAGCACTATAAATAGCCTCAGCCAGCTTATATATAAAACCTCCTGCGAAAGTCTCAATAAAACTTTGATATGCTCCTACAGGAAATGACTTAATTATTAGTGCAAAGGCACCAATTATCAGCACTGGAATAATATTAACGAGTGCATCTCTTATAATCTTTACTATTTTTAGTTTTTCTAATTTATTCAACACATTTTCAGAATTATTCTTCGTAGCATTACTCATAAAAACATTTCCCCTATAACTAGTATAATATAACTATAAATTACTAATGTATCCTATACAATTATAATAATTACACATTGCACTTTCAACTGTTCATTTTTCATTTTCCCTAAAAAATAGTATAAAAAAAACAATAGGTCTTACATAAAGTAAGCGCCTATTGTCTTAAAATTTATCGCCTAAAACTAGATCGAAGCAAATCCTTTCTCCAAGTCCTCAATTATGTCATCTATATGCTCCGTTCCAATTGAAAGCCTAATGGTATTACTCTTGATTCCCTGATCAAGAAGTTCTTCTTCTGAAAGCTGTGAATGAGTTGTTGATGCTGGATGAATAACAAGACTCTTGACATCAGCAACATTGGCAAGAAGTGAGAAAATCTTAAGATTATCAATAAACTTCCATGCCTCATCCTGTCCTCCTTTAAGCTCAAATGTGAAGATTGAACCTCCGCCATTAGGAAAGTATTTCTCGTATAAGTCATGATCTGGATGGTCAAATAGGGACGGATGGTTCACCTTCTCTACTTTAGGATGATTCTCTAAGAATTCAACTACCTTCTTAGTATTCTCAACATGACGCTCTAATCTAAGAGACAAAGTCTCTACACCTTGTAACAATAAGAATGCGTTAAATGGCGAAATAGCAGCACCTGTATCTCTAAGTAGAATTGCTCGAATATAAGTAACAAAAGCTGCCGGCCCTACTGCATCATAGAATGATACACCATGATAACTAGGATTAGGTTCTGCAATATTAGGATACTTACCACTCTTACTCCAATCGAATTTGCCAGATTCTACAATAATTCCACCAAGTGTTGTTCCATGACCACCAATAAACTTAGTTGCAGAATGTACTACAATATCTGCACCATGCTCAATAGGACGAATTAGATATGGTGTTCCAAATGTGTTATCAATAACAAGTGGTAGTCCGTGTTTGTGTGCAATTTCTGCAATTGCATCAATATCTGGAATATCACTATTAGGATTACCAAGAGTCTCTAGATAAATAGCTCTTGTGTTATCCTTAATTGCATTCTCTACTTCCACCAAATTATGGGCATCAACAAATGAAGTCTCAATTCCATATTGTGGAAGTGTATGTGATAGAAGGTTATAGCTTCCACCATAGATAGTCTTCTGTGCAACTATATGACCACCATTTGCAGCTAAAGCTTCTATTGTGTATGTAATTGCTGCGGCTCCTGATGAAAGAGCAAGTGCAGCGCTACCGCCTTCTAATGCAGCTATTCTTTCTTCTAACACTCCCTGTGTAGAATTAGTAAGTCTTCCATATATGTTACCAGGATCAGCTAGTCCAAATCTGTCTGCTGCATGTTTACTATTATGGAATACATAAGAAGTTGTCTGATAAATTGGTACTGCTCTTGAATCACTAGCTGGGTCAGCCACTTCCTGTCCTACATGTAACTGTAATGTCTCAAATCTCAAATCACTCATTTTATTTTTTCTCCTTTAATTAAGTAATACTTTTTATCTTTGTTAGTTTAGTCTGTTATATGTTGCTTGTTGCATCCTCTGTTAAATGCACATTCGATGATAAATAGCATTAATTAATTTGTAGGTAACTTTCTTACTCATTTTTTTCCACCTCATTAATTAGTTCTTCCTTGAAACTAAAATCAGTTTATAACTATATACCTACTAAGTCAATAGGTTTTAAGTGATTTGTGATAATAATAACTTATCACTAGTTATAACCTACAAATTCTCTGACGAATTAACGCCTATGACTTGGAATTGTAGTCATCAAGAGCCGACTTAATAGCTTCTTCTGCAAGAACAGAACAGTGCATCTTGTAATCAGGAAGTCCATCTAGTGCTTCTGCAACAGCCTTATTAGTTAGTTGCATAGCTTCATTAACAGGCTTTCCCTTAATCATCTCTGTTGCCATAGAGCTAGATGCGATAGCGCTACCGCAACCGAAAGTTTCAAACTTTACATCCGTTATAACATCATCATCAATCTTAAGATACATCTTCATGATGTCACCACATTTTGCATTACCAACTTCACCAACTCCATCAGCATCCTCAATTACTCCCACATTTCTTGGATTACGAAAATGATCCATTACTTTCTCACTATATAATGCCATAATTATTTCCTCCTGTTATTAGATTCATCTATTATAGTTTTTATTCACACCCCTATAAGAGTACTCTTCTTATAGAATAAACTCTTTCTTTCCCGAAACCAGATCTCTCCATATTGGGGAAAATCCTCTTAGATAAGTAACAACTTCTTCAACTGACTTAATAATATATTCCACATCTTCATCTGATGTATCTTCATTAATGCTAAGACGAAGAGAACCATGGGCTACATCATGTACTCTTCCAATAGCAAGAAGTACGTGACTCGGATCTAAGCTTCCTGAAGTACATGCACTTCCTGATGAAGCCATAATCCCCTTATCGTCTAATAGAAGAAGTAGTGACTCTCCCTCAATTCCTTCAAAGCAAAGATTAACATTTCCAGGAAGTCTCTTAGTGGCATCACCATTGAGGGCACTGTGTTCTATCTTGCTTAATCCCTCAATCAGCCTGTCACGACGTTTAATTATAACCTTGGTATTATCTTCCATATTAGATACTGCATCCTTAAGTGCAAGTGCCATTGCAGAGATTGCAGGCACATTCTCTGTACCAGCTCTCTTTCCTCTCTCCTGTGCACCACCTTCAATAAGATTCGTAAGCCTAATACCCTTCTTAGCATATAGGAAGCCTGCACCCTTTGGTCCTTTAAATTTGTGACCTGATGCTGAAAGCATGTCAATATTATCCTTCTCAACATCAATAGGAAGGTGTCCTATTGCCTGGACAGCATCAGTATGGAATAATATATTCTTCTCTCGACAAAGCTTACCAATCTCTCTTATTGGTTGAATCGTACCAATCTCGTTATTGGCATACATAATTGTAACGAGGCATGTATCTTCTCTAATTGCATCTTCTAATTCATTAAGTCTAACAAGTCCATCTTCATGAACATCAAGAAGTGTAACTTCGAATCCTTCTTTCTCTAATGCTCTTAATGTATGAAGTACCGCGTGATGTTCAAATGCTGTACTAATAATATGCTTCTTATTATTCTTAGCTCCAATTACTGCAGCACTTCTAATTGCGAAATTATCCGCTTCGCTTCCACCAGATGTAAAATAAATTTCTCTCGGATTAGCATTAATAACATCTGCAACATCATCTCTGGCTTCCTCTAATACTTCCTTTGCTTTCTGTCCTACACTATAGAGGCTTGATGGATTGCCATATGTATCTGTCATTAACTCTGTCATTCTCTTAATTGCTGCATCACTCATTCTTGTTGTTGCAGCGTTATCTGCATAAATCATGAATCTAATTCCTTTCTTGTAATTTCAGCTGTTTTGTATTATAATACCTTTTACCTACTATGTCAATAGGTAATTAACATAGACAACCTTTCTAAGATGTATTTATGTATTGTGCATACATTACAGATATTAATATAGTGACATTACAAATAACCTATTATATAATAGGTTGGTGGGTAATAGACCATATTTAGCGAATAATACATGATACACAATATGCAACATAATAGATAGAATAGTATTTCATCACCAGTAGCAAGGAGGAATAAGTTATGATTACAACTAAGGGAAGATATGCAATTCGAGTTATGCTAGATATTGCAGAAAATGAATCAGATAAATTCATACCTCTTAAAGATATTGCTGCAAGACAGAATATCTCTAAGAAATATCTTGAAATAATTGTAAAAGACCTTGTTAACGCCAAGCTTATTGTTGGTGTCAGTGGAAAAGGTGGCGGATATAAACTATGTCGCACACCTGAGGAATATACAATCGGAGAAATCCTAGAACTTATGGAAGGCACACTCTCTCCTGTTGCGTGCCTGGCAGAAGATGAAAATGATTGTCCCAGAAAGGCAGAATGTGAGACACTACCTCTATGGGAAGAATTTGACAAATTAATACATGACTTCTTCTATGGTAAGAAGCTAAGTGATATATGTGGAAAATAAAAATACTTGTAATCCTATCCATTTGCTAATTTATATGTATTAATCGAATTAATATCTGCTGAAAGAGATATTTTTAATTCTCTTAACTCAATATCATTTTGGATATCTAAAAAATACTTATCTGATACGTCAAAGAATTTAGCTAACCTCAAAGATGTATCGGCAGTTATTTTTCTTCTATCATGAATAATATCCTGTATCCTTGAAGTCGGAACATGTATTTCTTGTGCAAGTCTATATGCAGATATACCATTTGGTTTCATAAATTCTTCTAATAAAATTTCTCCCATTGTTGGTGTTTTAATAATTCTATCCATAATACATAATCTCCTTTACTAATCTTCAATGGTAATCAGTAATCTCAATGTCATAATAGTCTCCATTGTCCTCTTTAAAACATATACGATACTTGTCATTTATTCTTATACTATATTGTCCTTCTCTTTCTCCCGATAGACGTTCTAAATGATTACCCGGCGGCATTCTTAAATCTTTAATTGATATAGCATTATCAATCATAATCAGTTTTCTAAGTGCAATTCTCTGAATATTACTTGGTAGCTTTCTAGAAAAAATCTGATTGTATACTTTTTCAGTTTCTTTATCTTTAAAACTTCTTATCATAATATGATTATACCCGTTTTATATGTATATGTCAAACAGGTATAATTTTAAATTTGCGAAGAATTAGAGGTTCTTATTTATATACAAGAAATCCCCCTCAACATGAGGGGGATTTTTAGCGTAATTATTTCATTATAAGGAGTATCCTATATTATACTTAATAGCTACTCACTGCCTGACTTATGGCAACTATCTTGCATAGCGCAATTAGAGCAGCCACATCCACAGGACGTCTTACCTTTTTTTCGTCTTTTAACCATTGTTACTATTACTATTGCCACAACAGCAATAAGTATAATTAGTACAATTATTGTTCCTATGTTACTCATTAACCACTCCATACGCTTTTCCTTTTATAAATAATCTAACTTACTTAATTTTAACATTTTCATTAACTGTCTGTGATTCTTTATAAGGTCTGAATAGAAGGAATACAAATGCTACTACAATAAGTATTGCAACAATAAGTCCAATTATATTAAGACCACCTGAGAATGCACTTCCAATCTGGTATACACAAAGTGCTACAAGATATGCGAATACACATTCATATGTAATTGCAAATGCAGTCCATTTACCATTGTTCATCTCTCTCTTAATTGCTCCAATTGCAGCGAAGCATGGTGCACAGAGTAGGTTGAATATAAGGAAGCTCATTCCTGAAGCATATGAGAATGCTTCACGAAGCGCAGCCCAGGCATGAC
This sequence comes from Lachnospiraceae bacterium, assembly GCA_015057165.1. Classification (GTDB taxonomy): domain Bacteria; phylum Bacillota; class Clostridia; order Lachnospirales; family Lachnospiraceae; genus RUG191. The sequence continues at coordinate 107,722 of SVEY01000005.1, read as the reverse complement.
CTTCTGCACCGTACAATACTCCCATTGTACCAACGATATTCTCTTTGGCAACAAGTCCTGTGATAGATGCAACAGTTGCTTGCCAATCCCCAAATCCAAGAGGGATAAATATCCAAGAAATAGCATTTCCTATTACAGCAAGAATACTATCACCTATAGCATCCTCTTCTAACATTCCAAATGCTCCATCTGTCCATCCAAATCTAGATAAGAACCAGATAATAATTGTTGATAGCAAGATAATTGTACCAGCTTTCTTGATAAAACTCCAGCCACGTTCCCACATACTACGAAGAACATTGCCAAGAGTTGGCATATGATAAGCAGGAAGCTCCATTACAAATGGTGCAGGATCCCCTGCAAACATCTTAGTCTTCTTAAGAATTATACCTGAACAAATAATCGCTGCAATACCTATGAAGTATGCTCCTGTTGAAATCCATGCACTTCCTCCAAATATTGCTCCGGCTATCATCGCGATGAATGGAACTTTGGCACCACAAGGGATAAAGGTGGTTGTCATAATTGTCATACGACGATCCCTTTCATTTTCAATTGTACGTGATGCCATAATTCCTGGAACACCACAGCCTGTTCCAATTAGAATTGGGATAAAACTCTTACCTGAAAGTCCAAATCTTCTAAATACTCTATCTAAGACAAATGCAACTCTTGCCATGTATCCACATGCCTCAACAAATGCCAAAAGGAGGAATAACACAAGCATCTGAGGCACGAAACCAAGTACTGCTCCTACACCGGCTATAATACCATCAAGGATTAATCCCTTTAGCCAGTCAGCACATCCAACTGCATCAAGTCCTGACTCAACAAGAACAGGAATTCCTGGTACCCATATACCATAATCTGCAGGATCTGGAGCTTCTATTCCATTCTTATCGAGATATTCCACACCGTCTACATAGCTTGTTCCCCATTCGTCCTCTTTTGGCTCTTTTGGAGCATCCTTGTAATATACTGTGTAGTCTGTCTCTTCAAGTGTCTCTTCGTCAACAACTGTTGTAGTAACCTTTTCCTTTTCAGGAACATATGCTTTCAAGTCATCAACTTTCGTATCTTCGCCGATTTCAACATATGCATTAGCTGCAACGAAAGCGTTGTTATATTCTTCTGCCTTCTCTTCATAAGCTGATGAACCTATGCCGAACAGATGCCATCCATCTCCGAACACACCATCATTAGCCCAGTCTGTAAGGGGTGCACCAACTCCAACCATTGCAATCCAATAGATTATAAACATAACTGCTGCAAATATTGGAAGACCAAGCCATCTATTAGTTACAATTCTGTCTATCTTGTCTGAAGTACTTAAGGTCTTATCATCTTTCTTCTTATAAATGCCTTTCAAGACCTCAGCGATATATATGTAACGTTCGTTAGTAATAATACTTTCAGAATCATCATCAAGTTCCTTCTCAGCAGCCTTAATATCATTTTCGATATGTGCAATCTTATCTGCTGACACATTTAACTGCTCAAGAACTTTATCATCTCTCTCGAACACCTTAATGGCATACCATCTCTGTTGCTCTTCAGGCATATCATGAACAATAACTTCCTCAATATGGGCAATTGCATGTTCAACCGGTCCTGCAAATGTGTGCATTGGAATCTTCTTATCAGCCTTTGCCACTTTAATAGCAAGCTCTGCTGCTTCTAATGTATTTTCTCCCTTTAATGCGGAGATCTCCATTATTTCACAACCAAGCTGTCTTGATAACTCTTTTGTATTAAGAGTATCTCCTTTCTTTCTCACAACATCCATCATGTTAATTGCAACTACAACAGGAATTCCAAGTTCAATTAATTGTGTTGTAAGATAAAGGTTCCTTTCTAAATTAGTTCCATCAACAATATTAAGAATTGCGTCAGGACGTTCATTGATTAGATAATTTCTTGCTACAACTTCCTCTAGTGTGTATGGCGAAAGTGAATAAATACCAGGAAGATCAATGATTTCTACATCATCATGCTTCTTAAGTTTACCCTCTTTCTTTTCAACTGTTACACCTGGCCAGTTACCAACAAACTGATTTGAGCCAGTTAAATTATTAAAAAGTGTTGTTTTTCCACTGTTAGGATTACCTGCAAGTGCGATTTTTACACTCATTATTTCTCTCCTCCCTCTGATACCTCAATCATTTCGGCATCTGCTTTTCTAATAGAAAGTTCATATCCACGAACTGTAACTTCGATTGGATCACCAAGTGGTGCCACTTTCCTTACATAAATATCAGTACCTTTAGTAATACCCATATCCATGATTCTACGCTTTATGGCTCCTTCGCCATGAAGTTTTAATACTGAGACTGTCTTTCCAATCTCAACATCTCTTAATGTGTTCATCTCTTCCTCCTAAATCACATTTTTTTAAATCATCACTTTCTTAGCCATTTCCTTATCAATTGCTATTCGTGATTCTTTAACCTTAACAATAACATTTCCACCCATTACATTAACAAGAGTAGCTGTCCCCCCTGGCGTTAGACCCAGATTCTCTAGGTGTCTCTTAACATCAGGATTTCCACCAACCTTCTTAATAATGTTCTCTTCTCCGGGCGATGCATAGATAAGTGGCATCATCCATTCACCTTCTTTCTTACTATCTCATCCTGCCCCATATATCATAGGTAGTTAGCGTAATCTAACCCATATTCAAAAAAAATATGGGTTAGCATTACTAACAATAATAGCAGGAATAAGGTTAGGTTTCTCTAACCAATAAGTTAATAAAGGAGTTAGCCATTGCTAACCTAATATAGTTATACAGGACTAACTTCAATTTGTCAATACTTTTTTTCAAAAAAATGCCAGTATACACCGGCACATTAAGCTATTTTACTTTTTTATAATATTTTTTGATACATTCATAAGTCTGATCACTAATAATATGCTCTATTTCACATGCTTCTTTCAAAGCCTCCTCCTTATCCACACCAATAGATATAAGGGCATCTGTAAGAAGTTTGTGCTTGCTATATATATTTTCAGCAATACTTCTTCCTTCACTAGTAAAACTAATATATCCATTGTCGTCGAAGGTAATAAGTTCTTTAGAGCGAAGCTTTTTCATAGCCACACTAACACTTGGCTTAGATACATTAAGCTCATTAACTACGTCAATCGAACGGACATTTCCCTTTTTTTCTTTAACAACAAGGATTGCTTCAAGATAATCTTCTTCTGACTGATTCTTTTTCATACCATAACTCCTCCTATATCTCAGAGAAATCTGTATCCATGTTAACATACAACTTATAACCTGGATATTCTTTCTCAATTTCTTTCGACACCTTAGCACATTCTGCTCTTCTATCTTTGGCATCGAAACTAATTATTAAATCAAATCTAATTGATTTCTCCTCTTTATTTAAATAGAATCCATGAACACCATTAACATATTGATTCTTCGATGCAATCTCGGTAATCTTCTTTCTTATTTCAACTGCTTCTTTATCTGAAGTATTATAGGAATAAATACCTACTGCAGTAAGAATCACTCCATGCTTTACATATACCTCTCCCTGAATATCTCTGATTAATTTATCAATTTCATTGGCTGTAAATGTCTCTGGTACCTCTACATGAATTGAACCATTGTGGGAGTTAGGACCATAATTATTAAGAACCAGATCATATGCACCTCTTACACCCTCAAAGCTTCTAACTGTCTTCTTAATCTCCTCATCAAGTTCTAAGTCATTTCTTTCTCCAAGAAGAGGTGATACAGTTTCTCTAAGCATATCAATTCCTGATTTAATAATGAAAATAGATATTAATCCAGCAAGATATGGCTCCACTGATATGCCAAAAGCTACATAAAGAATTGCAGCTACCACAGTAGCCGAAGAAATTATAGCATCAAATAAAGCGTCTTTTCCAGAATTAATTAGAGCATCGGATTTAACATTTTCACCAGACTTCTTAACATATAGCCCAAGAACTATCTTAACAATAACAGCTACAGCAATAATTATTATAGAAATCATGCTATAATTTGGTTCTTCTGGACTAATTATCTTCTTCACAGACTCGATTAAAGCTGTAATACCTGCATATAATACAAGTCCTGCTATAATAAGAGCGCTTATATATTCTACTCTTCCATGTCCAAAGGGATGCTTCTTATCTGGCTGTTTACCTGCAAGCTTAGTTCCAACTATAGTAATAATTGAACTGGTTGCATCAGTAACATTATTAAGAGCATCCATTGTAACAGCAACAGAATTACTCACAAATCCAACAACTGCCTTAAAGCCCGCAAGAAGAATATTAGCAACAATTCCAATTACACTAGTCTGTATAATCTTTTTTTCTCTAAATCCTCTTTCCATTATTTATCCTCTGCTATTCTAAGCGTAATACCAACTACAAATTTGGTTCCATTACCTATCTTACTTTCCATACTTATTGTACCATTCATACTATCTAGAATTCTCTTAATAATACTTAAGCTATATCTCGCTGAATTCTCGCTAGAATCTTCTCTTGAAGTTTCATCCTGAAATACAGCAACCATTTGATTCAATAACTCTTCAGGAATACTAACGCCTTTATCCTCTACAACAAGTCTATATGTGGCATATCCTTCTTTCTTAGATGGAATTTCTGACAAATTACAATTAATAATGCCTCCCGGCCTCGAAAACCTCACAGCACTTGTAAGAAGAACCATTGTAATCTGTCTTAATCTTATTTCATCTGCATAAACAAGATAATGGGTAATTTCACCTTCACCAACCTCAACTTCCACATCCTTATTCTTAGTAAGACTAGGAATAAGGCCTCTTATATTCTTTGTATTATCCCTTAAATCCATCTTTGTTTCGATTATTTCAATATTATCTTCTTCAATGAATACCATCTTATTAGCATCGTTAAGGAGGTTCTTAGCGTATAACTCGCTTTCCTTAGCCTTTTTTAGATATTCTTCTAGTTTCTCTCTATTATCAATATTCTCAATTGCAAGTTCAGTGTACTTTGAAACCTCATCAACCTGGGTACCAACATCATTAGACAAATCAAACAAGAACTTTGCACGTGCCTTATTCGCTTTATGAGACAAATCAATTTCTTTGGACAATTTCTTCTTAATGTCTTCTAATCCATTGGCTCTATGCCATAATATAAGGGCATATATTAATATAGTTACAACTGCAATACCATATATAATTACAATCACAAGAATAATTGGAAATTCAACCGCCTGTATCTTCTCAACTGCATCATCAAGCTTATTAACAGACACCCCTCGAGAAATAATCCAATTATAATCTGGATACAGAGAAGAATATGTAAGTTTCCTAGACACACGATCGGAATATAGTTCCTTAAATGTATAATTAAGGAATACATGTCCATCCTTCTTAATACCCTCAAGCTCCTCCTTATAAGGGAAGTTACCTTCAGAATCAGTCGTTCTCGTAGAAAGTAGAGTTCCTTCAGTATCCTTAAGATTAGGATGAATTAGTCTTATAGCATATTTATCTCCACCGTCAAAGTTGTATACTTCCTGAACCCAGATATATGAATCATCTATATAGTTCATTTTATATATGAAATCCCTAAGCCATACTATAACTTCATCCTTTATCTTCTCCTCAGAATATTCGGGATGTTCTGCTCTAATCTGCGTTCTCATATTATCAATATGTATCTTTGTATTCTCTACTGAATCCTCTAGAACTTCCTTCTTTGCATCATATACCGTCTGATAGAGACTCTTTTTAATTACCGTTGTAATAAATACAGCTCCCGCAACAACAATAATTGTTGCGAGAGTTAGAATTACAATTGCTGTTATTATCTTTTTCTTACTAAAGGACTTATTCATCACCTAATCCCTTGATTCTATAACAATAGCGACACCGTTATTAACTACTATCTTAGCTTCATCCTCTTCTATAACATTACTAATACCAAGAGACAAATTAGTCTTCATATGCTTATCTTCAACATTGAATCTAAATCCTGTTAATGTTACATATGTATCATCAGTATAAGGTACAATAGACACAAAATCACCAAATTGTTCCTTTTTCTTAATTATCATTTCATCCTTAACAAGGGTAACCTTATTATGCTCATCCATAAGAATGATATTATATCCAGATAATACACCAAGGCCAAGTATAGATACATTGCCAAGAACATGATCAATTCTTGTACCTGTTGCTCCAAGAAGTACAATATCACCTCTTAAGTATCTCATAGCAAATCTTACAGCTTCCTCTGTATCAGTCTGGTCTTTATGTACATCAAGCTGTCTTATATGATATGGAAGTACATCAAATACAAATGACTCTTCTTCCCCTTCAGCTTTCTTCTTAGCTTTCTTACGTGGCTCTAACCCAATTGCAATTCTAGCTTCATCAGATACTGAATCAAAATCGCCAATTACTTCATCTGGATTAATCTTTAAGCGAAGAAGACATTCCAAACCTCTGTCTACTGCCAGAAGATAGATACCTTCCTTCTTGTTACCTTTCTTGTCACATAGAAGATTTTTAACAAATTCATCATCTACATGACCTCCCGCAATAATATAAATTCTTTCATCAGACATAGCAAAATCCCTCCTCTTATATAGTTTTATAATATATGATATTACATTTTATCCCTAAATGCTCTGACATTAGCTTCTGCATCCCCATTAAACACTGCAGAGCCGGCAACAATTATATTAGCCCCAGCATCAATAATATCAGATACATTATCAAGATTAACGCCACCGTCAACCTCTATATCAACATTAAGTCCTCTCTCATCTATCATGGACTTAAGTGTCTTAATCTTATCAATGGAATATGGTATGAACTTCTGTCCACCAAATCCCGGATTAACCGACATAATAAGTACCATGTCAAGCTTTGGAAGGATGTACTCTATAGTATCTAAAGATGTGGCAGGGTTAAGGGCAACAGCTGCCATTACTGATTGCGCTTTAATTAATTCTACTGTCCTGTCAAGATGCTTGCATGCCTCAGCATGAACAGTTATTATATCTGCTCCTGCTTCTGCAAATTCCACAATATATCTGTCAGGATCTTCAATCATTAGATGTACATCTAATACCTTATCAGTATACTTTCTTATTGATTTTACAACTGGCATTCCAATTGTTATACTTGGCACGAACATTCCATCCATTACATCAATATGGATATATTCTGCTCCTGCTTCATCTACTACTCGTATGTCTTCACCCAATCTACCGAAATCGCTAGATAGAATTGATGGTGACAGGCAGTTAGTCATTTCTAATCCTCCTATTATGCTTATTCTTGTAAATGCATATTCTACTTTAATACTTCTGTCTCTTATCTAATTCCTCATATATTTTAATATAATTATCATATCTTATCTTAGATAATTTACCCTCTTCTATGAGTCTTTTTACTTCACAATCAGGCTCATTAATATGAGCACAGCCTGCGAATCTACACTTAGAAGAAGAATGTAAGAATTCAGGATAACACTCTTTCAAATCATCCTTCGTAAAGCCCGGAATATCCATTGTTGAAAATCCTGGCGTATCCACGATATAACTAGGTTCTTCTATATCTAGCATAATTAATTCACAGTGTCTTGTAGTATGCCTTCCTCTTCCCAGCTTCTTACTAATCTCACCTGTCTCCATTAATATATTAGATTGTAAGGTGTTAATCAGAGAAGACTTCCCTGCACCAGAAGGGCCAGCAACTGTAGATGTCTTACCACTAAGAATCTCTATAAGTTCATTGTGTCCATCTCTGGTCTTAGCACTTGTATTAATTATACTATATCCAGTCTCTTTGTACACATCTTCTAGTTCTCTTATATAATCATCTTCGCACAAATCCACTTTATTAAAGCAAATAACTACCGGAACATTCTGATACTCCATCATAACAAGGAATCTATCAAGCAAATTAAAATTAGGCTTTGGATTCTTTGCTGAAAATATTATAAGTGCCTGATCAACATTACTGACAGCCGGTCTTATAAGAGAATTTTTCCTCTCGTAAATGTTGATAATATTTCCTTCTTTATCTTCCTCAGATAGAATTTCAATATCAACTTTATCACCTACAAGAGGCTTCATTCCTTCTTTTCGAAAGATTCCTTTCGCTTTACACTCGTATATACCCTGTCCCTTTATATGTACATAATAGAAACCTGCAATACCCTTAATGATTCTTCCTGCCAAGAGACTACCTCACTATTGTTGTTGGAAGCTTACTGCTTCAGAACCATTAGGCGTATAAAGTGTACCTGAACTTGTGGTAATATTGCTTACAGATATGGTCTGTGTCTGACCTTGTCCAACATTCCAGCTTCCAAGGGTATTACCATTAGAATCTTCTAACCTGTAAGAGCCTGGAGAACTTAACGTCCTATTATATCTGTAATAAGTTGTCTTCTTACCAGAACTTACTGTTATATTAACAGTTGTTCCTTTCTCTACATATTTACCAGAATCAATACTCTGACTAATTACATTACCACTAGCCACAGAATCAGAATTCTCATTAGTAACTGTTACATTAAGTCCTGCTGCACTTAAAGCCGCTGTTGCAGAAGACTGGCTCTGTCCTACAACAGAAGGAACCTTTGCCTTCTCTGAGCCCTGACTTACTGTAATTGTAATTGTATCACCTGACTTAGCTTTAGAATTAGCATTTGGACTCTGTGCAATTACTTTGCCCTGTTCCTGATCACTATATTCATAATTAACATTATGCTTAAATCCTGCAGTCTTAATTGCATTAATAGCAGAGGACTCTGTCTGTCCTACTACATTAGGGACATTAGTATCGCCCTTTCCTGTACTAATCTGAATCGTAACAGTAGTATTAGCCGCTACTTTGTCACCCTTCTTAACAGATTGTCCACATACCTGACCTTCTGGATACTGATCAGATGCCACTTCTTCTTTCTTATAGCCAAGCTTCAATTCCTTAAGCTTATCAATAGCTTCCTTCTCAGTCATACCTGTTAAGTCAACCATTGTTACCTGCTCGCTCTCCTGGTTGGAATCTCCACCGAAGAATTTCCACCATCCAAAGCCACTACCAATAAAGTATACTAAGACACCTACAACAACAACTGCAGCAATAATTGCCATTATTGTTACAGCCTTATCCATCTTAGGATTAACTTTACCCTCAACTGACTTCTCATCATCATCGTCAATCTTCTTAGGTGTTGCCTTATCGTCAATTACTCCTGCTTCTTTCTTGATTGCATCTAACTCTTCTGCTGTGATAACGCGTGTACTCTCAACATTGTCAACCGCTCCAGCAATTACAACGAAATCTTCGTCCGGATTAACCAATGCCTTCTTAAGATCAAGAAGAAGGTCTTCCATATTCTCGTATCTCTTATCTGTACTCTTCATAGTACATTTTAGAATAATCTTCTCCACACTAATAGGTATATCTTCCACATACTGTGAAGGTGGAATTATATCAGATTGTAAATGTTGTATTGCTATTGCAACTGTAGTATCACCATCGTATGGTACGTGTCCTGTAATCATTTCATACATAACAATACCAAGAGAATATATATCAGTCTGGCAATTAACCATACCATTTCTAGCCTGCTCTGGTGATGTATAATGAACAGAGCCCATTACTTCTGCATTGATTGTATTAGAAGATACGGCTTTGGCAATACCAAAGTCTGTAACCTTAACTTTACCTTCTTTAGAAATAATTACATTCTGTGGCTTAATATCTCTATGAATTATTCCCTTCTCATGAGCAGCCTGAATGCCACGTCCCACTTGTATTGCAATAGATAGAACCTCTTTGTAATTAAGACGTTCTTTTCTTTCAATATATGACTTTAATGTAATACCTTCGATGTATTCCATAATAATGAAATAAAGCCCATCTTCAGAACCAACATCGTAAATATTAACAATATTAGGATGCTCAAGAACAGCAGCGGATTGAGCTTCTCTTCTGAATTTCGTAACAAAACTCATATCCTCTGTAAATTCCTTCTTAAGCACTTTAATAGCTACTTCTCTATTAAGTACATGGTCTTTTGCTTTATATACATCAGACATTCCACCTGCGCCAACTGGCTCAAGTATCTCATATCTGTCTTGTAGATACATTCCCTTTTGTAACATTATTCTATCTCCGTTTCTAAATCTTATTCCTACTTAATATCTCTACTCTTCATAAGGTTCAACAACAATTGCTGATATATTATCAAGTCCGCCTTTTCTATTAGCAAGACTTACAAGTACACTAGCCTTGGTCTTGGCATCGTCGTTACCTGTAAGCTGTGCGAACAGCTCATTATCATCAACCATATTAGTTAAACCATCTGAACAAAGAATGAATTGTTCAAAATTATTATTAGATACTTCAAAGAAATCAATATTAACTTCTGGCTCAACGCCAATGGCTCTTGTAATTGCATTCCTCTTAGGATGTCTCTTAGGATCGAAAGTACCCATTTTACCACTTCTCATCATTTCCTGAACAAGAGAATGATCCTTTGTTATCTGACATATAGTTGAGTCATTAGCAACATAAAGTCTTGAATCTCCAACATTTGCAACATACAATTTCTTATCGCTAATTGTTGCACAGACAAATGTTGTTCCCATCCCCTTCTTGGTAGGGTCAGCCATTGATTCATTGAACAATACCTTATTGGCTTTTTTTATTGCCTGATCAAGAATAGCAACAGGTTTACTCTCATCTGAATTCTTAATTTCTTCTAGTGCAGTCATTACAGCTTTACGAGAAGCATAATCTCCAGCGTTATGTCCTCCCATACCATCTGCAACAATGAAAAGGTTGGGTAGTATTCCCACACTATCACCTGATGCATAGACATAATCTTGATTTTCTGTACGAGTAACTCCCGTATCAGTCAAAGCATAATATCTCATGATAATCCTTCCTTCAACTTTTTTCTTCTAAGTTGTCCACAGGCCCCGTCAATATCGCGACCCATTTCTCTTCTAATAGTAACATTTATAGCGTTTTTTTCAAGTTTTTTCTTGAATCTAAGTACCCCTTCACTACTTGTAGAATTATAATCTCTCTCACTTATAGGATTTACAGGGATAAGATTAATGTGACAAGGGCAATTACCTATTAATTTAGTGAGATTCTTTGCATCTAAGTCACTGTCATTTACACCTGCAATAAGGGTATATTCATATGTTATTCTTCTACCTGTTGAATTAGCATAGTATTTCATGGCTTCAACAACTTCATTAATATCGTAACTATTAGCAACAGGCATTATTTCTAGCCTCTTCTCCTGGGTTGATGCATGAAGAGAAAGTGCTAGTGTTATTGTAAGTTTCTCTTTTGCCAAATCATATATTCTTGGGACAATTCCACATGTTGATACAGTAATATTTCTCTGGGAAATGTTATATCCATCCTGATTGGTTAATAAATCAATAAATCTTAATAAATTATCATAATTATCAAGGGGCTCACCAGTGCCCATAACAACCACATTGCTTATTCTCTCTCCAACATCTTTGGAAATTGCATATATCTGATCTAGCATTTCCGAAGGAGTAAGATTACGCAGGAATCCATCTATAGTTGAAGCACAGAACCTGCACCCCATCTTGCATCCCACCTGGGACGAAATACACACACTTAGTCCATGTTTATATCGCATAAGTACAGACTCAACCATATTTCCATCGGACAAGGCAAATAAATACTTTCTTGTGCCGTCTTCTTTAGATATCTGAATTTCCTCGGCCTCTAAAGCTATGTAACTAGTCGTATCCCTTAGCTTCTCTCTAAGTGATTTGGATAGATTAGTCATCTCATCATAACTTCTTGCAAGATGAATATGCATCCAGTCATATATCTGTTTTCCACGAAATGTAGGTTCCCCAATAGAAACAATATATTCAGTTAGCTCAGACAAAGTCATTGATTTTACATCTTGAGACATATTACTCCTCCCTCTGGAGTATAGAAATAAAGAAGCCATCATGCTCTTTACATGGCATAAATTGTTTCTCTTCTATCAATTTATAATTCCTATTATTGTCTAGAAATGTTCTGACATTATCCTGATTCTCTACTTTACTAATTGTACAGGTAGAGAATATAAGCCTTCCTTTATTCTTAACATAATTCTTACATACATTAAGCATATTCTGCTGTAAAGTAGCAAGACTCTCTATATCAAGGGCATTAATTCTTGACTTAATGTCCGGTTTCTTTCCAATTATTCCTAGTCCAGAACAAGGAAGATCCGCAATAACAATGTCTGCTTTATCTTTTAAACGTTCATCAAAAACAGTAGCATCTTTTACACTGGCAGTAATGTTACTAAGACCTGCTCTATCTATATTTTCTTTTATTAGATTAACCTTGTCATCTGATATATCATAAGAATATACATGGCCTTGATGAATAAGCTCAGGTTCCATATTCTGATATTCTTTTTCTTCAGATACTTTAAGAAGTTCTGCCACATGAAGGCTCTTTCCACCAGGAGCAGCGCATACATCAATAACAGTATCTCCTGCTTTAACACCTGATTTTACTCCAACCATCATAGAACTTAAGTCCTGAACATAGAATAAGCCTTCCTTAAACGAATCAAGTTTCTCTAGATAATCAACATTTTCAAGAAAGAATCCATACTCTATATCTGGAATCTGTGTTACTTTAACACCTTCTTTTTCTAACTTGTCTCTAAGTGTATCTGCAGTACACTTCGTAGTATTGGTTCTTATTGTAATCAAATTGGGCATAAGGAAAGCCTTACATATCTCATCTGCACAACCATACTCTTTTTGAAACTTATCATATAGCCACTTTGGCATAGAAAGTGATTCATTCTTAGTAAGACAAGCTTTCTTGAAATCATCCCTTATCATGCTTCTAAGTACTCCATTTACAAAGCCCTTTAAGCGACTAGGTGCACATTTTCCAGAAAGCTTCACATACTCATTTACAGTAGCAGATTCCGGTATTGAATCAAAGTACTTTAATTCATATATTGCAAGGCGAAGCACATTTCTTATATTAGGATTTAATTTAGCTGGTTTTGTGTTAGAATAAGCAGATATATATGCATCCAGTTCTATGAATCTTTCTACAACGCCTCTTGTAATACGTGATATATAACTTCTCTTATTCTTTTCCAAGTATTTGTATTTATTCAAAGCATCCGTAAGAACTTCATTAAGGAATTTCCTATCTTCCATTACCTTTACTACAATTTCTAGAGATACTCTTCTAACATTTACATTATTATCGGACATTATTTTCCAAGTTCCTCCATAGGGAGTATGCTTTTACCCAGTAAGAATGCTGATATATCCATCCTTTTCTTACCTTCTAGCTGTATTTCATCAAGACTCAAGATTCCATTTCCTGTCATTACGAAGAGATTCTTCTTATCAACGAAGCATACTTTGCCCGCATCAACACTAGATACATCCACATTCTTATGAGATAGTTCAGAATCTGTAACAACATGGCTCTTCCATATCTTAAGATTCTTGCCATCAAGAGATGTATATGCTGTTGGCCAGGGATTAAGACCTCTTACATATCGCTCTATCTTAATAGCCTCGCTTCCCCAGTCAATCTTACCAAGTTCTTTATTAATCATGCCTACATGAGTTGCCAGGGATTCTTCTTGTGGTATAGGATTAATATCTCCATTACCTATTCTATCAATGGCTTCTACACAAGCTTTTGCTCCAACCGATGCTAAATTATCAAATAATTCTCCACCTGTCTCAGTGCCATCAAGTGCTACTTCCCTAGTAAGAATAATATCTCCATCATCAAGGCCTACACCCATCTGCATTATTGTGACACCTGTCTTTTCTTCGCCATTAAGAATTGCCCACTGAATTGGAGCTGCTCCTCTGTATTTAGGAAGCAGTGATGCATGCACGTTTATACAGCCAAATTGGGGCATTTCCAGTATTTCTTTAGGAAGAATCTGTCCAAATGCCGCAACAACAGCTATATCATAGTCAATTGTCTTAAGATAACTTACTGCCCCTTTATCTCTTATTCTCTTCGGTTGAAACACCTCTACATTATGTTCAAGTGCCCAGGCTTTAACGGGAGAAGGTGTTAATTTGCCACTTCTTCCCCTTGGTTTATCTGGTTGAGTTATACATAGAACAATTTCATGACCTGCATTATATAGTTCATCCACTGTAAATACTGCAAAGTCAGGAGTTCCCATAAATACTATTCTCATGCCTCATCCTCTTCTTCTGGTTCTTCATAAGTTACATCCATAAGTTCACCCTGAACAATTTCTGTATATACATGACCGTCAAGATGATCAATTTCATGAACAAGTGCACGTGCAAGAAGTTCTTCTCCTTCAATTTCAAATTCTTCCATCTTCTCATTGAAAGCTTTCACCTTAACATAATTTGGGCGAGTTACGATACCAACTTTGCCTGGTACACTAAGGCATCCTTCTTGTCCAGTTTGCTCACCGCTAGTCTCAATAACCTCTGGATTCACAAGAACAATTGGACCTTCTCCCACATCAATAACTGCGATTCGTCTTAGAACGCCTACTTGGGGTGCTGCAAGACCTACGCCATCTGCGTCATGCATAGTTTCAATCATATCCTTAATTAATTCTTCTTGTCTTGGTGTTATTTCCTTAACAATTCTACTCTTTTTATTAAGGATTTCGTCACCTTGTACTCTTATTTGTCTTATTGCCATTTTAGTCTCCTTATATATAGTGTTTATCTTAATCTATATGTCTAAGTACCTCTCCTCGACTAAAAATGTCTTCGGAGTGGTCTTAGACATATAGATTTTGCTCTACTCTCTAATATTTAAGTTCCTCACCTATCATATCATATGAATTGGGTCGAAATCGAAGTAAACATAGGACTTAGGATATTTATTGTTATCTAATAGAAATTCATCAATTAAATCCTTAATACTTACTAGTAATCCATAGTCCTTATCTTTGATATATATAGTCTTTCTATATACATCATTAATCTTTGCTATGGCTGCATCCTGTGGTCCAAGTATTCTCACCTTCTCATAATGAGTATTAATAAGGTCTGCTAATTCTTTAGCCATACCATCAGCCTGCTCTTCCACTTCTGACTGTATTGAAAGAAGAAGCATATGGGCAGCTGGAGGATAATTCATAAGCTTTCTGTATACAATTTCCTGATTGTAGAAGGATTCATAATCCTGCTCTTTGGAAGCAACAATACTATAATTCTCAGGTTCATATGTCTGGATTATAGCATCTCCTCTTAGATGTCCTCTTCCTGCCCGACCTACTGCCTGTGTTAGCAATTGAAATGTTCTCTCTCCGCTCCTATAATCAGGAATATTAAGAGACATATCTGCAGCAAGAGCACCAACTAAGGTAACATTACTAAAGTCATGTCCCTTAACAATCATCTGTGTTCCCACAAGTATGTCTGCTTCTCTATTGGCGAATTTCTCAAGTATCTCCTCATGTCCACTCTTTCCTTTAGTTGTGTCCATATCCATTCGAAGTACTTTAGCATTAGGAAACTCTTCTGCCACAAGTTCTTCTACCTTCTCAGTACCTATATTGAATCCGCCAATGGCTTTAGAGCCACATTTACCACAAACCTTAGGCTTAACTATTGTATAGCCACAGTAGTGGCAATGCATCTTGCCATCACGATGAAGACTTAGAGACACATCACAGTGAGGACATTTAAGAGTTGTCCCACATTCTCTGCAGCTTAGACACCCAAGCATTCCACGCCTATTCAGAAACAACATAACCTGCTCATGGCGATTAATTCTATCTTCTATAAGTTCATGAAGTCTTCTGCTGATAATTTTGGTATTACCACTTCTAAGTTCCTTTCTCATGTCAACAATCTCACAACTCGCCATAGAGTCTGTACTTGCACGATTAGGAAGACGAAGAAGCCTATATTCACCAGAAAGTGCCTTCATATAGCTATCAACAGAAGGTGTTGCAGAGCCAAGAATAACACTTGCTCCTGCTATATTCGCTCTCTCAATAGCTGTATTAACAGCATGGTATTTCGGTACATTATCTGATTTGTAAGAAGATTCGTGTTCTTCATCAATTACTATAAGACCAAGATCCGGAAATGGTGTAAAAAGCGCTGAACGAGGTCCTACAATTATCTTAATATCGCCATTTCTAGCCCTTTCAAACTGGTCATATCTCTCAGCTTTACTCATTCTGGAATTAAGAATCGACACTTTATCACCAAATCTCTTATAGAAACGCATAACAGTTTGATAAGTGAGGGCAATCTCGGGAATAAGAACAATTGCTGATTTCCCTTTAGATAACACATGTTCTATCATCTCCAGATAGCACAGGGTCTTACCTGAGCCAGTTACCCCATACACAAGATAAGTGCCGAAATCTCCGGCACTGTAATCTTTTCGAAACTTACTACATATCGCCTCCTGCTCAGGATTTAATGAAAGTTTTTTCTCTTTTCCGTGTAAATGGTTTATAGGATTTCTATATGTATTCTCATGCCTTATAGTGACAAAGCCATTCTTCTCAAAATCTCTTATAACACTTGAGCCTACATTTAATTTCTTAGTTACCACTTCCCATGGAATCTCATCATTCTCCATTAAAGCAAGAAATAATCTCTCTTTACTTACACTATGACGACTTCTAGCCATTAGAGATGTATATTCAGCATTTAACTCATCTTCAGAAAGATTAAGAACTACAGTCTTCTTAACAACTGCTTTGCTCTTTTCCTTTATAGGAATTACAGTCTTAAGAGCCTGATTCATAGTAGAACCATAGTTTCTCTTCATCCATCCAGCAAGCTTAATTAACTCACTATCAATGCTTGTGGAATTATTAACTATTCCAATTACTTCCTTAGTCTTAGATGGGTCAAACTTAGGCTTATCAGATAACCCAACTACGAAGCCAGTTATCTCTCTACTTCCTCTTCCAAATGGTATAACAACCTGCATTCCCTCTATTAGAACATCTGATAACTCTTCTGGTATCTTATATTGAAATGATTTATCCAACTTCTCGTGTGATATATCTACCACTACATCACAATACTTCATGTAATCTATTAATTCTCCTTTAAAGGGTAATCATTTTACCATTATTATTTGAAAGCTCTTTATGTAGATTCCTGATTCCCTTAGCAATATCAGCAATTACTTCTCTCTCGTCTAAATGATGCTTCTCTCCTTTAATTATCTGATAATCCTCATGACCTTTTCCAGCAAGAACTATGAGGTCACCTTTCTTGGCATTTAACATAATAAAACCAATAGCCTCAACTCTATCTTCAACCACCATGAAGTGATCTCTCTTTAGATCAAGGTCTTTCACAAGGTTATTAACATCATCTTCTGACAAATCATCAATATCCTCTGCTTCATCCCCTAGAAGTCCCATTTTATAACCAGCCATAATATCTTTAATAATCATAAATGGCTCTTCATCTCTAGGATTATCAGAGGTTATAACTGAATAATCTGCATATCTTGCAGCAACTGAGCCCATGGAATATCTTCTTCCCTTTGCTCTGTTACCTCCAGCTCCAAATACTACAACAAGTCTGTTAGGATTATATTCTCTAAGACTCTCAAGTAAAGCCTTAAGACTCATGGCATTGTGAGCATAGTCAATCATAAGTGTATATTCACCAGGAACTTCTTGCATTTCTATTCTGCCCTTTACTTTGGCATTCTCTACAGCCTGTCTGGTTATATCAATATCAACTCCAAGCCTATTACAGATTGCAATAGCACATAGAGAATTATATGCACTAAATCTTCCTGGCATATTAACCTTTGCATCAATATTAAGTCTGCCTTTAACTTTATAGTCTACACCAAGAATTCCCTTGTTATTAACAAGCTCTAAATCATAAGCAGTCAAATCATTGCCTTCATTAAAGCCATATGTTAAGGTATCGCATTTAGCAGAATCAAGAATGAAGTTGGCATGTTCATCATCTCCATTAACTATGGCATATCTACATTGTTCAAACAGCATACTCTTACATTCTAAGTAATTCTCGAAACTGCTATGCTCGTTAGGTCCAATGTGATCTGGTGAAATATTGGTAAATATTCCCATCTCGAAGGTAAATCCATCCACTCTCTTTCTAAGCATGGCCTGGGAAGATACTTCCATTACACATATATCAATCCCCTTATCAACCATTTTCGCGAAATGCTCTTGAAGCATGTAAGAACCTGGCGTTGTATTAACAGATGGAATATGTACATCACCATAAGTAATCTCAATTGTACCAATAAGTCCCACATTATATCCTGCATGTTCAAGTATAGACTTAACCATATATGTGGTTGTTGTCTTACCCTTAGTTCCAGTAATTCCAATAACTTTGATTTTGTCAACAGGATTATCAAAATAAGCTGCAGAAATAATGCAAAGAGCTGATTCAGTATTATCAACAGCAATAATTGCAACCTTAGACTTAAGACTAGATATGAAGCTTTTAGCAGCCTCATTATCTTTCTCAATTACAATAGCTTTGACGCCCTTGTCAATTATTTCTTGTAAATGTTCATGTGAATCGTAAGCTGAGCCCTTAATACAAACAAAAAGGCAGTCTTTTACCACCTTTCTTGTATCCTCAACTAGTTCGCTTATTTTTCCTGATGCTTTGCCATTAATTAATTCATAATCTAATCCCCTTAATAATTTGTTAAGATTCTTAACATTATTCATTAATCATCACCCCACATGTTAAACGATTTATTAGATTAAATAGACATAAAACTATTTACCTTTAGGCGAGTATTTCTCCTCGCAATACTGACAACGATACAATTTCTCCTTCTCGTCACAGAGAACAAAAACCTGATCTAGTCCCTGTTCTATACTTGTAATACATCTAGGATTCTTACACTTTATAACATTAGTGATCTTCTTAGGAAGGCGAAGTTCCTTCTTATCAACAATTTTATCTTTGTGTATTACATTTACAGTAATACTATGGTCAACATATCCTAATATATCAAGATCAATGGCATCTAAGGAACACTCCAGCTTAATTATGTCTTTTCGTCCCATCTTAGAACTCTCAACATTCATAATCATTGCTACAGTTCCTTCGAAATCTTCTAAATGGAGATGATGATATATCTCCATAGCCTGACCAGCCTTGATATGATCAAGTACGTATCCTTCATGTATTCCACTTATGTTAAGCATGTTAATCTCCTTAATATTGTTATCTAATAACTTAAGTTCAATGTCTACTTCTTATTAAGCCCTAGAAGTGTAAGAATTAGTGCCATTCTAATATAAACACCATATTGTGCTTGCTTGAAATATGCTGCTCGTGGATCTTCGTCCACCTCTACCGAAATCTCATTTACCCTTGGAAGAGGATGAAGTACAAGCATATCCATCTTAGCAAGCTTCATCTTGTCTTCATCTAGGATATAGAAGCCCTTCATACGAAGATATTCTTCCTCGTTGAAGAAACGCTCCTGTTGAACTCTTGTCATATAGAGAATATCAAGACTTGGCATTGCGTCTTCTAGTCTCTCAACTTCCTGGTATGGAATATTATTCTTCTCTAGCACATCTTCTCTAATATAATCAGGAACTCGAAGCTCTTTAGGAGATATAAGAATGAATTTGATTCCTTCATATCTTACAAGAGCATTTATAAGAGAATGAACAGTACGTCCAAACTTCAAATCGCCACAAAGGCCAATTGTCATATTGCCAATCTTACCATTTAATGATCTTATTGTAAGTAGATCAGTTAAGGTCTGTGTAGGATGCTCATGTCCTCCATCACCTGCGTTAATAACAGGAATAAGGGATTTCTTAGAAGCAACAAGCGGCGCTCCTTCTTTTGGATGTCTCATAGCACATATATCTGCGTAACATGATATTACACGAATGGTATCAGATACGGATTCACCTTTCGCAGCAGAACTGGAATCTGCACTTGCAAATCCAAGTACCTGACCGCCAAGATTAATCATAGCTGCTTCAAAAGAAAGCCTTGTTCTTGTACTTGGCTCATAGAAGCATGTGGCAAGCTTCTTACCCTTACAGATTTCACTGTATTTATCACGATTATTCTCGATATCATTGGCAAGGTCCATAAGTTCTTCAAGTTCTTCCACTGTAAAGTCCATAGGACTCATAAGATGTCGCATAGTAATCTCCTTATCTTCGCATTAAGCATATATCTTATCATATTACCAGTCGTAAGGCATCCACCATGCTAACGCATGGTACCCCTTACGACATATTATACAATAATCGAAGGAATTTTACACAATGAATTTATTCTTCTTAAGACATATTTTAATTATTAGGAAAGCCCCCTAAAGCAAATCGCCAAAGGGGACTTTAATAATGACTTCTATACAAACTGTCAATATGTCAACTAACCTTACCTTAATCCAAACATCGGCATCAGAACAACATTTACATTCTGTACATCTGATACTAGTACTTCTACTCCCTGGTCATTAATATACGACGAAACAAGAAGTATCTGATACTGAACCTGTCCATTAGTTTTTACTTCACTATAAGATACATTTTCTATCTTATAATCCTTGGCCTTCTCAGCATCTTCAATCATTCCTTGCCACTCACCATCCTTATATATATGAAGGAGGTATTGTCTATTAATCTTAGAATTAGTTGTGTCATCATTGATTCGGTAGTTAATATCAATATTATTACCACCGTCTCCTCTATCTTCTAGATATATAGTCGTGGTCTTGCCATTATTAACAGCATCCGGATTAGTAACAGTTATATAAGGATCTGACGCACCTGAACGATAGGCTGCCACCATTGTATTAATAAATAGCTTAATCTCGTCATCTGACATAGGCGAATTGTTGCTAGCACTATGTCCAAGTCCTGTATATGTAACATTTCCCTTAGTGTAAATGTAGTAATTATTGCGAGAGTCCTGATGTTTACTATCATATACATTAATAGAATTAGTATTAACCGCAGAACCACTGCCTCTGTTGCCAGTTCCTGCTAAGTTATACCATACTAGTACATCTCCATCGCTATCGTATTCGAGATCTAACTGATAGTTCTGAGCATGGGTATCAGCAACAAATATGGTATCTGGTATCGCAAATGGATACTTGGTAATCTGACCTTCATTAGCTGCCGAAACTCTATTGGTAAGCATGGAATTAGATCCCCATATAAGTTGTCTTCTACTATCTAGATTAGTAAGGTCTACATTCTTAACAGTTCTGTCAATTCTATCCCTAAATCCGCTAAACGGAGCACTTCTCCTTGTATTTCTACTATCATTATAATTAATATAATTGTAGAAAAGCATTGCCCTAACAGAATTATCCATTATCATATTAGCAGGTTTAGAACCATGATCACTATAATAGTCTCTTATTACCTTAATTGGTTTCGTAATAGCCTGTTCTCTATGATCTGGATGTCTGATATAACCAAAGTATTCTGTAAGCCTTGGGTCATCGAAGTTACCATAGGTATATGTATATTTATCAATTAGAGGCGTCTGATTATAATCTTTTACCTCAAGCCATATTGTATTACCATCCCAGAAATCAATGGCAAACCTCTCTAATACAGAAGTAAATATCTTAAAGTTATCACTTGGTTCAAATGTCAGATCACGCCTTCCATAAGAATAATACTTCATATAATCATAATCTATAGCAGATGGATTAGTAACATTATAGTTTGCTGCATCGTAGTATTTTCTAATCTGTCCTGATATATCTCTTAGATAATACCTTACATCAGATTGTATTACCTTGGTCTCTTCATAATTCTCTGGATATCTTCCATCGATTTTGTTCTTACCACCAATATCAATTGATGCATCCTGAACAAGATCATGACTTAATATAATGGACTTGCCAGCTGCTCTAAACTTCTCAAAGCCGTAGATGAAATCTTCATCATTTGTAAAGTATGCTACATCCTTAAATCCTATAACAAGCATATCATACTTCATTATATCCTTTGCCCACTGTTCTCTGTTATCGTGATATGTTCTATACCAATCACGATTTTGTTTGAATTCAATCTGAATATTGAAGTCTTCGAGTCCCCTAGTATAATTCTTGAATTTTCTTCCAACATCTGAATTATCTGCAAAATTCACAGTGGTTGTGCTTGCATTATCCTGCATATCGGGCATAAGATTCATCTGAAGAACTGTAATAGTTGTCTTATTACCATTAGAAGGAATTCTTGTATAACCAATCTTACTATATCTTACAGAATCATTAGATTTATTGTATATTTCAAGTTTCCAAGGAATCATACCCACATCAGAAGCCGGCATAATCTTAGTAACAAGATATGTATGATTAGCATATAGATTACCATCGTATATAAATGCTTTAATGGTCTCATCAAATATAGTAAGATTATCTGCTTTCTCTGATTCAAAAGACTTATTATCGCCATTAGCATTTCTTTCTTTGGTATGATTAATACAACCTTCGAATATACCATTGCTATTACTATCAGTATATACATTTACACCATAAGTCGTATCAATATCTCCATTAAGCACGAAATGATACTGTAGTACATTATTACCCGAACTATCCTTCTGTGTATTATAATTAATAGCTGAATCAGCGTCATATTCAGTAGGAAGCCCAGGCTGATTATTCATGGTATTAGTAAATGTAGCAGAACAATTATCTTCTTCTAAATGTCTTTTTACATCATTAATCCTGTCTGTAACACCATGGGCGTACTTATTAACTGCGCCGTCATCCTGATTCTTCTTAGCCAACTGATATACGAAGGAACTTTCATCAATCTTGTTTCGATTAGGTATATCAGGGCTTTCCATTTCGTTATTATACAAATCATCTGCCACAATAATTGGACCTTGATTAGCAAAATCAAGTAATTGATCATACTTTTTCTTAGTAAAATCATTACCAGAATAGCGAAGTCCTATCATGTTAGCATCAGAGCCATGTTTTGTTGCAAAAATATTAGCATCCGAATTATCATTATAGTGCCACCAGTTATTTAATCCATTAAATAAGAATAATTCTCCTAATCCATAGAAGCCATCATTATCACCAAAGGCTCCGCTTCCCACAATAATCGGTCTATAGAATCCTCTATCGTAATATGGTACGTATTTGGGGCTAAATAATCCTCCAATATTTCTTCTATACCAACTACCATGTGGTCTAGCATTATTAGAATTAGACCATACATTGTTATTAAGTAGTCCATAATTCCACTTATAAGAATCATTATCTTCTTTCGACCAATCTAACATCTCATCTCCACCAAATGTAGTAACGAGATCACCTACAGCAGTGTATGCCATCTGGTTTGGCAAGGCATCATTATATCCTACCTTGCCATCCTGCCCATATCCACCATTAGTCTCGTCCTGCTCCTTATTGCCTACAAGAATCATATCGTAGGTCTCATTAACGTCTTCATTTCTTCCAATGAATTCATAAGTAGGCATAGTTGTGACTGTAATATCAGCAGGATTTTCTTCTGTCGGCGCCATATCCCTATCAGCAGTAACGTCTTTACCAGTTCCTATAAACCATGGGAATAGTGATAGATAGTAATATACCCAGGCATCCTTATTATTAGCGTCAAAGTAGTATTTCTCATTAGGTTGTAATTCTAAGATACGAAGTTTTCTAGGCTGATTGTATCCATTAGCCTCTTTGTTGATTGCAGATAGCATTGTGGCAACTGACATAGTTGCTCCCGCATTCACATTAGAAAAAGCGGGTTTGTTAAGTTCTGATTTAACAATTTTGCTGCTATTTGCAAATGCATTAGTTAACCAGGAATCATCTGTTCCTTTATAATTATATACAAACTGAGATCTACCCAGGGCATCCACTTCTTCGAATCCAAAATTTCTATAATTCGGAAGACCTTTTGCCACATTAATTTTCGCCGTATATGGCTGTCCACTCATCCAGTTATAAGCAAGCTTAGAGCCCAAATTATTATATACATCATATACAAGCTTGAGATTAGCACAATTATTAGATGCCGTAGAATATGAATTAGCGCTCTTAATAGCTTCTTCGTCAAAAACTACAGCCGCTGGCTTAGTAACATTTCCTAAGAAATCCGTATTATACCCCTTAGCACCTCGCTCAATAATATAATTAGCTGTCTTGAGAGTTAAGTCTTTCGAGCCACTATTAATATTTCTAAACTTAGGGACTTCTCCCGTTCCTCCATCTAGGGCTCTGGCAATTCTATATCCAGTAGAACTATCATGCACCATAATCATATCTGCAGTGTCAATTAAGTCTTTGGCTTTATCAGCTTCATTACGATTAGTATCATCTACTACTAATTGTGCAGGTGTAACTGTTACCACCTGTGTCTTATAATTAAGAGCTGTTGCATCAGGAGAGACTAATTCCTTTAAGAACAAATCGTTAACTGTTATAGCGCTTGCTTTATACACATAGTATACATTCTCAGTTCTTGTCATGTAGAGCTTATCCCCTACCTGAGCGCTGGTAATAGGTCTTGTCTTAGTCTCTTCACCCTCCACATAAGTCATCTCCGTCTGATTCTCAATAAAGACATTCTCATTATTATAATTATTATTAGGCACCCACTTAAAACCACCTGTAGGGGAATAATAGTATTTGTATGCCTTCTCGCCTATCTCCCCTGTGTGAGTCGCATTATTATAGCTATAGCTTCTCTCTCCATCTACACCATAATCTAAAGCTCTTGAACAAGGAATACTCCCCTCCGGAATCTGTCCCGTTCCAACATGTTCAAAGGCTCCCACGCTGGTCCAACTAAAATTACCACCATTTGCAGGAACAAAGCATTTCTTGCCTGTATCATAATTATAGTTGCCTGTGCCATTAGTAACTCTAGTGTAATATCCGAATTCAGAGTATGCCATATCAGTTCCAGATTCATGCTCTGATTTATATTCATCTTTCTTCTCTACAAAGCCTGATGCTGGGTTAGTTCCTATTGCTCCCTTATCCTGGTCAAATGTGTAAGCATCCTGATAGTCTCCAACAAAAGACGACGGGCTACCCTCTGATGCAAATGCATCTTGGTATATGCCCGCCGCTGAATATGCCACACTCTTATCTGTCGCACCTATAGAAAGTAGATTTCTAGGTTCCTGTCCATTTATTAGATAGCCTACCGTAGCGCTATCCACATCAGGAACAATTTCAAGTATTGTATATGGATTCTCCTCCGTCCCAAGTACCTTAGATGTATCCTTCTTAGTATAATCAGGTAAGTTACTTCCTGACGATGCGAAAGATACAGTAAGAACAATCCCTGTTATTGCAGCTAGAGAAACTGCAGCAAAAGCTCCCATTACCTTAATTAGTAATCTGCCTGTCCTCGAACTAGTATTCATGTCCTTCTCCTATAAGTGTATATTTGTGTATTTTTATTCTATATTAAGTTTTTTGTTGCATTATCTTCGTTTCCGCACAATTGGCATTTAATCGTCATTTTCGCAATCGTTTTATTCCTACAGTTTCCTATAATATATCATAAAACACGCAAAAATAAAACTGCTATGACTATTATTTATTAGTCATAGCAGTTTATTTATTAAAGAATAACAATATAAAGGTCTTGTAACTTCACAATAACATTATCGTAGGTTGAACATCGGCATAAGAACAACATTTACAGTCTGTGTATCATATGCGTAAACATCTATTCCTTGGTCATTTGTATATTTTGAAACAAGATATAACACATACTGAACCTGTCCATTTGCCTTCACTTCACTATAGGACACATTTTCTATCTTATAATCTGTCGCTTTCTCAGCATCTATTACTTCTTGCCACTCACCATCCTTATATATATGAACAAGATAACCTCTATTAATCTTAGAATTAGTTGTGTCATCATTGATTCGGTAGTTAATATCAATATTATTACCACCGTCTCCTCTATCTTCTAGATATATAGTCGTGGTCTTGCCATTATTAACAGCATCCTGATTAGTAATTGTTATATACGGATCAGAAGCACTTGAACGATAAGATGCAACCATTGTATTAACAAATAGTTTCTTCTCGTTCTCTGTAAGTCCTCCACTATGACCTACTCCAGTATAAGTTATATTACCCTTTGTATAGATGTAATAATCATTTCTACAGTCCTGATTTCTGCCTTTATATATTCCATTACCAGCCAGGTTATACCATATAAGAACATCACCTTCTTCATCATATTCTAAGTCAAGCTGGTAGTTCTGGGTATGGGTCTGTGCCACATCAAGAGTTTTAGGAATTTCGTAAGGGTACTTTGTAATCTGTCCCTCATTAACTTCCTGTACCTTATTAGTAGCAAAGGTCTTAGTCTGCCATACCAGGTCTTTTCTACTAAGGTTAACAGCTCTATCTAACTTATCTAAGAAAGAATTATTATTTCGATCGTAATTAATAGTACTATAATATAACATAGAACGAGTAGAATTATCCTGAATAATTCCTGCCGGCTTATTAGTATATATGCCATCTAATGCTCCGTCCTTCTTATCATAGTATTCTCTAATTGTATTAATTGGAGTATTAAGCCATATTCCCTGATTCGCATCATATGTATATTTCCAATTAGGATCAGAATCATTATTGGCAAATACACCATAAGTATACGTGTATTTATCATATATTGGTGTATTCGCCTTATTATCTTTATTCTGCATGAAGTAATCTACATTAGTATCTCCCGTACCTACAGCTTTGTATTCTCGAATAGATGTAAATATCTTGAATATATCGCTTGGTTCAAATGTTAAATTATCGCCACGCAAACTGTAATCCAGATATGAATAATCATTCTTATGTTCTTCGTCTGAATCAGCTTTATAATACTTCCTAAGTTGTCCTGATATATCTCTTAGATAATAACGCACATCTGACTGAATAATAGAATCAGTCCTATAGTTATCAGTCATATCCATTATGCCCATTGACGCATCTTCACACAGGTCATGGCTTAGGATAACTGATTTGCCGGCTTCTCTAAACTTCTCAAATCCATAGATATAATTCTCATTATTGGTAAACTTTGCCATGTCCTTGAATCCAATAATAATCATATCGTATTCCATAAGAGCCGATGCCCATTTATCTCTGTCGTTTCCATATACTTGCATCCAATAGTCATTATCCATAAAATCAACTTGAATATTAAAGTCTTTCACATACTGTTCGCTATACAGGTTAGACATTTCCTGATTATTAATAAATGTTGCGTTAGGCGTAATATTACCATACCAATTATCAAGCTTGAAACGATAATGATTAGCAAAGCAGTAAGACAGATCATCGAAACCATTTCCACTCATATTAGGATTAGGATTCATCTGTAACACATTGATTACTGTACGTTCCTTAGCCGGTATTCTTGTATAACCAATTTGGCTAAATCTTATTGAATCATTTCCCTGTTTGTAGATTTCTAACTTCCAAGGAATAAGCCCTACATCCGATGGCGGAAGTATTCTTGTAACAAGATATGTATGTCCATTATAAAGAACTCCATCCGTAACATTAGCTTTACTTGTCTCATCAAATATAATTAGATTGTTAGACTTCTCTGAATCATAACTCTTGGTATCTCCAGTAGCTGTTCTTTCTTTCTCATGGTTAATACAGCCTTCAAATATACCATTTCCATTACTATCAGTGTAGAGGTTTACTCCATAAGTAGACCTATCATTACCATTTAGGACAAAATGATATTGAAGTACATTGTTACCCGCACTATCCTTTTGATTATTGGAATTGTTGTTATCATATTCGGTAGGAAGTCCGGGCATATTACCAACTGTATTAGTAAATGTTGCAGTAAGGTTATCAGATATTATCTCTGATTTTACCTTGTTGGCTTTCTTATTAACATCAACACCATTGGTATATTTGTGTACAGTAGATTTCTCTTGAACATTCATATTGGCAAGTTTATAGATAAATGAACTCTGATCAATCTTATATGCACTAGCATATTCACTCCATCCAGGATAAACCTCCTGCCAATACAAATCGTCAGCAACAATAAGAGGTGCCTGGGTTGAAAAATCCAATAACTGGTCATACTTTTTCTTAGTCAAATCATTTCCGGAATAACGAAGGCCTACCATATTAGCATCAGAGCCATGCTTAGTACCATAGACAGGATTTCTTGTCTTCTGATACCACCATAATAATCCCTGCCAGTCATCAGCATCTCCTCCGCCTACAATCTCCCTTATGAAATTTCTGGAAAAGCCTATATTATACGTTTTATCTCTTAAGGCTTTTACATTTTTCGTATTATACCATCTGTTATCTCTAAACAGCCCATATTTCCACTTATAGCTGTATCTAGAACTGGAAGAATCCGGTTCAGGCTCCACTTCATCAGTATTAGTTCTTGCACCAGTCCATGAATTGTAATTCTCAGTATTATCCCAATCTTCTATCATGGCTTCATATGCTTCATCAACAGGATACTTATGATATCCATAGGTAGTAATTAAGTCACCTACTGCAGTATAAGATACAGGACAAGGTGTTACTCCATCACCACCAACCTCTGTAGGTAGTGGAATCTGCAGATATGGATCATTATATCCATACTTACCATTAGTCTCATCCTGCTCTTTATTACCAATAAGAACCATATCATAATTCTCATTAACATCTTCATTCTTACCGATAAATTCGTATGTAGGCATGGTTTTCACAGTAATGTCTGCTGTAACATCTGTACCTGTTCCAATAAACCAAGGGAACAAATCCAGATAATACTTTATCCAAGAATCTCTGTTGTTTGGGTCATAATAGAATTTCTCATTAGGTTGAACCTCTAAGATTGTAAGCTTTCTTGGCTGATTATACGCTTTCGATTCTTTATTAATTGCAGTAAACATCTTAGCAACAGACATACTTGAATCTACGTTAACATTATAAAATGCCGGTTCATTTAATGCTGATTTAACAATCTTACTTTCATCAGCAAATGCACTTGTTAGCCAAGAATCATCTCCCCCTTTGAAATTATATACAAACTGGGATTTACCAAGTGCATCTACTTCTTCATATCCGAAATTCCTATAATTAGGTTGACCCTGGGCAGCTGATAACTTGTCAGAATACTGCTTACCACTCATCCAGTTATATGCAAGCTTTGCACCAAGATTATTATATACACCATATAATAATTTAAGATTATTACAATTACTTGCACTATCTATAGCTTCTTCATCAAACATAATAGCTGCAGGGCTTGCTCCTGCACCGCGAGCTACCATATAATTAACAGTTCTAGTCGTCAAATCTCTAGATACATTATTATTAAACTTGGGCACATCACCTGCTGGGGCGTTGTCTAGAGATTGGGCAATCTTATAACCTGTCTCGCAGTCGTGAATTATAATAGCATCTGCAGTATCAATTAAATCTTTTGCCTTAATATCTTCTCCACTTCCACTATTATCTACTACAAGTTGTGCAGGAGTAACTGTTACCACCTGCGTCTTGTAATTAAGCCCTGTTGTATCAGAAGTGACTAATTCCTTTAACAGCAAATCATTAACTGTTATTGCACTAGCTTTGTACACGTAGTACACATTCTCAGTTCTAGTCATGTAGAGCTTATCCCCTACTTTCGCACTGGTAATTGGTCTTGTCTTAGTCTTATCATCCTCAACATAAGTTATCTCAGTCTGGTTCTCCATGAAGATATTCTCATTATTATAATTATTATTAGGAACCCAGGCAAAATCACCTGTTGGGGTATAATAATAATTGTAAGCATCAGAACCTATTGCACCAGTATTGCTATTATAATCATATGAGAATTTTCTTTCGCCACCTAATCCAAAATCCAGAGCTCTAGAACAGGCAATACTACCATTAGGAACATTTCCATAACCCACATATTGAAACTCTCCAACACAAGTCCAGCTAAAATTACCACCATTAGCAGGCACAAAGCATTTCTTACTTGAATTATAATTATAATTTCCAGTTCCATTAGTAACTCTGGTAAAATACCCAAACTCTGAATAAGCCATATCAGTTCCCGGCTGTCCAGAACCTTTATATGTATCGCTTTTTTCCATAAAACCAGATGACGGAGTTGTTCCAATAGATGATTGATCCTGCTTATAGACATAAGCATCCTTCTTGTCTCCTACAGTAGATGTAGGGCTTTTATCTGTAGCAAATGCTCCTTCATAGAGTGAAGTTGCAGAATCAGTAGCTCCGATAGCAAGAAGGTTATTAGGCTCACATCCGTTAATAAGATATCCTACAGTTGCCGAATTAACATCAGGCACAATCTCAAGAATTGTATAAGGATTCTCGCTTGTTCCAAGAGTTTTACTAGTATCTTTACTTATATAATCAGGAAGCGGGCTTCCTCCAGAAGCCTGAATTACAACAGTTGTCGCCATTCCAATTACAACACAGGTAATTAGAATTACAACTCCTATTACTATTCTAAATACTTTAGTCCTGTTAGATATACTATTCATGCCCTTCTCCTTATACACAAATCTTAATATCTTATATATCTTAATTAAGTCTATACGCTAACTACGTCCTATATGTTGCTATTTTCATAGAATAATCCTTTATTCTATATCTATATCGGTATATATGTTTTAATCTATATATTATAGATAAATCGGCGCTATGTAATATTAAGCATATACATTATAGATTATACCACAGAACTATCTTTGGGCGCAAAAAAGCTCCTTAAATTATTTATTTAAGGAGCAAGATTATTTAGCTATTTAGACCATATTCTCATAAGCCTCTACATTCTCTTCTATAGCTCTAATATTATCCGTAGCAATAACTGAATTTCTAATGGATACGGTATTCTCAGCATCGTACTTTCTTTCATTAGCCTCATAATTTATTGTAGCTTTCGCTCTGGCTGGCTTCTTAAGAAGTGAAGAATCTGTAATTTTTTTACCATCTTTGTCAAATAACTCTATCTTAAAGTTAGTAACTAGACTTGCAAATACCTGGGAATCACCATCCTTAGCCCACTCATTATTATCATCTAGATAGTAGTCTTGATAATAAATATTATGGCTACTACCAGAATTATCATAGTATATACTCGTCATAGTATATTCATGAGCAGCACCTTTGCTATATCTATATAAGTCTATTTGACTATCATTAGGCGTCCATATACCAGCATTTGTAATGAGTATATTACTCTCAAGTCTCTTCCATGTCATCTGTGACTCTGTCTGCACATTGACCTCGTTAGTATTAGACTTATATTGTCTCATTGACATACTAAAGAAGGCAGCAATAGCAACGCCAACTATTGCAAATATGGCAATACTTACTATAAGTTCCACTAACGTAAAACCCTTATTAAGTTGTGAGACCTTCTTACAATTATTCAATTTCATACACTCCTGTCTTAGTATATAAATGAATTTCTTTAGTAGAATCGTTGCACTTTATCGTGATATTATCAGCATATACATTAGCATTAGAATCACCTGTGGTTTCATACACAAATGTGCCATCAGCATTGACACTCTTAATTATCGGCGTAAATGAGCCATTCGTTCTGCTAAATGAAATCATTAGCTTATTATTCTCATCAATGGCAATTACATTTTCACTATTCTCTATATGGTAGCTTACCTCTATAGCTGGCGACAATTTCTCAGAATGATTCTCGCTGTCTTTCACATAGTATCTTCCGGAAGCATTATCATATCCAAGGGTAAGATACGCATTTCCCTTAGTCATAGAGTAGTTCATGACGTTGTCAAGATATTTAGACACAAGGGTAGCACTAGTCTTAGTCTTCTGATCCTCGCTATTAACAAATGCCACTACTACAGCAGTTGCAAGTATTACAACGATAATCATTATAACTATAAGTTCTACAAGAGAAAACCCTTTGTTATTAAGTTGTTGTCTCTTCAATTTGTCTCTCATACCTATTCCCTAAGAAATGTGTAACTTATTGTTTCGTCCAATTCCTATATGTAACAAAGTCTTTCATAGTAATATGTCCACTATCTTCATCTTTTCTTCCTGTACCACCAAGAAGATATCTTGCAGCATTAATTACAAAGTTAGCTGCACAATCAGTACTGTCTTCTCCATCGTTATAAGCTGTTGCAATTAATGCCTTAGCTGCTTTATCCGGATTAGAAGTTATTGTATTACCAGAACGAACAATTACATCTCCTCCAGCAATAATCATACCTTCAAAATTATCAGCTACTGTCACATCACCTGTTGCAATGATAACATTGACCTTAGCATCAGAATGCTTATTACCGTCATTATCCTTAGTATTTCTAATGCTATTCTCAAGGGAAGTATTATATGTAACATCTCCATCAACTACAACTGCGCCCTCTCCTGATGGCGACACATATTCTTTTGTTTTAGACAGATTATAAGTCTTATCATCAACTGTTGCTGTCTTAGTTATTAGATTATCAAATAAATCCTTATTCTTAGCCGCCTGAGATAATGTTGCATATCTCGTAGACAAATTCTTATTAAGTGTATAATATGCATCCTGATAATAAGCTGACTGCTTAGAGTATTCAACATTTAAGTCAATTGTAAAATCAGGCTGTGTAATAATATCCGGAATAATTACAGGGTTAGTCTCTGTCGACAGAATATTTCCTGTAAAGTACATTCTAGTCTTATCATTAACATCCTTAGGAAGCTTGATTCCATAAGTAGCATAATAATCAAGATTACCAAGAAGTCTGGTGTAATTAGTAAGTGTCGTATGATACATTTGATACCACAAGTTGTAAAACGCTTCTGCAGGAATATACGACTTGTTCTGTTGTCCTGTAAAATTATCTCCTACCGTCTTAAATTCCAGGAACAAATATACCATAGTTCCACCATTACTCGTTGCGTAGAAGCAAGGCTTTACACTAGGTAAATCTTCATCCTTTGTCACACCTATAGCTCTGGCAAATCCGTTAAGGGACACTCCAATAGTCGGTTCAGCAAGATCAAAATTAACAATATCTGTAGGCTTCACCTCATCTTCTGAGGTGTATCCCTTTGCAGACATAATCTCTTCTATAAGTCTCTTATATTGATCACCTGTCATAGGATTAGTAAGTCCATTAGAATAATTATCCCATCTTACTATCTGGCCATTTTCATCATACACAGGCTTAAACTCCGCTCCTACCAATGTAGAAGGTACAAGATAAGCTCTCTGATCGGATGTAAGCATCATAGATTGACCTGATACAACGTTATTACTCTCTCTTATACCATCTTTATCCCTAATATATGTTCCATCAGAATTCCTCTTATATACTGATCCATCTTTACCACGAGAATCAATATATGCAGAACCACCAATTACCATAGTATTAAGTCCACTCATATCAAGTCCCGCATTAGAGCCAGTTACAAGAATCGAACTGGAATATGATGGCATATCATCCTTAGCACCCTGTCTTACTTCTGAAGCGTCTATCATTTGTTCTGATATAGCAACCCAGGGATTACCGAACATTATTAGCTTGCCCTTAAGAGTACTTCTTGCATTATTACCTAGCACTAAGTCATTCTTGATATAAGAAGAACCTGAATTCATATTGTATGTTGACTTATCAAGCACAATAGAATCAGACCAAAGGGCAAGATCCTGGGTGTCAAGTTTTGAACCTGTTAGCTTAAGATTACCACCACTTATTACATTAGTCTCTTGTGTACCATTGGCTTTAAGATTAACATTTGCATTGTTTATATCAGAACCTTTTCCACCAAGATAAGCATTTCCAACAACATTAACAGTTCCAGTTGGTTTAAATGAATCATTAGCTATAAGTCCATAAGTTAAGATATTATCAATGGATGACGCATTCTGGAAGTTAACTGGTGGATACTCTAACACAATATCCGTCTTAATCTCTGATACATAATTATTGGCATCAGTATACTTAACATGTACATTAGTAAGCTTAACGCCCTCTTTTGTCACATTAAAATGTGCATCATCAGCAGACGTCAGAATCTGCGCACCAACCCCATTATTATACTTTGTTTCCTTAAGATATCCCTCTAAAATGCTTATATTATAATTACCATTCTCAATAGTAAGCTTATTGCGAAGATTGCTCTGGAAAATATCATCAAAATTCTCCGTCTTCTTCTCATCATCAAGATTGGAATAGTTAGAAAGGGTATCAAGATACGCCTCAGTTGTTGCTTTAGATTCATCAAGAGCTAGTCCTGCTCTTATCTCTTCTAATGCAGATTCAGCATCATAGAAGGCCGTCTGGCCTAACATATCTGCTTTCTTCATGTATACATTAAGAATTACAATTGCAAGAACAACTGTAACAAGAATTGCAACAATTGAAGATACAAGAAGGACAGTAACAAGACTGGATCCTTTCTCACGCTTATTGAGTTGTTGATGTAACCGTTCCAGAAGCTTCACTTTCTCTACTGTCTCCTATACCTTTGTATGCATTAACTGTTACTTTAAACACATGATCTCTAACTTCAACACCCGACAAATCTCTTATACCCATAAGCTGTCCCGCAGGATATGTGGTTCCATTAATGTTCTTCTCATAGGAATAATTGTCACCATGATTAGTATATGTAAGGTTAAGTCGGGCATTTAACACCTTAGTTGAACTCATTGTCTGATACTGCTCTAATTTACTAATATCGCTAAGATCATCAATATTAGTTCTAATACTTGTTACCACATCAGGATTATCACCAAGTGGTATCTCACTATCTGCTCTGTTTGGTTCCTTCAAACGAACATTAACAAGATAGTTAGCATTACGAGTATTCTTGTCATTATAATGGCAATACTCGAAGAATGGAAAACTCTTATCAGCATCTGTTCCCGTTGTACTTGGCCACTCTTGCTTACACAGATAAACTATACATTTATTACCCTTCTCATTAACAACAGTTATTGTCTCTCTCGCCTGTCTCTTAGTTCCATTATAGAGAGGATTGTAGAAGAGATATATACCACGAAGATCTATTTCTCCTGTTGTGTCCGTATATATAATCTGATCCTGGGTTGATACAGTATTAATCCTGGCTCCACTAGGCATAGTGTATATACTTCTTACCTTAACATCAGTTCCGCCCTTATCATTATTACTTATAGTAAGAACAATCTCACGATTGACAGAATCATATACATTCTGAAGAGTTTCTTTGTCTCTATTGCCAAGAAGAATCTCTGCAAGCTGCTCCACTTTACTGTTATCAGTAGTAGCATCTAATTCATAGAAACCATCATAAGCAGAGCTCATACCATAGATATTAGCCATCTTCTCCGCATTATAATCAGTAGCTTCATCTTCATCAGCATCGGATTCTGGATCAGGACTATTCTCTTTCGTTGTAGTCCTTCTAGGATCAAGGATAGCTTCAACTGTATAATCTACCCCATCTGATACTTGTGTAGTTGTGTAAAGATAGGTTCCATCATCCTGCTTAACACTATTAGCGATAACAGAATCCACATCACGACTTCGTATATCTTCCATTACGTTAGTCGCAGCGAATTTTGCTCTTTGGGCTTCCTTAGTCGATGCATTGATTCTTGTTGTTGTAAGAAATGCCATAAGAAATGGCGTTACTATTACAGCAAGAATTGCAACCGCAACAAGAAGTTCAAGAAGGGAGAAACCTTTATTATTACCTTTTTTTTCCATTAATTACTCCTTAATTAATTGAATGGAATATATCTGCTGAACCCTTACTTACTTCTGGCATAATTACATGTCCATTAACTGGATTATCTTTATATTGTAATGAATAGAAGTTAATAGTCATGGTTCCAAGCAGATGTCCTGTCTCCTCGTCAAATGTTAATGTTACATTCTCTACATTTTTCTTAAGAGGACTTGAGAAAAGTGCTGAGAATAACTGCTTTATTCCTATATAGCTCACTTCAAATGCGCAATCAACTGGTGTTGCATATAAATCATACTTCTCTGAAGTTACTACAGCGTTGCCACCTGCAGCTGTTGAGTTAGTGCTGTTAGTAGAATTGCTCTTACTTGCGTTAGAACTACTTGAGCTAGTATTAGAACTTGAGCTGCTATTCGCACTACTTGAATTACTGCTTGAGTTACTTTTAGCACTGCTATTAGAACTTGAACTACTATTAGCACTACTTGAACTACTATTTGATTTCGAACTGCTTGAGCTATTAGCAGTACTGCTTGAACTGTTAGTTGAACTACTTGTACTGTTAGAGCTACTTGAGTTAGATGAGCCCTTATTCGTAGCCGTAGCTTTACTTGTCTTATCAGTATTATCTGTTACGAAATTGCTATTGTTAACAGATACATCTGTGAATTTAATTCCTGTTGCTAATTCTAATTCAGACAATGTAAATATCATATCTTCAGGAAATACATCAGCAGGGTATTTTGCAAGAATTGTCTTAGTATCAGTCTCATACTTTATAGTGTTCTTCTTATTCTGCTCCTTGTTTTTATCCATTTCCTTTAATGAAGATAATTCTTTGTCAAGCTTCTCTACTTCTTTCTGAGTAGTCATAGCACTTGTGTACAAAGGTCTAAATATCCAAAGTCCTGCCACCACTAGAATAAGGACGCTTATTAGATATATTAAGATTTTCTGTGTTTTCTTAGGTATTCTCTCATTTATCTCATCTTTTAATTGATCTAACATAACATACCTCCTTTCTAGTTAGTTGAATCAGTCTTATATGTTGCTTTAATTGTTGCTGTATATTGTGTAAGTCCCACATCATTTGTTGTAGACTTAATATCTATGGTATCCGTAATCGTTACAGAATTAAATGTCCTAAAGCTTGACACGAATTCTGCAATAGAAGCCTTGGAATTAGATGCAACATCCACTGCAACTGCTTCTGAATCAGCATCTATAGCGGTAACAACTACATCACTTGGAAGTGCTGACTCCATTTCTCCAAGGAGATTAAGGAATGCATCGTTAGCAACGCTAGAGAGTTTCTCAATGTTGGCTGCAGCATCATAATTAACCTTTGCCTTCTGATACTTGTCATTTATCTCTTTCGCTTCTTGAAGAGAATCTATCTCATCATTAATGTTATCTTTCTTAATACTGAAGAAGACTTTAAGCCCTACACCTGCAAGAATAAGAACAAGAGCTATAATTGATGCACCAATAAGGGCTTTCTTAGCAACAGAGAAATCATCATCAGCTTTTACTAAGTCTGACTTGTCAAATGATAATCCCTTCTTACTCTTGCTGCTTTCAATCACAGTATTATCAGCATTTGCAGCTGATGACAGGGTTGAAAGATATATACCAAGATTAGCTACATTATTCTTATTAGCCACATCTCTAAGAACTGCATTATCAGCAAGAACTAGTTCTCTGTTAAGCTCATTGGCAAGAAGTGACGGGAAGCCCTTAAGATATGTTGCAAGACCACTGATTATCACCTTGTCGATATCTTCATCAGAATGTTGTGACATATAGTAATCAATAAATCTTGTTAAGTTACCAATTACAAATCTTACTTCTTCAGTAGCAACATCCTTAACCTTATCTTCCTCGTCCTCACTATCCGGACCATCTAATCTCTTATAGAAGCATTCAGTACTACAAGCCTTCTCAAAGACTTTATCAAATGCCAGATTGTCACCAAGGAGATTCTCTTCCTTCAAAGCCAGAAGTGCTTCATCTATTCCAAATGGAATCATTCGCTGAAGCATAATATCTCCGCCCTTAACAATTGTAAGATAAGTACATATAGATTCAACATTAATACTTACAGTTGTTCCAACAGGGTAATTCTCTCTTATAACCTTTGCAATACCATTCTCTACAAGTTCAATATCAGTAAGAGTGAGGCCACAGAATTCAGCTAATGTCTCATACCCCTTAATAATATTATTAGGAATGGCAAAAAGCTGAGCACGAACTTGACCATTATCATTTGTACCGTTATTTCTGTAGGTAAACCTGTAATTATCGCCACTATTAGGGAAGAAGGTACCAGAATTAGTATTAATATACTCCTTAATCTTACTATCCTTCATCTTAGGCATTTCTTCTTCTTTGTTACCAATATTAGTAGCCTGAATAACAAAGATTACCTTCTTGGTCTTGATGCCATGTTCTTTGAGACCATCTTCAAGTCTTAGTTTAAATGTGGGATTACTTTTGACATTGCCATTCTCAAAAGTATCTTCCGGCGTCTCAAAATAAAATGCATTATAAACCACATTAGTGGATTTTCTTTCGGTCTCAACAACCTTGGTTAGATGAGGTCCGATTTCAATGCTTAACACTTTTTCTGCCATTTTCCTTCTCCTTCGTGATCTTAATATATTGCTATGCATTACCATGCATAACATTCCACATTATGCATTACCATAATTCGCTTCGCTTACATTATGCATTACCATACATAATCTATTCCCTTACATTATGCATTACCATAATGTACTTCATCACATTATGTATTGCCATACACTCTTATATAAGGTAGTACTTCACTAATACTATGTAAGAAATTACAGTATACTCTCTATTAATAATGTGACGTCTACCGGTGCAAAATCCGACATCCTGTCGGTTTGCACCTACTCGTGACATCCATGTCACGAGTTAGCCTCATAGATGTAATTTCTAACATACTATAAGCTCGTACTAATATATATAAGAGTGTATGGCAATACATAATGTAATATATAACTTTATCTGGTAATGCATAATGTAGTATGTAGCTTTATCTGGTAATGCATAATGTAGTATGTGACTTTATCAGGTAATGCATAATGTATATAGTATTATGTTATGCCAATTATGGAGAGATATGCGTTAATAATATAGTCTCCAAATAATACCGCTATCATTATTCCAGCAGACAGGTAGGGTCCCATAGCAAGGACTTTACCTTCACCGGATACTTTCATTCTGATTATATGAATTATTGAACCAATAATGCATCCAAGGACAAATGCTAGAAGTATATTCTTCCATCCAAGTAGCAGTCCTGCTGCTGCCATTAGCTTCACATCACCACCGCCTATTGCCTTGCCCTTACTAATAATTAGAAGTAGCCAGAGTGGAATGCTTACACATACAAGTCCAATTACATATACATACCAATTCTCTAAATCAAGAAATATATGTCCCACACCAAGTACTAATATAAATATATTAATTCCCAGCGGAATCTCAAATGTACGCCAGTCAATTACTGTAAGCACAAGCAATGCCGAGAACAAGAGGCAATATATAAGCGCCTCAATCCAGCTTATTAAATCAAGATTATATATATCTGCAAACCTTATAAATATCAAGACATAAGCTATACCATTTATAGCCTCTACTATTGGATATTGAATTGATACCTTACTGCCACATTTCCTGCATTTACCACCAAGAAATATGTAACTAAACAAAGGTATAAGGTCGTACCACTTAAGATTGTATCCACAAGACATACAATGACTTGGTACAACAACAATAGACTCACCCCTAGGTATACGTATTATACATACATTAAGAAATGAGCCAATTATTATTCCAAGCAAAAATACAAAAACAAAAAATAATAATAAGCCTAACATATCTAGTTCCTATTTGTTCTTATATTGTTCAGCTTGTGTTGGATTTATAAGATTGTAAGTTCTATCGTCACCAATATACACAGCAACTGAGTTGCCTTGCTTAACATAATAATATGTAAATGGGGCGCCCTTCTCAACAGCATCGCCCTCAGCATAAGGTTGTGTCGTCAATTTAGGTACTGTATCAGGATTCGCAACTACAGGAGTTCCAACTACAATAGTTGGCTTCCCACTAGCCACATCATCTTTTACACTGTTCGCTATTTGCATAGCAGTTGCAATATCATTAGCTCTTCGATTTTCCTCTAAATGTTTTAGACCAATTGGTGTAAATATTGCAAATAATACCACTAATAATGCAATAACAACAATTAACACAATTAGTCCCTTTGACTTTTTCTCATTCTCTCTCATTAACTCATATCACCCTTCTTATTATTTTTTTACTAAACAGACTTATATTAGCTATACCCTTGTTAAATGCGCAAAAGCATAGCTAGTATAAGCAAATCAAATTATCAAATCACATTCCGCCCACCCGCCGTGCACAGCAGGTGGTTGGAAAATAGGGTTTTGTGATATACGTCGTTAGCCTGCAAAGCAGGATGACGACAGCATATGCACGAAGTGCATTGCGTTCATTAGCCGTAAGAGGAACCATGCGTCAGCATGGGGGACGCCTTACGACCTAGTTACCGGCAATACCATAAAGGGTATTGCATACGACATTTTGCGTAGCAAAATGTTGGATTATCCCTTTGTTAGCTTAAACCTGCCAGCTACAGCGTAGCAGGTCTCACTTTGTAATTAAAATCTGTGGCTAAATGCCACTTGTCATGTAGTAAGGAAACTCTTACCACTGGGTAAATGTGACTGGGAAAGTTGATAAAGAACCGTCCTTTGCGGTAAGGGATACCTTGCCGCCGGTAACCGTGCCAACTCAATTATGTTGACAAAAGAACCGTCCTATGTCATAAGGAGGGACCCACTTGTGGGAGGATCCCTTGTGACCATGTCCCCGTGTCAACCGTCCCCATGTCATTAGTGTCACTCATCACTTTGTCACTTATTCAGTATCACCACCTGGGAATGTTCCAGCCTCTTTCGTATTCTTATATGCTGTTGCATTCTCTTCAATTGTCAAATCTCCAGTAAAATATTTATTACCATCTACTGTCTGCTCACCTTTCTTTCCTGTTACATAAACGCAACAATGATTGGTAGAAGCATCATACTCATATGTCAAATCTTTACCTTTGTCAGCTGCACTTCCTTTTGCTTCTATTGGCCATTCTTTTACTGCTGTTGGTCGATTACCATTTATAATCTCCTTGTTATCAGCAGCATCTGCTATGACAGCCTCAGCAATAGAGTT
Source organism: Lachnospiraceae bacterium (assembly GCA_015057165.1). Lineage (GTDB taxonomy): Bacteria > Bacillota > Clostridia > Lachnospirales > Lachnospiraceae > RUG191. The sequence goes on along the minus strand of SVEY01000005.1, from coordinate 66,731 downwards.
TGCATTCTGTACATCCGTACTTCTTCTAGAAGATTCGATGTACTTTGTGAATACAGGAGCAAGTACTGCTACAAGTACTACCATGATAGCAATAACAACGATTAACTCAACAAGAGAGAAACCTTTGTTATTTTTTTGCTTTTTGTTTAATAACTTCATACGCGTTTTCTCCTTTACTTTTTTTAATAAATAATTATTTATATTAAAATGCATGCCCTATTCACGCATCTTAATCTCTATTAAATCATATCTGCTAAACTCATTCACACTTTTCAACTCATTAACTTTCTAGGCGCGAACCCATGTCTCTTTAATATATCGTCTAGTGTTGGCTTTTTATTTTCTTTTTTCTTGTTTAACTCTTTTAGCTTTTCTAGTCTTTGATGATATCTAATTAATTGCTCTCGTTCTTCTTTACTGTCATCTAACGTTGATTGATAATACTCGAGACTCATATATATCACCTCCCTTTGTGATAATCAATACCTATTTCACAGCATCTTTTCAAAAATTGCTCTGTAATATTTATTATTTCTTTAACGGTCATGTCACCTTTTATCATTTTAAAGAACTCATGCAAAAGGAAATATGCATTTTCAGGAATATATCTATTATTTTTAGACATATAATGTATAACACCTTGATTCCCCACCAAAACCATTAGTCTAACGCTTGAATATCCAATAAAGAATTGAATATCTTCTAAAGAAAAAGTCTGCGTTGACGGATGATTATGTATAGATACAACCGTTAATGGTTTCCCTGACATAAGCAGGTGCGCTGATACAGTATCCGAAAGAGGATTAACTCCATGCTCATCACCATATGATATTCCTATTTGGTCATCTTCTAAACAATATGTAATTGCAACCTCATTGCACTCATTTTCATTCTTAGACAACTCCAGTACTTCTGAAGCTAAAATAGTAACTATTTCATTCTGAACGTCGGTTAGTGTTGGATATTTTAATTTAGGAATTTTCTTAATTGCCTCATCTGTTATACTAACCTTCTTATCTCTGCGTTTAGCCTGTTCTAAATCCAAGTTGCTATACTCCTATCATTCTCACTCAAATCACTAACTCAACAAGAGAGAAACCGCCGTTATTTTTCTGCTTTTTGTTTAATAACTTCATCATACGCGCTTATCTCCTTTACTTTTTAATAAATAATTATTTATACTAAAATGCATGCCCTATTCATGCATCTTAATCTCTATAACTTTATTCTCGTCTAGTTACACTTGAAAATATTTATATGTCACTCTATTTTAGTTTATTATTAAGTTTTTTATCGAAACTAAATATATCCTCACCCAATATATGATTTCTTCCTATTTTTTACCATTGCCCTTTCAAATGCTCCTTCTTCTAATTCTCTCTTAGCAGGATCTGCATATTGACTAAGCATCCCAAAAGCCTTGTTAATAGTATCATTATCAACATCTGTCTCTTTCTCTCTAAATGATACAATTAAATTAACAATCTGTTCTATTGAATCTTCCGGAATACGATCTATTTCATCATGAGCTTTTTGTCTTAATGTAGTCATACACAACATCTCCTTTCTGCAAGACTCTTAGCATACCTAATGTATTGCCTATAGTCTTATATACATTAGGTACATAATCTCTTATTTTTTAGGGGCATTGATTACCTCTATCGCCCATTTCATAATCTCCTTACAGTACTTTCCAGCTTTAATTACATCAGACTCATCAGCCGGAAACTCATTAGGATATCTTGGTTCAGATGCATATATAGATATATCTGAGGCCATAGTTTTAATCTTATCTGTTAACTCAATGCCCTTATCACTTTTTACAAGATTTTTCACTTGATTTAGAAGGAACTCTACATCATGCACCTTTGATATACCACCAGGAGTTTTATAATAAACTATCAATGCTTTTGCAATCTTTTCGGCAGCTTGTTGATAATGATAGCATATAATATTATATGGTCTTGGATGCAAAGGTGCTTCTGTTAGATACTCTGCGCAATCATAATCACTCTGTGCATATACCATCCAAACTTTGTATTCATCTTCCGAATCAATTATACTTACAGATACACTGCTTTCCTTTTTATTATCCACTATCAGTTATCTCCTCAAACTGCTAATTTCTCTCATATAGCAGTATACCATCTCTTTCAACTTCTCCTTCGACCATCAATGTATAGTCTACTCTTCGCTTTGCTTCAAACCTTGAGTTCGTTCCTACTATTATGTCTACCGGACGTTTTTTCACATCTATAGATGCCCTACGAGCTTGCCTTGTAGTTTCTCTGATATCTCGTTCATCATCAACTACAATATAGAAATCATAGTCGCTTTCATCCGTGTATGAACCCTTAGCAAACGAGCCAAATAGCATAACTTTAGAAGGATTAATCTGTTCTACAAACAGCTTCGTCAACTCTTGTATATTATCGACATAATCTTTGTCTTTTATTATTTCTAAACCTTCTATACCAGTCATATCTATGCCACCTTATTATAATCTATAATAGCTAATTCCTGTGGTAATATATTTGCATTATCAATAATCTCATCTAGTTTTTGAGATACGTCGCCTTTAAAAAATATCTCCCCACACATTTCACATTCAATGCATGGCACATTCCTTACCAAGATAATGCAACCATCGTGTTCAAAAGTATATGTTGTTTTTGATTCTCTCTGTTCGTCTAAGCAAAATCTACACATCTCTATTCTCATTAATTAGTTATGTTACGCTGCCTTCCATAATTGAATTCCTTCTATGCTATGTCATTAATAGACGCATCAGGCTTCACCTGAGTTCCCAACATTTTGCTTCGCAAAATGTCGCCTTGCGATAAGGGATTCGTCATTAATAGTCGCATCAGGCTTCGCCTGAATGCTGTTATGAGGGCTCCGTCGCTTCGCGACACCTCATAACTTATTACATACTACCCATCTGCTGGTACATTGAAATCATCGGGCTCATTACGGCTGCTATCAGGATTCCGACGAGGGCTGCCATGATTAGAATAATCATAGGCTCAAGTGCTGCCATTACTGTCTCTGTTGTCATCTTAACTTCTTCGTCGTAGTAATCTGCAAGCTTTGTAAGCATTTCCTCAAGTTCACCGGTATTCTCACCAATCTCAACCATATAGTCAACCATTGGTGGATATATGCCTGATTTCTTAAGGGATACCGATAGTGGTATACCACGAGATACTTCCTCAGCTGTCTTCTTAAGTGCCCTCTTATATACCTCGTTAGACATTGTATCGGCAACAATCTCTATTGCCTCAACTAGTGGTAGACCAGATATTACAAGAGTTGATAATGTTCTTGCGAATAATGAACATGCAGTCTTGGTATTAAGTTTTCCAATAAGTGGAAATTTGAGTGCCAGCTTACCGAAGAACAATTTACCATTATCAGTCTTTTTAAACATTCTAATTGCAATAACAAGAAGAACAATAATAGCTATGGCAATATACCAATAAGCAACAAGCCAATCAGACATTGCTATTACAGCTTTGGTAATACCTGGAAGTTCCATGTCCATTGAGTCGAACATCTCCATATAGCTTGGAACAACCTTAACAAGCATGAATACAGATACAACAACTGATACAATGGCTACAATAATTGGATACATTGCTGCTTTTCTAACCATACCTTCTGTTCTTGCAGCTTTTTCGAAATGCTCTGACATACGTTCAAACGCTATCTCTAATTTACCAGAAGCTTCACCCGCTTTAACCATACTAACCATGATTTGTGGGAATATCTTCTTTTGACGTCCCATAGCATTTCCTAGGGACTCACCCTTCATAATATCAGTCTGAACTTCTCTTAAGGCTTTCGCCATGTATTTATTCTCAGTCTGTCCAGATAACATATCAAGAGCTGCTATAACAGTTACACCAGAGGATAACATTGATACAAATTGTCTACAGAAAACTGACAAATCTCTTGGCTTAACCAGACGGCCAAATGTTATATTAATTTCCCTGGTAAGGGCATTAGCTTCTTTTACACTTAATACAACAAGACCTTCGGCTGTTACAGTTTCTACTGCCATTTGTGGTGTATCAGCTACAACATTTCCCTTTTTCTCTTTTCCATTGGCATCCTGTGCCACGTAAGTATATTCTGGCATCTTTTTCTCCCGAATAGTAAAAACCTAGTTTAAAATATATTAATCTTTCTCATTATAGACTCTGAATCATGAGCAAAACTAATTGCATCCTCCCCTGACACAACGCCCTTCATATAAAGCTCATATATAGCATCATCCATTGTAATCATACCTTCTCTCTTACTTGTCTGAATTGTGGAAGGTATCTGGAATGCTTTTCCTTCTCTTATAAGATTGGATATTGCAGGATTAGAAAGCATAACTTCAAATGCTGCAACTCTTCCTTTACCGCCATCCCTTGGAAGTAGCTGTTGTGCTACTACTCCCTGCAGAACTGATGCAAGCTGAACTCTAATCTGTTGCTGCTGATATGGTGGAAATACGTCAATTATTCTATCAATTGTAGAGGCAGCAGAATTAGTATGTAGTGTGGAGAATACCAGGTGGCCTGTCTCTGCAGCTGTTATAGCTGTCTCAATTGTCTCTAAATCTCTCATCTCTCCAACAAGAATAACATCTGGATCCTGCCTTAGTGCTGCACGAAGAGCATTAGCATATGATTTGGAATCATATCCAATCTCTCTTTGAAGGACTATTCCTTTACCATGCTTATGAAGATATTCTATTGGATCTTCTAGTGTAATAATAGTCTTAGCATAAGTTTTTGCAATCTTACTAATAAGTGCCGCGAGTGTAGTTGACTTACCTGAACCTGTGGCTCCTGTAACAAGTACCAGTCCTCTCTTCTTATCAGCTAAGTCAATAACTGATTGAGGAAGTCCGATTTTCTCAGCATCTGGCACTTCGAATGACAATATACGAAGAGCCATTGCATAAGTACCACGTTGTCTGAACACATTTAACCTAAGACGGGAGAATCCAGGTACTGAATATGCAAAGTCTAGTTCCCCCATCTCTTCTAGTTCAGCAAGCTGTGATTCATCAAGCATTACTTCTAGAAGTTCGTCTATCTCAAAAGGCTTGAATGCCATGCCCTCTAGAGGTATCAAAGCACCATCAACCCTAAGCATAACTGGTGATGCTGGTGCCAAATGTATATCTGAACTATTAAGTTTTTTTGCTTCAGTAAGTATCTCTACAAATTTCTGGAGTTTTGGATCAAGCTCCTCAACTGATTGTGTTGATACAGGTGCAACTATTGGCATGATTATTTCTCCAATACTATTTTCATAAGGAGTCTCGCACCATTTTAGTTCCTGCTAAGCAGGAAGGTGCTCGACGTGCAGTATTTTGTCTTCGCCAAAACACAGCTAATTCTCAAATGTTATTCTCATTACTTCCTGGAATGATGTAATACCCTTATCTAGTAATCTAAGGGCATTTTGACGAAGAGTAACCATTCCTTCGGATACCGCAACTTCTTTTATTTCATCAGCTGAGCTTCCTTTATGAATCATTTCTTTAACTTTAGGTGTAACTGTTAGAATCTCGTATACACCGATTCGTCCACTATAGCCTGTCTGGCCACATTTATCACAACCACAAGGCTTATACATCTTGTATGGCTTAGATTCGTCAAGTCCCATAAGATGCTTCTCTTCAATGGAAGCTTCAACCTCTTCCTTACATTCATCACAAAGCCTTCTAACAAGACGCTGTGCTATAACACCGAATATTGAATCTGCAAGTAGATAACTATCAACTCCCATATCCATTAGACGACTCATAGCACCTGCAGATGAATTGGTGTGAAGTGTTGATACAACAAGGTGTCCTGTAACTGATGCCTGAACAGCAATCTCCGCAGTCTCACCGTCACGAATCTCACCAATCATAATTATGTCCGGATCCTGTCTCAGTATGGAACGAAGGGCTGATGCAAATGTAAGCTCAGCCCTGGGATTAACCTGTACCTGATTGACTCCATAAATGTTGGCTTCTACAGGGTCCTCTACTGTTACAATATTAACGTCCTCTGAGTTAAGTTCATTTAACACAGTGTAAAGTGTTGTGGACTTACCAGAACCTGTAGGACCGGTAACAAGAAAGATACCATTAGGGTTCTTTAATAACCTGTTGAATTTCTCCTCATCCTCTGGTGTAAGTCCCAGGTCTCTCTTGTCTCTGTTAAGGGCTTTCTTCTGTGCAAGACGCATAACGCATTTCTCGCCAAATACTGTTGGAAGCATTGATACACGAACGTCATATTCAATGTGATCTACCACCATTGACATACGACCATCCTGAGGTTTTCTTTTCTCGGAAATGTCCATTCCAGATACAATCTTAATACGAGCTGTAATAGCATTAGCCATCTCAGTCTCATAACGAAATCTCTCATGAAGGACACCATCAATACGAAATCGAACTCTAATAGAATTCTCTAATGCCTCTATATGAATATCGGAAGCACGCTGTCTGGCTGCCTGCTGCATCATCTGACGAACTAATTGTACAACAGGAGAATTGTCCACCTGGTCAGATAATACATCATCTTCTTCCTCTTCTTCACCGAAATCACGACGATGCTCAGACTTGAAACGCTCCATAACCTTACGAGTCTCATCGTCTGTATAATATTTATCAAGAGCAGATTCAATCTCGAATCTTGAAGCCACGCAAGGGTCAACCTGAAGATTGGTTACGATAGTAAAATCGTCAAATGCCTTCATGTCCATAGGATCAGCCATTGCCACCTTAACCATATTGATATTGTTCTTGGAATAATCTAGAGGAATCATTACAAACTTACGAAGGACTTCGCCTGGAATAGTCTTAAGCAGTTCTTCATTAATCTTGTATTCTTCAAGATGAACTCTTGGTAGTCCTAATTGATTAGATAAGGCATCTGCTACACTTTCTTGCGTAACATAGCCAAGTTGAATTAATTTCTCGCCAAGAAGCATTCCATCTTCTTTGGCTGCTTTAAGAGCAAATTCGATTTGTTCTTCTGTAACAAGCCCCTCATCGAGGAGCATGTCCCCCATACGTTTACGTTCTCTTCTCATTCTTCCCTCACAACACTTTATATAATATATAAGGAGCTTCGCTTAATATAATAACACTTTGCGAAACACAAAATAGCTCAAAATAAGCCGGGTTCTGTCTAGAGTGATCATCTATCTACTACAACTGTCGCCAATTGTCTCAAGCCTCATACCATGAGTAACGACGGGCCGCCGTATCTACTCATATTCGAGTTGCTTCGGATGGGGTTTACAATGCCTTATCTGTTACCAAATAAGCGGTAGTCTCTTACACTGCCATTTCACCTTTTCCATATATACATATGGTAGTATACTTTCTGTTGCACTTTCCTTAGAGTTGCCTCCACCGGACGTTATCCGGCATCCTGCCCTGCGAAGCCCGGACTTTCCTCAAACGCATATTAATTCAAGTCGTAAAAAACTAGTATAGCGTTCGCGACCACTTTTCGAACTATCACTGATTTATTATATCATAATTCTACTTATTATCATATCAAAATACATTAATTAATACCTTTAAATAAAGGTTTTACTAGACTTTATACACCCCTCCGCCAATAAATTCTCTAATTATTGAGGTATTAGGTACATCATCGCTTGGAAGTGGCATAAAATATTCAAGTAATTTGATTAATCTATTAGCTTCTATATACTCAGGTGACGAAGAATCTACTGCATATAATTGTGGCAATGCATACACTTTAAGCACAGCAAGTTCATAAATTAATGCAGAATTAATAATAAAGTCCGCCTCTTCCTGGAATTTAAATATATTCTTAGTCTCTCCTCTTCTAACAGAATCCCACATAGCTAGAGTTCCTTGCGCAGAAGTTCCACGAGTACGAGAATCCCTTACAATTCTTCTAATCAATCTGACATCTGCCGTTGACAAAGGATTATGTTCATCAATAGCAAGCTGGGTCAAGGCACTAATATATATCTTGTATTTGCTCTCTTTTGGCAGAGAATGGGATAATCTATCATTAAGGCCATGAATACCTTCAATAACAAGTACATCCTCTTCTCCAAGTTGCAGATATTTATTATTGTATTCTCTTTTTCCTGTCTTAAAATTAAATGTAGGTAGAAGAACTCTTTCACCCTCTAGAAGTTTGAGCATATCGCTATTGAATAGTTCTATGTCAATTCCTTCAACACATTCAAAATCCTTCTCACCAAATTCATCTAAAGGAATTTTATCCCTGTCAACATAATAATCATCTAATGGTATAGGATGTGGCTTTAGGCCTAGTCCTTTTAGTTGCGTAGATAATTTATGAGAAAATGTAGTCTTTCCAGAAGAAGATGGTCCCGCAATCATAATAAACTTCTTAGATCTATTCTCTGAAATAGCATTAGCAATATCGCTAATCTGTTTCTCCATATACGCTTCACTAATCAGAATAATATCATGCCCATCACCTTTGACAATACTATCATTAAGGGAACCAACAGTTTCTATTCCGATAGAACGGGCCCATACTGTGGCAGATGCATATTGATTACAAAGCTTAATAGAAGGGTTAAATGCTCTAATCTCACTGGTAAATCTTCCAGGAAACTGCACAACAAATCCTTCATTGAATTTAATCAACTTAAAAACTTCTAGATGACCTGTGGATGGCGCCATATAACCATAGAAATAATCGTAGCACTCTCCTAATCTGTAGACATTAATATTAGAACTTGTTCTGTATTTAAGAAGAGTTTCCTTCTCTGGCATATCCATATCGTGGAATAGTTTCTTAGCTTCTTTAGTCTTCATTACGACTTTTTCAATAGGAAGATCAAGTTCTACTAATTCATGCATTCTTTTCTCAATGCTTTCAATAAATTCATCTGTTGATTCTATAACACTTGATTCTTTTTCATCTATATTTCTCTTAACAAGTTGACAGAAATATCCATTATCAATAGAGCGAAGAACCTGAACATCATATTGGAAATCTTTGTACAAGTCGTATATGGCTTTCTGAAGAAGAAGAATGACACTTCTTCTGTAAGCTTTACGCCCATTTTTACTACTAGTGTTAAGAAACATAATAGTGCCATCTTCAGTAAGGACGCTATTTAACTCTTTAAGCTTGTTATTATACTCGCAAAGAATATATGGATATTCATCCTTTGGTTGAAATTCTTTGGCAATTTCAATAATCCTGGTGCTTTCGTGATATTCTTTAGTCGTATCACCAACAGTAATTCTATACATATTCCCCCTCCTTATCAGTCTAACTAGCAAGCCTACTCTTCTTAAAGCGTATAGTAAGGATTACATTTCTCCTCAGTAAATATCTTAATACCAGATAGATCATGGCCATCCCCCAGATAATAAGCCATATAATCTATAAATAGATGTTCAAGTCCGTAATGTCCGGCATCAATTATAGCCATTCCTCTAGCTACAGAATCAATACCATCATGATGTCCAATATCTCCTGTAATTAGAACATCAGCTCCCTGTTCTATAGCATTATCTATCTCACTCTTGCCTGAGCCTGGACTAATTGCAATCTTCTGTACCTTAGAATCAACATCTCCATATACTCTTACTGCATCAACTTTGAACTTCTTCTTAACTTCTGTAGCAAGTTTCTTAAGCTTGATAGGTACAGCAAAATTACCTATTCTGCCTATTCCTTCCTCGCCATGTGAAATGTCTAATGGAAGGGCATCAATTAATTCTAAAGCCTCCTGTGCTAATGCACCCATACCATATACATCAAAATTAGTATGAATTGCATAGTAGGCCATATCGTTTTTTACAAGGGATATAACTCTTCGTCCAATAAAATCATCAGATGTAATTCTTTTCATCCCTGAGAAAATAAGGGGATGATGAGTAATTAACATATCTGCCTTTACATCTGCTGCATGTTTTATAACTTCATCCGTTGCATCTAATGCAATATAAATCCTCTTAACTTCTTTATTAGCATCTCCTACAAGAAGACCAACATTGTCCCATTCCATTGCGGCATCAGTTGGAGACTGTCTCTCAAGTTTATCAATTACATCCTGTACTATCATAATACCCCCATATATACAACAACTTATCTATTGTATTTTATAATCATTCTATCTATAGTTTCCATTTCTTTTCGTAAAATGTCAAGTCTATAATTATCAGGAGAACCTATAATCATGTTATCGGCTGCTTTCCTTACAGAATTATAATAAGAGACAAGATATTCTCTATATATCTCATCTCTTCTCTCTAACAATATATCACTATAATAGAACTCCAGATTAATTAAATCACCATTTAACATCTGCAAATTATTCCCTGCATGTCTTATCTTCCATGCAAAATAGAATTTATTAGAATCCTTGGTGCATGCCTCATCTTCTATGTAATACCCATTGTCGCAAAGGAAACCATATAACTTCATATATTCACTCTGGGGCTGCAATATTATCTGGGAAATGTCTCTTAGAACATCTTCTCCATCTTCAAATATATGCATCATTACATTGCCACCCATTCCACATATAGTTATGGCGTCAGTTTCCATTTTCTTAAGATTTCTAACGCCATCACTTTGTCTGGTTTCTACAACAGACTCCATATCATATTTTATTATGTTTTCTACTGCCTTATCTAGAGGCCCCTTCTTGATATCCATAGCAATAGCTTTATTAAATATGCCATTTTCTATAAGATAAATAGGAAGATAAGCATGGTCACAACCCACATCACATATAACATTTCCCTTATCAAGAAGAGACGATACCATATAAAGCCTCTCAGACAACTTAACCATACAATAATCCTTTATAACTATGATTCAAGATAATCTTTTAGCTTTCTACTACGGCTTGGATGACGAAGCTTTCTTAATGCCTTAGCTTCAATCTGTCTTATACGCTCACGAGTTACACTAAATTCTTTACCAACTTCTTCAAGTGTACGACTTCTTCCATCTTCAAGACCAAATCTAAGAATAAGGACTTTCTTCTCTCTTTCTGTAAGAGTTTCTAACACTTCTTCTAGCTGTTCTCTAAGCAAAGTCTGAGTTGCAGCCTCTGCGGGAACAGGTACATTATCATCCTGAATAAAGTCGCCAAGATGAGAGTCTTCCTCTTCACCAATTGGTGTCTCTAGAGATACAGGTTCTTGACTAATCTTAAGAATTTCTCTAACCTTTTCAACAGAAATACCCATTTCTTCAGCGATTTCTTCTGATGTAGCCTCTCTTCCAAGCTCCTGTAATAACTGTCTTGACACACGAATAAGCTTATTAATTGTCTCAACCATATGAACAGGAATACGAATTGTACGAGCCTGATCCGCAATAGCTCTAGTTATAGCCTGTCTAATCCACCATGTAGCATATGTAGAGAATTTATAACCTTTAGTGTAATCGAACTTCTCAACAGCTTTCACAAGACCAAGATTTCCTTCCTGAATAAGATCAAGGAAAAGCATTCCACGACCAACGTAACGCTTAGCAATACTTACAACAAGACGAAGATTAGCTCCTGTAAGCTTCTGCTTTGCTTCGTTACCTATATCAACAATAACTCTCTTCTCTGATATTTCTTTGTTAAGTTCTTCTATCTCTTCTTCTGAAAGAGGATTCTCAGCCTCCTCTTTTGTTCCTTCACGAAGTCTCTTCTGAAGCTCTTTCATTTCCTCGTTAGCCTTAATGCCATCTTCCATCTTCATAGCAAGCTCTCGCTCTTCATCGGCAGTAAGAAGTTGAACCTGACCAATATCCTTAAGATACATTCTAACAGGATCTTCTGTACTTACACCTTCTGCCACAGTAAGATCTAGAGCCTCTTTGGCATCATCCTCATCAAGTTCTAAGTCTTCTTCGCTTTCATCTTCACGAATAACTGCAACCTGCTTACTCTCGAGATAATCAATTGCTCCTTCAAGAAGAGTAGAATCTATTGCATCATTTTTGAAGAAATCTTCTATTTCATGATACTCTAGTATACCCTTTTCCTTACCAATATCTGCCAGTTTCTCCAGCTTCTCGTAGTATTCTGCCTTGCTTAAAGTATCTCCAGATGGGGCACTGGCACCTTCTAATTCACCAGTATCTCCTACGCCACTAAGACCTCCAACAATATCACTAATACCATCATCGTAGTCCTCATCAGTGATAACATCAATAGACGAGATATCTTCGTCGAAATTGTCAAGATCTTCTTCTGGGATGTCTTCTTCTACTGCGGTTTCATCAAATTCTTCATCGTAGTCCTCATCCTCGTCATATTCTTCATCTTCATCATATTCTTCGTCGAACTCGTCTTCTTCGTACTCTTCATTTTCGAGTTCTTCATCTAATCCTTCTACTTCTTCGATTATTTCTTCCTTTTTCTTTCTAGCCATAA
>SVEY01000005.1:0-54220 GCA_015057165.1 Lachnospiraceae bacterium | reverse complement strand
GCCCTGTCACAAGAGGTCAATATCACGCAAATTCCTAATATCTTCTTTAATCTTTCTAATCCTTTTTCCTGCTCCAGGCTTGGTCTTATCAACATTATTCAAGCCTTCATTCTTTAGTTTGATTAGAGTTTCTTTAAGAAGAGTCTCTTTGTCCTTCTTACTTTCTAATCCTTCTATCTTAGTATGGAGCATCTTGGCAATCTCCTGATGTGCTTCATTATCTTCAAAGGCGCACATTATAGATGCCGGTTCAAACTCTTTATCTTCAGAAAGAGCTGTAAACATCTCCGTCGCTATATCTCTATACAATCCTTCTGAGAAATCCAAAGGTTCTAGATAATTACTAATTGAATTATATAGTGATGGCTCATCTAGAAGCCAGGTAAGAAGTATACCTTCCGTTTCCTTTAAGCCTTCTTTACCCTTATTCTTAGCATCTGTCTTCTTGGAAAATGCACTTACTTTCGAAGAATCATTTTCGTTATAGAAATCAGACTTAGAATATCCCTTGTACACTTCCTCCTGTATAGCATTAAGTTCATCTTTGTTCTTAGACACATCACGAACAAGCTCTCTTAAGCTATCAGGACTAACATTATACATATCGGCAAGAACTACAATATAATTCTCCCTTTCAATCTCTGTAGGAATAGTAATGATTCTCCCTGCCATATTTCGAAAGAACCTGTTATTCTCTTCAGGATCATTAACATCAAAGTCCTCTCGACGCTTTCTTATTGCGAAAAGGAAGCTGTTCTCAGCATTTTTTATCCTTTCTTCGAAAGCCTCTGCACCCTTTGCCTTAATATATTCGTCAGGGTCTTTGTATTCTTCCATTGTTATTACTTTGCAGTCCACTTCAAGAAGTCTCATCATGCCAATTGCTCGTAGAGCTGCATCAACGCCAGCATAATCACTATCAAAGCATATATATATCTTCTTATGTGAATCTTTAAGCTTCTTAACATGTTGCTTAGTAAGGGCTGTTCCAAGAGCTGCAATTGCATTATCAAATCCAGCTCTGTGAAGGGCAATTACATCCATATATCCTTCACACAATATGAACATGTCCCGACGAGTCCTTTTAGCAATATTAAAGCCATATATGGTATTTCTCTTCTCAAATATCTCATTCTCACGAGAATTAAGATATTTAGGCTTAGAATCGTCAAGCACACGACCACCAAGAGCTATAGGATTACCATTGGCATCAAGAATCGGAAACATCACTCGATTAATAAAATAATCTCTTGGTCCCTTCTTCTCATCAAATACCACAAGACCGGCATCCTTCATAATCTCTTCTTCGTATCCTTTGCTTTTAAGGAATTGATACAAGCTATCCCATTTCTTATCAGCATATCCAAGGGCAAAATTCTTCATGGTATCATCGTCTAGATTTCGCGCCTTGGCAAAATAATCCATTCCGACTTTACCGCCACTTGAATGAAGTCTTGCATAATAGTAATTTGCAGCATCCTTATAGATATTCTTAAGCTTTGTTCGCTTCGTCTGCCTTGCCTTCTGGGCATTAGTCATAGGTTGCTTAGGCAGGGCATAACCGCACCGATTAGCCAATTCCTCCACTGCCTCTGGAAATGTGTATTTGTTATATTCCATAAGAAATGTATATACATTTCCACCCATATGACATCCAAAGCAATAAAACATCTGCTTACTTCTAGTCACAGAAAAGGATGGTGAATTCTCATTATGAAAAGGACACAAGCCAAAATAATTAGAGCCACTCTTTTTAAGTTGTACATACGACGAGATTACATCTACAATATCGTTCCTAGAACGAACTTCTTCAATAACCTCTTCAGAATACATTGGCATAATGCACCTCTAGAAATTGTCTACATGCCATGCAGTAGGCATATAATACTCATTAAATTTGCTAATTGCATATTGATCCGTCATACCTGCAATATAATCGCAGACCACCCTGTCTTTTGCTTCACCTTCATTAAGCATGTTTCTAAACTTATCAGGAATCGAATCAATATTTTCCATATAGTACTCAAACAACTGCTCTATCATACGACGAGCTTTTACTTCTTCTGCCTTGGCAATTTCATTCTTATATACATGTTCGAACATAAACTTACGAAGGTCAAACATTGCCTGGCTTATTTCATCCGACATACTTATCTTCTCATTATTCATACTTTGAATAATAACATCATGAATAAGGGTATCTAATCGTTCTTTTGTACTAGAACCTATAACTGTCCTTATATCACTTGGGATATCTGCTTCACAGAGAAGATTCCCTCTAATAGCATCGTCAATATCATGATTTACATAAGCGATTTTGTCAGAAAGCCTTACAATCTGACCTTCAGGAGTGGCAGGCATGGAATCAGTCTGATGATTTTTTATACCATCTCTTACTTCCCATGTAAGATTAAGTCCATTACCTGACTTTTCTAACTTCTCTACAATTCTAACGCTCTGCTCGCTATGTACAAATCCACCTTCACACAAGTCATTAAGAACTCTCTCACCAGAATGTCCAAATGGTGTATGACCAAGATCGTGACCTAGCGCTATGGCTTCTACCAAATCTTCATTAAGTCTAAGGGCTTTCGCAATAGTTCTTGCGTTCTGGGATACTTCTAGTGTATGGGAAAGCCTTGTCCTATAGTGATCTCCCTTAGGAGTAAGAAATACCTGTGTCTTATTCTTAAGTCTTCTAAATGACTTACTATGGAGTATCCTGTCTCTGTCTCTCTGGAACACAGGACGAATATCACACTGAGGTTCGTCTCTGTCTCTCCCCTTAGAATTCTCGTCTAAAGTTGCCCAGGATGCCAGATTTTCTCGCTCCATTTGTTCAATTTTTTCGCGGATTGTAATCTCTTTCACGTAAATCACCTCAATATAGTATAGTCAGTCCATGTGTGATTTCCTTTTTTTATTTTGAAATATTTTGTGAGGGTGAAGAGTGTGTGGTGGAAGGTGTGTGGTGGAGGAGTATATGTTTTTTCGATGGAAAAGTTTATGTTGGTGAAAAGTGTGTGGAGGAGAGGGCATTTTATACAAGTAATTCTTCGCTAAATGTATGTAAGTGATTGATAAACAGACTCTTTGCATTTCTGACAGAAACCGGCAACTGAACCATCATCCAGATGGCAGTTGCCTATTTCCGACATCCTTGTCGGAAATTTTCTTTTATTAATCAACCACTAACATACATTAAGCTCGAATTAAATATGTATAAAACGCCCTCTCCTCCACACACCAATCACTAACATATCCTTTCACTCTAACTAAAACGCAAAAAACATATACTCCTCCACACACTACACTCTTCGCCACACACCTTCCACACACCATTCTATCCTCAGCAAAACCTTCCAATGTAGTTTATTAAGGAAATCCCACATGGGATGGGGTGTTGCGGGTGCGGGGTGCAAGTGGTTGTTTGGGTGTGGGGTGGGCGGGTGCATCTTCGGGTGGCCATGCCTTTGTACGATTTAACTCGAGTGGTAGTATATATTAGTGATTGATTATAACAAGAAAAATCCCGCCAGGGATGGCGGGATTAGGCACTCATCGCCTGGATGGCGAATTGAGTGCCGATTTCTGTCTACATATTATTATAAACTATATATCAATCACTTATATATACTCCGCGAAGAGTTACTAGTACAAAGGCATGGCCACCCGAAGATACGCCTGAAGAAGCACCTACTTAATAATAACTATATTAGAGCCAAACCATTTATTACAAATCTGGTCTATGCTTCCGTCAGCAGCAAGTTCATGTAATGCCTTGTTAACCTTGTCGCGAAGTTCTGTGTTGTTCTTAGCAAATCCAACACCATATTGTTCTGAAGCAATTGCCTCAGGAAGTAGGCGGAATGCTTTCTTATCTGTATTAATCTTGTATTCAGCAACACCTGAATCCATAATTACAGCATCAACAGCACCAGATTCAAGATCCATAAGGGCTGTATTATAATCTGCTACTGATACAAGGTTTTTAAATGTTGCCTTAAGAGCAGCACCATCACCTTGTGCAAGGGCAGCTTCTGCAGATGATTCCTTCTGCACCTCTACAATCTTACCAGCAAGGTCATTCTTACTTTGGATTGGGCTATCATTCTTTACAACAATTATCTGTTTGTTATCAAGATATGGATCAGACCATGCATATTGATCTTCACGTCCTTGAATTGTAAATCCATTCCAGATACAATCAATTGTTCCTGCATTTAACTCAGCATCCTTTGCGTCCCAATCAATTGGTTGGTAAGCAACTTCCATACCAAGCTTATTAGCTACAGCAGCTGCAAGATCTAGGTCAAATCCTGTAAAGTTACCTGCTTCATCCTTAAATCCATAAGGTGGGAACTCTGCATCAAATCCTACTACAAAAGTCTTCTCATCATTTTTTACTGTCTTCTTGCTTGAACAACTACATCCACAAATTGCAAGTACCATAACAGCGATAAGAGATATAGCAATTATTCCTTTTAATCTTCTCATTATTGTTTCCCTCCTCTTTTTTATTATAAACCGCAAATATCAATTAACGATTTACCACATTAACATAATAAAAACTACCACATTTCACATAAAATGTAAAGAATTATGCAATAAAAATACCACCCCTGGGAATAAGGGTGGTAAAAAATAGTTATTTACTACTATTAGGGAAATTATATGTAGTTATAACTAGTGTGTGAACTTTTTATAAAGACAAATCAAGTGATGCTCCCTCTAATTGTCCTGAATCCATTGCAGGAATATTTCCTGCAGATGCTTCTACTGCGCTAATTGCAGGAGTTGCATAACCAACTGTCCCTGTATTAATTGGGCTTATATTAGGTGACTTAGCCTGACTTTCTACTGTTATCTTAATTATTGCTTTAAGATAGTCTAAATCTGCTTTCATAATAGCCTTATTCTCAGATGCCCTGTGCTTTGCCTTAAGCTTATTAAAATCTTCCTCACTCATATGAGGATCAACAATTTCCATAGACTCAGCAAGTTGCATCATTTCTTCTAATTCCTCTAGTTCGTCTTCTCCAAATGATTCTATCATCTCATTTAACTCCTGAATCATTTCATCTGACATTTCTTCTAGATTCTGCTTCTTTACTTCATCTACTATTTCACCAAGCATCTCCAGCTTTTCTTCAAATATAGCATCTTCTTTCTCAGATATTTTTTCTTCAGCAAAAGATGCTGACTCATTTATAGTATTTTCAGTCTTCTCACTTGCTTCATCTCTCTTCATAGTATTAGAAACAAGTTCTTCTAATTCAAGATTGTGCTTCTTCTTCCTTGCTGCCATCTCCATTCTTTCAGCATGAATAAGTGCAGCCTGCAATTCTTCATTATCTTCACGATTATTAGAAAGCTTTCGCTTGATTTCAATCACCTTACGCTTGGCAGCTATAACTGCCTGTCCAGCGCTTACTGACGTCTTAGCACTTCTAATCCTTGAAGATACTTCTTTGTAATTGTATTTATATTTTGCAACAGATTTTGCTTTCTTCTCATAATTAGATGTAAGATCCAGATACCCATTAGCTTTACTGCTAAGAGTTGCACTATGAGAATTAGCATTTGCCTTATTAGCTGGTTCAGTAAGCCCTCTTATCAAATCCCTAAGCTTATCATTCTTAATAGCTCTTTCGCTTCTCTTATCCTCTGCATATCTGCTTTGAATAGAAGCCACTATAGATGAATTGGCATTACTCTTTACATTTTGTTTAAAAAAGCCCGAATTGCCCCTATTCTTGTTGTAATTAGTATATGAAGTTATGGAATTAAAACTAAGATTCATTCCACTCACCTTCCTTTACTAACCCTTAAAGTCAATTGAATTACCTAGAGCCATCTCAGCTTCTGTCATAACAAATGTATTATTATAAGAATAAGCTGCTACATTAGATATAAGACTTTCAATTGAATCAGCCTGTATAATCTCATAATCTTCAACTTCGAATTTCTCTTTTATCTTATCGAATCTCTCTTCTGTCGCTTCTTTTTCAGCTTTCTTCTTTTCTTTTACTTTTTCTTCCTGCTTCTTTTCAGCATTTTTCTCAATGCGTTCTTTCTGCATATCAAGAGATTTCTTAACTGTCGCGAAGAACTTCTCATTGCCATTAGAATCAACTGACATTCCGAAATTACTTACGCTTGCACCAGAGCTTGCAAAACTGCTCTTAGCCTGAGCCATCTTAGTCTGAGCAGAATCAAGTATTGCTTCATATTTCTTACGGAAATTCTCATCTGACGCCATCTTCTCTATCTTTTCAGCGTCAAGAAGAACAACCATTTTACTTGCATTACCATAAGATGCCGCATTAGCCTGAACCTGATTTTTTACATCAGAACTAACTGCAATAAATTCCATATTATGATACTTTGCTTTCAATTTCTCATAATATTTTGCAGCATTTTCAGACAACTTGACATTGCCAATTGTATATCCATATTCTGTTTTCGTAGGTACAAGGGAACTAGAGGCATCAATTGGAGACCACTTCTTAGCATCAACCTTACTTGATGTACTAGTAGCACTAGATGCACTCTTCTCAGATTGAGATTTACTTGTATTGTATGTTTGACTAGCCTGCGTATACGCAGCAATTTCATTAATACCTGTCATAATATCTACCTCCTTGTAGAAAAAAGCGGAATCCTTTCCGTTAATAACAACAGACAAATATAGTTTTCTAAATTATATTTCGGACAAAAACGTCATGACTTTAGCATATTTTTTATTTTTTTGGTATTTTTTTTGTATGGCGCTGATTCTTTTATATGAATTTACTCCTATCATATTACATACAAGTATATATAGACACCCTTATACAAGTAATTCTTCGCTAATTATATGTAAGTGATTGATATACAAGTTCTATATATTTTCGACAGAAACCGGCAACTGATCCATCATCCAGATGGCAGTTGCCTATTTCCGACATCCATGTCGGAAATTTTCTTCAATTAATCAATCACTAACATATACTAAGCTTGAATTAAAAAGTATAAGGATATCTACATTTACTTGTATGTAAATATCGAAAATAAGAATTCATATAAAAGAATCAGCGCCAAAAAATATACATCAAATCTGTTTTGCTTGATACACAATTTATGGTATAATCCATAAGGTTGATTAATAAAGGAGATACTATGAGTTTTATAGATATATGCCTACAACTTCTACCAGGCATGGCAGTTACAATTGAGATATTCTTAATAACGCTAATATTCTCGCTACCACTTGGTATGGTTATTGCTTTTGGTAGGATGTCAAAACACAAGATTATACAGTTATTTTTCCGTATTTATATTGCTATAATGCGTGGAACACCTCTTATGTTACAACTTCTTGTAATATATTTCGGTCCATATTATTTATTTGGAGTATCAATTGCTGCTTCCTATAGACAGGTTGCTGTAATGATTGCATTTTCTCTTAATTACGCAGCTTATTTTGCAGAAATATATAGAAGTGGTATTGAATCTATTGATAATGGACAGAGAGAAGCCGCATACATTCTTGGTTATAACAGAGCACAGACTTTCTTTGCTATAATACTTCCACAAGTTATTAAGAGAATACTTCCTGCAATTACTAACGAAGTTGTAACACTTGTAAAGGATACTTCCCTTGCATTCTCAATTGCATATGCAGAAATGTTCACTGAAGCAAAAAGAATTGCTGCTGCACAGACAAGCATGTTACCATTTATAGCAGCTGGAATCTTCTACTTCGTATTCAATGCTTTAGTAGCATTTATTATGAAGAAGACAGAAGACAAACTCAGCTATTACTCTTAAAAGTTGTCCGTAAGCACATAGTCTATTAATTATATATACATTTAACAATACAAGGATATGTTATGAAAATCTTAGAAATGAACCACGTAAAAAAGAGCTTTGATGGTGTCGAAGTTCTAAAAGATATAAATCTTCATGTAAACGAGGGAGAAGTTGTGTCAATTATCGGTCCATCCGGTTCCGGCAAGACCACTCTTCTTCGTTGTGCTACTCTTCTTGAGAAAATGGATGATGGCAACATGATATATCTTGGAGATGAAATAGTTAAATCTGTCAACAACAAAAGCACATATAAGGATAAAAAAGGCCAGAGAAAAGCTCTTCAATATTTTGGTCTTGTATTTCAAAACTTCAATCTCTTCCCTCACCAAACTGTTCTTAAGAACATTACAGGTGCGCCAATTAAGATACAGAAAAGAGATAAAGAAGAAGTAATCCAAAATGCAATGATGCTTCTTAAAAAAATGGGTCTGTCAGATAAAGCAAAGTCTTATCCTTGCCAATTATCTGGTGGTCAAAAGCAAAGGGTTTCTATTGCAAGAGCTTTATGTATGAATCCCAAAATACTATTCTTTGACGAGCCTACCTCAGCACTTGATCCTGAATTAACACTTGAAATCCTTAAGGTTATCAAGGATTTGGCAGCGGAGAAAATGACTATGGTTATAGTTACACATGAGATGAACTTTGCAAGAGACGTATCTGATAGAATGATATTTATGGATAAAGGTGTTGTAGTTGAAGAAACAACTCCTGACGAACTATTCAATTCAGATAACGAAAGAACTAAAGCTTTCCTTGGAAAGTACCATGATATGATGTAAAAAATGCCCCGAATAGGGGCATTTTAATTGTTTTATTCTCTATTTTCTTCTACTATCTCATTCAAAGTATCAATAAGTTTAGTTGCGTCAATTGGTTTCGCAACGTGCGCATTCATACCAGCTTTAATAGCCTTATCTACATCTTCTTTAAATGCATTAGCTGTCATAGCCACAATAGGTATTTTGGATTTTACAGGATCCTCCAATTCTCTAATAACCTTAGTTGCTTCGTAGCCATCCATATTAGGCATCTGTATATCCATAAGAATAATGTCGTATTTATCATTAGGTGCAGCTTTAAGCATCTCGACACACTCTAAGCCATCTCTTGCCCTTTCTATAGACATATCAGCATACTCAAAGAACTCCATTACTATCTCAGCATTTATGTCATTGTCTTCTGCAAGAAGAACACTAATTCCACGCAAATCATATGAAGTATCTTCAACATATTCATCCTTATCTACATAATCACTTGCGTCCCCTTTTCTAAGTGGCAATTTTATTGTGATTGTAGACCCTTCTCCCTTAGTACTTTCTATACTAATCGTTCCATTCATAAGGTCAATAAGCCTTTTTACAATTGCAAGACCAAGTCCGGTACCAGTAAGATTCGCACTAGCTGTAGTTCTTTCCCTTTCGAAGCTATCAAAGGCATGTTCTATAAACTCTTCACTCATGCCTATTCCTGTATCTATAAATGAACTCTCAATATAGACAATATCATTTTTATCATCATAAGATTCGTTTGTAACAACCTTAACGCTACCTCCCTCAGGAGTATACTTTATGGCATTAGAAGCCAGATTTATAACTATCTCTTGAACGTGTACTTTATCAAAGTATAGATATTTATTAGTCCCATTGTCTTCCACAGAAAAATCTATATCTTTGTTCTTTACTAATTCTTCAATTGATACAAGACATCCATGTTTAAATTCTTCTACATCAACTAATTCTTCATCAATTGTAATCTTGTTATTCTCGATCCTTGCCATTTCGAGAACATCATTAAGAACACCAAGTAGGTAATTGCCTGAAACAATAATATTATCAAGATATTCGTCCAATCGACCTTCTGAATCTTTCTTTAGTTTGGCAAGTTCAGCAAGGCCAAGTACCGCATTTAAGGGAGTCCTAATATCATGGCTCATATTGAACAAAAACTCAGACTTAGCATTGTTGGCTTTATTGGCCTTTTCAAGAGCTTCTTGAAGCTCCCTTTTATGCTCCATTTCTTTTTCCATATCTCTGATATAGAGCCTTTGGTTACGAGCAATTAACACAAGAGCAAGTATCCATGCAACCCACAAAAATACAAATACCATATATATCTCGAAATGATTAGATATAGTCTCTTTAAGGGTGTAATGACCGGAGTAATTCTTAATCCATTTGTTAGTAAGCATCTCTATAGTTCCATCTGCAAATGCTTCATCAATGGCTTTATTAACATGATTTATCCTCTCATCACCTTCTACCATTGCATATCCGAGGTAATCCTTATCAAAATAATAATTATTCTCCAAGTCAGTACCTTCTTGATAATTGACAAGCTGACCTACATTTTTCTGACATAGGACATAATCTATCTCTCCATTCTCACATGCCTTGAAAAGGTCACTATAAGAATCCATTATATAAGGAATACAGCCTACAAATTCCGCATACTCTCTCTTGTAGGCTCCTGATGACACCATCCCAACCTTCTCTTTGAACAATTGAGACGAACTCTTAATCTTCTTCTTAGACCATATAACATAGTCCTCATCAATTACAAGAATACTGAGTACTTCACCAGAATCTGGTGTAAGAATAATATCTTTACCAACGACAAGATCTGCTCTTCTATCAGAAAGAGAGCTGGTAGCGGCAGGCCAACTCATTAGCCTTATATCTGCCTTATACCCCATCTTATTACATATATCTGTAATAAGCTCCACATCGAAGCCTGCTGGCTTGCCATCACTATTTATATAACTATAAGGTGCAAAATCATGATCTGCTGCAATAACAAGTGTATCAGCTACATCATCCCTGGGTTTGATTGTAATAGAAGGCTCATTAAGAAATGTGCCCATTCTATATAAAGTATATAGAATGGGTACAACTATCATTAATATGCTTATTATAATTCCAAGAAATATTCTTAATTTCTTATTAACTCTCATGAGTTCTCCTCGAAGTTCTGCTCATCTTCCGGAGCAAGAATGAATCTGTTGACAATATCTGATAAATTCTCAGATGAAGATTCAACATCACTTTGTGTAACCTTAAGGTCTTCAACATTAGTCTGAACAGTTTGTGCTGTTGCAGATAATTGTTCTGATGTGGCAGCATTCTCTTCAGATAATGATGACAGGTTAGTTACAGATTCATCAATCTCTCTGCTCTTAACATCTAATTCTGAATTAATCTTCTCAAGCTCCTCAATAGCCTCCTCTACACCACTAACTGTAGATACAATAGCTTCGAAGCTCTCTTTTGTCTGGCCAACTGCATTATTCTGCTTCTCAACAAATTCTTTAACCACATCAGCCTTAGTAGATGCATTATTAGTCGCTGCTGTAAGTTCTGAAAGAATCTCGTTAATAGTATCAACATTCTCTTTAGACTCATCAGAAAGGTTACGAATCTCATCAGCAACAACAGCAAATCCCTTACCTGCTTCACCTGCTCTTGCTGCTTCTATAGAAGCATTGAGGGATAACAGATTAGTCTGATCTGCAATATTAAGGATAAGATCTGATGCCTCGGAAATCTTAGCACCAGACTTCTTAATCTCATCAATAGCATCGAAGATAGCATTGAATTCAACGAATGAACGCTCATTAATTCCTGCCAATTCTTCTACAACTTCAGTACCTGTCTCAGTAACTTCTTCAATCTTGCTGCTTGCTTCTGAAAGAGACTTGGCCGACTCAACAGAACGTTCCATAATCGATGACAATTCAACCATATTAGAAGAAATATCAGATACATCCTGAGCCATAGCCGTTGATGCATTAGCAAGTTCATCAGCAGCACTAGATACATTATCAACTCCTACGCCTGTTGCATCAGTTCCCTTTGATACTGTATCACTTGCATTAATAAGTCCACTAGAAGTATTCTTAAGCGTTGCTACAATACTTTCAAGTGCTTCTTCCGTATCGTTAAGCGCCTGTTTCATTACACCAAGCTCATCCTTAGAATCAACTTTGATTGGTTCCTCTGACAAGTCGTAATGAGACAGTTTCTTTAATCTATCAGATACAACTCTTATGCTGTTACCAATTAGTTTAGTCAGATAGATTACCCATATAGTCATAAGAATTGCAACAATAGCAAATCCAACTATTACTTTAATTAATACTCCATTAACATTTGATTTGAGTTCATCTTCTCTAGTGGTTGCCCATTCATCAGCAATATCGCTCATATCATTAATATAGCCTCTTGCCTCTTCGAATTTCTCGTTATATTTTACAAATACGTCTTCTGGGATAGTACCTTTAGAAACATCATACAATTGTTCCCATTCACTGAAAGCCTTATTATAAGAATCTGCTACTTCTTTGAAGGCTTTACCATCCTTAGATGTGGCATCCCATAAGGAGCCGTCTGTCTTAGCTGTATCAATAGCCTTTTCCATACGTTCTTTTACTTGAGATACATTTTCTGTATAGTCATCAGTGTATTTTTTTCTAAGTTCCGGAGATAATTGACCAGGAGAAAAAGTTGCCAAATTAAATAATGACTTAGAAGCATCTAATGCCTGATAGAAATCCCTGTCCGCACTATTAAGATTAGAACTTACAGTATAGAGATTATCATAATAAATCTGCTTACTTTGTTTTACTGTACTATTTACAGCTATTGCAAAAAACACTAAACATACTATAAGAATAATAAGCGAAGGAAGTGTTGCTAGCATAAGTTTGGTTTTAATTGATGCATTTTTCATATTAGTTTCCTCCAATACATTTTATTTATTAAATAAAAAATACCCTATTTCACCATAAAATACCTATATTTAATATTATCGTTAATAACCCCAAAAGTCAACTGCACGTTACTTATATTGAAACTGCGTTACTTATATTGAAACTGCGTTACTTATATTGAAACTGCGCGTTACTTATATCGGAATGACAGGATTCGAACCTGCGGCCTCGTGGTCCCGAACCACGCGCGCTACCACCTGCGCTACATCCCGAAATGCAGCGTTTTGGCAAAGCCAAAATGCTGCAGGGCGCCCCTTTTTCGCAAAGCGAAAACTATTATGGGGTGAGCCTTCTTATTTATTTGCTTTTATCCTTTTCTGACAATTGGTACTTATCTATTACATTGTATACTGCAATATTAGGATCGTCTACCATCTTAATTTCAGTATTCAGCTCTATGAGTTTCTTGTTATTAGCATTTTGCATATCCCAAGTTGGAAGCCCTTCTCCATTAGGATTACCTGTCTTAACAAAATTAACAACATACTGCTGCATAATATCAGATAATTTGTAATCATCATCTTTGTATAATCCGGGATGACGCCATAAATTACCATACATGTAAGGCAATTCACCAGCATGATAATCTGTAATAATATCATTCTCTTTGGTGAAGTAGTATTCATAACTTGGTCTATTCTGAGCAATCATATAATTACTCCAGAGATAATGAGAATAACTAAACCATGCAGCGGAATAGACAATATCTGTAGCTGCCTTTGCATCACCTAGTGCATCAATAAAGATATGCTGATCTCTTGGTGGTGTATTTGCTGGAACAACTGTAGCCATTTCCTCAGCATAGTCTCCTACAACTTTTCTAAGAATCTCAAGATAATTATCAGCATTTACCTCATACCCAAGCATAAATACATCTGCTTCCTTACCATTGAATCCACTAAGAAGAGCCTTCTCATGATTAGCCCCTCTCTCGTATGTCTTATATGGTTCTTCAGTAAGGGCATATCCATCAACAGTCATAGCATTAGTTTTCTTCTGCATAGAAGTATTAACAAGCTTCTCAGCCGGTACATCACGAAGTTTTGCGGAGGTCTTAACACCTAATTCCTCTCTTACAGAGTTACTTTCTTCTTTAGCCTCATCATAACTAATGAATGAGTGATAAGGTTTGTAAGCTAAGATACTACTTGATTCTCCAATTGCATAATTGAACAATCCCTCCGTAAGTGGTGATGAACAAATCGCATTTACAGAAGAAGAACCAGCCGACTCACCTGCTATTGTTATCTGGCCTGGATCACCGCCAAATGCTCCTATATTATCATTAACCCATTTAAGAGCTGCTATCTGATCTAAGAGGCCATAATTACCTGTTGTGCCATTAGGTGATTCAGCCTTAAGATCATCAGCTGCATAGTAACCAAACACGCCTACTCGATAAGCACAGTTAACAACAATTATGCCCCTTTTCGCCAAGTCTTCTCCTCTATATTCTGTATAAGAAGGATGTCCTGAATTAAGCGAGCCTCCGTGAATATAGAATAATACAGGAAGCTTCTCTCCCTTATATCCTTCCGGGACAAACACATTAAGATATAGACAATCCTCGCTCATTGCCTCAATATATTCATCTCCCAGTTTCATCTTGTAATCATGCCAGCCTAATATATGGGACAAGCTGTCATATAAAGTATTAGATCTAGACTGCATAGCCATTGGCGCAAATTCATCACACTTCTTCACGCCATCCCATTTCTCTGCAGGCTGTGGTTCCTTAAATCTAAGATCACCAACAGGTGCCTTGGCATATGGAATGCCTGCATAAACCGCTACTGATTTATCTTCATTATATACACCTGTAAGATCACCTTCATTAACATGTACTGCCTCAGTAACCTCAGGATTCTTATTATCCACAGCTGGCACACGCTTCTCAGGCGGACTGGTTATAAATAGATTGGCGCCCAGTAAAACAAAGAATCCAAGCCAACACAATGCAAGTCTTCCTTTGGTATTAGCACCCTTCTTCTTAAGATAGAATCTTACTCCTATCATTGCCCCTGCAATAATAATTCCAATTACCCAACCTATTATTATATTCTTGGATAATTCCAGAACAGCAAGATAAATAATAGTTAATATAACAACAACAATCGTAAAAGCCATACCTTCCCCCTTTTCTGTCTCTTATAAAAAGTCAATCTGCTAATTACAATTATTGCACACACTTATTATTATGTCTATTGCTTTATCAATATCATCTTTATTAATTACAAGAGGTGGAAGAAGCCTTAGTACATTTCCACCAGCAGAAAGAACAACAAGTCCCTCCGCTAGACACTTCTTAACAATATCGCCAGCCTTAACTTTATTATCAATTACCAGCCCTTGCATAAATCCCCTGCCACGATGAGAAAGGGCAATATCACATTTATTAACAACTTCATCAAGCTTTTCTTCAAGATAAGGTGTAAGTGAATTAACATTATAAGTAAGCTTATTCTTAGCCATAAGATCTATTGAAGCCTTAACCGCAGCACAGCAAAGGGGATTGCCACCATAAGTTGTTCCATGATCTCCAGGTGTCAAACTATTCTTAGCAACCTTGTCAGTTACAAGAAATGCACCAATTGGAAGACCACCGCCTAATGCTTTTGCTGTCAATAGAATATCCGGCTTCACACCATATCCCATATATGCATAGGCACTTCCTGTCCTTCCCATTCCACATTGAATCTCATCAAATATTAAAAGTATGTCCAATTTATCGGACAGCTCTCTAACCTTAACAAGGAAATCTTTGTCAGCAGGAGTTACTCCTCCTTCTCCCTGAACAGGCTCTATTATTATTGCGCAAGTATCGCTACTTACTGCATTTTCCACAGATTCAAAGTCATTGAACTTGGCAAATTCAACTTTATCCATAAGAGGGTAGAATGGATTCCTATAACTCTCTGTACCTGTAACTGAAAGGGCTCCTACTGTCCTTCCATGGAAAGAATTCTCCATTGCCACAATTCCATATCCGTTATGACCATTCTTGTTAAATGCGTATTTCTTGGCAGTTTTAATTGCACCCTCTACTGCCTCAGCACCTGAGTTTGTAAAAAATGCTTTATCCATTCCACTAACATCACAAAGCGCCTTAGAAGCCTCAGCTAGACTAGGATGATAATAAAGATTCGATGTATGATACAACTTATCAACCTGAGTCTTAATTGCATCATTAAATTCTTTATTATTATAACCTAGAGCCATAACACCAATACCTGATGCAAAGTCTAGATATTCCTTACCATCTGTATCATATAAGGTCACTCCTTCTCCCCTGTCAAATACAACATTAAAACGGTTGTAGACATGGAAGCAGTTGTCCTCTGTTACATCTATTATATTCTGTTTATTCATAATGATTATCCTCTCTAATTAATCTACGTAGTATCTATTTGCATTATCATTAAGAATTGCTGTTCCAATTCCTTTGTTAGTAAAGATTTCCAGAAGTAGACAATGCGCCACTCTTCCATCTAGGATGTGGACTCTCTGTACACCTTTATCAATTGCATCCATACAGCTTCTCATCTTAGGAATCATTCCACCAGAAATTGTTCCATCATCAATAAGACCTTGGGCTTCGCTAATTGTAAGTTCAGAGATTAGTGAACTTTCGTCATCAGGGTCTTTACATACACCTGCTGTATCTGTAAGAAATGCAAGTTTTTCTGCTGATACTGCTTTAGCAATAGCACAAGCTGCATCATCTGCATTAATATTATAAGTATCATAATTCTTATCAAGACCGATTGGACATACAATAGGGAGAAAATCTTTCTCAAGTAAATCAAATAAAATCTTAGGATTAACCTCAGTAATCTCTCCTACATATCCTATATCCTGCCCCTCAGAGAATTTCTTCTCAACAGAGAGCAAATTACCATCTTTACCGCTAATACCAATTGCATTAACTCCTAGTTCTTGCACAAGAGACACAAGAGACTTGTTAACTCTATTAAGTACCATCTCAGCAATCTCCATTGTATTAGCATCAGTCTTTCTTAGACCATTAACAAATTCAGGAGTTTGTCCGCTCTTCTCAACCCATTTACTGATGTCTTTGCCACCACCATGGACAATAATTGGCTTGAATCCAACTAATTTGAGAAGAGTCACATCCTGTATTACATGCTGCTTAAGTTCTTCATCTATCATGGCGCTACCGCCGTATTTTACAACAATGATTTTGCGATTAAATCTCTGTATATAAGGAAGTGCTTCCACAAGAACTTCCGCTTTCTCCATAACCTGTTCCATCGTTTTGTTATCCATAATTGTTTCCTTTCGTTCTATTTCTATAGCTTAGACCTAATCTAGACACTTTCTATACAATTATATATTTATACTGATTATTCTTCACTAAGAATATGTTAGTGATTAATATTAATTTGCTATGCAATTTATGACAAAAACCGGCAACTGAACCATCATCCAGATGGCAGTTGCCTATTTCCGACATCCATGTCGGAAATTTTCTTCGATGAATTAATCACTTACATATTCTAAGCTCGAATAAAGGTATTAAATATATAGTTGTATAGTAAGTTCCTCTAATAAGTATTTCACACTAATTCTAAGACCTATAATCTGCGTTGATAGATACATATTCGTGGGTTAGGTCGCAGCCCCATGCAGTTGCACTAAAGCCTCCCATGTGCATATCACATATGGCTGTTACTGCATCTTCAGATAGAATCTTAGTTGCTTCCTCCTCACTATAGCCAGTAGATACTCCCTTATGTACGATGTGAATTTTTCCTGCTTGGCTTTCAAAATATAAATCCACATTTTCAGGGTCAAATTCAACTCCTGCATACCCTAAAGCACAAAGAATACGCCCCCAATTAGCGTCATGGCCATATATGGCAGCCTTAGTGAGTGAAGATGTAACAACAGACTTGGCTAATGTCTTAGCATTTGCCACAGAATCGGCGCCTGCAACTTTAACTTCGAATAGCGCTGTTGCTCCTTCACCATCCCCTGCCATCATCTTGGCAAGAGTCTTATTAACTTCCATTAAGCCTTCAACAAATGTATCAAAATCAGCACCTTCCTTATCAATAATAGGATTCTCTGCTTTGCCATTGGCAAGAAGAAGGCAAGTATCATTAGTCGAAGTATCGCCATCCACACTAATCATATTGTATGTATCTTCAACAACAATATGAAGCGCTTTGTCAAGCATTTCCTTAGTAATACATGCATCTGTTGTTACGAAGGAAAGCATGGTGCACATATTAGGATGAATCATTCCACTGCCCTTAGACATTCCACCAATTATAACTTCTTTACCACCAATCTCCATAGTAACAGAAGCTTCCTTAGAAATTGTATCAGTTGTCATAATTGCCTTAGCCGCCTTAGTTCCAGCTTCATTATCATATGAAAGAATAGGCACCATTGACTGAATCCCAGCTTGAATCTTGTCTAGTGGAAGTGGCATTCCTATAACACCTGTAGATGCTACAAGGACACCTTCGTATGGAATATGAAGGGCACTTGATGCAGCCATGGCAGTCTTAATACACATCTGTATTCCATCGTCTCCAGTACAGGCATTTGCAATTCCCGAATTAACAACTATAGCCTGAACACCAATATTATTCTTAACAATAGTCTGATCCCATGTAACTGGAGCCGCCTTAACTACATTTCTTGTAAATGTTCCAGCAGCTTTACAGACTGTGTCAGAATATATAAGTGCCATGTCATCCCTGTTTTCGTATTTTATATTAGCAGCACAGCTTGCTGCCTTGAATCCTTGTGGCGCTGTGACACCACCATCTATATATTTCATATTATATTTCCTTTCTATATCAGTTATTATTAAAGCATATTCTTTATTCTAAGAATTAAATCTCGTTATATTCTCTTCATTTAATAAGAAGTCATACATATTGTAATCATCTCTTAGCTTATATCCTTCTCCACTCCAGAAGCTATTACCTAAAGTATTTCTCTTAAATGTATTAAGTGCAAGATAGTTAATGCCCTCATCTTTCAAAGCATTCATGCAAAAAACTGACATGGCTTTACCAATGCCCTGCTTTCTTAATTCTTCCTTAACGCACACATGATAGAAGCTGCCTTTACGACCATCATGACCACATAGAATTGTACCTATAATCTCATTATCTTTTATGGCAACAACAGATAGTCCTGGATTTCTGTCAAGAAAGTCATGAATTCTTTTCTCGCTATCATCGACACTTAGAAGTCCAAACCCATGTATAGTCTCCCACAACTTGTATGCACCTTTATAATCATCCTTCGTCATTGCCCGAAGCGTTACATTTTCCATATAAGTTACCTTCAATACTAATTGATACCGATGTGCTAAGCGGATAATATGACTATTTTCATATCAACCATGCGTCCATGCTAATAACTCTTTGCTAAGAATATGTAAGTTATTGATATATAATCTAATATGAATATTTAGTCGGGAACCAGCACTCGATCCGCCATCCAGGCGGCTCGTGCCTATTCGTGCCATCCTTGGCACGAATTCCCCTCTATTAATCAATAACTAACATATTCTAAGCTCGAGTTAAGGCTATGGATGCATAGTCGACATAAAAATATCATATATCCACTAGCACATCGGTACTAATTCAAGTCCTTCCTGCTCCTTAAAGCCAAATAAAATGTTCATATTCTGGACTGCCTGACCGGCAGCACCTTTACATATATTATCAAGAGCTCCCATCATAATTACACGGTGAGTTCTCTCATCAATAACAAAGTTAATGTCTACGAAATTACTTCCTTCTACCCAACGTGTCTCTGGATTCATGCCCTTATCAAGAAGTCTGATAAAGTATTCATCCTTATAATACTTCTTATAGCAATCTCTTACCATTTCTTCAGTTGGATAACCTACACTTCCATCAGGAAGATTTACTTTCTTAAGAGATGCGTATTCTGTAGCTAGAATTCCTCTATTCATAGGTATGAGATGAGGAGTGAAGTTGATAGTAACATTTCCCCCACAAGCATAACCTAGTTGCTCTTCAATCTCTGGTGTGTGTCTGTGACTTGCCACTCCATATGCTTTGATGTTCTCATTAACTTCACAGAAGAGATTAGGCACCTTGGCTCCACGACCTGCACCGGAAGTTCCTGACTTGGCATCTACAATAAGTGTGTCTACGTCAATAAATCCATCTCTTACAAGGGGGTAGGCTGTAAGAATAGAACATGTTGTATAACAGCCCGGGTTAGCAATTAACCTCTTACCTTTGATCTTGTCACGGTTAATTTCACAAAGGCCGTACACTGCTTCTTCAATAAACTGTGGGCTCTTGTGAGTAATTCCATACCATTTCTCATAAGTAGCAACATCTTTGATACGATAGTCAGCACTAAGGTCAATAACCTTCGTATTAGAAAGTATCTCTTCTGTAAGAACTCCAGCCAGATATCCCTGAGGAGTTGCTGTAAATATTACATCAACCTCTTGTGATAACTTCTCAATATTATCATCTAAGCATTTATCCTCAATCAGCTTGAACATATTCCTATATATATTAGCGTATTTTTCTTCAACATAGCTTCTAGAACCATACCACACAACTTCTACTTCTGGATGTCCCATAAGAAGTCTTACTAATTCATTTCCAGCATAACCTGTTGATCCAATAATACCTGCCTTAATCATTTCCTTTTCTCCTTCAGATAAATTTACGTATACTAATATACTATATTTTGCTTATAAGGTAAAGAGATTTATTGAATATTTTTTGGTTATTCATGCATATTTATTCAGATTTTGGCTGATATTTGTGGATATTTTATACTCCATGCGCATATTTATAAATATTTTATGCATAATTTATGTCTTGCTTATCATATGATTTTAATGTATATTATTTATTGTCGAATTAAATTCTAAAAACACATTTTAAATACATAAGAAAGAAGGTAACTAATTATGAAAGAAAAAGTTGTACTGGCTTATTCAGGTGGTCTTGATACTACGGCAGTTATTCCCTGGCTTAAGGAAACATTTGACTATGATGTAATATGTTGCTGTATCAATTGCGGTCAAGGAGAAGAACTTGACGGACTTGAAGAAAGAGCTCAACTATCTGGAGCAGCTAAGTTATATATAGAAGATATTACAGACGAGTTCTGCGATGACTATATTATGCCATGTGTACAGGCAGGTGCTGTATACGAACATAAATATTTAATGGGAACAGCTATGGCTCGTCCTATTATTGCAGCTAAGCTTGTGGAAGTTGCACGTAAGGAAAATGCAGTTGCAATATGTCATGGTGCTACTGGTAAAGGAAATGACCAGATAAGATTCGAACTTGGAATCAAGGCTCTTGCTCCTGACATCAAAGTAATCGCTCCTTGGAGAGATGATCGTTGGGGAATGGATTCTCGTG
The DNA here is from genome assembly GCA_015057165.1 of Lachnospiraceae bacterium. Lineage (GTDB taxonomy): Bacteria > Bacillota > Clostridia > Lachnospirales > Lachnospiraceae > RUG191. The sequence goes on along the minus strand of SVEY01000005.1, from coordinate 33,187 downwards.
AAGCTGAGATTGAATATTGTCATGCTCATGGAATTGACCTTCCATTTGGAAATGACCAATCATACTCTCGTGACAGAAATATATGGCACATCTCACACGAAGGTCTTGAATTAGAGGATCCGGCACAGGCTCCTAATTATGAGCATATGCTTGTGCTTGGCGTTACTCCGGAAAATGCTCCTGATGAACCGGAGGAAGTTACAATGACATTTGAAAAGGGTGTTCCTAAATCCGTAAATGGCGTTGAAATGAAAGTATCTGATATAATCAGAGAATTAAATCGTCTCGGTGGAAAACATGGTGTTGGAATCATAGACATCGTAGAAAACCGTGTAGTTGGAATGAAGTCGCGTGGTGTGTACGAGACACCAGGTGGAACTATCCTTATGGAAGCACACGACCAGTTAGAAGAACTTGTTCTTGATAGAGATACAATGGAAGCCAAGAAAAAGCTTGGCTCACAAATGGCTCAGACAGTATACGAAGGAAAATGGTTTACACCACTTCGTGAAGCAATCACTGCTTTCGTTGACAAGACTCAGGAAGTCGTTACAGGCGAAGTTAAGTTCAGACTTTACAAAGGCAATATCATTAAAGCCGGTACTACTTCACCATACTCACTATACTCTGAGACATTAGCAAGCTTTACTACTGGTGACATGTATGACCACCACGATGCTGACGGGTTCATTACTTTATGGGGACTACCACTTCAGGTAAGAGCTATGAGAATGAATGAACTTAAGAACGAGAACAAGAAATAAAAAAATATAATACGAAGCATATAATAGATGCCCACTTTCAATATCGAAAGTGGGCTCTAATAATTAATCCTTTTCTATCTAATAATTGCCTTCATAATAATTGGAATTACAATATTCTGATATATCATAACTCTTATCAAGCTTTCCAATCCTTGTAAGGAAATTAATTGTATCGTTAAGGGACTCAATATCTTTTTTAGTAATATCTACTGTAAATCTATACTTAGGCAACATAGACTTAACTTGCGAAACATCAAGTCCAAGGTATTTAGCTACATATTCCCAAGTCTCATCTGATGTATCACTAATATTGTCAGCAGCTTTCTTATATTCCTTAAGGACAGTTTCAACAACCTCAGGATTAGCCTCACAATAATCCTTACGACCAACTATTGTGTTGACACCTTCTAGCCCGCAATCTGATCCTTGAGCTAGAATTCTACAATCTCCATTATCAACAAGTCTAGTAATGCTTGGTTCCCAAACAGAAATTGCATCAACTATCCCATTACGAACCATATATGGCATATCAGCTGGAGTTGCAGATACAAGTTCAATATCATTAATTGTAAGACCTGCTGTAGAAAGATACTTATCTACCATATTGTGACCTGTACTACTTAGGTTAGTAGCTACTTTCTTACCCTTAAGATCAGCTGCAGATTTAATTGGAGAGTTATTAGAAACAACCATAGCATAGGAATCCGCTGCTTGAGCTGAAATTCCAACAACTTCTCGGTTGCCCCTCTCTTCTATAGCAGATACAGTCGGAACATCACCATATAGACAAATGTCAGTCTCTCCATTTGTAATGGAATCATTCATTGGAGGACCAGATTCAAAATCATACCACACAACCCTTACACCCTGCTTCTTAAGAGCTTTTTCTAAATCACCTGTTCGTCTTGCTATCATCATAGGAATAAAAGCGGCAGAAGGTTGAAGTGCAATACACACCATATGAGATGATTGTTCTTTCTTGTCTGTATCGGATTTGCCACATCCTGTTAGAAGAGCCAACGCAAAAACAGATATCATAACAAAAGCTATTATTCTTTTCTTCATAACACTCTCCTTTGCATAGTTTCTTCACACATTAATGATATAGTTGATTATGTGATAATACGTATAAAATTATATTTTATTTTACGCCAAAATACAACAAAAAACTGAACTAGCTACAGGTACAATTTTCTTCATTATTTTCATAGTAATCTCTCCCCCTTTTTTTGAGTGTTCAAGTGGGTTGATTATAGCATAGTATTTTGTTGATGTTCAATAATATGAATTAAAAGCGCCACGCTTTTCGCGTGGCTCAAATAATTATGTTCCAATGCTCAACTATAACATCGTCATATATTTGCTACGTTCTCCCTTAGGAATATCCAATGTGTCCATGGCTTCTTCCGCCGTCATCTTGAGCTTATTCATCATTCTACGTATAGAAAACAGTCTCTCCTCATCTTTCCCTTGCTCTATTCCTCGCTCTATTCCTTGCTCTATTCCCTGCTCTATTCCCTGCTCTATTCCTTCGTCATGTGCTCTTATAACATCCAAATCTAATACCTTACCACCCATTAGATCACCTACTCTCTTCTGTGTACTTTTATACTTCACCAATTGCTTATGTACTACTTTATTAATCAACCTAATTATAACATCTTTTGAATATGCGGACAACAATCCCTCTTCAACAAGACTCTCTAGCTTACCAACTATTCTACTAAAGATTTCAACAAATTCCTCTTGCTTATAATCGTCTGCTTCAATCTTATCGAAATCCTTCTTATAATTGAATGAATAAAAGGGCAACAAGAAAAACAAACCGTTGTCATAGATCTTATCTAGGTCAAAATCTAATTCCTTAATAACCTCAACAGAGTATTTGCATTCCCCTCCCGAAGTATGAATTACTATCTCCATGCTATCTGGTGTTGAATCAGTAGAGCTTAAGAAAAGTATTCCTGTATGAGGAAAATATACATCTAGCATTCCTCTGCTTACCCTACTTCTATCTAATGCTATCTGGGCATCATATTCAAATATACGCACTATAATAGTACCATCTACATCTTCCTTGCTCTCGCATTCAACATGATAAGTGTGTGAAATATTATTCTCAACAATCTTAATTAAAGAATCTGTAATCCTTTTTTCTTGAGCCCCTCCCTGCTTATCTACGAAATGTTCATTCGCGCCTCGATATATTCTTGCCTTATTACTATAATGCTCGTCAAACATGTAATTAATAAAAGGTATCAGCAACTCATCACACTTAACAACCATTGTGCGAAATGCATCATCATATGCAAAATCAGAATACAACTCATCCATACACTTATGTCCTTCTCCCTAATACTATTGCTTTAAATCAACATAGCATTAGTATCTATGAAAGACAATAAGCGTTTTATGGAAATTTTTTCTTTGGTAGAATCTTACGAAATTTAATTTTTTATTTGTGGGAAATGCTCTACCTTACCGCAAAGATTTACTACGCAGAATCAAGCCTCAATATATCTTATATCAATTCAGAATACAACTATACTCCATGAGCAGTATGAGCAGTATGTGCAGAAACAACTTAAGAAAAAAGAATGATTATATTAAAAGAGCCACGCTTTTCGCGTGGCCCAAATTCCACAAAATATTCGGCAGGCGTCGCGTTCTCCTGCATCTCTTTTAGCCACTACGGCGCGTGGTTGCAACGAAATTTACCACCTCGAATATTTCTTTTCTTCATAATATCATAATAGTTATTTTTTGTAAAGAAGTGCATCATTTCTCATTTACTAATAAATTCTTTTAACGTTTTCATATTAGATATATGTTGCGTACCAACAATTCGACTGTAGATGTTTGTGGGTAATTCCTTTCTTAAAGAATCCATCTGTTGTTCTCACATCTTCCTCTTGCTCCATACATTCTAAAATACTATCTATAAAAATCCTCATAACTACCCGGTAGAGCCCGAAGCTTTTCTCTTATATCCTTACTTCCTCCATTTCGCTTAGGTTTGTCTTTTACCTAAATTATAAATGCTATTCTAAAAGCGAGCTGCCTTTACCCAAAACGCTGACTTGAAAGTAAGCCACCTTAATAATTACCTCCATAACCAAAAATGACCAGCAACTATATAATAGTCACTGGTCTAATTAATTTGCCATACTTTTTTATTATATTCCATACCATTTGTTATTCCTCTATCAAGCAAACAACATATTATCAGCGTCTTTAAGCGTCAATCATCAATTTATCTGATTCAAAGTGCTACTCTTTCTTAGAGAGCAAAAATACCGCCTATAATCTTCAGGACTACCAATTGAATAATTCGAAACTTCTGATGCCTTGATATGACAATATCAGATTATTTTACTTCTCTTATTACTTGCATTTCAATATGTACATTTCAAAATTAATTCAAGTATCTTCTTTCAACTCCAAAACTCATTTGGAAATTCCATCCTCTAGAACATTTCTTAGTATTCCTTTTAAAAATTCTTCTGAACCCGAATTTCCTTTTCCAGCGAACCCTACGCTCATAGTACAATACTCTTCTAAAAAAGCTCTAGCTTTTTCTATAACTATATTTCTGTCGATGTCTCTATATATGCTGTTGTCTTTATGGATATTATCTCGATTAGATACGCTATTTTTGACATCTAAAAGCATACTATTTATTGTCGGAAAAGAACCACATTTTTCACTCCCTGACATCATAAAAATATCTGCTTCACCCTTTTTTGCCTTTCTATCGAAGTATGTTGTACAACTTTGATTGCTTGATCCCAAAAGCACAGCATTTACGTTAATACCTCCTAAGAATTCTTCTATCTCCTTTTCACTTGAAATACTTGTTAAGGACATATTGCCTATCTCGGAATAAAACACCATAATCTTGCGATGATCCACTAAGCCGTTACTTTTTAGTTTCAACCAATCAACATCGTTCATGCCGCCTATTGCTATTTCATGGCATTCTAATATAGTATTACCGCTTGGCATTATATAATGACCATTCATCCCATTTAAAATGCCTATTTTAACCGGAGAATGAGGATACATTGTATTTTTAAGTGAAGTCACAAACATATTTATTCTGTTTTCTGATTTACTCAAATATCCCGGAGACATTATTAAATTATTTCTATAACACGTCAATTTAGAATAATACTCAAGCCATTTTGTTATAATCCCTCTTGTTCCCTTTTTCTTTGGCAAATATACTGTATATAACATATAAATCCTTACTTATCACAAAAATACTTTTCTAACATATTAATCGTCGGCAAAAAACCTAACATATAATCTTTTAATTTTTCAGATTCCATTTCTTGCACAAAAGAGGCAATTGTCGTTTTTTTTGGGCTTGACTGATTTTCTAATAAAAAAATAACGTACGCTTTCGTCTATTATTTTTTCTGATAATACTTCAATAACTGACTTATCCATTCTTACATAGCCTTCAAGCATTTCAATTAACTCTCGGTCAGTTCTATTCTCTAAATGCCCTTTTTTGCGGCTCTCCTAAAAATTTTGGTGTCAGGTCTAATTATCTTGGTGTTTCACCACTATTTCTCATTGCTCTTAATTATTCCTTGGTATTATCTATACTCTTTTATATCTATTGGTGTTTTTTGTATATAATTACTATAAGGTTCTTAGCACTACTAGTAACTAAATAATAGGGAAGGATGATTAAGCCCTAGGAAAGTTTCTTCACCCTTCCCTCACCAAAACACTAACCTTGCCACTACCTTAAGTAAGGTTAGTGAGCAAAGGATTAGCCTGTGTTAATAAGCCAGTCTATTTTTAGTATGCTTCTTTCTATAAAACATACTGACCTACAACTGTACTACAATGCTATCTCTAGATTCGATATGTCTACATTGAGAGAGAAGACCGACTAGAAGAAATCTTTACTATATCACCTTCTATTAAGCTTCCTTATGAAGCACTTTCAAGCTTTTATGAAGTTGAAAACAGTTCTGCTTCTGATAGACACCAACTCTTACTCGACTGGATTAAAACGTATATTAAGTGTGATTATCCTCCTGTTAAGCAAGCAGCAAGCTCTATCGACAAACGCCACTCTGCTATTGAGCGTGCCTAGAAATATCATAAATCTAATGCCAAAACTGAAGGTCTTAACAAAAAGATTAAAGACATAAAACGTACTGAAGCACTCTGCAACGAAGCTATAAATGGAGGTGATGACCATGATTGATATGCAACGCTATTCAACTCACAGAGTATATCCACGTGACGGTCACAGGTTCATCAAAGGCTTTGCTCTTAATGATGATAGTATCACTCTTAAATCTCTTTTTTATATTTTTATTTTTTCAAGCCTATCCCATATATGCATTGAAGTTCATTAGCTATAATGCCTGAGGCATTAAATGCTGATTACTGTATTTCTGATTCCAGAAAACTATTCGTCTTTCACACTTTCACAATACATTCCTCATTATAAAATGGTATCAAATGATCATGTGTCAAAAACTTCATATTTTCGTATTTAGCTTGTGCCAATAACAAACGATCAAATGGATCTTTATGTTCAACTTTAGCATTATCAATATCGTAATGTAAATTATCCATTTCCAATGCATGAATTACTTTTGTATCCAAAAGCGAAAATTCAGATTTCCTACATAACCTATCAAACTCTTCAGCAGTATAAGGGATTTTTTCGGGATGATTAACTCGACGCAAAGCAACTTCCCAAACATTTACAAAACTGTAAAAAATTATCGAATTCTCATCCAACATTATTTCTTTTGCTTTAGTCGGCATCTTAGTATTATCTATATTATTCTCCATTGCCCACAAAAGAATATGAGTATCAGCTAAGTACTTCATCATTCAAACCCCTCAAACATCTTCATTATTTCGTCATTATTACTCTTAAACTCTTCTACATTCTTGATAATGCCCTCTCCCGCTCCAAATCTCTTTTTTACGTCAACTTTTCTTTCGTTTTCTTCTGTAGTGATAAAAAAAGTAGGCTTCATACTATCAAGAACTTGTTCTATAAAGAATGCACCCTCTTCAGATAATCCATTAATTCTTTCGGCAACTTGCTGCTGTACAGTCATTACCATTACCTCCCTTGACCAATTATAAAATCTATTATACAAACTATAAGCCTAATTCTTTTGCTTAAACTCTCTTTATAATTGTATAATATCATCTCAGAATATGGTTAGCAAGAAAAAACTTCTACATTCTACTACTAAAAAAAGTTAATAAAGATTTAATAATTTGTTCGATTGTATTCCAAAAATAATCTGCTATAATACTTCTATCGAATCAGTCTGATTCGTTCATAAGCTGTCGCTTATGCTATTCCCAATACCATAGGAATAATTATTATTAATACTTTACAAGGAGGCTTTGCTTATGGCAAAAAACGAACAACTTAATAATGAAGAATGGCGAAATGCCACAGGGAAAATTGACTACTGCATGACCAACGACTATATGTTCCGTATGGTATTGCAGTCAAACAACAACGTGCTTAAAGGATTAATAAGCTCTATGATGCATGTTCCGCTTAGCGACATCAAAAGCGTGGAAATAGTTAATCCCATAGAACTTGGAAAGCATATCGACGATAAGGACTTTATCTTGGATGTTAAGGTGATGCTAAATGACAACAGTATTATTAATCTCGAAATGCAGGTAACTAATTGCAGTAACTGGACAAACCGGTCTCTATGCTACCTGTGTAGGACATTTGACAACGTACAAAAGGGTGAGGACTATAATTCTGCAATACCTGTAACACATATTGGATTCTTAGATTATGATTTATTCCCTGATGAATTAGAATTCTACAGTACATATATGTTACAGAATGTTGAAACAGGGAAAATTTATAATAGCAAATTTCGTCTTAGCGTGTTATCATTAAATCAGATAAAGCTTGCAACTAAAGAAGATAAGAAATGGCATATTGACGAATGGGCAAGGCTATTCAAAGCCACCACATGGGAGGAATTAAAGATGATTGCAGAAAAAGATAAAGTATATTCAGAAGCTGCCAATTCTATATATGTACAAAACTCTGACGAAACAATAAGAGCTATGTGTGAAGCAAGACAGGAAGCTATCTTCCATGAGCAGTATGTACAAAAGCAGCTTAAGGAACTGCAAGAAGCTAGAGATGAAGCTATCTTCCATGAACAGTATGTGCAGAAACAGCTTAAGGAACTTAAAGATGCTAGAGATGAAGCCATCTTACATGAGCAATATGTGCAGAAGCAGCTTTCCGAAAAGGATGCTAAATTGTCAGAACAGCAGAATCTAATCGAACAACTCCAAGCTGAAAATAAAAAACTAAAAGAAAAACTCAAATAATTAAAGGGCAGGCACAAAATCGAATAAAGCTGATTGCATGATATTAGGTAACTAAATAGATTAAAAAAGCTCTTATTAACATAGGGCTTATTAAAGTGCCTCAAAAATCAACATTTATAATAATTATATATTAAGAAACAGACCTGCATTGGCAATGGCCAATGCAGGTCTGCTATTTAGAGACTATTTTTACAGCCCCCATATCTATAGTCCATCCTGCCCACAATTTTCCCAAAATATTCTCAATATTATACAACTTTTCTCAAGCCAATTTAAAAACTACAAAATCATTATCATCTACAAAAGGATCTTTTCTTTTAATGCCTCCTGTAACACTTGTGAAAAGTTAATATCATAACTTTGTGCCTTTGCATTCAACCATGCCGGAATAGTTACAGTACGACTAACAGATTTATTATCTTGGGCCATACGTACGGCTGGCATATATACATCCACAAGCATAACCATCTGATTATCTTCAATGTGAATATCTCTAACCGAAGAAGGTTTTGGCACTTCTTCTTTATCTTCTTCTAATCCATATACAACTAGTCCCAACAATTCCCTAGCAGAAGAAAGTGCATCTTCTTCACTCACACCACTCGTTGCAACATCAAGGTCTGGTATTTCAACAGCAATTTCTTGCCCTTCTTCAAAAGTCAAAACAATAGGATAGCAAATTTTCTCTTTATTTTTTTCTTTTCTAAGTTTCATATCTTTCTATTTATTATTTCTTTATTCTTTTATTTGTTCTTTTTTCTTTATATTTCTTTTAATACTTTACATTTTTCTATTTTATTGATTACATATTATATTATTTTCTTTATATTATCTCTTGATTTAAACTTCTTTGTCTTATTTTTTAATGAAATTTAATCCCCGACTGACGCTCTATACTCGACAATGTTTTGGGGGGAATATCTTTATCGGGATGTTTAATGGTTACACGCCCTTTTTTTGTTTTGTGCTTGTACTGATGATGACTTCCATTAACACGTACCTCATACCAGCCATCATCCAATAGTGCTTTTAATACTTCTCTTGAAGAATAAGACTTCAAATTATCCTCCTCCTTTAAAAAATATATTGCCTCTCACTAAAATCTCCTTCATAGTACATACCCCCAAATCTATTTTTAGAGTAACACATATTATAATATGTGTCAAGTAGTCTGAAGCACAAGGCAGGAGTAAAAGCAACAAGCTCATCATGCTCTATGAAATCTGCCAGCACATTAATCTTTTTTATAAATTACGGTAGTTTGATTGCATCCATCTCATCTTCTCAATCATCCGTCTCCCTCATCAATAACGCCTTCCTTACCAGATAATAATGATCCATTCTTCCCTTCGCCTTTATAAGTTCCAGATATGGATCCCTATTAGCATGAATCTTGTGAATCCTGCTTACGATTGCAACACGTATATCAGGCTGACCACCATCCATAAACCGAGCGAGTCTTCGCGTGGCTACCGATTTTACATGTGTATATGCAGTCATCTCTACCAAACATTCCACAGAATAAAAGCGCACATTTCTATCACGACTACCCGCCATGGATAAAACAAACTGCAGGAATGGGCTTAAAATCTTAGCCGTCAATTTGTTTTCATTATCTGCCCGTAGTAGGTCACAAATAGTTTGCAAAGTCTGAATAACCTCATACCTATCATCCATATCGACAGATAATGTAAATAAGTCGTCGATTAAAAAATCAACCATTGGTTTCCCAGTTTCGCCAATTACATAAAGCATCAAATTGTAGACAAATAATAGATCTGCCTCCGATCCCTTTTCCATATAATTTTCGTACACCTTGATATTTTCATCACGATTCTCACCAAGCTGCTTATATATATACTCAAGATTCAAACTTTCTCCATAATTCAGCACAAGAAAAACCATCAAACGACACGCTGCAATCTTACTTGAAACAAGTCTAGATGGATTTGCAATAAGAATCAAGAGTGAATCTACCATCTCATTTATCACTGCGTCAGATAACCTGCATCTAGCATTCCTTATAACATTGTACATGTTTGAAATATTCCTATCTGCCGATCCAATGCATAAACCAGTGTTAGCCTGAACATTGTCCATTTTTTCCTGACTTATAAAACTCCGCAGTCCCTTTTCAAGTATATCAGCATCGCCCTCCAAGACCGCTTTTTCTAGTAGATATACATCCTTATAAAAGTTAGAAACTTTTAATTTTAAATCATCAACCAATATGTTTTCTATAATTGAAGAATTAAGCACCGCCTGAATATATGTGTTACTAGCCTGACCAACACGCAATAATTCTTCTGATAGTTCGTTTTTAAGTAGAATTCCCAATTTCCCCTGTAATTCTTCTGAAAGAGTACAAAAATCTACTGCCAATAACACATTAAATACTTCATTTGTCCATCCTATGCTTTTGGGAGAATTGTCCATCAACGTCATAGCAAACCTAACAGAATCACCTCCACGTTCTCGTTCACAGAGGACTTTATAGAACTCAATAATCGAGTCTGTGTTAAGTATAGAGCGATCCTTATCTTTTGCCCATTGCATTGTCTCTTCAATAATACTATCTACAACTGTATTATAATCATCATCGTGCAAATAATGACCAAAGCATACAACAAAGGTTCTAGTTGCTGTACATCTTTGACCTTTCAGTGGCAGATTATCAAAACTGTGAAGCATTTCTGAAGCCTCTTCATTATTCATCATATCTGCACCTGACTTGTAAGAACTATTATAAAGTTTTACATCTTTAATACTCCTACCGTCAGCAATTAACAAACGAACTAATTCTAATGCCGGCTTTCTGTCCGCAAATCTCACAAAAAACATTTCAAGGAGTTTTATCACAAATTCCCTTGTTATCTCCAATTGGGTAAAGGAACCAAATCGAAGGGCAATCTGAAGATGTCTTACTATATTTGTACATATTTCATCTAGATTGCTCCCTAACTTAATCTTATATGGTGATTCAAAAAAAGGAGTTGTGTACCATTTTTGAATCGCCGAGATTATTTCTCCATCAACACGATTGATTTCGGGATAAACATATCTTACATCTGACTTATTAATATAATTTTGTCCTTCTTCCGTAGGCGTAAAATCTTGCACTACATCCCTATGTATCTGTTCCGCATTTCTATAATCAATTGCAGCATCCAACTTTATCCAGTCTGGAATATAGCAATCACTTGTATTCGAACTATCGTCCCCACTACTCGTAATTACATGAAATGCATCCTTAAAATGTGTCACCATCGACTTCGTGTCATCGTTATAAAAGGCTTTTAGCCCCTCGTATTTTTCAGAAAGATATTTCTTTATCTTTTGCTGAACATTAGAGATTGACCCTGCTTGTATAGAGCATGACTCATTTTCTCTATTTTCATTTTTATATTTCTTCGTACCGATACTATAAAGAATATCCTTTAGTATATAGTCGAAGCTATTACCTTCTTCTCTCTTCATACGCAATACGCATAAAAGGATATTATTTCTCATTTCATCAATCTTCGAAACATCGAAAGACCTTTCATGCGTAACAGTTCTCGACAACTTCGAATCATATATAGCCTTGATACATTCAATAAGACATCTTCCAACATCCAGTTCTGATTTCTTTACAAGCCATAAATCAGAACAATCTCTTCTTTTCCTTATAACTGAATAATCCACTTCTGTTTCACTATTATTAACTGTTGGTACCTCAATATACATCTCAACAGCCTCTGTCTTCTCCGTATCGGATAACTGCGAAAGTTGGATATTGTCAGATAATACAGATTTACCTAAAAGCGAGGATGTCCCTACAGTATCTTCCCATTTTTTAGAATGCTCTTGATACTTAGAGTATCTCCTACTGACATACCCTGTTAGGATATCGTTCATCAGCGAATTAAACGCTTCATACGGCATCTCTTTAAAAGAATGAACAACACTATACTTATTCCTATAATTAAGATTAAGGCTCTTCTGCATTCTTGTTTCAGTCTTTGTATTCTCATCGCAGAAAACATAGAGCATTCGAAGCCCTTCTTCTCTAGCCATACGTTCTTCTTTATACACCGCCTCGGCCTTATCGTCATCAGCATTATCTAGAAGGATGATAATAATCTGGCTGCGTGGTATCTCACGTTCGTACGCCTCCAATGCATTAACTGCTACTGCACCCTCATCCTCGTAGACATATGCCGTAAACATACCTGTAGATTCAAGCAAATCTTTCAAATAACTGCGAATATATCCATACTTTTCTGTTTTAGGATCATTGTATTTAGCACACAACGAACTGACAAAAACTTGTGGTTTATTTCTAATTAATAACATTTTTTCAAATGACTCCTCATACCTATATTGTTATCCGACACTCTACATTTACTTCAGACTTCCTTTTTCCATCACTTTTTTTCCCTTTTAAACAGTTCAAAATCCGCTATTCTTTAAAGATCCAGTGTTTCTAATTCACACTCAGCTAAACACCTGATTACCCTGCAATTATTTCTAACTGTACAAGACTCTTAGGCGTAACCTTATAATCATTATTAACAATTATCCTTAGTCGACCACCATATCCTGCTCCATCTTCGCCGGATTCATCATTTCCTCCAAAAAACACATCTCCAAATATGTGTTTATCCTCTATCCCATCAGTTCTGCCTTCCCATATCTTATAGTGTGCCGGAGATGAAACAGATTTCAGTTTTGAGGCAAACTCTGTTATGTCCATTTCAGTTATGTCACTCATCATATCCTCAAGAAGTCCCTCAATCCTAAATACATAACCATCTTGAATTGGATCTTTATTCCCATATGTCATATAAATATATGTCAAACCATTCTTTTCGTTCTCTACTTTCTGGATTCTTACCTGCTGATTGTGAAATGTGCTATTATATGGGCTTTTGACTAAGAGATTATTATCCCCCGTACTTTCTCTTTAGTTCGTTATACGATAAATGTAGATCATCAAGAGCTAAAATTTCGATATCACCATAATATTTGTAGTAAGCTTTGCCAGTTGCCCCGCCGTTAACACTATATTCTGTAGTATCAACTTCATAAGCATTCTCGTATGCTATAGTGCCTACGTTACCGGATTCTGTTGCGTAAAAATCAACCTTACTTGCGCTCTCACCACAAAATAGTGTGATTTTAATTCCACCAGGAGCTATTCCTTGAAACAATTGTCTCCCACTAGAATCATAGACAACATAATGATATGTTACACTAGTATATCCTGAAACTATTTCCGCCATCCTTCTTATCCCAGCTCTATAGTCTCCAGTTTCATAATAGGCAATAAATACGTTGACAGCACGAGAAGCTACATTTATTGCTGCTGATGCTGCATCAAAGCAAAAAGTGGCATCTTGTTCGTTAGTATTTCCTATTCGTCTTTCACCAGCGTACTCTATACCCTTCGCAGATGGATAATTTGTTGCCATCTGGGTAATATCTTGTTGGAACTCACCTGCTGCTCCAGTAATAAATGTAATATACATTCCTTTATGTCTATCTGGAAGATTAAAATGTATTGCATTTGCAAGAGCACCTGTGAACTCAGATGAACAATTATACTCTATTGAACAAACATCGTACTCAACATTAATATTCTTCTTATTAGAATCATATACACTACAACTTGTCATCACAAATATAAGTGTCAATACAATTATCAAACATATAACTTTAATTAATCTATTTTTTTTCAATTCTAAATCTTACTCCTCATTACACATAATATCCATCTGTATCTTCTCATCCACAGATACAGGCATTGTTGCAGTCATTTCATCATTAATAATAGAACTAATATAATACATTCTCCCATAAAAAACCGCCTTCCTATGATAGAAACGACGCATTGTCGAATTATTTACATTAAGCTTTTCTAACGCTACTCGATATATGTCCTGATACAATACTGGTGGTATCTCCTTATGTGCTTCAGCTAGTCTCAGGCATTCATCATAATCAGGATGAGGATTGTCAAGTCTCTCATTTGGCAACGAAAACAAACATCTTTCTATAGCACGTGATAGTTTCCTTTCCTCACCTTGTATCCTTATCCATGCAGAATCCCCCTGTTCCTTATGAAGGTGTATGAAGCATTCTAATACACTCTTATCATCTTCACTACGATACTCCTCTACTTCATTAGTCTTGCTCTCCATAACATTATCACATTCACAGACATAAGTCTTCTCCATAATCAAGCCCTCGTTGGAATAGACAGTTAGTCTAAGCTTTGTACTCTTTGAAACATCAGATAAGTCCTTTGAATTCACCGAATCTTCCTTATTTCTTATAATTGTGTGTTCAACCGGAAACTCCGGTATATCAATATACTGATCTGGATCAATAGTGCCAAGATTAGTAGAGATTGTAGCGTACGATCCTATTCCATGAATGTGGTTCTCTAAATCATAATCATCAGGCTGCGGAAAGGATTCATATTCCACCCCATCAATGTCAAGCTTTACAATAATGTCATTAGCCACATCATTCCCCATGTTATATATTCGAAAATTCCATGTTTCAGGTAATCCATTATGAGTATTTGAAAAGTGCCCCTTCTCATCAATACTATAATGTAAACTGTCAGGCTGTTCTGTCCGGTGATCATACTTCCATTCCCAATGATGTCCATCTATAACCTTGACATCTATCTGTGAAGCTTTAAAACTAACAATGTTGATAAGGCATGTGATTCCTATTGTTGCTACTGTTGCAAAAATCCCTATATATGTTGCTGTGTTTAACACTTTTGCACATCGTAATTCTATCGATTTAAGAAATTCATACAACTTATTCTTTAAAGATGAACTTACATTATTCTGATCATCTGTATTATTTAAATTGTCGTCATCTCGTAAATCGGTTAGGTTCTCGCCGAAATTACCTTTTGCAATAATTACAATTGAAATGAGAATTACCAACATCACAATTGTAACTATAAGTATTGCCTCATTAATAGTCTTTGTTTGTAACATATGATCCAGTATCCCCCTCCTTTACATGATATCTGACTCTTTCCAATTAACTATGTAACCTGTATGTTTTCCGAGTCTCAATTTACAAAAATAATTCATCGTCTGTATCGCCTATAATTCGTCGCTTAACACCATTGTTATAGTATTCTTATTTCTATTCTTATTATCATCATCCATATCTATCCTCCTATTCCACAACAACCTTTATAGTCTGCTCCACTTTATCTGCCATTTCATTACAAATAATCGTACATCTGATTTCAAATTCTCCATGAGTGGTTGGTAATAAATACGCTCCTCGGTAAAACTGAGCATCTTTGTGTCTGACTTCATCAAACTCAAGATTAATCTCGCCCGCAGACACATCAAGCTCACTCGGATCCAATAAATCTGAAATATCTTCATTTACAATTAGTTCATCCATTGAGATAAACACATTATCTCCTGCAACACCATCTTCTTCATCCGTATCATCATACTCATAAGGAGCATATAACACATCCATTCTCCCCTTATGCTCTTCCTCAGTACAGTTTATACTGACTTCACGAACATAATCCCATATTTCCTGCATTGATATAACAAGAAGTCCATTAGGAATCTCCATATGTATCCTAACGCCAGTTGCTCTTGTAGTACCCTCATTTGCTATATGAAACAACAGTTGAAATCCATTCTGAAAGAAGTATCGAAGAAGCCTTACATCATTCTCATCTACATTTATTTCATGTCCAAAGGCGTCATTATATGTTATACCTCCCTTTGCATCCTCCATATATACTCGTTTAACCTTAAACTTCACTATTCCATTCTCAATCTCAACCTTGCTTCCTGCTATTCTCTCATCGCTAAGCACCTCGGGATCACAACGATACATTATGCTCAACTCAGGCCTTCTATTATTCTCAAGTTTTAAATCTGCGTTAAGTGATTCTAAGACATGAACCCGATCTGTTAGCTGCAAAATTCTTGCATGACTCTCCTCAATACTAAAGTCTGTTGCTCTTACCCATCCAGGTCTATCCCCGCGTTTCATTGCTTTGAATATTGACTGAGATAACAATGTTGACAATTCATCTGAATTTTTGAAGAACTTAACGAATCTTCCATTCTTAACCTTTTTCTTAAATTCATACAATTTTGCAACCACATCTGGTGTCTCTGTTGACCCTTTTGAAGCTGCTATACTTTCATCCATTAAAAAAGCAAGAATAGGAATATGTTTTACAACAGCATAATTAAATTCTTTCTCTGTGTAGCTAATCCCTGCATCCGGTTCTCCTTCGGGTATAATAGAGCCATAACGATTTCCAATAATAAGAACATAATAGTCAGTTGTATCTATTGTCTGACTGATTACTTCCCACTGATCATCATCAGCTGCAGAAAACAATTCCATTCCCACAGGGAACTGTTCCATAGACAGAATTGTAAAAATAGCTTTTTCTCTTTCTTCTCTTAGATCCTCATAAGTTGAAGATATAAAAAACTGGTACTTCTTTTCCATGATATTCTCCATATTGTATATTCGCCATTCTACTGTTGAGCAACTCAACCCAAAACGCTAGCTTGAAAGTAAACCACCTCAATAGCTACTCACATAAATCAAAAAACCAGCAACTATTACTTCAAGCAATAATAGTCACTGGTCTAATTCACTTCTCTATATCTCAGCATAATTAATAACGACGATTCACTCGGCATCTAATATTCCCAAACTGTCTCTATTCATCGCAAATCAAGTATAGCATAATCCACACTCATAATATAGACTTGCTTACAAGTATTATGTATGGCTTCTCCACTCTTCAACAACAGCTTCTTTCTTCTTGTTCATAATAAGCTTACCTCCTTTTTTATGATAAGCCTATCATCGCATAGCCCTATAAATCGCGGTAGGTACCCACTATTGAGCTTTTACTTCTGATTTATTTCTCTTCCTCAAACAGATTATGCTCTATCAAAAACTGCAAATATTTGTAAATCTTGGCAAATATTTAATTATGTTTTAATACATTATTATCTTTTTCTTATTGCGTTAGATGAATGTCATTCCATACAAATATCACAGCTACTTTTTCTTCTGCATAATATTGCATTAAAAACTAAATATTTACGCATTTGCATAACTCTTTTCCCTTAATCTATATTTCTAATCTCATAAGTATACTTTTTGCATTTTTTTTTACCTCAATAAATCCCATTCTCTTATACAAGCCAAGCGCCCTACTATTGTTATCAAGTACTTTTAAAGTTAGCATTGAAAGGCCAAATATATCCTTTGCATCTTTAATCATTTCGGTAATCATTAATTTCCCAATACCTTGTCCCCAGTATTCTTTTTCACCTATGTATCCCCAATACTCTCCTGTATTGTCGAAAATATGTTTTATACCAACTACACCAATTGGTTTGGAATCACACATAATGCCCTTTATATAATAATCTGGCTTATTGGGTAATTCATCATACCAGTTTCGTTGAACTTCTAAAGAAACTGGATTAGCATCAATAAGGCTACATATCTCATAGTCTTGCAACCATTCATATGTTTTATTAAGAATGCTTTCATTAAAAGCCACAAATTTAATTTTCATATTACCATTATGTCTCCTATAAAACTATAGCTATTTATTCAATATCTTTCTTCTCAAAGCCTTGACTATAGGTTTTTCTATTAATTCATGTAATAAAATAGCATATATCATACATATAATAAACGATAGAATTATACTAACAAAATTGTTATTATATCTAATAATCGAAATAATAAACATAGTTGTGTCAAATGCGAAAAACTGTGATAGCCAAAACGCATATGACAATGAGATTAAATACCTAAGTAACTTGGAGTTACTCCAGAATCTTGACATTTTAACTCCGGAAATTGTAATTATTTGCATCATAAATAGGTAAAATGCAAACCCACTATACAACATATAATTACCAACATATAATCTTTTTTTTTACAGCAACTGTTACAGCAATAAACATAAACATAAACTCAAGCGTTAACACCCACCATGAAAAAACGATTCTTGATATTTTACTATTCCTAATATGTGGCATAACTGAACTTAATAAGACGCCTGCGAAAAACTCAATCAATCTAAAAAACGGATTATAATAAATACTAACCAACCCAAAATGGATGACTACAAATGGCGACCATACCAAAACAAACACTATAAGCCCCAAAATGATAATCTTGCTTTTAAACCTAATTTGTTTTGATATTTCCTGCAATAATGGATATACAAAATAACATATTAATATACAAGAAATAAACCAAGTCCCGCTATTATGCGAAACACTAAACAATGAAAACATAGATTGCAAACCCATCATTTCAATTGGTGCTAAAAGAATATTCTGAAATGTTGTTTCTTTCCCAAGAAATATTACATATAAAACAGAAACAACATAGTATAAAGGAACAATTCCAATAATTCTTTTAAGTATATATGACTTATTCTCTTTTATTTTGTATAGGTTTTTATGTTGGTATGATAAGTATAGGGAAAACCTGACAAAAGGAAAAATGCCGACATATAAATTGCTCCCATCTGCACAAACGATGTGAGGATACCATAACTACACTCAAGATGTATATTAGAATGAAACAGAAAAATAACTAATACCGCAACAATTCTAAATAAATCTAGACCTACTATTCTATCTGTCTGTCTGTCTGTCAAAGTTAGCAAATTCATTATACATTTTCAACCTTTCCGGCAAGTAAATATTAAATATTTATCCGTTAATTATAATGCCCCATGTATAATACGCAATTGTTCTACCACCAAATCCTTCTTTTTGAGAAATCAATCCTTCATTAAGAACTAATCCATTATTTTCTGTCGAAATACCAAAGTCTAGCCATTTTTTTGATTCTTTATATTTATCAATTATGTATTTTACTGTAAGATCTAACGCACCAAGATTTCTTGCCAAATCATTAGCCGCCATGTATTGTGTATGAACAACATTTTCATACTCAAATATCATAACTCCGGCAATCATTTTATCATCTTTAACTGCGCCGAATAGTTTTATATTATCTGGGAATCTAGAATGAAGCAGATTGATTTCATCAGAAGAGTGAACGGCTGTTGTATCATGATGTTCCGAAAGTACTTCATTCTCAAGTTCAATAAAATCTCTAAACGAATCATCATCATCTAATTCTAATACTTCTACTCCTTCTCTTCTTGCCTTAGAAATCTGTGATTTTCGACCTTTAGGCATTTTTAAAGGGTTAAACAGATTTATTGTTGTAGAAGCCTCGATTTTTTTAATCGATGCATTATTTATATACAGTGCATAACTATCTTCTTCTGATGGTTGACTATGGTAAATATGCGGAATCTGTTTATAACAAAGCTCCTTAAAACCATTTTCCTTACAATAATTGATTAGAGCTTCAAAACACTCATTAACGCCATGTTGCTTAATCTTATTACTTAAAACAAATCCACCATATGTAAGCCCACCATGCGAAATCAAGGAATCGTCTTTTTCGGACATTGGAAGAATAGCCACCAACTCTTCTTCATTATAGAATAACAATGAATGATCCACAAACCTATCAGAATGATAGTCCATATACTCTCTATCAAACATAAATAATGAATTCTTACTAGTTTTATTAAATGAATTCCAGATATCCATATCTTCCTCTTTATAACGTTTTACACTTATACTCTCCATTATTCATCCTTCCTTTCATCTTTGTTCTTTCGACTCTTAACCAATTTATATAGTCTTTGCAAGTCACTTTTATAAAGCACTATCATCGCAATCACTAGTATCAATGCAGACACAATTCCAGTAACAATTTTTTCACTAAAAAACAAGCGCCATAAGACCATAAATATCCCCATTATAATCGTAGCAATGACAAATCTACTAGATAGTTTCATCAAATCCATTTTGCAAAGCACTATGACGCAAATAATATCCGACACAACATAGCCTACTAACGTAGCGATTGATGCCCCTTCAATCCCCAACAATGGAATAAAGAAATAGTTCGTAACAACGTTAATAACCGTTCCAGATAATAATATTAATGTAATTGGCCAAGTCTTTTTTACTACAAGAAATTGATTACCTATTACCTGAAACAGCATTTGAAGAAGCGGCGCCAAAAACAAATATGGTGCAACAATATAGCCTTCTAAATAGTCAACTTTAAATAGTAATTTAAAAATCCAATAGCTAAGTACACATATAAAAGCTGTTGCAACAAAAGAAATAATTCCTAAATATTCAAAAATCAAAGAATTGTTTTTAACCTGATTCTCTTCTTTCATTGTTGAAAAAGCAAAATATTGCCATCCACCTGCAAAAGCCGTATATATCAACTGACTTGCATGTCCAAGCTTTGATCCAACAGAATAGATACCCGCTGCACCTATTCCAAGCATATTTGTAATCATTACTTTGTCACAGGAATTGAATATCCAATAAACAAGAAAATTAGGAAGCAACGGAATAGCAAGCACAAGTAATTGTTTAAGCATTTTTGTATCAAACCTTCTAAATGAAAACCATTTATGATTTAATACTCCAAAAGATATCTCCATTGTGATTCCGGAAATAACAGCAGCTAATGGCAACGCAATAACATAATAACCAGAAAGCAATAATGGTATTGAAATTCCATAGGACAGCAACGGACTTATTGTATTAGTTACAAGATACACTTTTCGTTTGTTCTGCATCCTTGTTGGTGCAGATACTATGCTATTTGTGGAGCCAACCAGCGTAGCAATTGCTGACAAGTAAACTACATATGCGTACTCTTTATTACTAAAAAAGAATGAAGCAATCACATCTCTAAATATCAACATTATTATAAAAACAATAATTGACGTAAAAATAGTAAATATAAGTGCTGTCGAACATATGCCTACCTTGTAATCTTCTTCGTCTCTTTCAAAAAACATACGATACATAGCATCGTACATTCCCATTATCGCAATTGCACTTGCAAACTGAACCAGAGTATTAGATAAATCACTAATGCCAAAATAATCAGTTGATGGCATTATCAATGTAACAATAGGAACCATTATCAAAGGAATTGCTTTACTTATTATTCCTCCCAAGCCATATACGAGCATGTTTTCCGTAAATAGTTTAAGTTTATTCATCTAAAGATATATCCCTCTACATTAGGATTAGAATTCATTTATAACATCAATAACATACTGTACTTCATCATCGTTCATTCCATAATACATAGGAATACTTAGTTCAGTTCTACTTATCTCTTCTGCAATAGGAAGCTCTCCCTTCTTAACACCTAAATCTTTATAGCATTCTTGCAGATGGATTGGAATAGGATAATGCTTATTAGTTCCAACGCCTTTACTGTTCAAGTACTCTTCTAAATCATCTCGTTCTCCACATCGAATCCCAAAGACATGCCAAACAGGAACGCAATCTGAATTAACAACTGGAAGAATAATCCTCGAATTATTTATTCCCTTCAAATACATATCAGCAATTCTTCTTCTCTCGACATTCATCCTCTCTATATGTTGAAGCTTAACAGAAAGAAATGCGGCTTGTATCTCATCCAGACGACTGTTATTTCCTTTATAAATATGGTGATACTTATAATCCGAGCCATAATTACCTAGAGCTCTAACCTTATCAGCTAATTCTTTATTATTCGTAACAACAGCGCCACCATCTCCTAATGCACCAAGGTTTTTACCGGGATAAAAACTAAATCCGGCAGCATCTCCAAACGTTCCCACTTTCTGTCCCTTATATATTGCACCATGTGCTTGTGCACAATCTTCAATAATCTTCAGATTGTGTTTCCCAGCAATACTTTTAATCTCATCCATATCACAAGCTTGTCCATATAAATGCACAGGAATAATTGCCTTGGTATTAGATGTTATTACATCTTCAATGAGTGTAGGTTCTATATTAAACGTATTAATATCCGGCTCAACAAAAACCGGCTTTGCGCCAACATATGTTACTGCTAATGCAGTAGCTATATAAGTATTAGAAGGAACTATGACTTCATCTCCATTTCCTATATCCAACGCCTTAAGAATTAGCATTAAAGCATCCAGTCCATTTCCTACACCAACACAATATTCTGCATCACAATACTCAGCAAATGCTTCTTCAAATGCTTTATCTTCTTCACCTTCTATGTACCAAGAGTTATTTAGCACTCTTTCAAACGCATCTCTTAATTCTTTATTAAGCTCTTCCTCCATCGGACGAAACGACACAAATGGTATATTCATCTTTCTATTCTCCATCTACTGATTCTGTGTCACCACAGTTTTTTACATATTCAAGGAACTCATCATAATCTCTTATGTAATCCGATTCATCATACAATTCTGAAGC
Organism: Lachnospiraceae bacterium; assembly: GCA_015057165.1. Classification (GTDB taxonomy): domain Bacteria; phylum Bacillota; class Clostridia; order Lachnospirales; family Lachnospiraceae; genus RUG191. The sequence goes on along the minus strand of SVEY01000005.1, from coordinate 10,671 downwards.
CAATACCATTAGAACTGCGTCCGGAGAAAAATCAAACATTTCTCTCCACATAGCATTTGAAACGTAGAGTCCCTCATAAGGTTTTTCAAGAGGAATTACTTTTTTTTCTCGCCCATTGTCGAGTCTAATCTTGCAACTCCCATGAATACAAACAAGAATCTGTTGGAGCGATTTGTGAGCATGTCGACCTCTTGTAACTTCACTAATTGTGTCATACATATAATAGACACGTTTAACACGAAATGGTATATCTTTAAATTCTTCTAGTGAAACAAGCTGTCCCCGATTGTCTCCATGTGGTTGAAATACATATTTTATTACTTGCATTAATTCATCTCCATAATTATCTATAAACAACTAAAATTCTATACCTACTTCCGAATAGAATTTATTGCTTTCATTAGTAATATATTTTAGAAACACATTTCCCCGTTTAATATCTCTTTTATAGTCATTTTTTATTCTTTTTTCTCTAGCATAGTAATTGTTGTATATCAAACCTTTAAGCTGAGATAGAACAATATCCATAAATCTAATATACTGATAAGGATTAATTATATTAGGTAGATTCTTTCTGTGTATATGAATTGTATTATTTACTCGCTTTCTTTCTTCACAATACTCATTGTAAAGCTTTAAATCTTTTTTTCTTGTGATTCCATCACTAACTCTATAAAACACATAAGGCTTTGTGAGTATACTTATTTTAATATTAGGTAGCGACATAATGTAGCTAATCAAAGGCGTATCATCAATCCATTTATAATTCCCGAGAATACAACTAATATCTTTTCTTATTGTTTTTTGAGGAAAAAACATTCCAGCCGCATCTATTCCTGTACTACATTTATACTGTCTATTAATAAATCGCTGTAGTTCATTGCTTTTACTCTCAAAGGCAAGTATGTACTTAAAAAAATCATTATAAAAATGCTGTGTCACATCATTATCTATAAATCTTAACGTAGGACTAATATAAAAATCTGAGCCATCAAAAACAGAAAACAGATTATTGTATGTGTACAAATCATCCCCTGCAAGAATTTTAAATTCATTCGTTTCGATTGCATTATATGCTCTAATAAAGTTAGCAACTATACCCTGATTGACTTCGGTCTCAATTATTTTTACATCTGAAAATAATGTATTGTTTTTACTAATCCACTTTTTCACAATAAAAACAGTATTATCACTCGAACAATCATCAGACAATATATAATGAAATTTTATTCCAGTGCCATATCTGTTAATTAAATATTTGATGCTTTCTAATTGCATAGCAACAAATCTTTCTTGGTTATAAGTCAATGTACAAAATGTGAATTCCATCAATCTTTCCCTCATTTAAAATTCATAAAAAACAACAATATATTCTACTATCGAATATATAGCAAATAGCATAATGAATATAAATTGCTAAGCACTATCTTTCAATTCTAATCTTTTCAAATAAAACAATGCACATAAATATATAACAAAAAAATCTCTAACAAGAACATAGGGCCGCTGATATATGGAAATAAAGAAAACTAATATAAATGTAATATTCTTTTTGTTAATACCAAAGCCCAACAAAACAAATAAGAATACGCCTATATATAGTATTGTTCCAAGTATTCCATAATCATAAATCAACCTTGAATATACACTTCCTCCAGAAAGCTTATCGCTTTTACTTGAGGCGGCATATCCATTTCCGAATACCAATTCATATCCTCCATCTTCAATGAATTTATTATACTCTGCTTCATATTCCTTATTATATCTATCATTCTCTATTTCCAAGCCATTCTCAATGCTATAATTAAATCTTTTTTTTATGCTATTTATTTGTTGATTATCAAAATTTATGTTAAAAAATATTACTCCACATATACCAACAAAAAGAATAAGCATAATACCTTTAATTAGGCTTTTATCAATAAACAATAACAATAATGATATAAAGAATAACAGATAAAATGCAAACGAAAAACTCAATACGCCTTCAACAAATAACAAAATATTAACAGCTCTAAATCTGCGAGTATTTTTCATTGATGCCGATAACAATAATGCCGAAAATGTTCCAACAACACCTGGCTCATCATAAATCCCACATAGTCTTGCAACATAACCACCAGGCGCATTTATTATTAGCCCAAATGGTCTCAGTTCATAATAAATACCACTACTAATTTTCCCAGCATGTATACCTAATAATTTATAATATGGCAATTCCACCCCAAATGATATGGTTATCAAATAATAAATGACACTTGGTAAAACAATAATCGAAAAACCATATGTTATTATACGAAAAACATACGAGTTCTCCTCATCATTGAACAAAAATAGAATAATAAAAGCATCTATTAGCAATAATAATTCTCCACCTCTATAAAAGGATTTGACTGAACCAGCAAAATGAATAAAAGATAATACAATAAATATATAAACATACATTGCAATCCTATTATTGTCAATTTTGATTACTCTTCGTTTAAAACAACAATAAAAAAATACAACTACCTCTACTAAAATCTTATATAATCTTGCAACAATATAAACCACTGTTATAGGATATGTTTCCCACATAAAATATGAAGCACTAAATAGAACTCCAACAGAATACAATATGAGAATAGCATTGGAAAAACCTTTTTCACCTTTATTCCATATATTAATTGTCATCTGCTTCCTTCCTTTTTTCACAAAGACATATAAAACTCATATAATTTAGTCGCTTCTGTTTTAATATCATACCCTTTTCTCGAAATATCCCTATAAGCCATTTCACGTTTTATATTGTCATTTCTCCCTTTTTTTATAATGATTTCAGCCCACTCCTTTGGAGTATCATTAATAGACAAAAACTCGACATCCTGTAAACTTATTTCATTTGAGATTGCGTCTGAAATAAAACAAGGAAGTCCCGATGCTTGTGCTTCAATCCCTACAACAGGTATGCCCTCAAAAACGGACGGTAACACAAAAACATCCATAGCCATCATAGTATTATTCACATCATATCTTTGTCCTAAAAATAAAACTTTATGGTTTAATCCATACTCTGCAACCTTATCCTCTACCTCTTTTTTTAACGGGCCCTCACCAACTAAAATCAAAACAGCATTACTAATTTTTTCACATACGCTTTTAAATATATCAACCACCATAGATTGATTTTTTACCGGATAAAACATTCCAACATGACCAATCACAAATTTACCTTCCACCCCCATCTGCTCTCTATATTTAGTACGAATCTCATTTTTAAAAGCAAATCTGTCACATTCGATTGCATTGTTAAAAATCAATACACGATTTCTATTCTTTTTCCCAAATAAAAAGTCAGCAGAAGCAATAGAGCAAGCCAAATAATGGGAGGCATGCTTTTGTATGCCAAGGCAAAGAAAATAGTTCCTAAAAGCATTTATTTTATTATCCGAATACATAGTTGAATGACTGTGAACAATCAAATTATTTATCCCACATTTTTTAGCCACCGGAAAAACCATAAATCCAATATTTGCCGAATGTAAATGCACAGCATCATATTCTTCACCGTATTTTTCAAAAAAATCATATATACTTTTCCATATTCTAAACAAGCGAGTATTTTTTAATTCTGGCAAAACATACACCCTAGAACCCATTTTTTTTACTTTTTTATCAAATAATCCACTAGGTTCATCACTAAATATCAAATAATCTAGTATTACTTCTTTACCGGGAAAATTCGACTGATAGTTTGTAATAAATGAACCTATCCCCCCTTGTGGCCTTTTACCTATTATTTCTAACACTTTAGTCATTATTTACGAGCCCTCATACCATCAAACAATCTACTATTTGTTCAAAACGTTGTTTAAACATATATTCATCCATCCTACAAACTTCCGTGTCAAGCGCAGTTTTTATAGTATCTTTTAAAGACTTTTCATCTAATTCAATACAATAAATATAGTTCAAATCCTTTATCCATTCATATTGACCTCTAAGTTTATGATTATAAGTATTCAAAACAATGCACGGTGTGCCAAGCAATGCCGCAAAAATCATGCCATGCAGTCTGTCTGTAATCATCAGACTAACACTCTCTATTAACTTCCACATGGAATACAATTCCCTCTTTCTATCCTGCCGAGAAATCATGTATTCTTTAACAGTATCCGTTTTTATTACATTCCTTTCAAACACTTGCTCTAGTGTTTTAAAGACAAGTTTTTTTTCCATTTCAGTATATATGCCTTCAACATCGTTTCTCATACATATCAAAGCTCCCTTACGTTGTGCAGAGCCTATATCTATTCTTCCCAAAGAAAACACAATATCCGGTGTCAAAAACTTATTACAAATTAATCTATTTGAAATTGTTCTATATGAGACACTGTCTCTAAAAAAAGCGTACAGGTTTGAATGGCTATTAAATACATTTATTGTTATATCAAATTGTTTACGGCCCATCTTGTTATTGGGGAAATAAACCGTTTGCGGAAACATTATTATTCTATTATTGGGAAACATCTTAATAATTTTCCTCCTAAACAATTCCTCCCTATAGTATTCTACACCGATATTCCCCCCACCTTTTAGAGTAATAATATCTTCAGAACGGATGTTTTCTTTTATATTTCTAATATATTTCAATGTATCCCCAACTAACACCTCATAAACATTGTATTCAGGCAAGTTTTTTTTAATCATCTTAATATGCGCATATGTCATTGCATGATCACCTAAGTTCGAATAATCCGTGCTCAATAAGACAAAAGCCTTTTTCTTGGAACCCCATTCTTTTTTTTGGGGAAACACCCAATAATAAGCTGTTTGAACGCAACATAAAATTCGAATCAAAAAGATTCTAAGCCAAAAAGGAATATGATTCTTTATATATTTGATAATTTTAATATGATTCCACATCAATGCCACTCCATTAATTCAATTATATAATTCTATTTTTACCAAGATAGTGTTTTTCTATACTTTCCTTAAATATCTTTTGCTCAAATAATTTGTTATGGCCGTTGGTAACACAAATAGTGACATTTGTCCCAAAACAATGAAACACATATCTAAAACCCCAATATAACCTCTCCTATAGAATCTCATCATGACTTGAATGTATTCTTTGCAATTTATCCATGTCCTTCTTCGCTTTTGATTATATTTATTTGTTCTATAGTACAACAAATCCTCATCTAGATTCTCTGAATAAATTCCAAGATTAACAGCTAATACAAATAATCCCAAGTCTTCTTTTCGATTTAAGACAGGATAGCCGCCTATTTTCAAGATTACATTTCTTTTATACATTACTGTTGGGTGGTTGAATGGGCTTCTTCTTCGTGCAAACTTTTTTATTCCATCGAAAGAACACGGAACTGTTCTTCTTGAAATAGTATGTTCTGGAACATCTATAAATTCCTTTATTTGTGTTCCCAAAATGCATAACTCTTCTTTTTCAGAAAACCTTTTTAACTGCTTTTCACACCTTTGGGATACAGAAATATCATCCGCATCCATACGAGCAACCAATTCGTTCCTACATACTTTGAGCCCATTGTTCAATGCATTTCCTAGTCCCATATTCTTTTCTAGTCGAACTATAGTAAAAGTCTCACTATCTTTTTCATATTCCCTAATTATTTTTTCTAAATCATCACTCACATAACCATCTTCAACTATGACAAATTGTTCGGGCGGAATAGTTTGATTAAGCATAGACTTAATTGCAATTTTTAAATTACTTGGGTTATCGTTCTTATATACAGACATAAGAACAGAATACTCTTCTAAATGATTTGATAACATTAGTGTTCTGTCCTTCCAATTGATTCGTTTATTAAATACTTTTGATACTTAAATCCGTACTTACTCATCCCCATGTCATAGCTCATATTTCCAAAAGCCTTATTCGCCAAGCCTCTAGGTTTGCCCGGAATTAGAGTTGCTAGTTTTACTCCTACATTCCACAACTTAGATATGAATATCTTGTGGTTATTTGCATCAGCAATCATTCTGACTAGATCACTGGTTTTGCTATATTCTGCATTCTGTGGCCAGAAGATTCCGCCTCTGCCACGAAGCATTACTTGACATAAAAACTCACATAAATTCTCAATGTATAGCATTGAGCGTTCATTTTTTATATCCGGAAAGATTGGTAATCTCTTTGCCATCTTTGACAAAGTTGGATAATTACCTTTACTTCCTTTTCCATATATCATTGGGGGACGAAGAACTGTTACTATGAAATTCTCATCTGCCAGTTTTCTCACACCTTTGTCTGCTCTCCACTTTGAATCACCATAAAAATTAGCAGGATGTGGCTTTGTCTTCTTTGTTATTCTTTTCCTTTTTCCTACTGGAGCAGAGTCACCATATATAATTGCAGATGACATAAAGACAAATTGTTTTACGCCATCTTTCTTTGCCTTCTTTGCTGTTTCTATGGCAAGGTCAGTATTAACGGCATAATATTTCTTCTTTACTTCCTCAGTAACATTTCCAACATCGGCATGAGCAATGCCAGCTACATGATAGACAATGTTATAGGACGAAAAGTCTTTCTCTCGCCAGGTTCCATCTATCATATCAACTGTATCTATAGAAAACTCATTCTTGTAATGAATATGAGCATATTCTCTAAAATTCTCACCTATATACGAATTTGCTCCTGTAATAAGTACATTAAGCATTCTTAATCTCCTTAACGCCGCCTTCAACAACACCATCTGAACGTAGAACAGAGAACACTGTTCCCATAAAACATCTAGCATCAAAGGCAAATGCGCTAAGCCCACCTTTCTTTAACCTCTTTGCGTATACTCCATCTAACTTTGCTTTTTCCGGAAGTTCTAATTCATCTCTTCCATTAATCTGTGCCCAGCCTGTAAGACCTGGTCTAATATCGTTAGCACCATATTTATCTCTTTCAGCAGTTAGTACATCTTGATTCCAAAGTGCTGGACGTGGACCTATAATCGACATATTTCCAACGAAGATATCATATATCTGAGGGAGTTCATCGATACTATGCTTCCTCATAAACTTTCCAACATTGGTAATATATTGGTCTGGATTATCAAGCATATGTGTTGGTATATCATGAGGTGTTGCCATCTTCATACTTCTAAATTTATGAAGCTTAAAGTATTTCTTATTCTTTCCAATTCTTCTTTGAGTAAAAAGAACTGGTCCAGGATCATCAATCTTTATAGCAACTGCAAAACCAAGATATACAGGAGACAAAAGTACAAGCCCTGCGAATGAAAGGCCTGCGTCAATTAATCGTTTTATATGTTTGTCATAGTTATTAGCCTTATATGAAGTAGTACCCACCGCCTTAAGATGACCTCTTACACCGTCAGCATTAACTTCATCATTATCATCTTCTACAAAAACAACCTTCTTGTTTTCCATAGGATTGGATTTATTCATAACAAGCTACACTCCATCAAACAAATTGGGCTCTTTTCCACACTTTTCCATATGTTCTCTCACCCAATTATCATCATTTTTTTCAACTTCCTTGCGCCTTAGTCTAAGCACAACCTCTTCGTCTTCTTCACTAATTGATAGAACATCATATTCAACTTCTATTAGTTTTATTATTTCTTCAAGCTTCATATTCTTATTTCCATCTAATTAATACACCCAATCCCCATCAGCTTCTCAATCTGAACGTCAGTTAGAGTGCCCTTCCTATACCTGGTCTGCTGGTTGCTTAGCCAAGACTTGAGTTTGAAGCCATCTTCACATTCGTAGCCTGTTGGGAGTTTGAGGTTTCCGTGCGCCTTCTTGTAGGACACAGCATTTTCATAGCCCCTTTCCCAGAAGGCTTCGTGGACGCTCCACTTAAAACCAAGTGCATCTAATCTACTCTTTCTCTCCTCTGAGAGTTTACCTTTGTTATTTCTATCTCTCTGAGTGTGAAGCCATTTATTAAGATTGAAGCCATCTACTTCTAATTCTTTTGGGACGAAGTTGATGTCTCCATTTTCTTCGTAGTATTTCTTAGCGCAGTGGAAGCCCATCTCCCACTTCTCATCGAATCTGTCCCATGACATTCCGATTCGGGACAACATATCTTTTTTTTCTTCGCTAAGTTTGCCTTTAGCATAACTGTCTCTCTGGCTTGAAATCCATATTCCAAGCTTTACAGTTACCTTATTATTGTGACTGTCTATAACATGTGTTACGTAGTTGTATGGTATTATCAGATTGCCATGTTCTTCATAGAAGGCTTTGGCTAGTTCATAATTTCTATACCATTTATTCTTAAGAACTGCTGTCCACACCATATGAATAGCGTCGAGTTTCTTGATTCTATCAGGGCTCATAGCACCTTGCTGTCTTGATAGTCTCTGGGTTCTAATCCATCTTCCAAGTCCTAGTCCCTCCGGTGTTACATAGGCGGCTGGAATTAAGAGATTGCCATGCTCGCTATAGTAGTTCTTAGCTTCCTTATACATAACATCCCAACTTGCGCTAAGCGTATCTTCTAACGCCTCGAATAATGCAACGCATTCTCTCACTTCGTCTATGATTGTAAATGTGTCATTTACAATTAAGTCAGATGCATCTTCATGTCTCATATATTGCATTGCAACTTCCATTTCTTCACGAACGGCATCTATGCTATATAGATTCTCAACATTATTGACAATGTCGAATACCACCGGCTTCTTCTTTCTTGAAGCAGAAAGTGCCCTTCCAATCTGTTGCTTATATATGATTGGCGACACAGTCGGACGAAGAAGAATTACTCCTGACACATCTTCCACATGCACGCCTTCATTTAACGCATCGATGCAGAAGAGAAGTCGCATATGACTATCATCTTCGTTATCTTTGAATTCTTTGAACTCAGCAGATGTTGATGCATCATCGGAATATACATGGTAAATGTATGGCTTTTCATCAACTAGGCGAAACCATTCATGTGTCTTATCCATTGCTTCTTTCATTGCCTCGAAATTCGCGCAGAAGATAATGTATTTGCCAGTTCTATCAGTTATGTGCTTACTAAATATTTCATCTAAGCCTTCTGCCTTATCAAGTGTCCGGCGTAATCTCTCAAGATAATCTTCTGCCTTGTCTCTTACTGCCTTATTCTTAGCAAGTCTAATTCTCTTCTCATAACGACTAAGTTCATCTTTATATGAGAAAATTGATAGGACATACTTTGGAGGATTCAAGATTCCTCTTACAATCGCTTCTCCAAGTGTCATCTCACTTGCAATATAAGAATCAAATAGTTCCTCAGCCATATTTCTCTGATTATCCAGATATCTGATAGCTGTTGCAGAAAGTCCTAAGATTGGAACTTCACTATACATTTCAACAAGTCTGTCTACGCCATTGCCCCACTCAGCTGCACCACATCTGTGAAATTCATCTAAGATAATGTAGTCTGGCTGAATGTCCTCAAGTTCATTTACGGACATGTTCATAAGTTTTGCGTAAGTTATGAAAGTGATGTTGTTACATGTCGTGTCAGATTCTGCTTTCAGATTCTCAACCTGAGTCTCGAAGATGTAAGAAGATGGTGATAACCATAGAATTCTTTTATCAAGATGATCCTCACAAAGTTTAAATCCAATAAAGGATTTACCTGTTCCTGTGGGATGAATAATCGCAGCTTTCCCCACCTCATCTAACATTGATAAAGCTGATTCATATGCAATTCTATTGTGTTCATACAACATAATTGACATAAGCCACCTCTGATACATCTCATGATGTTCGAAGAAGTATACTTCTTCGGATAATTAATAGGTTGTACGATTTATACAAAATGTGACGTCTATACATGTGTAGTTTATGTAGACATTTGTTGAAAAATGTGTTAATATTTTCTGTGGATTTGCGTAAAGAAAATGTCCGAAGAAGTATACTTCTTCGGACTTTTTTCTAGTCAACTATTTGCTACTTATTTCTAATTACGTACCCCATATCTTTTTGCCTTATCAAAAAAAGTTGATTTAGGCATGCCACACATTTCTGCGGCCTTATTAATTGGAATTTCTTTGTGCTTCCACTGCAGATATACTTCATCGAAATTCTCAGGGAGCGGTCTTGGAGACGGACCAAATCTTACGCCTTTAGCTTTTGCTATTGCAATACCTTCAGCTTGTCGCTTTCTTATGTTAACTCGTTCATTTTCACTAACATAACTAAGAAGCGCAAGCACTATATCTGATAGAAAAGTACCCATTAGATCTTTCCCATTTCTAGTATCAAGTATAGGCATATCAATAACAACTATATCAGCCCCCTTTTCCTTAGTAATACATTTCCATTGTTCTATAATATCCTTATAGCACCTTCCTAATCTGTCAATGCTTTTTACATACATGACATCCCCCTTTTTTAATCGGCCTACAAGTTTCTTATAGAATTTGCGCTGGAAGTCTTTCCCTGATTCTCTGTCAACGTATATATTCTGCATAGGTACCCTCATCTCTTGAAGGGCAATAATCTGTCTATCTTCATTCTGGTCTTTTGTACTAACTCTAGCATAACCGTAATAAGCCATAAATACTTCCTCCTTAAGTTTTTATTAATAATCATACGTTTATACGTAAGTTGATTATAGTACAAAAAAGAGGCTGTAAAAATAGTCTCTAAATAGCAGACCTGCATTGGCCATTGCCAATGCAGGTCTGTTTCTTTATATATAAT
>SVEY01000004.1:136258-137804 GCA_015057165.1 Lachnospiraceae bacterium | reverse complement strand
GGTGAAGATGGACTTGAAGTTGATTATGTTAAGGTTGAAGATGATATTGCTGTACAAGATAGTCTTTATACAGTAGGACGTCGTGGTGTTGCTGGTACAGTATTTGTACATAAGTGTGCTGGTGCAGCTGCTGAGATGGGCAAAGATTTAGCTGAAGTTAAGAGAATTGCACAGAAGGCTGCTGACAACGTTCGCTCACTTGGATTCGCATTTTCATCATGTACAGTTCCTGCAGCAGGAAAGCCAACATTTGATATCTCTGAAGGTGAGATGGAGTTTGGTGTTGGTATCCATGGTGAGCCTGGTATTAAGAGAGAGAAGATTGCTACAGCTGATGAATTAGCAGAGAGAATTGTTCCAGCGCTTCTTGACGAATTAAAGCTTAATGGTGAAGAAGTATCTGTTCTTGTTAATGGATTTGGTTCTACACCACTTCAAGAATTATATCTATTCAATAATGCTATTGCTAAGGTACTTGCTGATAAGGGTGTTAAGACATTTAGAGTATTTGTTGGTAACTTCATGACATCAATTGATATGCTTGGTGCTTCAGTTTCACTTCTTAAGATGGATGATGAGCTTAAGGAGATGTTAAATGCAGTATCTGAGGCTCCTGGATTTAGAGTAACAGGACCTTGTGATGCTCCAACATATTCTGAGATTAAGTTTGGTGCTGAAGACAATACTAATGTATCATTTACAGCTGATACATCTAAGATGTCATCTGTTCCTAATGGAGCAACAATTAGTCAGGATGCTGTTGTATTCTTAATTGATAAGATGGCAGAGATAATTATTGAGAGCGAGCAACCTTGGTGTGAGCTTGATTCTCACGCTGGTGATGGTGACTTCGGTCAATCAGTTGCTAAGGGATTTAGACAAGTTAAGAGAGAGTGGGATGAAGTAAATGCTAATCACTCAGGCGATATAGGAGAATTTATCGGTGCATTATCTATGATTATCATGGAGAACTGCGGTGGTGCTTCTGGTCCTATCTGGGGTTCTGCATTCCGTTCAGCAGGAAAGAGCACAGAAGGTAAGAAGGAACTTTCAGTTAAAGATGTTGCTGATCTTCTTCAGGCTGCAGTTGCAGGTGTTCAAGCTACTGGTGAGAGATCATTTGGACGTGGAGCTGTTGTAGGAGATAAGACATTAATTGATGCTCTTGTTCCTTGCGCTGATGAGTGGACAGCTTGCGCTTCTGAAGGATGCGATATGAAGACTTCATTTGATAGAGCAGCTAAGAAAGCTGTTGATGGTGCTGCAGCTACAGCAGAGCACGTTGCTCATATGGGACGTGCAGGTACAGTTGGCGAGAGATCAATTGGTTATCCTGATGCTGGTGCATTTGCGCTAGGCGAAATCTTCACAAAGCTTGGAGAATTAGTTAAATAATACTACTTTGTTTAATTGAAAACTTACAAGTAATCGGCCGGCAATGTGACGTGGTGTCACTGCCGGCTTTTTATACATTTATATAGTTTGAATTAAGTTTGACATGACTAACTCTAGGTGTTACTATTAAATGTAGGTTGCGGGCTTTGAG
>SVEY01000004.1:76157-136158 GCA_015057165.1 Lachnospiraceae bacterium | reverse complement strand
ACATTTATATAGTTTGAATTAAGTTTGACATGACTAACTCTAGGTGTTACTATTAAATGTAGGTTGCGGGCTTTGAGTTATGCTTAGTAATGTATATAGTTCAAATTTGGGTGACGCTTCGCTAAGATTATGTAAGAAATAATTGCAAAATGCTTATAGCAGTGGTGGCGGGAAACGTCGAACAATCTGCCATCCTGGCAGTGTTCAACTTCTCCTGCCGTCCATGGCAGAAGATTCCCTCAAATCATAATTTCTAACATAATCTAAGCTTGCGTCAATGCATTTGAACTATACACATTACTAATCATAATTCAAAACCCATATATACATTAAGAGGATTAATAATATGGCTGATAATAATAAACTTAAATTTAATATACAAGGTATGTCCTGCGCGGCTTGCGTAGCTCGGGTTGATAAGGCGACGCGAGAGACACAGGGGGTGGTAGATTGTAGTGTTAATCTGCTAACTAATTCGATGGAAGTAACTATTGGTGATGCGAAGACGACTATATCTGATACTACAGTTGAGAAGTCGAGCGACGATCAATCAGCTGCTATCCCAAGTAGAGAGGCAATATCTCATGCTATATCCATGTCAGTATCTAAGGCGGGCTACAAGGCAATAGAGGTGGCGACTGATATTGATAGCGAAGAAAAGGTTAAGAACATTAACGATTCCTATAAGAGAGATATTAATAATCATATTGCAAGACTAGTGAGTTCCGGGGTACTGCTCTTGTTATTGATGTATGTAGCAATGGGACACCATATGTTTGGGCTGCCACTTCCGCAGATTCTTATTGACAATCCGTTGATTGGAGCTGTGATTCAAGCTATTCTCTGTTTTGCTGTTATGTGCATCAATCATAAGTTCTTCATAAACGGTGCGAAAGGCTTCCTGCACCTGTCCCCTAATATGGACAGCCTTGTTATGTTAGGCTCTCTTGTGAGCTTTGGACTAAGTATTTATCTTACAATAACAGGTGAGCACATGAGCCTCTATTATGATTCGGCGGCAATGATTCTTGTTTTTATAACAATTGGAAAGCTTCTTGAAGCAATATCTAAGAGTAGAACTGGAAACGCACTTGAAGCTTTAATACAGATGAGTCCTAAGATGGCAAATGTTGTTATAAACGGTGAGGAGAAAGTAATCCCTGCAAGCAAACTTAAAGTAGGAGATGTATGTCGCGTATACATGGGGGAGATGATTCCTGCAGATGGTGTTATACTAGAAGGTAGTACTGCTATTGACGAGTCAGCACTAACTGGTGAGAGTAGGCTTGCTAATAAGAGTGTGGGTGACAACGTATTCTCTGCAACTAATAACTATAAAGACAACTTCCTAATGAAGGTAGAAGCTGTTGGAGAAGATACATCTTTTGGTAAGATTATAACGATAGTGGAGAATGCTTCTGCATCAAAAGCACCCATTAGCAGGCTCGCAGACAAAATTGCAAGTTATTTTGTTCCTGCCGTTATAATTATAGCTCTTATAACATTTATTATATGGTTGATAATTGGCGCTGATATGGTAACGGCAATTATACATGGCGTATCTGTACTTGTAGTAAGCTGTCCTTGTGCCCTTGGACTTGCAACTCCTGTTGCTATTATGGTGGGTAACGGCAAAGCGGCGAAGTCTAAGATTCTCTTTAAGTCTGCTGCAATTATGGAGATAATCGGGAGTACTAAGAGCGTTGTATTCGATAAGACCGGAACAATTACAAGAGGTATCCCCAAAGGACTTACTGTCAAAGAATACGATACAATGCAAGATGAGATTAAGCCTGACAGTGCATTTACGGTAGGTAAGTTGCAGGAAATGGGAATTGATACATATCTTCTCTCGGGAGATAGAGGTGAAGTTGCTAAAGATATTGGCGCAAAAGCCGGTATTAAGAATATAATATCCGATGTGTTGCCGGATGGTAAGTCGAGCCACGTCGAAGAGATTATGAAGGCTGAGGATGCGCGTCCTGTTATGATGGTTGGCGATGGAATCAATGATGCACCGGCGCTTAGCGTGGCGGATATAGGTGTTGCGATTGGAAGCGGTACTGACATTGCTATAGATTCAGGAGACGTTGTTCTTCAAGGCGATAGTATTGTTGATGTGGTAAATGCTATTTTGATAGGTAAGAAGACGCTTCGGGTCATAAGACAGAATCTTTTCTGGGCATTTATATATAATGTAATAGGAATCCCAATTGCAGCAGGAGCATTAAGTGGAATTGGAATTGAGTTAACACCGGAACTGTGTGCGCTATTTATGAGCTTTTCAAGTATATGTGTTGTACTTAATGCACTAAGGCTTAATGGAATTAATTTGATAAGTTTTGATAATAATATGAACAGTGGCAGGAATGCATCAAATATTTCCCAAAATGAAGAATTGTCTGTTGAAAAAAATACACAAATTTTTGATAATATAGATACTATGGAGGGAGATAATATGATTATTAAGATTGAAGGTATGATGTGTCCTCATTGTGAGGCTCATTGCAAGGAAGAATTAGAGAAGCTGGATTTTGTTGTAAGCGCGACTCCAAGTCATGAAAAAGCTGAGGCTGTCTTGGAGATTGATGATTCTAAATACGACGAATCTACAGCAACTGATGCACTTAAGTCAGCAGTAGAAGCTGCAGGCTATAAGATGGTGGGGTAATTATATCAGGGCACTTAGTGGGGAATATACATTTATAACATTATTTCGAGCTTAGAATATGTTAGTTATTGATGAATCGAGGGAAATTTCCAGCAAGGATGCTGGAAATAGGTGCGAGCCGACCGGATGGAGGATCGAGCACCGGTTCCCGCCTTGCGTTACATAGAGAAAATTACGTCAATAACTTACAGATTCTTAGCGAAGAAATATCAGTTATAAATGTGTATTTCCTTACTAAGTGCTAGTATAAAACTATCACCACACAAATAGTAACATCATAGGATGAGTTAGGAGGAAAGATTATGAGTAAAGTAGCAGTTTTTATGGCAGACGGATGTGAAGAGATTGAAGGACTTACAGTTGTAGATATACTTAGGAGGGCAGGAATCAAGATTGATATGCTCTCCATTGGAGATAATCTGAATGTTACCGGTTCTCACGGAATACAATTCAGAGCGGACTATCTCATGACTGATAAGAATAGTGATGACTATGATGGAGTTATTCTTCCGGGCGGTATGCCGGGAACTACGAGTCTTGAGAATAATACTCTTGTTCAGAGTGCGCTTAGGAAGCAGTTTAGTGCTGGAAAACTTATTGCCGCAATCTGTGCTGCTCCAAGCATCTTAGGAAAAAACGGCATGGCAAATGGTAAGAAAGTTACAAGTTATCCTGGCTTTGAAGAAGCATTTTCGAAAGCCACATATGTAACAGATTCTGTTGTGACAGATGGAAATGTAATAACAAGTCGCGGTATGGGAACAGCTATTGATTTTGCACTTGCTATTCTTAAGTATTTGAAGGGTGAGGATGCTGCTTGTGAAATGGCTAAAAAGATTATATATAATCAATAAAATTTGAACTTTATCTCACTCTATGCTATAATTTACAAGATTGTGCAAACAAGTATGCTATGTGGCGCATAAAAAACAATAATTATGCGTTTACTTGTTAATAAGGAGGAATAAAACGACATGAGCGTAACAGTTGAAAATCTTGAGAAAAATATGGCTAAAATGACTGTAACAGTTGAAGCTAGTAAGTTAGACAAGGCCATTAAGAAAGCATATAACAAGCAGAAGAATTCTATTTCAATGCCTGGTTTTAGAAAGGGCAAAGTGCCTCAATTCATGATTGAGAAGACATATGGAGTTGAAGTGTTCTACGAGGATGCTGCTAACTTTATTCTTCAGGAAGAATATCCTAAGGCTTATGATGAGAGTGGTCTTGAGATTGTATCTCAGCCAGAAATTGATGTAGTTCAAATTGAAAAAGGTAAAGATTTTATTTTTACTGCAACAGTAGCTGTTAAGCCAGATGTTGAACTTGGTAAATACAAGGGCGTTACTGTAACAAAGATTGATGTTGAAGTTACAGATGACGAAGTAAACGAAGAGATTAATAGAGAACTTGAGAAGAACGGAAGAACTGTATCAGTAGAAAGAGCTATTGAAAATGGTGATGTAGCAAAGATTGATTTTGAAGGTTCTATGAATGGCGAGAAGTTCGAAGGTGGAACAGGTGAAGACTTCGATCTTGAAATTGGTTCTCATTCTTTTGTAGATACATTCGAGGAGCAATTAATTGGCTCTAGGGCAGGAGATGAAGTAGAAGTTAAAGTTACATTCCCAGAGGAATATCAGGCTAAAGATTTAGCTGGTAAGGAAGCTACATTCAAGGTAAACATCAAGGAAGTAAAGACTACAGAACTACCAGAGCTAGATGATGAGTTCGTACAGGATGTTGACGACGAATGTGATACTGTTGATGATTATAAGAAGAAAGTTAAAGAGAATATTCTATCTAGAAAAGAGACAGAGGCAACAAGAGCTAAAGAAGATGAAGCTGTAGCGAAAGTTGTTGATGATTCTAAGATGGATATTCCAGATGCTATGGTTGAGCAGCAGGTTCAACAGATGATGCAGGAATTTGCTCAGAGCATGGCACAACAAGGTCTTACACTTGATCAATATATGCAGTTTACAGGCATGACTAAAGAGAAATTTGAAGAACAGATGAAGCCTGAAGCAATTAAGAGAATTCAGACTAGTCTTGTGCTTGAGAAGATAGCTGATGTTGAGAAATTTGAGATTACAGAAGAAGATATTGACAAAAAGTTAGAAGAGATGGCTGCTATGTATGGAATGAAGCTTGATGAAATCAAGGATGTTATTCCAGATACAGAGAAAGAGAATATTAAGAAAGACGTAGCTATCGGTAAAGCTGTTGATCTTATTATGGAGAATGCTAAGGAGAAAGCAGCTGCTAAGAAGTCTTCTACAAAGAAAGCTGATAAGGCAGAGGGTAAAGAAGAGAAGAAGACAACTACTAAGAAAACTACAGCTAAGAAGACTACAACAAAGAAGACTACAACTAAGAAAGCTTCTGATAAAGAAGAGAAAAAGACTACTACAAAGAAGTCGACTACAACAAAGAAGTCAACTACTACTAAGAAATCAACTACAGCTAAGAAGACTACAAAGAAAGCTGAAGAAGATAAATAGTATTTTTGAAGGTATAGGAGGGTTTAGATATGGCTACAATACCTTATGTCATTGAGCAAAACAGCAGAGGAGAAAGATCTTATGATATTTATTCTCGCTTGTTAAAGGATAGGATTATTTTCCTGGGAGAAGAAGTAAATGAGACTACAGCAAGTCTTGTAGTTGCACAGATGCTTTTCCTTGAGTCAGAAGATCCAAGTAAAGATATTCATCTGTATATTAATTCTCCAGGTGGAATGGTTACAGCTGGTATGGCAATCTATGATACTATGCAATATATTAAGTGTGATGTATCTACTATATGTATTGGTATGGCAGCTTCAATGGGTGCATTTCTTCTTGCTGGTGGTGCTAAGGGAAAGAGATACGCACTTCCTAATGCAGAGATTATGATTCATCAGCCTTCAGGTGGTGCTAAGGGACAGGCTACAGAGATTCAGATTGCTGCTGAGAATATTCTTAAAACTAAGAAGAAATTGAATCAGATTTTAGCTGACAATACTGGCAAACCAGTTGAACAAGTTGCTGAAGATACAGAGAGAGATCATTGGATGGATGCCAAAGAAGCGCTTGATTATGGTCTTGTTGATAGTATTATAACTAACAGAGAATAATTGAAGGGGGTGGCATTTGCCGCCCTTATTGTGAATTTATATGTATATTATAAATGTGGCATTATATGCCCATTTACATTGATTAGAAGGGAATATAACATGGCAAGAACAACTGGTAAGAATGGAAATGATGTTCAAAGATGTGCTTTCTGTGGAAGAACAGCGAACCAGGTTAAAATTCTAATGGAAAGCGAGAATGGTTTATATATTTGTGATAATTGCGTGCTTGGATGCGCTGAAATTATTGACGAGCAATATATGAATTTTGAAGGTTTCAAGGATGAAGCTAAAATTGAGAAAAGTGACATCAATTTGCTTAAGCCAAAAGAACTAAAGGCTTTTCTAGATGAATATGTAATTGGACAAGAGGAAGCTAAGAAGGTTCTCTCTGTGTCAGTATATAATCACTACAAAAGAGTCCTTGCAAAGGAAGAAGAGCTTGGCGTTGAACTTCAGAAGAGTAACGTGCTTCTATTAGGCCCTACAGGTTCTGGTAAGACATATCTTGCCCAGACCCTTGCTAAGATACTTGGAGTTCCATTTGCAATAGCAGATGCAACTTCCCTTACTGAAGCAGGTTATGTTGGAGAAGATGTTGAGAATATACTTCTTAAAATTATTCAAGCGGCTGATTATGATATTGAAAAGGCTCAGCTTGGAATAATTTATATTGATGAAATTGATAAGATTACTAAGAAGTCTGAGAATGTCTCTATTACAAGGGATGTATCTGGTGAAGGTGTACAGCAGGCACTTCTTAAGATTCTTGAAGGTACTGTTGCGTCAGTGCCTCCACAGGGTGGTAGAAAGCATCCTCATCAGGAACTTCTTCAGATTGACACAACCAATATTCTGTTTATCTGTGGTGGTGCATTTGAAGGACTCGACAAGATAATTGAAGCACGTCTTGATACTAAGTCAATTGGATTTAATGGTGTAGTTAAGGAAAAGAGTGCAACTAATGTAGGGGATACATTTAAGAAAGTTCTACCAGATGACTTTGTTAAGTTCGGTCTTATTCCAGAATTTATCGGACGTGTGCCTGTAAATGTTGCTTTAGATCAGTTGGACGAAGAAGCTATGGTTAGGATTCTTAAAGAGCCTAAGAATAGTCTTGTTAAGCAGTATAAAGCACTTTTCAAATTAGATGATGTAGAGCTTGATTTTGAAGATGATGCCTTAACAGAGATAGCCAAGAAGTCTATAGAGCGTAAAACTGGAGCTAGAGGACTTCGTGCTATTATGGAAAATGTTATGATGGATACAATGTATGAGATGCCATCTGATGATTCTATTAGGAACGTTGTTATAACCAAGGAAATGGTTGATGATAACTTACTTCTTATTGATAAGAAGGAAGCGGAAGTTAAGATGCTTTCAGAAAAGAAAGAGACTGCATAATGAAAATAAAAAATGTTGAGCTTGAATTAGTATGTGGACCAACTAGCAAGCTCCCTTCTAATTCCCTGCCAGAGCTAGCTTTTGCAGGGAAATCTAATGTTGGAAAGAGCTCGCTTATTAATTGTCTTATGAATCGTAAATCCTTAGCAAGAACATCTTCACAGCCGGGAAAGACACAGACAATTAATTTTTACAATATTAATAAAGAGATTTATTTTGTGGATTTGCCAGGCTATGGATTTGCCAAGGTATCTGAGGAAGAGAAGAAGCGTTGGGGAGAAATGATTGAGGATTATTTAAATTCTTCTAAAATGCTTTCTGTTGTTTTCTTGTTAATAGATATTCGTCACAAACCTTCAGCAAATGATAAGCAAATGTTTGAGTGGATTGAATATATGGGCTTTGATCCAGTAATTATCGCAACTAAGTCAGATAAGCTTAAGAGAAGTCAGGTTGATAAGCATATTAAGCAGGTAAGAGAGGGGCTTGGAGCGTCTTCTGAAACCATTATTGTGCCATTCTCTTCTAAAACAAAAGCTGGAAGGGATATTATTCTTGATTTCTGTGATCAGGTGTTGGAAAACAATAAGAGGAATATAAATGAATAAATCTAAGAAAATAATATTTGTTGTAATTATGCTGCTGATTCTAACAGCCATAGGGGTTGCAATAATTGCAATAAGCATTAATACGACTAAGACAAATGAAGAAAAGGAAGGAAATGAAGAAAAATTTACAATTGTTACATCTTTTTATCCAATGTATATTGCTACTATGAATATAGTGGATGGCGCAGATGTAAATCTGAAAAATCTGTCTGAACCTAAGACAGGATGTCTTCATGATTATCAGCTTACAACTGAAGATATGAAACTTCTATCTACAGCGGACGTGTTTGTTGTTAATGGAGGTGGAATGGAGGAGTTTCTTAGTGATGTTGTAGCAAAATATCCTAAGTTGACGGTCATAGATTCATCACAGGGAATTGAAATAGAAGACGATAATGCACATGTGTGGATGAGCATTAAGAATCATATACAACAGGTGGAGAATATTACTAAAGGATTGTGTGAGGCTAATCCTGAAAATGCTTCTATATATCAGGAAAATTCTGCAAAATATATTGATAAATTAAATGAAATTCTGAATACAGAAGATGATTCATTAAAGGGAAATAACGTTATGTTATTTTCAGAAGCTTATGAGTATCTAGCAGATGATTTTGGACTTGAAATCGTAGGGGTTCTTGATTTGGATGAAGAAAAGGATATTAGTGCGGGGGAATTAGCAAGTACAATTGATATTATAAAAAGTAAGAATGTACCATTAATAATTGCTGAGAAAGAATATGGCGAGAAAATGGCGAATGCTGTTATGAAAGAGACAGGTGCAAAGACTATTTATCTTAATACTATTATTCGTGGCGACTATGATAAGGATGCATATATTAATGGTATGAAGTCTAATATCGAGTTACTGAAAGGGGCACTAAAGTGACGAGATTTACTAAGATAAAAAAACAAGCCTGTGGATTATGCTGTATTAAAGTTAAAGATTTGGGCGTTCGTTTCGGTGATAATATTGTCCTTTCTGGTATTAATCTCCATGTACATTGTGGCACAATAACTGCCATTATTGGAAAAAACGGAGGGGGCAAATCCACATTTGTAAAGGCGCTTCTGGGTGAAGTTAAGCACACAGGGCAAATTGAATATAGGAATACTGAAAGTGGAAGTAAGAAGAATCTTAAAATAGGATATGTTCCTCAGAATCTTAATATTGACAAATCTATCCCTATGTCAGTATATGATTTATTTACAAGCTTTTGTTTTGATATGCCTGTGCTTTTCAGAAGTAAGAAGATTAATGAGAAGATACTTAAAGCCTTATCGGTGTTTGATGCAGAAGATTTAATAGATAAGCCTATTGGAACGCTTTCCGGTGGCCAGCTTCAGCGTGTCCTTCTTTCTATGGCAATTTATGATGAGCCTAAGTTAATAATACTTGATGAGCCTGTTTCAGGGATTGATAGCAGTGGTATGAGATTATTCTATGAGAAGATGAAGTTCTTAAAGGAAAACTATGATATGGCAATACTGATTGTCAGTCATGACTTGGAGTATGTATATAAATATGCTGATAATGTTCTTCTTCTTGATAAAAGTGTTATTGCTGCTGGAAGTCCCCATGAAGTATACAAAACAAAATCTTTTGACGATACTTTTGGCGGATTTAAATTTGATGATATTGGTGTTATAAGTGATTCTGGAATAGATGATTCTATGAAAAAAGAATCTAAGAGCATTGTAAAGGAAGAACCTTTTGATGCATCCTATAAAGGAGGTAAGCATGAGTAGTTTTGTAAGTTTATTCTCCTATGATTTTATGATTAATGCACTTCTTGCAATACTTATAATAGGACCATTATTTGCGCTTCTTGGAACAATGATAGTACAGAAGAGAATGGCATTTTTCTCTGATGCACTTGGACATAGTGCTTTTACAGGTATTGCAGTTGGTGTTATTTGTGGTATTGTTAATACAACTATATCTATGGTTATATTTGCAGTTATATTTGCGATTCTTCTTAATCATATTAAGAAGCGCAATCCTGAAAATGTTGATACTATTATTTCAGTATTTGCAAGTGTGGCAACTGCAATTGGTCTTGCCGTCCTTTCTTTTGGAGGGAATTTTAGTGAATATTCCTCGCTTCTTGTGGGTGACATATTAAGCATTTCTAGAATGGAAATATTATATCTACTTATAATATTTGTCGTTGTTATAGTATTTTTCTGTATTGCTATTAATAAGTTAAATGCTATTAGTATTAATCCTACTGTTGCTAGAAGCCATAGAATAAATGTGCAGCTTATAGAAGATGTATTTGCTGTTATAATTGCTATAACTGTAATGCTATCAATAAGATGGGTGGGCCTCCTGCTAATCAACGCACTTTTGATATTACCTGCTGCAAGTAGTCGTAACATTTCTGTGAATATGAGAGAATATACAGTTTATGCAATAGTATTCTCACTTTTCTCGGGACTGCTTGGACTATTTATTTCATACTTTGTTAATATTGCAACAGGCCCGGTTATTGTAATTGTAGCTGCCGTTATATACTTTGCAACATATATTTACGCTATCAAATACCAGAAAGGTTAATAATGGATAAGAAGACTAAGATTGGATTCATAATTGTATATATTATTCTTGCAGTATTAATAGTGATATTGGGTTTTAGTGAAGAAATATGGCTTGATGAGTCATTTTCTATCCACATGATGGACCATTCTCTTGATGAAATAATACACTTTACGTCTACAGATGTTCATCCGCCTTTATACTATTTTATATTGAAATTATTTGTTTCTGTTGCAGGAAAACATATGATTGTGTATCATATTGCATCAATTATTCCGTTCCTTGTAATGATACTTATAGTCGGTTTATTTACCACTAAGGAGATAAATCCTAAAGCTGGTATCCTATCTATGGTTATAATGTGCGCTGCACCAAGTATTCTTATCTATTCCACAGAGATTAGAATGTACTCTTGGTGTCAGTTATTTATTGTATGCAGCGTCATTATTTCCTATAAGTTGGCGAGAAAAGATAATAATGTTTTCTGGGTTTTATTCTGTATAGTTAATGCTTTGGCTGCATACACTCATTACTTTGCTGGAATGGCTGTAATGATAGTTTCTCTATGTCTTATTATTAACATTATCATTACAAAAGTTGATGTGCGAAAAAGATTTGTAAAATGGCTTATTGCAAATGTTGGTACAGTTGTATTATATATTCCTTGGCTAACTGTATTTTTTAGTCAATTAGAAAGTGTAAGAGAAGATTACTGGATAGAGGCATTTGCTCTTTCTGATTTGGGCAAATATGCAGAATTTGTATTTGGCGATTTTCCTGGCTTTTTTGCTATTGTTTATGCTGCTATAGTATGTGTTGCTATTGTTTTACTAATAATTAGAAGAAAGAAGATTAAGACTGCTGGATTCGCTATAAATAATTTGTGTATATTCTTTGGCTATATATTAGGTGGAGTTATGTTGTCCATAATTATTACGCCTGTATTTATACAGCGATATATTACCGTTGTTCTCCCTTGTCTATGGTTATTTGTGTTATTCACATTTCTTGGAGAAGAGAACAATAAGATATATGTAGCTACAGCAATTATTGGTGTTCTATTATTGATATATAACTACTATGGAGAGTTTAAATGGAAATATATAGATAAGAATTCCACAATATATGATTCAATGAAAACTGAAGTAAAGGATGATGATATTATCTTCCACGATAACGCTCATTCCTTGTCTGTCTTGTCGGTATATGAGCCTAATAATGAAGCTGTTATTACAGAGGAGTATCTTTCGGCAGAGAAATTCAAAGAATGGCATGAACTATCACCTAATATAGATGTTCAAAAAGAGATAAATATTCCTGAAGATAAAACTGTGTGGGTAATACTTAAAGAAGACGACACCAGCATATTAGATTATCTGGCTTCAAAAGGATTCAAGATAGAAGATAGGGGCGAGGGAACTCTTCCTGCTTACAAAGATTTATTACCTTACACATTGTACAAATGCTATCGTTAACATATGGGGGAGTATTTTAGATTACTATATGGAAATCGTTGCTGAGACATTTGGATTTAAATCTTTTTATCGTGGTCTATTTTAACTTTGGGTAAGCATCGCGAAATTCTTGGCGCCATAATTTTCAAATTTAACCCAATAATTGTCAAGGTTATTATTGCCGTTGTTTCTCTTTATATATTCGTCAAAATTGAATGAATCCATTCCAATAGCACGAAGATGCTTCTTGTATAACATACAGCCTTCCTCCATGGTACGACGTAGGAAGAATTCATTGATATTTCCATAGGAAATGCCATATAGAGCGAGTTCTGGCGGAAAAAGCTTCATATTATTCAAATCATTATATTGAACTAGTTGCCGATTCTTGATTGTAAAGTCAAGTAGTGGCGTTTCTAAATAGTATAGAGTTCCCTTTAGATTATTAATGAATCTTGGTTCTGACATATTCTAACATTCTCCTTTCATATTCTAAGGCGTGTTCTGTTGAGAGAATATCCTGGTATTTGATATCTCTTATTGTCGTATATATGTTAAGCAAATCAAATTCCTTATTAAGCATCTCAATCATATCAAAAGGATCTTCGCCGTAAGGCGCCACATATACATTTCTCATAGCCTCATCAAATGTATTATAGCTGTCTCTATAATAATCATTCTCAAATAGTCCCATGCCATTGTCAAATACAAGAGGTGTCTCGTACTTTCCACTGTAAGCATTGAAGAATAGTCCGAAGTTTTTCGTGTGTCTGTCTACATTTCCAACGAGACAATCTATAATTGCAAGATCTAGCATATACTTAAGGGTTTCTTTGTATTCAAGTTTTCCAATTATAGATAATTGATTTGCGCACCATTTAAGTTTGGATATTGAATCTAAGGCTATAAAATCTTCGTCTTTCGTTGAGAGACCTTGTCGGTTAAGTAATCTTTCGAATGATATAAATGTATATCCATCTAATTCAAAATTCTCAGAATAAACTCCATCATAGCTTTGTCCTTCGTATACGAAGCTACATTGTCTCTGTTGGACACAAGGAATAGAAAGCTGATTACAGATATTACTTGCAATAATCTCCACAAGGTAGTCTCTTAGTGCTACGCCTGATATAATGGCTTGTGATTTAACGAAATAACGACGATTATGCGTTATTCCTTTTAATTGATATCCATTAGTATCAGTTCTAGTAAGTACTTTATTTTTCTTCGAAAAATAGAAATTCGGAATATGATCTTTATCTTTTGAGAGGATAGCGTACTTGTCAAATATTGTATTTTCCTTAAGTATATCGATATTACCTAAAGAATCCTTCATGATATATTGATTAGACGATTTGATTCCTTTTGCCATCTCGTAGTATTCATCAAGAAAATTCTGTAAGTCTGACCAATTAGGACTTTCTAAATATCCAAAGGCGCACATTGATAACTTAGAAGCATAATTTACGATTCTGACTAAGTGCTTGCTAGTGTCTAAGAATATTCTCGTACATAATTGGCCGTCGATATAGTAATCAAGAGTAGCCTCTTTATTAGCATTCTTATTTTTTATCCTTTTGCTTAAGGCTTGCTTAGAGACACCAGCTTCCAGTGCAAGACTAGATATTGTCTCGCCATCTTTATGCCGTTTGATAATCTCATCTAATTGTTCGGCGTTTATCTTAGGCTTTCTTCCTGCATTACGATTGTTAGCCATATGCCATCTCCTTGTACAAATATTTATATATGAACCGCAATAAATTAAGATTTATTTGTATTATATAGCTTATGGCAAATTGCGTCAACTTATTAATTAGTTGACATACGTTTTTTCAATAATGCAGTTTATCACATAGAATTTGGCAGGCACCTTTGGTTTAACAAAAGATATAATCCATGTCACCCAAATGAACTTCAAAAAATACTTGTATCTAAAGTGCAATATCTCTATAATAGATATGATAGAGTAAAAAAGAAGAAGGAGATATATTATGCCAAAACGCGAAGATATTAATAAAGTTCTTATAATTGGTTCTGGTCCTATTATAATTGGTCAGGCTTGCGAATTTGATTATTCTGGTACTCAAGCTTGTAAAGCTCTTAAGAAGCTTGGATATGAGATTGTGCTAGTTAATTCTAACCCTGCAACAATTATGACAGATCCAGAAACAGCTGATGTTACATATATTGAGCCTTTAAATGTAGATAGATTAGAGCAAATTATTGCCAAAGAACGTCCGGATGCTTTACTTCCTAATTTGGGAGGACAATCAGGACTTAATTTATGTTCAGAATTAAATAAAGCAGGTGTCCTTGATAAATATAATGTAAAGGTTATAGGAGTTCAAGTTGATGCCATTGAGCGTGGTGAAGACAGAATCGAGTTCAAGGAGACAATGAATTCTCTTGGAATAGAAATGGCTCGCTCACAGGTTGCGTATTCTGTTGATGAAGCATTATCAATTGCTGATGAACTAGGATATCCTGTTGTTCTTCGTCCTGCCTATACAATGGGAGGCGCTGGTGGCGGTCTTGTATACAACAAGGAAGAATTACAGGTTGTATGTAAGAGAGGTCTTCAGGCTTCACTTGTAGGTCAGGTTCTTGTAGAAGAGTCTATCCTTGGATGGGAAGAGTTAGAGCTAGAAGTTGTTCGTGATTCTGAAGGCAATATGATTACTGTTTGCTTTATTGAGAATATAGATCCCCTTGGCGTTCATACAGGAGATTCCTTCTGTTCAGCTCCGATGCTTACAATTTCTGAAGAAGTTCAGAAGAGATTACAGGAGCAGGCATATAAGATTGTAGATAAGGTTCAGGTTATTGGTGGAACAAATGTACAGTTTGCCCACGATCCTGTATCAGATAGAATTGTTGTTATCGAGATTAACCCTAGAACAAGTCGTTCATCAGCACTTGCTTCTAAAGCAACTGGATTTCCAATTGCTCTTGTATCAGCTATGCTTGCATGCGGCCTTACACTTAAGGACATAGAGTGTGGAAAGTACGGAACATTAGATAAATACGTTCCTGACGGAGACTATGTTGTTATTAAGTTTGCACGTTGGGCATTTGAGAAGTTTAAAGGTGTTGAAGACAAGCTAGGTACACAGATGAAGGCTGTTGGAGAAGTTATGTCTATTGGTAAGACATACAAGGAAGCTTTCCAGAAGGCTATTCGTTCCCTTGAGATTGGAAGATATGGCCTTGGCCACGCTAAGGATTTTGATTCTAAGTCTAAAGAAGAATTACTACATATGTTAATTACACCTTCTTCTGAGAGACACTTCATTATGTATGAAGCCCTTAGAAAAGGAGCTACAGTTGATGAGATATTCGAGATTACCAAGGTTAAGACATATTTCATAGAACAGATGAAGGAACTTGTAGAAGAAGAGGAAGAATTAGCTAAGTCTAAGGGCTCTCTTCCAAGTGATGAACTTCTAATCAAAGCTAAGAAGGATGGTTTCTCTGATAAATACTTAAGCCAGATTCTAGATGTTGATGAAGCCAAGGTGAGAAATAAGAGAATTGAACTTGGTGTAGAAGAAGCCTGGGAAGGTGTTCATGTTAGCGGAACAAAGGATGCAGCTTATTATTATTCTACATATAATGCCAAGGACAAGGATGTAGTATCAGATAACAAGAAGATTATGATTCTTGGTGGTGGTCCTAACAGAATTGGTCAGGGTATTGAGTTTGACTATTGTTGTGTTCATGCAGCAAAAGCTCTTAAGAAGCTTGGATTTGAGACAATTATTGTTAACTGTAACCCAGAGACTGTATCAACTGACTATGATACATCTGATAAGCTTTACTTTGAGCCACTTACATTAGAGGATGTTCTTAGCATTTACAATAAAGAGAAACCACTTGGTGTTATTGCACAGTTTGGCGGTCAGACACCGCTTAACTTAGCTGCACAGCTTGAAGAAAATGGTGTTAAGGTTCTTGGTACTTCTCCTGCAGTTATTGATCTTGCAGAAGATAGAGATCAGTTTAGAGCTATGATGGATAAGCTGGAAATCCCAATGCCTGAATCTGGAATGGCAGTTGATGTAGATGAAGCTAAGGAAATTGCTAATAGAATAGGTTATCCAGTTATGGTTAGACCTTCATATGTTCTTGGTGGTCGTGGAATGGAAGTTGTATATGACGAGCCTACACTCGTTGAATATATGAATGCGGCCGTTGGAGTTACGCCGGATAGACCAATTCTTATTGATAGATTCTTGAATCACGCTATGGAATGTGAGGCTGACGCAATCTCTGATGGAACTAATGCTTATGTTCCTGCTGTTATGGAGCATATCGAGCTTGCGGGTGTTCACTCTGGAGACTCAGCATGTATTATTCCTTCTGCTCATATTTCTGAAGAAAATGTTAAGACTATTAAAGAATATACTAGAAGAATTGCAGTTGAGATGAATGTAAGAGGCCTTATGAATATGCAATATGCCATTGAGAATGGCAAGGTGTATGTATTAGAGGCTAATCCTAGAGCGTCTCGTACAGTTCCTCTTGTATCTAAGGTATGTAACATTAGAATGGTGCCTCTTGCAACTGATATCATTACATCAGAGCTTACTGGCAATCCATCACCAATTGTTGATATGAAGGAAAGGAAGATTCCTAACTACGGAGTTAAGGAAGCAGCGTTTCCATTCAATATGTTCCCGGAGGTTGACCCTGTACTTGGACCTGAGATGCGTTCAACTGGTGAAGTTCTTGGAATTAGCCCATCTTATGGTGAGGCTTTCTACAAGGCTCAGGAGGCAATTCAGTCTAAGCTTCCACTTGAGGGAACAGTTCTTATCTCTGTAAATGATAAGGATAAACCAGAGCTTGTTGAGATTGCTAAGCAGTTCCATGAGGATGGCTTCAAGATTCTTGGAACAGGTCGTACATATGATTTGATTGTAGAAGCAGGCATTCCTGCAACAAAGGTTAAGAAGTTATATGAAGGTCGTCCTAATATTAAGGATATGATTACTAACGGTGATATTGACTTAATTGTTAATACTCCTGTTGGTAAGGAATGTGTTAATGATGATAGTTACCTTAGAAAGGCTGCTATCAAAGCACAAGTACCTTATATGACAACTATGGCAGCAGCAAGAGCTACGGCCCAGGGAATCCACTATATCAAGACTAATACAGAAGAATCTGTTAAGTCACTTCAGGAATTCCATAGTGAAATAAAGTAAAAAATTGTTCTCAATTTGCCGTCCAGGCAATGAGCATCTACTCTCGGCATCCCTGCCGAGAGTTTTCTTTTTATAGTCAATCTCCAATATATACTAAGCTTGTTGCAAGGCTTTTTCCAGAGTATAATAGCTGTATAATTATGTAGATGACGGATTCATATATTGCAAAAAAGTATAAAAGGGTATAAAATGAATAAAAAAGTATAAAAAGGTATAAAGAACTATAAAAGGAATAAAAAAGTATAAAAGACTATAAAGAACTATAAAACGAGATTTCAGTGGGAGGTATTAGGTATGCAGAATCCTTTTACAACAACATTTAGTAAGATTCCTGCAAATACGTATATTCCAACAGAACAAGAGCAGGAGATAATAGAGAATTTTAGCTATGATGAGCCATCGGAATCTGTATATAAGATTACAGGTGTCAGAGGTTCTGGGAAGACTGTACTGCTAGCGAAGGTTGAAGAAGAATTCGCATCTGATGATAATAGGAAAAAGGGATGGTGCGTATATAGATTATCGCCTTCTAGAGATATGCTGATTCAGCTTGCCGCCTATATGGATAAGGAAGGCCTTGTCAAGAGGAAGAAGAATAGTAAAAGTGTTAATATATCGGCGTCAGTACTTGGCAGTGGTGGAGGAATAGGCTTATCAACAACGAATAATAATGATATATTTGATATAGGTATTGAGATAGATGACATGCTTCAGGAATTCCAGAAGAAGGATAAAAGGATTCTAGTTGGGGTAGATGAAGTATCTAAGACACCTGAAATGATAGTTTTTGCCTCTGAATTTGGAAAATGGATTAGAGCAGGATATCCAATATATCTTGTGTGTACTGGTCTATATGAAAACATTGAGCAATTATATAATGTAAATAATCTAACGTTCTTTAGGCGAGCGACAACTATTAAGACGGAGCCACTTAATGAAGTTCGAATGGTGAACACTTACCGAAAAAATCTTGATGTTGATATGGAATTGGCCAAGGAGATGGCGAGTGATACGAAGGGATATCCCTATGCTTTCCAGCAGATGGGTGTATTGTATTTTAAAAAGAGCGAGTCTGAAGATTATATCGATGTAATCTTTGATCTTAAGACAGAATTATATGCATATTCTTATGAGAAGATATGGGAAGAGCTTACCATAGAGGACAGGGCTCTAGTAAGTATCTTGTCTAATGATGATGAATTGAAGCGAGAAGATATTCTAAATAAAATGGAAAAACCTAATAATTATTCCGTATATCGCGACCGTTTACTGAAACGTGGTATTATAAAGTCAAGGCAAGGTTATATATCACTTGCGCTGCCGTATTTTGGAGAATATATTAAGGAATATCATTCAGAAGGATAGGTTGTCACACCATACAATAATAAAAGGGGGGAGACGCATATGATTACAAAAAACAGCACATTGAATGAAGTGTATAATACTGCTGTGGGGCATGATGCAATAGCTAAGTTGCTACTACAATTAGGAATTGATGAGGATGCTTTTAAGAAGTTGGGCTGGGTGAAGCTAAAACACCTGAAAACCATTACGAAATCTAAGATTAATCCATCTTTCTATGAGGCATTAATTGACCTTATTAACATAGAAAAAGACAAAGTGGAGCCTAGTATCTCGGCTATAGAGCCTGCCTGGTGGAAAGAGGCCACAATATATCAGATATATCCCAGGACATTTTGTGATTCAAACGGGGATGGAATAGGTGATATTCCAGGTATTATAAGTAAACTTGATTATCTAAAAGATTTGGGAGTTAATGCTCTTTGGCTTTCACCTATTTATGATTCTCCTAATGATGATAATGGTTATGATATTAGGGATTATTATAAGATAATGGATGAGTTCGGCACCATGGAGGATTTCGATACCCTGTTAAATGAGCTTCATAAGCGTCATATGAAGCTTATAATGGACTTGGTAGTTAATCATACATCTGATGAGCATAAATGGTTTAAAGAAGCTCTTAAGAATCCAGAAAGCCCATATAGAAAGTACTACTATATTAGAGAAGGGGCTGATGTTAGAAAAGAACAAATTGAGCGTGCCAAATCAGGAGAAGAAATTGATTACGATGAAATAATGAATAATATGATTCCGCCTAATAATTGGGTTAGTTTCTTTTCTGGAAGTGCTTGGAACTATTATGAAAAGGAAGATGTGTGGGCTCTTCATCTGTTTTCTAAGAAGCAAATGGACCTAAATTGGGAATGCGAAGATATGCGCCGTGACATCTATGATATGATTAACTTCTGGTTAGAAAAGGGTGTTGATGGATTCAGAATGGATGTTATTAATTATATTTCCAAGGCCCCCGGTCTTCCTGATGGGGATACAACCATTGGTGAACTTATGGGATTTATGGGTGTTGAGAAATACTATTATGGTCCTAGACTTAATGAATTCCTACACGAGATATATGAGAATACCTTCAAGAAGCATAACGCATTTTCTGTAGGAGAGACACCAGGCCTTGGAATGGAGCAGGCACGTCTTCTTACTGCAAAAGAGAGAGAAGAGCTTAATATGATATTCTCATTTGATCATCTTGAGACTCCAGGTCATGACAGATTTGATGATTATGAGTATGACCTTAATTATTATAGAGATTATATGATAGACTGGATGCAAAACTATGGAAATCAGTGTTATATGAGTATTTTCTATAACAATCATGATAATCCTAAGATGGTAAGTAAAGTTACAAAGAATACAGAATTTATAGAGCCTGTTGAGAAACTTCTTGCTGTTATGCAATTTACTTTAAGGGGTACGCCTTTTATATATCAGGGGGATGAAATGGGGCTTACTAATTATAAATTTACATCAATGCAGGAAATTACAGATGTTGAATCGAAAAATTTCTATAGAGAGCATGTAGATAATGGGGAAGCACCTAATGAGGTATTTGGAACAATTCTAACTGCCACAAGGGAACATGGACGTGTGCTTCTTCCTTGGAATGAGAATATACCAAAGTATCATGAAAAGGTACAGCAAAAGCCTAGAGAAGAGATTACACAGCTTTATAAAATGCTGATTAAACTTCGCTCAGATAATAAGGTTTTTCCTTATGGAGGTTTTGAAGTACTTGATAAATCTCAGGACAGATTTGTATATAAGAGAAGTCTGGGAGATGATATATATATTATCGATTGCAATTTAGGAGAGGAATACGCGGATAGTTATAGTTATCATAGTGAATACGAGATGATATACAGTAGTTGTAGTGATAATTACAGATCTGAATATGGCTATATTTATAGCAGTAAACTTGCGCCTTATGAAGCAAGAATAATGAAAATAAATAATTAAAGGAGCATTTAATAATGGGAAACGTACTAGAGAAGAAAGCTTTTTGGATTATTTTGGCAATTGCATTTGTGCTTTTGATAGGAGGATTAATATTTGGCCTTGTTATGACAATAAAGTATGGAGAGCCAGGTGAACAAAAAGAAGAAAAACAGGAAAAAGTAGTTGGAGTTATGCCAAATAACACATTTTTGCAATTCTGCAATGATCAGAATTTATATGCATTAGATGCAAATCTTGCATCTAATCCTATTACTCGTATTTCTGTAATTAAGAATGGGAATACAACAGTAATTACTGATCCAAATGAGATAAATGCCATATGGGATGGTCTAAAGAAAATAAAAATAGCTGATGCTTCTTCCATAGAAGTAACACCAGCTGAATATACTTTAACCATTAATAGAAATACAGGAAGTGATGCCCTTATAACATTTCAATCGCCTACTGTATTCACATTTAATGGAGCTAACTATGATATAAGTGATAGTCAGGGCTTCTTTGACAGGCTCTAGATATTCCAGTTCTTTGGCTCGTATGTAACATTACATTCTAATTTCTTGAATACCTGTTTATCAACAGAAGATAGCAGTACAGTTGAATGAACCTGCGAGCCTTTCAAATTAGGAAGTTGAGATAAAGCCTTAGCAGCATCTTCATTTGTTGCTGCTGTAGCTGACAGTGCAATTAATACCTCGTCTGTGTGAAGGCGGGGATTTTTGCTTCCAAGGTAGTTTGTTTTAAGCTTTTGTATAGGAGCAATTGATTCAGGGGATAGGATTTTAATATCGTGATCAATACCTGCTAATTCTTTTAATACATTTACAAGAGCAGCAGAACATGGTCCTAGTAAATCACCTGTTTTTCCTGTGATAATCTTCCCATTTGGAAGCTCTATTGCGGTAGCAGGCTTTCCAGTCTTTTCTTCCCTGTTAAGCGCAGGAGTAACCACAGCCCTATCTCTAACATTAAGGTTTAGCTGACTCATTAGAAGTTCTATTTTATTTACTTCAGACTTCTCACGCTTTCCTTCTGCTACACCTGTGATTGCTTCATAGTATCTTCTTATTATTTCTTGCTTTGAGGCTTCACAGCATGCTTCATCATCGATAATACAGTTTCCAGCCATGTTAACACCCATATCTGTAGGAGAAGCATAAGGGCTTTCGCCGTATATTTCTGTAAATATAGCATTTAATACAGGATATATCTCAATATCTCTATTATAGTTTACGGTTGATACTCCATATTTAGACATATGGAAGGGGTCAATCATATTGATATCATTAAGATCTGCAGTGGCTGCTTCATATGCTAAGTTAACAGGATGTTCTAGTGGTAAATTCCAGATAGGAAATGTTTCAAACTTTGCATATCCAGCCCTTAGACCACGTTTGTTATGATGATATAGCTGAGAAAGACAAGTGCTCATTTTACCGCTTCCCGGACCAGGAGCAGTTACAACTACAAGAGGACGTTCTGTCTCGATAAAATCATTCTTTCCAAATCCATCATCACTTACTATTGTTGTGACATCGTTAGGATATCCGGGAATTAGATAGTGATGGTATATTTTGATATTCATCTTCTCTAGTCTTGATGCAAAGAGATTAGCTGCTCTTTGGTTTGTGTATTTAGTAAGAACTACACTACCAACATAGAGTCCACGATTCTGGAATTCTTTTACAAGTCTAATTACATCGTTATCGTATGTAATCCCCAGGTCTTCCCTAACTTTATTTTTCTCAATATCTTCTGAGGATACTACCATAACTATTTCTGCTTTATCCTTAAGCTGCATAAGCATTTGAAGCTTGGAATCTGCCTTAAAACCTGGAAGAACTCTTGTGGCATGGTAGTCATCAAGAAGCTTTCCACCAAATTCAAGATAAAGCTTATTGTCGAATTTATTAATTCTTTCAATAATATGCTCAGATTGAGTTTTTAAATATTTATCATTGTCAAAACCTTGTTTCATAATCTTTATTTCCTTTTTATAAATATTTGTGTCTGTGAATAATCTCCCACCGGCTCATGAAGAAAATCGCCTTGGGGGAATTATTCACAGACATTATTTAAAATAAAATGAATAGTCTGTTATCTAGCACTTCTCAGGTTCAGGATAGTCTGCGCCAAATGTATCAACAGTTACTTCAATCATAACCTGTGGTTCTAGAGGCATGTCGTTATAATCTCTTTCTACATTTGCAATTTCATCAACTACATCAAGTCCTTCTATAACTTTACCAAATGCTGCATAGTCGCCATCTAGATGTGGACTTGTCTTATGCATAATGAAAAATTGGCTTCCAGCACTATTTGGCATCATGGAACGAGCCATAGAAAGCACGCCTTCAGTGTGTTTTAAGTCATTTTTAAATCCATTACTGCTAAATTCACCTTTTATTGAATAACCAGGACCACCTGTTCCAATTCCATCAGGGTCACCACCTTGAATCATGAAGCCTGGAATAACTCTGTGGAATCCAACCCCATTATAAAATCCTGATTTAATTAAGCTGATGAAGTTGTTGACTGAGTTTGGTGCAATATCTGGATAAAGTTCAGCTTTTATCTCTTTACCCGAATCCATTTTGATTGTTACTATTGGATTTTGAGCCATTTTTCTACCTTCTTTCTATATATAAAAATACTTATTAATAATACCATATTTTAGATAAAAGTTAATAAAAATTTAATAATTTGTTCGATTGATAGTTCGAATAAGAAGTGTTATCTTATTAGCATGTCAAGAGAGCTTTCAGCTCATAGTAGCTATTATCATAGCTATTTTTTCTCACATTGTAATTTGAGGCGTAGAAATTACCTGAAAGGAGGTGTTTTTATGCAAGATATTCTTAAGGAATATGGTCCTGCGCTAATAACAGTTATTGCAATTATTGCACTTGTTGCTGTTGTGACTTTTGTAATAGGCTCCCAGGACGAGGGTGTTGTTGGACGAGAGTTTTCTAATCTTGTGACAACATTTTTTACAAAGGCAAAAGGAGGTATGTAGTTTTTTATTAATGAGGAGGAAATAATTGAAGAACAAAAACTTAATAGAAGAGACATCTGATTTTTTCGGAGTGCTATATCCCTTTGTAAGCGACGATGATATTACTGATATTGACTATAATGGTAGTGCCTTGTGGCTAACATATAGTGACAATTCTAGAATGTTAGAGGAAATTGGTATAAGTGATGATTTTGTAGAACAATTCTCAGCAAGAGTGTCAAATGCAGTAAGTAAGCCTTTTAATAAGCAATATCCTGTTCTGGAAGCAGAGACGGATTTTCTTAGAATAACAATTGTTCATGAGTCAATTGCAATGTCAGGAAGGACTTTCTGCATTAGAAAGTCCCTTCCAAGTGTTAGGCTTACAGAACGGTCTATGATATCAACAGGGTTTTGCAGTAAAGAAACATTAGATTTCTTAAAGGAATGTATTAGAGATAAGAAAAATATCGTTTTTTGTGGTGAACCGGGGGCTGGTAAAACTGAATGTGCGAAATTCTTTTCTAAGTATATTGATAAAGAAGACAGGGTGATTACAATTGAGGATAATGCTGAGTGGCATTATAGCATGATTAATGAGGGTAAAGATTGTATAGAGCTGAAAGTAAATGATATTGTAGATTATTCTAAAGCAATAAAGACATGTCTTCGGCTCAATCCTAAGTGGATTATGCTTTCAGAAGTAAGATCTAATGAAGTTATCTATCTTATGGAGTGCTTCTCTACTGGCGTTAGAGGAATTACAACTATTCATACAGATGATGTAAGGAAGATTCCAGATAGAATGCTTAATATGGCGGGGAGCCTTTCTAGTAACAATATGGAAAACGATATATATTCGTTTGTTGACGTTGGAGTCCTTGTAAAGAGGTGCGATGTTAAGGAAAATGGTAGACATTATGCTAGAAGGCATATTGAACAAATCTGTACATTTTCAAGAGAAAACGGAAAAAACGTAATAGATATGAAGCCTTGTCTAGAACATGAATGTAAAGGTAAAGAAGAGTTAGAAGATGATGATGCTAAGAAAGAAAAAGTCAGTGTATGGAAAGGGGGAGGTACATATTATGAAAAGAAAGAAATTATCTGATGAATTAGTCAAATATGGCTATGTTTTTTCATTGCCTAAAATGATAATTACTTATTTGTTAATGGTTGTTTTTACTATACTTTTGGGACTGTTTTTTCAGCTTGATGCAGTTTTTATAGTGGCTTTATGTATATGCGCTTGTCTAACGCTTCCTTTGTATATCAGGAATTATAATTATAATCGTTATCAGCAACAGAGGTTTTCTGATGTAAATGTGTATATGGAGCAATTTATGTACTCTTTTATGAAGACTGGTAAGATACTTTCCACTTTATATGATGTAAAAGAGCTTTTTCCTAAGGGGAAAATGTGTGATGTTATTAATAAATCAATAAAGTATATTAAGGATACCTACGAGGAAAGTGATGTTGAAGGGAAGGCATTAGAAATAATAAGTGACGAATATCAGTATGAAGGACTAAAGACAATGCATGGATTTGCGTTATCGGTTGAAGCAAATGGTGGTGCATATATTTCCTGTATGCAACTCATATTAGAAGCTAGAAGGATGTGGGCAGATAGGGTATATGAACAGATGAAAATTAGAAAACATCAAAAGGTTCTGGTTTTAATGTCCATAGTAACATCATTAATTCTTTGTTCAGTTCTATATTATATGTCAGATAGAATGGATGTTTCCGTGGGAAGTGAAATGATATCTCAGATTGTGACATTTGTGGTGATTTTTCTGGATATGTGGATATATTACTTGGCTGATAGGAAGCTATCTGTTGATTTTCTGGAAGAAGACAATAAGGATGATGAAATAATGGTTGCAAAATATAAGAGATTTCAAAAATATAAGGAAAAGCCATCTTCTCATTATCTTTCTATTAGAATTGCAAGAAAACAACTTACAAGAGCTTTTGAAAAAGAATTTCCAAGGTGGTTACTTCAGGTATCACTACTATTACAAAGCGAAAATGTGCAGGTGGCAATATTTAAGTCATTGAAGGATGCACCACGATTAATGCAAGATGAGCTTGCGAAATTAATTCTAGAATTAAAAAGCGAGCCGACTAGCATGAAACCGTACAATAATTTTCTTGAAGATTATAATATGCCAGAGGTTAGAAGCGCTATGAAGATGCTTTTCTCATTATCTGAAGGTACAGGCGCTAATGCGTCTGATCAGATAGAAGATATCATAAGAAGAAACCAGCAGATGATGAATAAAGCAGAAAAGCTTAGGATGGAAGATACAGCATCTGGAATGTATGCCTTATTTCTTGCGCCTCAATTAACGGGAGGCTGTAAGCTATTAGTGGATATGATACTGCTGCTTGTTTGTTATATGAGCAAAATGATTTGAGTAGAAATATAACTTTATACTTAATAGATTTTCAAGGGGGGAAATATGGAACAGATAATAAAAACTTATATTGGTATGTTTTTTTTAATAGCTACTATTGCTATAGGAATTAATTTTATATATGCATCTATTGTATCAAGAAATGCAAATAATCTTGCCAATGACTTGGCGTCAAAGATTAGAGCGTCTAATATGTCGGCAAAAGTGATTAGCGCATGTCAGGATGAGGTGGCTTCCTTGGATGGAGAAATGAAGAAATTAAATGTAGATATTATTTCCGATAAGGACAACAAAAACTATGGAACTATGACCTTAGAGTATGATTACAGGTTGCCGGTATTTGGAATTAATTCTACTAAGAAGGTGGTGAGGAACATATGAATACAATAATATCAGACTATGGAGAGTGTATATTATATATTGTCTCAGGACTGGCTGTAATTGGGGCTTTCATATGGATGATTAATTCCATAATGGTATAAGGAGGCTTTGCATGAAGGAGATTATAGAAGAGTACGGGAGTGCAGCAGTAGGTGTTTTGGTTGGAAGTGTAACGCTTCTTATGATAGGAGTAATTCTTTACCAGTTTCTGGTTGAATACATCAATCACTTTACTACTGTACTATATGGATAAAATTTATTGCTGATTTAATATTAGGAGGGAAGTGTAAATGAAAGAGATAATTTCGGAATATGGGAAGTCGGTGCTTCTATTTACAATAGGAGGACTGATTATATTTGTTGTAATGGGGATATTTGTATGGGGGAAGGATGAACTTTCAGAGAATGTTTTTGCAAAGGAAGATATTACAAATTATGAATCGGACAAGGAGTTTAAAGAGATTATTAATACAGATGTAGATGTAAATGTTGCTAGAGATATACAGAAGAATAAGCTTTATGCCCTAAGAGATATTGTAAAAGGTCCAGACTATATAGATGTTGTAAAGGCTGATAATCCGTCGAAGGTCTGCTTTGATAAAGATAGTATTATGTTTCTTGACTCAGGTGTCTTTAGTTTATATGTGGATGTTAGGAAAGATACAGGCGAGTCATCTAGAATGTGGGTTTCAATAGGAGTCGACGGATAAGGAGGTTGTATGAAATACGTATGGATAACAATAGTATCTGCTATTGTGGCTACTTTAATTATTGTATCTGTTATGCTCATATTTAATAAGTCTCAACGTGAATCAGAACTAAATAATGCTGTTAATTCTGCAAGTAAGGAGGCTCTTGAATCAGTTTATCTCGAATATAGCAAGTTTGCTAATAAGGAAGAAGGTGATAAAGTCTTAAAAGAACGATTTGAGCAAAAACTTAAGGAGCGGATCATAAACGGAAATGACAATGACAGAGATAATAATTTTAATATTGAGATAGAGTATAATAATATTGATAGTATGGAAGGGATTTTATCAGCGAAAGTAAAGGAACAATATACTCATGTTGGTGGAGGAATAGGAAATATTACAAGTGATGTAACTGTATTAATTGATGAGGAATTAAGTAAGAAACAGTATAATTTGTCATTTGTTGTAAATGGAAGATTATATAGAAATTATATGCTAAATGAAGGCGATGAAGTAATAATACCACCTTTAAACTGTACCTATTGGAAGGATGAAAATGGTGAAAAGCTAAAGAATGATGATGTAGTTACAAAAGATAAAGTTTATGAAGCGGTATTTGTTTGATTTTCTAAGTGCAATTAGTAATAAAAATAGTAAAAAGGGACAAAAAAGAGTTGCAAGTATGATGCATTATGGAATACAATATATAGTGGTATGATTGTATCAGAAAGGAAATGATTACAATATGTGCGACAAACCTTATTTGATTGTTATGTTAACATATAATGATATGACAGTAGAAAATGCATATGAGATATTTGATTCATGCAAGGAATCCAAGGCTGTATGTTTTGGATTTAAGGAAGAGCCGCTTCCAATTGACGAAATGAAGAGAATATTTGGTTTAATGAAGGAAAATGGTAAGACCACCGGACTTGAAGTTGTAGCCTACACAGAAGATGAAGGCTTAGAAGGTGCGAAGATGGCAGTAGAATGTGGCTGTGATTTCCTTATGGGAACTATTTTCTCAGATAAAATTCTTGCTTTATGTAAAGAGAATAATATCAAATATATGCCGTTTGTTGGTAAAGTAACTGAGCGCCCATCCATATTAGAGGGTGAAGCATCAGATATGATTAAAGAAGCAAACGAGTATATTGAAAAAGGAGCTTTTGGAATTGATCTATTAGGTTATAGATATACTAAGGATGCGTTTTCGCTTATTAAAGAAGTTACAAATGGTGTAAAGGGGTCTGTGTGCGTTGCAGGAAGTGTTGATAGTTATGATAGATTAGATGAGATACTAGAAGCCAATCCTCATTCCTTTACAATTGGAAGTGCCTTCTTTGATAATAAATTTGACGGTACTTTTAGCGAGCAGATTGATAAAGTTGTATCATATATTGAGGAGCATTAGATTGAGTATTATTAGTGAGCTTATGCCTTATGAGTATGTTCAAAGCGTGTATGATATTGATTATTTGAAACTCAAAGAAAAGGGTTATAAAGGATTATTATTTGATATAGATAATACTCTTGTGCATCATGGTGATGATTCTAATCCTAAGGTAGATAAGTTGTTTTTTGAACTTAATAATATGGGGTTTAAATGCGTTATGGTGTCGGATAACAATGAAGAGCGTATACTTAGATTTCTCAGGAATATAGATGCTTTATATATTGCAGAAGCTGGAAAACCAGGGACAAAATCCTATTATAAAGCTGTTAAAATGCTTAATATGAAAAAAAGTGAAGTGGTAATGATAGGTGATCAGATTTTTACTGACATTAGAGGCGCTAACAGAGCCGGAATAGCAAGCATTCTTGTTCACTATATTGTAATTCCAGGTGTGACTAAGATTGGAAAAAAGAGAGTGCTTGAGAAGATGATTCTATTCTTTCATAGAAGAAGCAGGAAGTATAATCATAGATTGGGAACTATTGTTAAGTAATAGATTATAGAGGGCATTATGGGATTAAGAAGGATTGTAGCAGGTGATAATACACTTTTTTGTGAGAGAGGGCCTGTTCACTATTGGATTTCAGAAAAAAAAGAAATAACAAAGCGTCATATTGAAAATGTTACTCAGAAAAAGAAGTTTTGTAATAATATAAGCGGTCTAGAACTACCTAATGTTGTATATAGTGTAAGTAATTCGCTAATTAAGAAAGGACCAGGTATAGATCCTGAGTCTCAGATCAACAAAGCCACTAATATTATGATTGCCTGCTCTAAGATTAATGGTATGATTATAAAACCTAAAGAAGAGTTTTCTTTCTGGAATACAGTTGGAAAGACTAATAAAAGGAATGGTTTTAAGGCAGGTAGAGTGATTAAAGGAAATGACCTTACCATAGGTATAGGCGGAGGCTTATGTAATCTTGCTAATTCTTTACATCTTGTTATTTTGCATAGTCCTATTGAAGTTACGGAAGTGCATTATCATTCAGATGCTTTAGCTGCTGATCCCGGGGGAGTAAGAGTTCCATTTAGTGCTGGGACTAGCGTAAGCT
Source organism: Lachnospiraceae bacterium (assembly GCA_015057165.1). Lineage (GTDB taxonomy): Bacteria > Bacillota > Clostridia > Lachnospirales > Lachnospiraceae > RUG191. The sequence goes on along the minus strand of SVEY01000004.1, from coordinate 106,825 downwards.
ATAATTATATTGATTTTCGATTTAGAAATAATACGAATCAAAACATTCAATTGCTTGCATGGGTTAGAGATGAAAAGTTGTATGTAGAACTTCGAAGTGAAAGCGAGTTTAAGCGTACATACGAGATAGAAGAAGAAGACCATCATTTTACCGAAGAGGATGGAGTATATTATAGGGTTTCAAAAATCTATAAAGTAACCTATGATAGAGAGACTAAAGAAGTATTAAAAAGAAAACTAATAAGAGATAATCATTCGCAGGTTATGTTTGATTACGAACTAATACCTAAAGAACAGATTAGATAGTGGGTTTTTATTTTCTATGAAAGGAGTAAAAAAGATGTATGATATAAAAGATGTTAATTTAGCACCTAGTGGTGAGCATAAGATTGATTGGGTAAGAAAAAATTGTCCGCTTCTTCGCTCATTAGAGGATGATTTTAAGAAGGAACAACCTTTTAAGGGAGTAAGAATAGCCCTTTCTGTTCATCTCGAAGCTAAGACGGCATATCTTTGTAAAGTGTTAAAAGCAGGTGGCGCTGAAATGTTTGTTACTGGAAGTAATCCTCTTACAACACAGGATGACGTAGCAGCAGCACTTGTTAAAGATGGTCTTAATGTATTCGCTCATTATGGATGTACTAATGAAGAGTATGACAAATACATCAAGATGGTTCTTGAAAATAATTGTAATATAATTATTGATGATGGTGGAGACTTAGTTAATATGCTTCATTCATCAATGAGAGATAAGTTAGAGTATGTTATTGGCGGTTGCGAGGAAACAACAACAGGAATTATCAGACTTAAAGCTATGGCTCGAGATGAAAAGCTTGAATTCCCAATGGTTATGGTTAACGATGCAGATTGCAAGCACCTTTTTGATAACAGATATGGCACAGGTCAGTCAGTGTGGGATGGTATTAATAGAACTACAAACCTTATTGTAGCAGGTAAAAGAGTAGTTGTGGCCGGATACGGCTGGTGTGGAAAAGGTACTGCAATGCGCGCAAAAGGATTAGGTGCTAAAGTTATTGTAACAGAGGTTGATCCTGTTAAAGCCATTGAAGCTGTTATGGATGGATTCGAAGTTATGACAATGAATGAGGCGGCTAAAGTAGGTGATTTCTTCGTAACTGTTACAGGTTGTGCGGATGTTATTACATCAGAGCATATGAAGCTTATGAAGGATGGCGCAATTCTTTGTAATGCAGGACATTTTGATGTTGAAATTGATATGGCTTATCTTAAGGAAAACGCCCTCTCTACTATTGATCAGAGAGATAATATTGTTGGATATGAAGTAACGCCTAACAAATTTGTATACGTATTAGGAGAGGGAAGACTTGTTAATCTGGCATGTGGGGATGGACACCCAGCTGAGATTATGGATATGAGTTTTGCAATACAGGCTCTTTCTGCAAAATATTTGTTAGAGCATAAGGGAGATATAACAGAGAAACTTATTGTGGTACCACGAGAGGTTGATCTTGAAGTGGCCAACAGAAAACTTAATTTCCTTGGTATTACTATTGATACCCTTACAGATGAACAAAGAAAGTATTTAAATATGTAAAAAACTAGGAGACTTAATGGACGTTGAATTAATAATCAAAATTATTATACTATTGATACTTTTATTCTTGTCGGCCTTCTTTTCTTCTGCAGAAACGGCCCTTACAACAGCTAATCTTATTAAAATGAGAGCTTTAGCTGAAGAAGGAAATAAGAGTGCAGCGACAGTGCTTAAAGTTACAGATAATAAGCCTAAAATGCTTACGGCAATACTAATAGGCAATAATATTGTTAATCTTTCGGCTTCATCTCTTGCAACAGCTGTTGCAATCAAAACTTGGGGGAGTTATGGAGCAGGAATTGCCACAGGTATACTTACTTTTTTGATTTTGATTTTTGGTGAGATTACACCAAAGACAATGGCAACTATTCGTGCTAATAAAATTTCCATGAGATATGCAGGGGTAATATGGGTGATAATGATTATTCTAACACCTATTATTATTGTAGTTAATGCAATATCATATGCTGTATTAAGAATACTTGGAATAGATCCTAAGAAGAATGAAGATCAAATAACAGAAGAAGAACTCAGGACTATTGTGGATGTTAGTCACGAGAGTGGTGTTATTGAAGGTGATGAACGCAAGATTATCCATAATTTATTTGACTTTTCAGATGCTACCGCCAAAGAGATTATGATTCCTCGTATTGATATGACTATGGCAAATGTTAATTGGTCATATGAACGCCTTCTAGAAGGATATAGTGAGCATAAATACACACGTATACCTGTATATGAAAATGAAGTAGATAATATTATTGGCTTTGTTAACATGAAGGACTTTCTTATTGATGAGAATCGTGAGAATTTCAAGATGAGAGAGTTCATAAGAGATGTACATTTTACATATGAGAAGAAAAACACTGCTGAACTATTTGACGAGATGCGTTCTAATTCCTTTGGAATTACAATTGTTATTGACGAGTATGGCGCAGTGGCAGGTATGATAACCCTAGAAGACTTATTAGAAGAATTGGTAGGGGAAATCCGAGATGAATTCGATACTTATGAAGAAGATGATATTATCAAGACTGGCGAGAATGAATATGATGTTCTGGGTTCTGCTAATTTAGAGGATTTGTGTAATGAAATACCACTTGGTGTATCGTCAGATGATTACGATACAATCGGTGGTTATGTTGTAGGAGAATTCGATCATTTTCCTAATTTATATGAAACTGTAATTACAGAAGATTTTCATCAGATAACAGTAACGGGCGTAGAAAAGAATCGTGTTACGAAGGTGCACATTAAGCTTAATATTCCTGAAGAGGAGACGACTGAAGAAAGTGAAGGGGAGTAGTAATAAAAAAATAGCATAATATTACAGTTTCAGATAATAAGCACTATATCCTTTTGCTTCAAATCCATTATTGAATTCTATAGTTTCTCCAGAGATTAAATCTATACCAGATGATACACCCATATCGAAATTCATATAGAAAGGATGCTCATCTGCATTAATGCATACTAGGATTCTTTCATCATCACATGTTCTTAGAAATGCGCATTGTTGATTTGTTAAAACGATTGAATCAAACATACCGTATGATAATGCCTTTGTGCTTGTGACAGCATGAGCTAACTTGCTTATCCATTCGCTAAGATCATCCCACTCTGGTTTATCAAAGCAAGGGCGAAGTGCAGGATCTCCATCTTCCTTTCTTGCTTTAAATCCCCATTCGCTACCATAATATACACAAGGAATGCCTGGCATACCAAAGCATAGGGCATATATAAGAGGAAGGTGATTCTCGTTGTTTAATATGCTTGCAACTCTTGTTACATCGTGGTTATCTACAAAACTAAGTAGGTGTTTGCCAGTATAGAGACACCAAGGATCTCTGTCGAACTGTCTCTTAAGTGAGTGAATGATTTCGAACATATTCATTGAGTTAAAGCTTGAATGGAGACCTTTGTAACATTCATAGTTTGTTACACTATGAAGCATTGAGTCATTCATTATCATATTGTAATCACCATGAAGTGTCTCGCCTATTAGATAGAAATCAGGCTTAATACTATTTGACAAATCTCTAAGCCTTCCAATAAAGTCATGATCTAAGCAATATGCAACATCCAGACGAAGACCGTCAATGTCGAATTCCTTAACCCATCCTCTAATTGCATCGAATATATGATTAATAACATCTTCATTTCTTAGATTAAGCTTAACTAAATCAAAATTGCCTTCCCAACCTTCATACCATAAGCCGTCGTTATAATTAGAATTGCCGTCAAAGGTTATGCGATCAAACCATGAGACATATGGCGAATTTTCTCTGTTTTTTAATACATCTTCAAAAGCCCAAAACCCTCTTCCAACATGGTTAAATACACCATCTAATACGACTTTTATTCCGTTATTATGAAGTTCCTGGCAAACTTTTGCGAAATCTTCATTAGTTCCAAGTCTCTTATCTATTAAAGTATAATCTCTGGTGTTATATCCATGTGTATCAGATTCGAAAATTGGTGAAAAATAAATTGCATTTACGCCTAATTTATTTAGGTGTGGAATCCAGTCGATTACAGATTTAATATTCTTATTACATTTGCCATCATTCTCAAATGACGCACCACAAAACCCCAATGGATATATTTGATAAAATACCGCTTCTTCAGCCCACATAATAATTCTCCTTAAATATTAAAATAGCACATCTTGTGCCTGTTTATTGATTATTATACTACATAAGCACAAAAAAGCCAAAGTGAATTTTGTGCTATAATAAATGGTAGCACACAAGGAAGGCATTATTATGAATAAGATTGAAGAATTCTATAATAAATTTAACGAAGATAAAAGGCTTAAGACAAGACATGGACAAGTGGAATATGAGATAACTATGCATTATATTAATAGATATATTGATGAAATAATGCCTAAGACCATTGTTGATATTGGCGCTGGTGCAGGAGCATATACTGTGTCGCTTTTAGATAAAGCAGAAAGTGTAATTGCAATTGACTTAGTTAGATACAACTTAGGTCGTCTTAAGCAAAATGTAGCAAAGATGGATGATAACCTGGTTAGCAGGCTTACTACTTATAAAAGAGATGCAAGAAAGCTTCGTGCTATAGATGATAATATTAGTGATGTTACACTTCTTCTTGGGCCAATGTATCATTTAGATAATAGCGTCGATAGAAAGAAAGCATTATCAGAGGCCATAAGAATTACAAAACCAGGAGGAGTTATATTTGTTGCTTATATTATGAATGAGTATGGGATTTTGATGCATGGCTTTAATGAACATTCTATACTAGAAGATATTGATAACGGAAATGTTGATAAATCTTTTCACATTAATAATGAGGATAAAATATATAGCTTTGTTAGACTAGAGGATATTGATGAAGTAAACGAGGGAATGAATGTACGTAGGGAAGTAATCTTCTCTCCAGATGGAGCGGCTAATCATTTCAGATCAATGCTTAATTCGTTATCTGAAGAAGAATTTGATGCCTTTATAAAATACCAGTTATCAGTATGTCAACGTCCTGATCTTCTAGGCGCCAGCGCCCACACAGTAGACATCCTAAGAGTGTGTTGAATTCTTTTTTGATATTAGTAATATACAAAATATAAAAAATGTTTTTCGAAACATTGAGCTTGCTCAGTTGAGAAAAATATATTTTTATATTTTGTATAGTGAATTGTAAAAATGTTTTTCGAAACACTGAGCTTTGCTCAGTTGAGAAAAATATATTTTTATATTTTGTATGGGAATTTAAATGTTTTTCGAAACATTGAGCTTTGCTCAGTTTGGAATAACAAAAAAGAGGCAACTTCTGTTGCCCCTAAAAAAGAAAAAAGATTACTAAAACATTTAATGTTTGATTACATATTAAATAATTATGCTTGTTTAGTAAAGTTCAACTTTTTCACTTGCAACATGAATAAAATTCATTTATTATGTTGCTATAGATACAAAACAACGAGAAATGGGGAAGAAATGACACTTTTATCCTATGAAATCTTTAGTCAGATAATAGAACAGGGAAGCTTTGCAAAGGCAGCCGAATTTATGCATCTTACTCCATCTGCAGTTAGCCACGCAGTATCATCTATGGAGGAAGAAATTGGAACAGCTGTGTTTGTAAGAGATAAGAATGGAATAAAACTAACTGCAACGGGAGAACAACTGTATCCATACATAAGAAAGATTCTGCAAGCCAATAATGGATTGAATCAGACGCTTGATAATATGAGAGGGCTTGAGACAGGATTTGTCAAAATTGGCTGTACCAACACAGTGTGTCTTGCCTGGATGCCTGATATTATAACAGGATTTAATAAAATACATCCCAATATACAGTTGCAGATTTTTCAAGGCTCTTATACTGATGTATGTGAATGGGCAAAAAGAGGTTCCATCGATATTGGAATAATTTCTGAGAAAGCTTGTGAAGGCCTTGAATTTGAAGCACTCTATAAGGATGAATTATTATGTGTATCACCTAAAGGTTTTTTTGACAAGAATATTACTAAAATAACACCAGAAGAACTTAAGAATCAGCCATTTGTTGTGCAGCAGGATAGTTACAATAAGGATGTGAATAGTTATCTGTATGAACATCAGCTTGAAGTACGTGCTAATTGTCACATATTAGATGAACAGTCAACAATTGCCATGGTTCAATGTGGCGCAGGACTTTCCATTATGCCAACGCTATTTATTAAGACTAATACGGCAAATGTAGATACTTATCCTTTAGAGCCGAAGGAATATAGAGTGCTTGGAATTTGTTATTCAGATAAGGCACTACTTAGCACAGCAGCGCAGGCTCTTTCATCGCACATTAGGGAGTATATAGATTCGTGGGAACAAGAGTAATTAACTTTTATGACAATTTCAAATGCCTTGCATCAGAATGTCCTAATACCTGTTGTAGAGGTTGGAAAATATCTATTGATGATAATACTGTCAATAACTATAAGAAGGAGAGTGGCAAAGAAGGTCTTAGGCTTTTTTTAACCATGACATCTGGGAAGAATAAAGAGGTGAGAAAGTTCTTTGGGCGTTGTGCAAACGAGACAAAGGATGGTTTATGTCGCCTTGAATTAAAGGGCAGGAAAGATTTGATGCCAGAAGTTTGTCGCATTTATCCCAGAAGAAGTATTCAGATAGGGGATGATAAGGAAGTGACATTTGAACTATCATGCCCTATGACTGCAAGGCTTTTTTTGGATAACCTTGGTAATTTATATTTAAAGGAATACCAAGGGGAAAATATAGATCCTGTGTGGATTCAGGACATGTTTAATGAAAAATACTATAAGGATATTCTAAATGTAAGAGATAAGGTCATAGATTATATTAACAAGGATATATTTCTGCCTAAAGTATTAAGAGATTTGTATCATTATTTTAAAAGGTTATATAGTCATGTATTATCTCAGGATGTTGATATTAAGACAATTCCTATAGTCGAAAATAGTGATAAAGAAAAGGAGTATTCATATGGTTTTTATTCCATGTCATTAATTGACAAAGTTATTATGAATGATTTAAGTGATGGAAGATTTAGAAGCCAGGATGCTCTATATGATTTTTCAAAAAAGTATAATAGAATATTTGGACAAATGACTGCAGGAGAGGCAGATTATTATTTCGATAAAAAATGTAAAAAGATGATTGTAGAATATCCAGAACTTCAAAAAAAATATAAAGCATATTTAATCTATTATATGTATCAAACGCTTTACAGCTCATATGAATCTGTAACCTTTTATAAGGAGTATTTATTAGGCGTTGTGTATCTGTCAATATTAATGCTTACAGATGTAGTTGATTATATTAACGGCATGGATTTAGAAGATAAGGAAAGACAGGTTAATAATCTTAATAATTGTGAGAAGAGACTTCGACATAATGTTTCCATAAAAAAACGCATTTCACATAGGCTGGACGAAGAATTTACTAAGGAAAATGAAGGATATAAGTTCTAGAAAAAATGATTTAAAGGTGTTATAATAAATAGTGTGTTTTGTATATAGAAACTAGGTGGATTTATGAAGGAATATAAGGTGGGCGATTATCTTGTTCACGAAACAAATGGGGTATGTACAGTTGACGAAATCAAAGAGATGGCGTTAGCTGGAAGAGGCTCAGAGAAGTTGTATTATATCTTAGCTCCGGTATATCACACAAAGAGTCAGGTGGTTACTCCTGTACACAGTGATAAGGTTCGTGTTAGAGATGTTAAGCCAAAGGAAGAATTAGAAAAGCTCTATGATGAAGTATTAGACCTAGAAATAATTGAAGCCGATAATGATAGACAAAGAGGGGAGAAATACAAAGAAAAAATAGCTTGTTTTGAGCCTTTAGAGCTTGCCAGGGTTGTTAAGACCGTTTATACAAGACGGTTGCTTAGAATTAAGGAAGGCAAGAAAGTTATGGCGCAAGATGAGAAGATGCTTGATATTGCTGGAAAGAAATTATTTGAAGAAATGGCCTTTTCATTTCATGAAGATATAGATGATGTAAGAAAAAAATTCTTAGATAAAATAAAAATAGATTAGATGCTTATAACAGTATCTAATCTATTTTTTATTGATTCTATTTTCCTTCCTGGCCTAGATATTCAACGCAAAGCATAGTAAGATCGTCGAATTGTTCTGCGTCTTTTACAAAGTCTGATACGCTATTCTTGACATTATTTGTAAGCGTTTCAACATCGTCATTTGGATTAGAATTTAAGGCGTCAACTGTGGCGTCAAGTTTGAACATTTTACCTTCTGCATTTTTGGCTTCTGGAACACCATCGGTATATACAAATATAACAGAGCCAGGTTCAAGAGTTATTTCATAGTCTTTATATTTTGCCTTCTTTTTTCCACCTACTATAAAACAATGCTTGTCTTTATATAATTCGAATCCTTTTCCTGGAGTTTTAATAATAGGGTATTCGTGCCCTGCATTTGCTGCAGTAAGTTTACCGCTTTTTAAATCAAGAATTGCAAGCCATACAGTTACGAACATTTTACTTTCGTTATTATCACAAATCATTTTGTTGAGGGTTTCAAGTATTTCTGAAGGGCTTCGTGTTAAGGTAGTGAGGGATTCAATCATGAGCATTGAACGCATCATAAATAGCGAGGCAGGCACTCCTTTACCAGACACATCTGCAATAACTAAAGCAAGGTGGTCGTGGTCCACAAGGAAGAAATCGTAGAAATCTCCACCGACTTCTTTGGCTGGCGTCATAGAAGCAAATATGTTGAAATCTTTTCTTTCAGGGAAAGGAGGAAAATACTTTATTAACATATCGGCTTGAATATTTGCAGCAAGATTAAGCTCTGTTCGTATTTTCTCCTGCTCTGATACGATTTCTCTGTTCTCTATAATGTAGTTTCTTAAGTTCTCTTCCATTGCTTCAAATGAATGGGAGAGGGCTTCTATTTCATCATTTGTTTTTATATTAAGAGGTTCTATCACAGAATCTGACTTCAATTTGTCAACAACATTTGATGTGGCATCCTCTAATTGTATGATAGGTTGCATAACTTCGCGTTTGATAAAATAAAAATATATTTCCAAAGCAAGAGCAAGAATTGCAATTATAAAAATAGCAATAAATAATATTAGTTTGAGTATAGATTTTTGGATTTCTGATAAATCCAATTCTAATTCCATAAACGCAATAATATTGTTGTTTTCATCAAATAGAGGTTTTATTAGAAAACCTGTTAATTTCTCGTCTTTTAATTGTAAGATTAAGTCGTCTGAAAAATCGTTATTATTATCATTGAGATTTAGAGTTATAGCTCCCATTTTAAGTAGTTCTTCTTTTGGAAGATTTGCGTTAGTCATAGGTTGATTTTTTCGGGAATCATCATTTGATTCAGACCATATATATAGCGCTTGTCCCTTTTCTTCATCAGGTATTAAAACGTTAATCGTAATATACTTCTTGTCAAGTTCAACACATCTTTGGAGAAAACTATTTGTGTTGTACCATGTATTGTTAATCATGGCTGGTTTGTCTGCGGCACTATTTACTTCCTTGATGTAACCTGTGTCGATTTCACTAGATAGTAGCTGGAGAAAAGAACTGCCACTATCTTTATATTCTGACTCTAATGTATTATAGAATTGTATTCCCGAAACAACGGAAATGCTAATAAGTATAACAAGTCCTAGATACATTAATCGTATAATTGATTTTGAGACTAATGATTTTTTCTTCATAGTTTTCTGAAGACCTCCATTTATCCTGCTTTAGACGTAACTATTATAAGACATTATACCTTGTGATACAAAACAACTCAATAAAATGTGATGATAAAGATATATTTGTATATAATTATGGGATTTATCTGATATAATTAAAAATAATATTTTTAGGAGAATGTTTGAAAATGAACGAGTTAAACCAAGATATTAATAAACTTCGTACAGGCAATGAATTTCATTTTGACGGTGATTTGACTAAGAGAAAGCTTAAACAGTTTTTTCCGGCAATGTTACTTACTAATATTTCAACATTACTTCTTATAACTGTAGATGGACTTGTTGTTGGTAATTTTTGTGGAAGTGAGGCGCTTTCATCTGTTAGTATTTTTCAACCGGCAACTGCAGCTATTGGAGTACTTTCCTGTCTTTTGTCATCTGGTGCAGCAACAAGACTATCGGAAGGAATGGGAAAGATTGATCTTAACGGACTGAGACATACTAGAAGTACGCTAAAAATATTATTGATTGTTATGGCTATATTTATTACTGTTGCTCAGATTCCTCTTGTGTACGCAATTATAGCATCTTATCATTTGTCTCCTGAAATGAATACACTTGTATGGAGTTATGCTATTGGAGTTATGATTTCTTCACCTCTTGGAATGGTATCTAATATAGGTGTGCTTCAATTGCAGATAATAGGTAAGATGAAGGTTCTTATGGGGCTTGCAGCCCTTGAAGGTGGCGTTAATCTGGCACTTGATTTGTTGTTTGTAGGCCCATTAGATATGGGGGTTGCTGGTGCAGGATATGGAACTGCAGGTGCGAATCTTGTAAGATGCACTACTACGCTGATATATTTAATTAGGAAAACGGATCTTTTTAAGACTGATGGTGAGAAGCCTTCTCTTAGGGAAGCAAAAGAAATAATAGTGCGTGGTCTTCCTGATGCAGCTAATTCAATAATGCTTACATTACAAAATTATGCAATAGTTGCTATTCTGCTTTCGGCCTTTGGAGAGAGTGGTGGTGTTATTAAGGGTGTGTGTACTTTTGCATTAAACTTGCTTAATGTTCTAATTATGAGTGTCACAGGTTCTGTTCGACCAATATGTGGATTATTTTGCGGTGCAAAGAACTATAAAGGACTTCGTGTTCTTATGAGACAGGGAGTTATTGTTGTCACAGCTTTGTCTATTATTTTTTTGGTACTGGTTGAATCATTCCCGACCATAATATATTCAATTCATGGAGTAAAGAGTATTCCTGAGGGAGGAATTGCATCTCTTAGAATTTTCTCAATATATTTTATCTGTATAGGAGTTAATGAGCTACTAAGACTTTATTTTTCTAATAGGAAAATATATAAGTTCTCTACTATTCTTACGATTGTGGGAAACGCAACATTGCCACTTTTTGCTCTTATATTTAGCAAATTGTTTGCTCCGCCATGGATATTTTTATCATATCTGGTTTCACAGTTAATACTTGTAATTGCCAATGTGATTCGATATTATATGGAGATTGTTAGAGACAATAAACGAGAAGAGACAGAAACGGATATATATATTACTGTTTCGCCTAATGAAGCAGTAGCTTGCTCACGACAGATAAGAGCATTTGCTAGTGAACATAATATCAACAATAAGCATGCTTTTAGAGCGGCACTATGTGTAGAGGAGATGGCTGCATATGCTAAGAAAACTCACGAGTCACAAGAGGTTGATATTCAGGTTATGATACGCTTCCTAGAGAGTAGTGCTATCCTTATGATAATTGATGATGGAAAATGTATTTATTTAGATGATGAAAAGGCTAATCAGAAGATAATAACTTCTAATTATGGGTTGCTCAAGAAATTGTCGAAGACTGTTGAATACCAATATGTACTAGATATGAATTATACAGTTTGCAGATATGCGTAATAGATAGAGATGGGAGTGTTAATATGCGTTTTTCTAATGCTTACAAAGGTATCAAGATAATATTCGTAGGTGAAATCATAGGAGTATTGTTAATGGTTTGCCTAGAATTTCCATCAACTATACTACAGATTTTTACGAGCCTTTTTGGTGAGAGTGGAATGTTTGAATTTGCAGTTAGTTCTGTAGTAACAAATCTTATGACATATGCATCTCAGTTTTTTGAGCTTTTGAGTTTTGTAGTGGTTATGATAGGCGCCATAATAGCAAGCAAAGATGAAAAGAAATTTAGAGAAGCAGCAATTGTTATTGCTATTACGATTATTGGATCTATGGTGAAGTTGTTTATAGATATCGATATTAATATGATTCTTGAAATTGTCGTTGGTGTATTGGGTTTGTGGGCTGTTGTAGCAGTTCTTCAAGGCTGTATTAATATATCGGATTCATGTAAGGAAGAAGATATATCAGAAAAAGGAGTAAAGGCCCTTAAAATAGTTATTTTTGCATATACAGCATCTATTATTCTTACACTTTCAACGCAATTCTTTATGTCAAGAGTATCCCTTCTTGTTATTGGCGTTGTCATTGTAATTGCAGGAGCAATTGTTCAGATTACTGCATATATGTTCTACATTGTCCATTTAAGCAGAATGAAGAAGATGCTTAAGGTGAAACAATCACAAGAATAGCAGGATTATTTGGTATACCAGTACACCGAATAACCATGCAATAACGCATTGCCCAAGGGCGATTCCCAGAGCCCACAGTCGTCCTAATTCTCTTCTGATTGAAGCAATTGCAGCCACGCAAGGTGTGTACAGAAGACAGAATATTAATAGTGCAGAGCCACTGGCAACACCGATTGTAGCCGCAATGGCGTCTCCAGGCCCGAATAATACGGTAAATGTTGATACAACACTTTCTTTTGCTAAGAAGCCTGACACAAGAGAAGTTATAATACGATAGTCTGCACATCCCATTGGCTCGAATATAGGAGCGATAACGCTGGCAATAACAGCAAGTATACTCTCACTTGCATTTTTCACAAGATTAAAGTGAATATCGAAGTTCTTAAGAACCCATACTATAATTGTTCCAAGTAGTATTATGGTAAATGCTCTCTGAAGGAAGTCCTTTGCCTTATCCCAAAGTAAGTGTCCCACATTCTTAAGACCTGGAAGCCTATAATTAGGAAGTTCCATTACGAATGGTACAGCGCTTCCTTTGAATGCGATTTTGTTGGAAATTTTAGCAATTATAATTCCAATTATTATTCCTATAAAATACACAGCTACCATAATAAGTCCTGAGATTTTTGGGAAAAAAGCATTTGCAAGAAAACCGTATATTGGAAGCTTGGCTGAACAACTCATAAATGGTGTAAGCATTATTGTCATCTTACGGTCTCGCTCTGATGACAATGTTCTACTTGACATTACAGCAGGAACAGTACAACCAAAGCCTATTAACATAGGAACAATACTTTTCCCGGAAAGCCCGATTCTTCTAAGTAGTTTATCCATAACAAATGCTACTCTTGCCATATATCCTGAATCTTCAAGAAGCGACAGGAAGAAAAACAGTACGACAATTATTGGGACAAAACTTACGACTGAGCCTACTCCTACAAAGATTCCCTCTGTTATTAGAGCGTGTAACGATTCGTTAACATTCATTGATGTTAATAGATTATCTACCACATCTGTCAGGTAATTGATTCCAAGTTCTAATATGTATTGTAAAAAAGCTCCTATTACATTAAATGTTAAGAAGAAAATTGCGGCCATTACAAGAATGAAGCAAGGTATAGCTGTGAATTTTCCTGTTAGAATTTTATCTATTTTTCTGCTTTTTTTGTGCTCTTTACTTTCTTTTGGCTTTACGACAGTATCTTTACATAGTCTTTGAATAAAATCAAAACGCATGTCTGCGATGGCAGCAGCTCTATCTAATCCACTTTCTTCTTCTAATTGTAGAATAAGATGCTCAATGGTTTCGATTTCGTTTTGGGAAAGATTAAGAGATTCTAGTACAATACTGTCTCCCTCTATAATCTTACTAGCTGCAAATCTAATAGGGATACCTGCTTTTTCGGCATGATCTTCTATGGTATGCATTATTGAATGTATGCATCTATGTACCGCACCGCCCTTTTCGTTCTTATCACAAAAATCCTTTATAAGAGGAGTTTCTTGATATTTTGTGACGTGATAGGCGTGATCAATTAACTCGTCAATACCTTCGTTTTTTAATGCACTAATTGGCACAACCGGTATTCCAAGAGCATTTTCCATCTCGTTAACTCGAATAGAACCACCATTTCCTCTTACTTCGTCAATCATATTAAGGGCGAGAACCATAGGAATATCCAGTTCCATAAGTTGCATTGTAAGATAGAGGTTTCTTTCTATGTTACTGGCATCAACAATATTGATTATTCCCATAGGTTTTTCTTCCAATATAAATTGACGAGAAACTAATTCCTCACTAGAATATGGTGACAGAGAATATATACCAGGAAGATCCGTAACATCTGTGTCGTTGTGACCTCTGATAACACCCGATTTCTTATCTACTGTTACTCCTGGGAAATTGCCAACATGTTGGTTGGAGCCGGTTAACTGGTTGAAAAGCGTGGTTTTGCCTGCATTTTGATTTCCAGCCAGGGCAAATGTTAATGTAACATCATCAGGAATAGGATGCTCTGTTGATTTATCGTGATGTATACCGCCTTCACCAAAGCCCGGGTGCTCATTCTCGGGATGGTATCCTACAAGTGTAGGTGGAACATTATCTATTGATACTATATTCTCTGAATTATTGGTATCCTTACTTTTGGCTTCTTCTGGAATAGGGTCGGTAATCTCAATGTTTTCTGCATCAGACAGTCTAAGTGTAAGTTCATATCCGTGAATCATAAGCTCCATAGGGTCACCAAGTGGAGCAAGTTTCGTAAGAGTTATTTCTGCGCCTGGAATTAAGCCCATATCAAGAAAGTGTTGGCGCAGGGGTCCTGTTCCATTAACAGATTTTATAATTGAAGTTTCACCTTTTTTTAATTCATTTAGAGTCATTTAATTCACCTTTTTATAGTTTTCTTATTTATAAAATATATCATTATAATCCATGTATTGTCAAAGAGCATCAGATTGTGGTAAAATACTTTTTATGTGTGTCAAAATGTTTTTATGATACAATTTTTTCTAAATGGAGGAGAAAAGAATTATGGAACAGAGAGGTAGATGGAATAGCCGATTGACGTTTATTTTGGCGGCAGTTGGTTCTGCAGTTGGTCTTGGAAATGCTTGGAGATTTCCTGGTCTTATGGCGGCGCATGGTGGAGGAGCTTTCCTTTTTGCGTATCTTATAGCACTATTTGCTATGGGGATTCCTCTTCTGATGATGGAAATAGCTATTGGGCGTAAAGTGCATGGTGGAGCCCTTAGAGGTTTGGCGTCTCTTAATAAGCTCAATAAGCCTGTGGCATGGGCTGCAACTGCTAACGCATTTCTTATAGTTACATACTATGCAATAGTATTCGCATGGGTTTTAATGATGGCAGGTAATAGTTTTAGATTTGCCGGAATGACAGGCGATACAGAAGCTGCCAGTTCATTATTCTTTGAATTGATAGAGACAACAGGAGATACAACTGGTTGGAGTCAATGGCCTGTTATGGTTATAGCATTTGGTGTACTTGCCTGGGGCTTAATCTATTTCTGTATAAGAGATGGTGCTAACTCAGTTGGTAAAGTAGTAAAATACACTGTATTTGGTCCGGTAATACTTATGATTATCATGGCAATCAAAGGTTTTACAATGCCTAATACCGGTGCAGCTATGGCTAAGCTTTTTATCCCAGAGTGGAATAAGCTTCTTGATACAGGTCTATGGGTTGATGCTGTTGGACAGGTGTTCTATAGCTTGTCTGTAGTTATGGCTATTATGTTCGCATATGGCTCATATCTTGATGATAAAACCAATATTGCGGTAGACTCTGTAATTATTGCTTTATCAGACGTATTTTGCTCAATTCTTTCAAGTATAGTTATGTATACAACAATGGGTGGAGTAGGTATGCTTGATGATATGTCATCATCTGGTGTTGCTACAGCATTTAAGATATACCCACAAGCAATAGTGTCTCTTACGGGTTCGGGAGTGTTTAACGCCATATTTGGTTTTATATTCTATCTTTGTCTTGTGACACTTGCTATTGACTCAGCATTTTCAATTATAGAAGGTGTATCAGTTAGTCTGGCTACATATTTTGGATGGAAGCAAAAGAAGGTTACAATTACAGTTTGTATCTGCTGTGCCGTTATTTCATTAATTTATATGAACGGAGCAGGTCTTGCAGTACTTGATATCGTAGATCATTATTTGAATCAGATTAATATGATTCTAATAGGTGTACTTGAATGTATTGCAGTTGCATGGATGTTTGATTCTAAGAAGGTTCTTGTAGAAGTTAATAAGAACACGAATAAATTCAAAGCACCTAAATGGTGGTTTGTTACATCGCTTAAGTTTGTTACCCCTATTCTTCTAGGAGGATTATTTGTTGTTAATATGTATGAATTAATTAGCAATGGTGGAATGTATGGTGCAGCTGATGGTTATTCTGCTTGGGCTAATATTCTATTTGGATGGGGCTTTAGTATACTGGTTCTTGGTTCTGGTATTGTTGCAGGTCTTATCCTAAGAAGAAGAGATAAGAAGGTAGTTATTCCTGCATGGGATGAACTCGATGATATGACTGATGAAGAGAAAAATGCTCCTACATTAGTTAGCAGATCTTCAGGTGAATAATTATAATATTTTTGATGAGGGATAGTAGTGATTGCTTATAGGGTAACAGATGTAAAAAAATGTATGAATGAGCTTTTGTGTAAAGATACATTTGATTTCTTTTTATTACAGGAAGCAACAATCAATACATTTTCAACATTTTCCATAGATGGGCATAGATTAGATGATTTCTTTTCTGATGCAGAACTTGAAGAAATAGACGAAGAAGATGTGCTTATGCCGTATGAATTGTTTAGAGAATGGTGCTATAACATTATTAAAGGCAAGAAAGTACCTTTGAGCTTTCAGATTATCCTGTCATTGCCTAAAAGGGTAATAAGACAGATTATTGCGGCAGGAGATATTTCAATGGATGATTCAGGAGCTCATCTTGTGGCAATTTATAGGTTCATAGATGGCAACCTTACAATTACTACTGGAACAAGTATGCAAGAGTTTACATTAGATAAGAGCTTGGAACACGCATATGATAAATGGATGTTTGATTTTCTGACTTCAGTTGGAATAGATATTGATAAGATGTTATAAAACTGGTTGATATTTCTATTGATTTGTGTTACTCTTTGAATTGCGTGAAAACGTAAAAGATTTATGATATTTGGAGGATTTTGCTATGAGCAAAGGTACTGTAAAATGGTTTAATAATCAGAAGGGATATGGATTTATCTGTGATGAAGAAGGAAATGATTTGTTTGTTCATTATTCTGGAATTGTCTCAGAACAAGAGTATAAGACACTTAAGGAAGGTGCTGAGGTAGAATACGAAGTATCTGAAGGTGAGAAAGGTCCACAGGCTGTTAATGTTAAGGCTGTTTAAATAGTGATTTGCTTAGCGAAATTATTATATTTTATATCTGATATGTAGATTAAAAGTTTTATTAATATTAAGTAGGATGTATTAGGCGGTGTGTGTTACATATCGCCTTTTTGATTGAATTATCATATGAGGATATGTGATGGGTAGTGAGAAGAAAAGAAGAAAAAAGAATATCTTTTCCTTTGAAAATATAATTATAATGGCTGGAAATATAATTACTGGTCTTACAGTTGTAGCTTATATTCTTGTACTTATATTATTTTTTAATGAAAGCATGACCAAATTTGTTGAAGCTATTTTGGTTCCTGGCATCTCCTTTGTGCTTGTGTCAGTATTTCGATATATATATAATGCACCAAGACCATATGAAGTAACAGGAATACCGCCTATGACAGGTAAGAAGACAAAGGGAAAAAGTATGCCTAGTCGTCATACATTTTCAATTTTTATTATTGCTATGACGGTTTTTTATTATGACTATAGAATTGGTATATGTATGCTACTTGTTGGTGCAGTACTTGGGATTTTACGAGTTATTGAAAGAGTTCATTTTGTAAAGGATGTTGTTGTTGGAGCGGCTCTTGGCATAGGATTTGGTTTACTATATTATGTTCTACCCTGATTAGTTTTATTTTCTTTATAAAAGTGCTTAAAAACTAGCACTATTTCGTTGATAAATAGTGCTTTTTTTGTTATCATAATTTATTATAATTTGAAGATAGCATATTTAAAAGAGGTGACAAAGTGAAATTAAGTGAAAAGGCATGTAAGATAATTGCTAAGCTTATTTCAGTTCTTGGTATTGGGCTATCCATATTTGTGGGAGGATATATTTTCCTTATAAGACCAATCTATACCATTTTCATTGGTTTTACCAATGATACGTTAACAAGCAAAGATTTGTTGATAAGTATTGTGCTTATATTCCTGGCAGCCACTGTCAGTGGAGGTATATGGATTGTGTTCGACATGATAGCAGGAATATTTCGTGATATGCATGGTAAAGAAGAATAATTTAATTAATTTATAAAAGAAAGGAACAATATGGGAACAATAATTGGAAATGGAATAACATTTGATGATGTGCTTTTGGTGCCACAGTATTCTGAGGTTACGCCTAATCTTATTAATCTAGAGACACATCTTACTAAGAAGATTAAGCTTAATATTCCGATGATGAGTGCCGCTATGGATACTGTCACAGAACATAGAATGGCAATTGCTATGGCTCGTCAAGGAGGAATTGGAATTATTCATAAGAATATGTCAATTGAGATGCAAGCGGATGAGGTAGATAAGGTAAAGAGATCTGAGAATGGAGTTATTTCAGATCCATTTTCGCTTACACCAGATAATACTATAAAAGATGCAGATGATTTAATGGCAAAATTCCGTATATCCGGTGTTCCTATTACAAAAAGCGAAAAAGACAAGACATTGGTTGGAATTATTACTAATCGTGACCTTAAGTTTGAGACAGATTTTTCTAAGAAAATCAGTGAATCCATGACAAGCGAAGGCCTTATTACAGCACCTGTTGGCATTACTTTAGAGGATGCCAAGAAAATCCTTGCTAAAGCTCGTAAAGAGAAATTACCTATTGTAGACGAGAATAATATTCTTCGTGGATTAATAACGATTAAAGATATTGAAAAGCAGATTAAGTATCCTGATTCTGCCAAAGATTCTCAGGGAAGACTTCTTTGTGGAGCTGGCGTAGGTATCACTGGCGATATGATGGAAAGAGTCGCTGCATTAGTAGATGCTAAGGTAGATGTAATTGTTCTTGATTCTGCACATGGTCATTCTAAGAATATTATAGATGCTGTAAAGAAGGTTAAGAGTGCATATCCAGATCTTCAGGTTATAGCAGGTAATATTGCTACTGCAGAGGCTGCAAATGCTCTTATTGATGCTGGTGCTGACGCAGTTAAAGTTGGTATTGGACCTGGCTCTATTTGTACAACAAGAGTAGTGGCAGGTATTGGTGTTCCACAGATTTCCGCCATTATGGAAGTATTTGAGGTAACTAAGAAGAGAGATATACCAATTATTGCTGATGGTGGAATTAAGTATTCAGGAGATATGACTAAGGCACTTGCAGCAGGTGGTTCTGTATGTATGATGGGATCAATGTTTGCTGGATGTGATGAATCTCCAGGAACATTCGAATTGTTCCAGGGAAGAAAGTATAAAGTATATCGTGGAATGGGTTCTATTGCTGCCATGGAAAATGGTTCTAAAGACAGATATTTCCAGGAAGGAGCTAAGAAGCTTGTACCAGAGGGCGTTGAAGGACGTGTTGCTTATAAAGGCTCTCTTGAGGATGTAGTATTCCAGCTTATTGGTGGTATTAGATCAGGTATGGGATATTGCGGATGCCCTACTATTCCTGAGTTACAAGAGAGAGCGAAGTTTGTTAAGATTTCTGCGGCTTCACTTAAGGAATCACACCCACATGATATTCATATAACAAAAGAAGCACCAAATTATAGTGTTGATGAATAAAGGAGTATTATGGAGTTTAGACCCTGTATTGATATTCACAATGGTAAAGTTAAACAAATAGTTGGCGGGTCACTTGATGATGAGGTAGACTCGGCGAGTGAGAATTTTGTCTCAAAGAAGGATGCGACATTTTTTGCGTCCTTTTATGCTAAGGAAGGACTGCGTGGTGGACATGTAATAATGCTTAACCATCCTGACAGTCCATATTATGAAATGACAAGAGAGCAGGCATTAGCAGCTCTTAGAGAGTATCCTAATAATCTTCAGATTGGTGGAGGTGTTAATGCGGATAATGCTAAGAGCTATATTGAAGCTGGTGCAAGCCATGTCATTGTAACATCTTATGTCTTTAAAGATGGTAAGATTAATTATGATAATCTCAATAAGCTTGTAGATTCTGTCGGTAAAGAGCACATAGTGTTAGATCTTAGCTGCCGAAGAAAAGGTGATGAATATTTCGTCGTTACCGATAGATGGCAGAAGTTCACTAAAGAAGAAGTGACACTTGGACTGCTTAGCTCCCTTTCTTCGTATTGCGACGAATTCTTGATCCATGCGGCAGATGTTGAAGGAAAGCAATGTGGTATTGAGAAGGAACTTGTTGAAATGCTTGGAAAATGGGATGGTATTCCTATTACTTATGCAGGTGGCGTTGGGGACTATGATGATGTTATGGCTATTAAGGAATTAGGAAATGACAGACTCAATGTTACAGTAGGCTCAGCATTAGATTTATTTGGAGGCCCTCTTAACTATGAGACAGTGTTATCATGTGTTAAGGGAGTATAATAAAGGATATAATTATGAAATTTACTAAGATGCAAGGGTGCGGCAATGACTACGTATATGTTGACTGCACGAAAGAAATGATTGAGAATGCAAGTCATGTGGCTATTAAGGTAAGCGACAGACACTTTGGAATAGGCTCTGATGGATTGATATTAATTGCCTCATCAGAAGTTGCTGATTTTCAAATGATTATGTATAACGCAGATGGTTCTCGTGGAGAAATGTGTGGCAATGGTATAAGATGTGTCGGCAAATTCGTATATGATAAAGGTCTCACCAATAAGAAGGTTGTTACGGTGGAGACTCTTGCTGGAATTAAGACACTTGAGCTTAATGTAGTAGATGGCAAAGTAAAATCTGTTAGGGTTGATATGGGAAGTCCAGAATTTGTTGCTGCAAATGTGCCAGTTATTTTTGATAATGAGAAAATGCTAGGTGAAACAATAGAGGTTGCAGGAGAGGAGTATGTAGTTGATTGCATCTCTATGGGTAATCCTCATTGTGTAATAAGAATGGAAGAGGATGTAAGGGAATTAGACCTAGAGAAAATCGGACCGAATTTCGAGAATTACAAGGCTTTTCCTAATAAGATAAATACGGAATTTGTAAATATACTAGATGAAAACAGAGTACGTATGAGAGTGTGGGAAAGAGGAAGCGGAGAGACCCTTGCTTGCGGAACAGGCGCTTGTGCTACAGCTGTTTCATGTATAATTAATGGAATAACTAAGTCACCTGTTGATGTAGAACTTCTCGGAGGATTTCTTACTATAGAATATAATGAAGAAGATAATATTGTATACATGACAGGCCCCGCAGAAATTGTTTATGAAGGGGAAATAGATGTGTAACTTTGTTATTGTAAATGATTTGTCCTTGGAAGAAGAGAAATTGTTACATAAGGAATTTCCACCTGACATGTACGAATATGTTAAGGTTGCTGATATGGTTGATACTAATTGGCAACCTTTTTTAAATGAAAAAACTTATATTGGCATTGCTAAGTCTAATGATACCATTTCACTTCTGGAAGCCCATGATGTAGGTGTCTTGGGTTATGAATCAACTCCAGGAGAATACTTGTCATCAGCATATGTTGTGCAAGATCTTTGTAGAGTTGAGAGACGAGACCTAGAAGTGGTAGATGCAAGATTTCACAATATCCCACTTGCCATTTTAGAGACAAAAAGATGTATTATAAGGGAACATTCTATAGAAGATTTTCAGGCTATTCTTGATATTTATCAGGATAAATCAATGACTGAATATATAGAACCGCTTTATGATGGAGAGGAAGAAAGAGAATATCAGAAGAAATATATTGATGTTGTATATAAATTCTATGGCTATGGCCTTTGGCTTATAGTGGATAAAGAGACAGGTGAAGTGATTGGCCGAGCAGGGGTAGAAAGTAAAGAAAACTGTGAAGATATAAACCAGGTGGAATTGTCTTATCAGGTTAAGAAAGAATATCAAAATAAGGGAATTGCGACAGAAGTATGCAAAGCTATTGTTAACTATACATTTGAGAAGCTTGAGAAAAAATCTATTATTGCCAATGTAAATGAAAAGAATATTCCAAGTATAAGGATCATGGAGAAACTTGGCTTCAAGCCTCTAGGAAATGAAAAATATATTTTGCGAAAATAAATTTAGAGGATAGAAATGATCGTATTTTTGTTATTATTCATAGGTTTACCTATTGCCATGACATTAGTCTTCGGCGATAAAGACAGAACAATTGCATATTGGATGCCAATGTCTCTTGTAATCATATTTGGGCTTTGGACAGTGATATCAATTCCGTGTGCGCTTATGCAGACAAAGTTTCATGTGCCGCTGTATATTTTTATAGTGGTAATGATTCTTTTTACTGGTTTTATAGTATTTATGCTGATAAAGAGACGTAGGATTGTAATAAAGAAAGTAAAAGATTTCTTCTCTAGTGATGCGAAGAAGTATTTTACAAATGTGTTCTTTATAATAATGCTGGTGTTGGTGTTTTATCAGGCAGGGAGAGCGACGATATTTACACCACAATTTTACGGTGATAATAAGACATATGTTGCACTAGCTAATGATATAGTTGAGACTGATGAATTCTATGTTGTAGACGGCGCTACTGGTACAGAAATAACAGATATATCTAAAGTAAATACCAAATTTAAGCTTTCAGGATGGTACTCCTTTGAGGCTATGCTCTCGGTTATTTGTGGAGTGACTCCTTTGGCGATGGTTTATACCTATTTGCCTGGAGTTCTAATAATAATGTCTTATTTGGTTTGGTGGATTGTTTCAAAAAGATTTTTTGATTATGATATTAAAAAAATGTCTTTATTTGTTTCTTTTATGGTTATTCTTTATGAGTTTATGAATGGAGACATTGCTGATATACTACTTAATTGGCCAACTTATGGAAAGCATGTGACATCCATGATTATCATGCCAATGTTGGTTTTTGAATGGATTGTTTATGTAAATGATAAAGAGAATAAAAAGAGGGATGTATTTGAAATGTTTTTACTTGTATTAGCAGGGTGTGGCGCAAGTAATATGGGATTTTTGATGCTTCCTTTGCTAATGGCACTATTAGTAATTACTGACTTTATCATTGAGAGGAAAATACAGTTTCGGATGATTTTAACACTTTTTGTAATTAATATTCCGACGGCAGCATTTGCTTTGTTATATTTATTAAACTGAGAATGATTAATATTAAGTAAGGTTTTGATATGGATTTATGGATAGATATACAAATACATAAATGGATTTATGCAGGTTGGGCTGTTTTGTATGTTATCAGCTTATTTTTGCTGTTTAAAAATAGAAATAATTGGGACATCAAGATAAAGAAGGTAATTACACTTATAGGATTGTCTATATTGCTGTTTTTCTGCCCTCTAACTGTTAAGATTATCTTAGGGAATATTCTGCCCGGTCCGTGGGAATATGAAAGACTATCGTGGCTATTTTTTGTGGCTCCAGTAATATCATATACATTTGTGAAAGTGAGAGATGGGTTAAGAAGGAGACAGCGCATAAAAGGAATTGTTGCATTTGTCGTCCTATGTTTTATCTTAGGCGCATCACCTCTTTTTACGAGAGCATATAAAGAAGCTGAGAACATCAATAAGGTGCCTAATTACGCTATAGAAATAAGTGATGCAATAGCTGAAGATTGTGGGTGTTATGATGGAGAGTTATATGGTGTTAGACAAGTAGCAAAAGATAACAAAGGGAAAAGTATTAAGCCAAAGGTTTTAATTCAATTAGATGAAAAATATAATAGGGACACGGGAGATGAATTGAAGTATGGTATTCGTCAATACACATCTCCCCTAATTCTTTCAGATATTGTTATTCCGAAAATAGAATATGATTCGAGTTTCTTTAAGATATCTAAATACATAAATTTGAATAATTATGAGTATTTTGTTTGCACTAATAATCCTTATCTTCGTAAACAAGTTGAAAATTATGGTTTTGAACTTTTAAAGGAAATAGGTGATTATGTAATATACAAAAACACAAAGGAAATTACTCTATATTTTGTAAGGCATGGTGAAACAAGTGCTAATGCAAATGGAATATATTCTGGAAGTATGACTGATACAAAACTAACGGATAAAGGAATTACAGATGCAAAAAAAGCGGGAAATGCACTTCAAGATATTAAATTTGATAAGGTTTATGTATCAGAACTAAGTCGTTCAAATGACACAGCAAAGTATATTATTGGTGAAAACAATAATAAGATACCTGCCGTTAGTATTATGAAGTTGCTAAATGATGCAAATTTAGGCGCGCTAGAAGGACTCTCGCGCGAAGAGGTTGCTGAAAGGTATCCAGATTTTAATGAAGAAAAGTTTTTTGGGGTTATAAGTGATTCAAAATTTGTGTCACCCATTGGAGCAACATCGAAATACAAAGTTACACAGAATTATAAAACTGCACTAGATAAAATGGTTACGGAAATGTCGAATAATTCTAAGGCTCTAATTGTAGGTCATTCTTCATTTGTTTGGTTTTTACAAGCAGTATTTCCTAATGAAGTATCAGAAGAAGCTGTTTTAGACAACGCTTCTATTACAGTCATAAAATATAACAAGGGTAAGTATGAAATTGAGGCGTATAACACAGACGCTTCTCAGTTTAAAGAGATAGAACAATGATGACAAATATTTTTAGTATAATTCTATATTTAATAATTCTTCCTATAGCATTAGGTATAGTTTTTAATTTCGTATTTAGAAGAAATAAGAACATTGGGGGATTGCGCCTTGCTACAAAAGTGCTAGATGATTTTGTGAGCGGTTTCTTGATTTTGTTTTTTGCTTTTGAATTAGCAGGCTTATCTATTATTAATCGCACTAATAATCTATCAGAATGTACTGATTCTCTGATGAACTATACAGGTACTTTTCTCGTAGTTGCTATAGTAGTTGCAATTGTTGTTACTATTATTCTTATTGTAATGAAGGCACTTCGTTCAGAAATTGTTGATGATTTAAAATCATTAAAGCCTATTAAATGTGACATTGCAGTTATTGCATTTATTATGATTTATATTGTTGTGTCAGAGTTATTTGTTTTACCTAGTCCAAAAGATGAAACATATCTTAGTATTATAATGATGCAGCAAAACGATATAATAGGTATATATAATGTTATAGATGGGAAATTGATAAGTGATATAAAGGGAAATACAAAACTTATTGAAGTTTTCTATATTCTATTCTCGAAGGTATTGGGAATAAGTGATATGCAATATATGCTAAATCTTATGATTACTCCGTTGCTTTTAGTATTCTTTGGCGTATATAAGCGAATTGAACGTATATTTTTCGCATATAATATAAAACTTTCAAAGTATGAAAAATGGACGGAATTACTATTTGCTGGAATCTGTATTGTATTGCTATTTGTAAATGGTTCATTAAATGTTTCAGTACCTCAGAATATATGGAATGGTACAACAATGCTTTCTGCTATTATTGTTCCCCTTTGTTTTATATATGGATATGCAGCAATTTGCGAGGTGGCAAATAGAAAGCTGTATAGAGCATCCGTGTGGCTTATACGTTTTCTCTTTATGCTGCCTATAGCAGCCTTAATGAGTAATACTGGATACCAGATTGTAGCTATTCTTGGTGGAATTGTTGTTGTTTCAATAATTGTGTTGGCAATCGTTAATATGGCAAGAAGAGATGTTAAGGGAAAATAAGATATGACAGCTTTGATTGAAAGTGTTGATTTTGTTAGAAAAATAATAAATACTTATGGAAATGAATTCAAGGGATTTTATTTGGCGATAATTATTACCCTTGCAGTTATTGCTATCTGTAATTTAAAGAATAAGGCAATAAGAAGTTATATTATTTATTGTATAATAATTCTTATATCTTTATTAGTTCTAGCATTTTTAGACTATGCATTTGAATTCCTGCCAGAGGATGATGCAGGGGAAATCTTTAATGTCCTTCCTGTTCTAGTTTTAATTTTGCTGGGGTTTGCAATTTTATTGCCATTTTTAGTTAGAAAACCATCTGATAAAAAGAAAAAGATTTGGTGTGCGGGAATAGTTATAGGTGTGACACTGGTATTTCTTGTAGAAGCAAGTGTTCCTGTTCAGTGGACTTTTAGAAACTTTACTATAAGTAGAGCGGCTAATAAATATCCTTCTGATATTGTAGAAATAGCAGATACGGTAGGCACACATTCTGTTTTGCTTCCTGAGGATTATAAGATAAGAGTAAAGACATATAATAGAGACGCAAATATAATAAGTAATAGTTCGAGCTTTTATGATTATAGGTTAGAGGATGTGTTTAAGTTTTCAAACGTTTCTAAAATCGACTACATCGTAATCAAGAAGAAAGATTATTTTGGCACAACGAATGTTGATTCGCTTAATGCGGCAGCAAAGAGTTACAAATACACACTGGTTAAAGATCTGGGTGAGTACATGATATATGGCTCCTCTTCAGTAGTATAACTTTTTACGATGATGGAATGGAGGTTTATATATGACATATCCAAACGCCCATAGAGGTATAGAAAAAATTCATATAGCAGAGATTATGATTATTGCTGGAACCATTTTGATGGGGATAGTTCAGGCAATTGTTTCTGTGCAGGATGTTCAGACTATAATTAGTGAATTTGGAGAAGTTCCTGGCGTTATAATAGCAATAATGATTATTCTTGGAATGATATTAATGATTGCAGGAGATATTTTTAACATTTGGGGACTTAGAATTGCAGGTCGAGATGACAAGATGTTTTATGTTCCATATGCTTTGTCAATTATGATTATATTAACAGATATTGTTATTGGAATAATTCTATTTATTACAAATAAAGGAAATATTGATAAAATAATTGATGTAGCAGAAGAAGTGGTTGAATTGGTTCAAATGGTTGTAGTTATTGTAGTTTCATCAAAACTTGCAAAATCACTTAATGGAACAGCCCATGTCACAAAATCGAGAGTAGTATTATGGCTGATTATTATTAATGTGGTATTTTCTTTTGGGTTGGGAGCATCATCGTTATTAACTGATGTTCACAACAAAGTTTTGTATGGTATTTCAGAGGCACTAGAGATAATATCCTTTATTGTATATTTGATATATGTAGATATAACAATCAAATTCTTAAAGGAAAACTAAATTGTGTAAGAAGCAGGTATTATATAGTCTGAAATAAACTGACGGTGTAGTATGTGTGACAAGGAGAGATAGATGGGGGATGGAAATATAATATTAAGACGAGATATGATTAATTGTGTGTTGTGTGATGATGCACCTTGTAGTAAAGTCTGTCCTAAGGGTAAGCCAGATGAACTACTTAGGAATATTTGGTTTGATAATGAAAATGTTGCTGCAATCAAGTATCCTTCTAGTAATCCGTGTGTTGCCTGTGATGCGCCTTGTGAAAAGGAATGTGTAAAGCCTAATAAAGTGCCAATTCGTAAGCTTATGATTCGCTTAAACGATGAGGTTAAGTCTAAAATTAAATCTAAAGATAATAATTTAGACGATAACTCAGGTGTTGACTACAAAGAACTTTTGAAAACAGATATATGTGGTATTACCCTTGAGAATCCTTTTCTGCTGTCTTCCTCAGTTATTTCTAGCACATATGATATGTGCGCACGTGCTTTTGAAGCTGGATGGGCAGGTGCATCCCTTAAGACAATTTGTTCGCTTGATATCAGAGAAGCTTCTCCAAGATTTTCTGCTATCAAAGGTGATAATGGCAGTATAATTGGATTTAAGAATATAGAACAACTATCGGAACAGTCCATAGAAGAGAATATGGATATGATTCGTCGTCTTAAGAAAGAGTATCCTTCTAAGTTTATTCTTGCTTCAATTATGGGTAAAGATGACGAAGAATGGGAGATGATTTCCAGACTTTGCGAAGAAAATGGAGCTGATGCTATTGAGCTTAATTTCTCATGTCCTAATATGGCAGATGGAGGCCTTGGTTCTGATATTGGACTTGAACCTTCGCTAGTAGAGAGATTTACTTCATGTGCAAGGCGTGGTGCGAATATACCGATTTTTGCAAAACTCACTCCTAATGTAACATACATGAGCCCGGCGGCAGAGGCAGCAAGACGCGGTGGGGCTGACGGTATTGCCGCAATCAATACAATAAAGAGTATAGTTGGCGTCAATGTCGATACTTTTGTTACATCTCCAGATGTAGATGGCATGTCAGCGGTTGGTGGCTATAGTGGTAAAGCTATTAAACCAATTGCTCTTCGATTTATAGAAGAATTGTCTAAGAATGATAAGCTAAGTGGCATGCACATTAGTGCTATGGGCGGCATTGAGACATGGCGTGATGCGTTAGAATTTATGTTGCTTGGTGCGTCAAGTATTCAGATAACAACTTCGGTAATGAAGCATGGATATAGAATAATTGACGAACTCAAAGAAGGCCTTATGCTGTATTTATTGGCTAAGGGATATAATAATATTTCTGAGATTGTGGGTAAATCTCTTAATTATATTAGTGATACAACCGATGTACTTTCTAGAGATACCATTATCTATCCAGTAGTTGAGAAGGATAAATGTGTAGGCTGTGGAAGATGTGTATTATCCTGTCGTGATGGCGGACATCAGGCGATTAAACTTAATGAGGACAGAAAGCCTGTATTAGATGGCAGAAAATGTGTAGGCTGTCACTTATGTGCACTTGTTTGTCCTGAAGATGCTATAAAACCGGCTAAGAAACGAGTTAAGAAAAGATAGATATGGATATACTATCGAAATTACTTGAAATTTTTCTTCATAATGATTAATATACCCTTAAGGATGTGATTATATGAAATTTAAAAGAATTAATGAAAATGTAATAAGATGCGTAGTTTCTAAAGAAGAAATGTATGATTATGGCTTAGAAGTCTCTGAACTTGTTGATAATAGGGATAAGGCAGAAGATTTCCTTCGTCGAGTAATGCAAGAAGCCAGATATGAGCTTAATTATAAGACTAATGGCGGAGCGCTTAGTGTACAGATTGCCCTTCTTCCTGAAGGGGATGTTGCGATGACAATTGCTGAAGCTATGCCGGAACAATTAGAAGCGCAGATGAACAGGCTTAAATCTTATCTTGAGGATTTTCAGAAAGTACTCGAAGGGAAAGTGATTGAGCATAATGACAAGACTAAAGAAGGCGCGAAGATACAGAGCTTTGTTAGTGTGTCTGAAGCTTTCTGGGTAGAGTGTGAATCTCTTGAAGTATGCCTTGATATTGCTAAGATCGTTGATGAGAAATGGATTAGCACCTCTTCTTTATATTCTTATAAAGGTGCATATTATTTTAGAATGGAGATTGGTAATACAGAGAAGGTTGGAGAGCTGTTCTTAAGCCTATGCGAGT
The DNA here is from genome assembly GCA_015057165.1 of Lachnospiraceae bacterium. Taxonomy (GTDB): domain Bacteria; phylum Bacillota; class Clostridia; order Lachnospirales; family Lachnospiraceae; genus RUG191. The sequence continues at coordinate 77,317 of SVEY01000004.1, read as the reverse complement.
TCGGTCAGGAGATATTCTTAGAGCATCAAGGGGCTAGAATTATTTATGAACATGGTAAATGTATTATAGATAAGAATGCAATATCAACCTTGAAGAATTTATAGAATTATATAACAAGAGATAAAAGCCAAGTATTGTGCAAGACTGATTAAGTCTTATGCAGTACTTGGCTTTTTTGTGTAAAAAAATGTGAAAAAAATGTGAAAAAGTATTGCACAAAGTTATCATATATGATAACATTCTAATCAGTTGGCGGAGGTGCTTTTCATGAAGAAGAGGTATGAAGATGGCATCGTCCCAAGCAGTAGCAGCAAAGCAAGAATGGAAATGGCTGTTCAGTTAAAGGAAGCAAGGTGTGGGCTTCACATGACACAACAGACATTGGCAGATAAAGCTGGTACTAAGAAGTCCAACATATCTAGAATGGAATCGGGTAGATATAATCCAAGTTTGGATTTCATTGTGAAGGTAGCGGATAGTTTAGGGAAACGTGTCACTATTCGCCTAGATTAGTATGTGACTGTGGGGGGATTCATGAAGAAAAGAATAAAATGTGATAAGAACATTAACAAAGATGTAGTACTTTGTGAGACAACAAACCATAGAGCAAGTAACTGCACAAGTAAAGCCTTGCTTAAGGATTCTATCTCCTTTTCTAAGAGATGGAAACACATTCCTTTTTTTAGAAGAGACGATTATAACGGTGCTAGTGAGGTGTGCGTAATTAAGATTAATAGAAATGAGTATACAAGGGCTAGAAGGTGCTTAGATGGTTTAGAATCCATTTATAAGGACCGTTTATTACTTAACATTATATAACCTTTTGTTTGTTTTGGTGTGATAGCAATATACTTGCGCTGCAGGTGTATTGCAAGAAGGTTTTAGCGTGGCGTAAGCCACGCTTTTTGTATTCCCTTTATACGAATTCTGATTGAGATTCATTTATTTTATATATTTTTGATTTGGTTTATACATGTTAATGCCGGTTGCTGGCTAATAATATCAACATATAAGCCGTAGTTTTAGCCGATACAACGTAAGTAGCGTAGGACTACGCAGTCATTAGCTAATAATACTAGCTAATGACTGCGTAATGTTAGCCTCATTTGTAATTTTGAGTATAATGCTATATAATATGCTAGTATGTTTGTATGAAATAA
>SVEY01000004.1:0-76057 GCA_015057165.1 Lachnospiraceae bacterium | reverse complement strand
TGACTGCGTAATGTTAGCCTCATTTGTAATTTTGAGTATAATGCTATATAATATGCTAGTATGTTTGTATGAAATAAGATGTACATCACGAGGCGGTTTTATATTATTAGCTACACAACTATAATGTTCTAATATAGAGTAGAGATGTGGAGTGTGCAAATCAATAGATGAAGGAGACTAGACTATGGATTGTAATATAGGAGTTATAAGAGGTGACGGAATCGGCCCTGAGATTGTGGCAGAGGCCGTTAAAGTATTAGATGCAATAGGAGCAAAGTATAATCATACTTTTCATTATGATGAGATTCTTATGGGTGGATGCTCTATTGATGCGACAGGTGAACCTCTTACGAAGGAAGCGATTGAGCAGGCTAAGAGAGCAGATGCAGTACTTCTTGGTTCTATCGGAGGTGATGCCAAGACTTCACCATGGTATAAGCTTCCTGCTGATAAGAGACCGGAGGCGGGACTTCTTGGCATAAGAAAAGCGCTTCATCTGTTCGCCAACCTAAGACCGGCATATCTATATTCACAGCTTAACGAGGCATGTCCTTTAAGAGATGATATAATTGGAGACGGATTCGATATGTTAATTATGCGTGAGCTTACAGGAGGTCTTTATTTTGGTAAGAGAGAGACCCGTGAAGTGAATGGTAAGATAGAAGCGTATGATACCCTTACATATAATGAAGATGAGATAAGAAGAATTGCAATTAAGGCTTTCGATATAGCAAGAAAGAGAAGAAGTAAGGTTACATCTGTTGATAAGGCAAATGTATTGGATTCTTCAAGACTTTGGAGAAAGATTGTTGAGGAAGTTGCGGCTGACTACTCAGATGTTACACTTGAACATATGCTTGTTGACAATGCGGCTATGCAGCTTGTAAGAGACCCTAAGCAATTCGATGTAATATTAACTGAGAATATGTTCGGAGATATATTGTCGGACGAAGCGTCTATGGTTACAGGTTCAATTGGAATGTTGTCATCTGCATCCCTTAATGAGACGAAGTTCGGACTATATGAACCAAGCGGCGGTTCAGCACCGGATATTGCAGGAAAGGGTATAGCCAATCCTATTGCAACTATCCTTAGTGCAGCGATGATGCTTATGTACTCGTTTGACTTAGACGAAGAAGCTTACGCAGTTGAAACCGCTGTAAGCAAAGTATTGGATGAAGGTTATCGAACCATCGATATTATGCCGGCACCCGGCAAAGACACATCTAACATAACACAGGTGGGCACTAAGAAGATGGGAGATTTGATTGTTGAACACCTATAAAGCCAATGGCTATATATCATTACTGGTTGTACTGACACTATTTACACATACGATATATGAATTAGTTACATATTCCATGATGTTTTATAATCCCATAGCGACTAAGGCCTTTGGGTATGTGCTTGGAGCGCTTGTTGTAATACATGGGACACTATCCATGATAAATGTCTATGGTAAGGCCGACTCTAAGAAGATTCAATATAAGAAGCTCAATATTAAGACATTTTTACAAAGGGCGAGTGCTTTCTTAATAATCGTAACTTTGCCGATTCACATTATGGCATTTGGCATATTACAATCGTCTGCTTTTGGCGTGGTATATGTTCTGACAGAGATTGTAAATGCGCTTTTCTTAGTTGCGGTGTATGTTCATGTGTCGATTTCTTTTAGCAAAGCGCTTATTACGATTGGAGTGTTGGAAGACGAGAAGAAATGTATTGTTCTTGACAGGATTCTGATGGTAATATGTACCATTTTATGTACAGAGTCTATTGTGCAGACAATTGTGACGCATATTAAGATGTTTTAGTACACCAAATAATTAATAACCAGCACAATCACTTGATAAATTGTGCAGCTACTTCGTTGTCATCAGTCGACGATGCCACCGCAATGTAGGAGAGGCTTGAATGAAGAAAGTATTAATAATTGGAAGTGGAATATCAGGCTTGTCCGCTGCTACTTACTGTGCAGCCAAGGGTATAGAGGTTACATTAGTATCACCTTATTCTCCTGAAAGAGCTCAGTCTGTTATGGCTTCGGGAGGAATCAACGGTGTACTTAGTCCGTGTGAAAGTGGTGACAGTATTGAAAGCCATATAGAAGACACTCTTGAAGTGGGATGTTTTATTGCAGGAAAAGAGGCTGTAAAAGGTCTGTGTGAGAATGCTTCTGATATTATAAGATGGCTTGAGAGATTGGGAACAGTTTTTTCTGTTGATTCTGATAATAATATCAGAAGAAGAGCATTTGGCGGACAGTCACATAACAGGACATGTTACGCCGGTACATCTACCGGTAAGCAGATTGTCACAGCGCTTGTTATGGAAGTAAGAAGATACGAGATGGCAGGTCTTATTACGCGTAGAAATGGGCTTGACTTTTATAAAGCACTTATTAGAGACGGTATCTGCTATGGAGCAGTTCTCTATAATGAGATAGAGGATGATTTTGAGTTGATTCAGGCAGATTTCGTTATTGTTGCTTCCGGCGGACAGAATGCATTATTTGGTAAGACAACAGGCTCGATTCTAAATGACGGATATGTTGCCGGCAAATTGTTCATGCAAGGCGTAGAACTTAAGAACTTAGAGTTCATACAATATCACCCCACAACCATTGATACGACTAACAAGCATATGCTTGTATCAGAAGCAGTTAGAGGTGAGGGTGGCAGATTATATTATACAGATAATGGCAACAGAGTATATTTCATGGAGGATAAATACGGCGCCAAGGGTAACCTTATGCCAAGAGACGTGGTTAGTCGTTGTATTGAAGAGACCGGAAGGGATGTCTACTTAGACATAACATTTCTTGGGAAAAAGGAGATTCTCAGACGAATCCCTGAAGTATATGACTTGTGTATGAAATACAAGGGTGTGGATATATCCAAAGAGAGTATTAAAGTTGAGCCTTCAGTACATTTCTTTATGGGTGGAATTGCTGTTAATAATAAGCATGAGACGAGTGTTCATAATCTATATGCCATAGGAGAATGTGCAAGCATTTACCATGGAGCCAACAGACTTGGAAGCAATTCACTTCTTGCGGCTGTATACAGCGGTAAGGTGGCAGGTGAATCTATTAGAAGTGTCAGCGTAAAGGAACATAATATTGATTTTAGTGATGAACTTAATAATGCTAAAAAAGAAATAGAGGCAATCAATAGTGCTAAGGGCACTCATACCATTTCCCGTATCAGAGATGAACTGGCAACTGTTATGAAAGATGATCTTGGGATTATCAGAAATGGCAAAGCACTTCAAAGAGGGATTGATAAGATATCTGAGTATCAGTCCTGTGTTGATAAATTAGATATCAGTAATAATGATAGAGTATATGATGGATATTCACTGAAAGCCATACTTGCACTCGCTAAAGCGACTCTTATATGTGCCGAGAGCAGAAAGGAAAGCAGAGGCGCTCACTATAGGTCAGATTACGCGGATACAGATGATAAATGTAAGGCGAGTACTATCATTTCATATAACGGAGGTAAATATAGTACATATCTTGATTTGGAGAAAGAGTTTGAAAAGTAAATTTCTAAATTTTTATCGGTGGCGTAGCAGGCACAATACCGATATATACACTTGCCTGCGGCAAGGTGGCATGTATGAGAATTAAGATTCTTCGAAGACAATCTAGTGATACCAAGCCCTACTGGCAGGAATTTAATATAGATAAGAATAATGAACTTTCTATAGCTGGGGTATTAGAACAGCTAAACAGTAGGGATGAACTTCGTGATATTGAGGGGAAGAGCACTGCTCGAATCGAATGGGAATGCTCTTGTCTGCAGGGAATGTGCGGCGCATGTGCCATGGTAATTAATAAAAGACCGGCGCTGGCATGCGAAGTATTCTTAAGAGATATTAAGACAGATACCATCACCCTTGAACCACTGTCCAAGTTCCCGGTTATTAGAGATCTTGTTGTTGACAGAAGTATAATAGAAGATAATCTCAGGAAGGCTCACGTATATATAGAGGAGTTCAAAGGGAATAATCCTAAAGTATACGACCAGATGTATTCTGTGGGTAAATGCCTAAAATGCGGGCTGTGCTTAGAAGTATGTCCTAATTATAAAAGCGGTGAGAAATTCTTCGGAACAGCATTCGCTCATGAGAGTTTTCTTGTAGCATCCCGCTCTAAGACAAGGGAAGAGAAGATAAGGAAGTCATATGTCAAGCATTTTGAAACCGGATGTTCCAAATCATTATCCTGTTCTGTTGTATGTCCGATGAATATTAAGACTATTGCGTCAATAGGTAGGATGAATAAAGGCAAATAAATTATTAGTATTAATATAGGAGGAATGAATTATGAAATCTGATAACGCAAGACAAGGAATGCAGCAAGCTCCGGCAAGGAGTCTGTTCAACGCACTGGGATTTACCAAGGATGAGATGAAAAAGCCTATGGTTGGTATAGTAAGCTCGTACAACGAGATTGTGCCCGGTCATATGAATATAGACAAGATAGTAGAGGCAGTAAGAATCGGTGTTGCAGAGGCAGGAGGTGTTCCTGTAGTATTTCCTGCAATTGCAGTATGTGATGGAATTGCAATGGGACATGTGGGTATGAAGTATTCACTTGTGACTCGTGATTTAATTGCCGATTCTACAGAATGTATGGCTATTGCACATCAATTTGACGCACTTGTATGTGTGCCTAACTGTGATAAGAATGTACCCGGTCTTCTTATGGCTGCGGCAAGACTTGATCTTCCTACAGTATTCGTATCAGGTGGACCAATGCTTGCAGGTCATGTTAATGGACATAAGACTTCTCTGTCATCAATGTTCGAAGCGGTAGGAGCTCATGCAGCCGGCAAGATGACTGAAGAAGATGTGCTAGAATATGAGAGAAAGGTATGTCCTACCTGTGGTTCATGTTCTGGAATGTATACAGCTAATTCCATGAACTGTCTTACAGAAGCAATCGGTATGGGACTTCCCGGAAATGGCACTATTCCTGCTGTATATTCTGAGAGAATCAGACTTGCCAAGATGGCAGGATATGCTGTTATGGATATGTATAATAAAGGCATTACAGCAAGACAGATTATGACTAAGGACGCGATTCTTAATGCCCTTACAGTAGATATGGCACTTGGATGCTCGACTAATTCAATGCTGCATCTTCCTGCTATTGCTCATGAGATTGGATTCGACTTCGACATATCATTTGCCAATCCAATATCAGAAAAGACACCTAACTTGTGCCACCTGGCACCGGCAGGTCCTACATATATGGAAGACTTGAATGAAGCAGGCGGTGTATATGCGGTTATGAAGGAATTATCTGAACTTAACCTTCTGAAAGAAGACTGCATGACAGTAACAGGTAAGACAATCGGCGAAGCAATATCCGGTGCTGTCAACAGAAATCCTGAGGTAATAAGACCTCTTGACAATCCATATTCTAAGACAGGAGGACTTGCAGTACTTAAGGGTAACTTGGCACCGGACGGTTCCGTTGTTAAGCGTTCTGCTGTTGTAGAGGAAATGATGGTTCACGAAGGTCCTGCAAGAGTATTTGACTGCGAAGAGGATGCAATCGCCGCAATTAAGGGTGGCAAGATTGTAGAAGGCGATGTTGTTGTAATAAGATATGAAGGACCAAAGGGTGGCCCAGGAATGAGAGAAATGCTTAATCCTACATCTGCAATTGCAGGAATGGGACTTGGTTCATCAGTTGCATTAATTACTGATGGAAGATTCTCAGGAGCTTCTCGTGGAGCATCCATCGGACACGTATCACCGGAAGCGGCAGTGGGAGGTCCTATTGCATTAGTTGAAGAAGGTGATATTATAGCAATTGATATTCCTAATATGAAGCTGGATATCAAGGTGTCTGATGAAGAACTGGCAGCTCGTAAAGCCAAGTGGCAGCCTAGAGAGCCTAAGGTTACTTCAGGTTATGCTGCAAGATATGCTAAGATGGTAACCTCAGGTAACAGAGGTGCTGTACTGGAATTAAAATAAGAGATAAGAGTTAAACTATTATGAAAAAATGGAAGGAAAGAACAATGCAATTAACAGGTTCACAGATAGTAATTGAATGTCTAAAAGAACAAGGAGTGGATACTGTATTTGGATATCCGGGTGGAGCAATCCTTAATGTGTATGACGAATTGTATAAGCATAGCGACGAGATTAGACATGTCTTAACATCGCATGAGCAGGGTGCTTCTCATGCAGCAGACGGCTATGCAAGAAGTACAGGTAAGGTGGGTGTATGCTTTGCTACAAGCGGACCTGGTGCAACCAATCTTGTAACCGGAATTGCTACTGCATATATGGATTCTGTTCCTATTGTTGCAATAACATGTAATGTAACAACACCACTTCTTGGTAAAGACAGCTTCCAGGAAGTAGATATTGCAGGAATTACCATGCCTATTACGAAGCATAATTTCATTGTTAAGGATGTTGATAGTTTGGCGGCTACTCTTCGTCGCGCATTTACAATAGCAAAGACCGGAAGACCGGGTCCTGTACTTGTAGATATTACGAAGGATGCCACAGCTAACAAGACGGATTATAAGGCTGTAAAGCCGGCTGAGATTGCACCTTTAACAAAAGATATAACAAAGGAGTCATTAGAAGAAGCGGTAAAGCTAATCAAGCATTCCAAGAAGCCATACATATTCGTTGGTGGAGGCGCTGTTATAAGCGGTGCTGACAAGGAGCTTAAAGATTTTGTTGAATTAGTTGACGCACCTGTATGTGATTCACTTATGGGTAAGGGTGCATATCCCGGAACAGATGACAGATATACAGGAATGCTTGGTATGCATGGAACCAAAGTATCTAACCTAGGCGTCAGCAGCTGTGACCTTCTTATTGCCATTGGTACAAGGTTTTCTGACAGGGTACTTGGTAATCCCAAGACATTTGCCAAGAAAGCAAAGATACTTCAATTCGATGTAGACCCGGCTGAGATTAATAAGAATGTGGTTGTTACGTCTCAGGTAATCGGTGATGTAAAAGAGATTCTGAAAAAAATCAATCCGATGATAGAGAAGAAAGATAATAGCGAGTGGATGGATGAGATTAATTCGCTCAAGGAGAAATATCCTGTTACATATAATGAGAGCGGACTGACAGGACCGTATATCATAGACAAGATATATGATAAGACGAAGGGCGATGCAATTATTACGACAGAAGTGGGACAGCACCAGATGTGGGCTGCTCAATACTATAAGTATTCAAGACCAAGACAGTTTATAACTTCAGGAGGTCTTGGAACAATGGGTTACGGACTGGGTGCAAGTATCGGCGCCAAGGTGGGTAATCCTGATACAACTGTTATTAATATTGCAGGAGACGGCTGCTTTAGAATGAACTTAAATGAGATTATAACAGCGGCAAAAGAACAAGTTAATGTGGTTGAGGTTATAATCAACAACCAGGTATTGGGTATGGTTCGTCAGTGGCAAGACCTTTTCTACGAGCAGAGATATTCACATACAGTATTAGAGGGTGATGTGGATTATGTGCGTCTGGCAGAGGCTATGGGTGCAACCGGATATCGTGCAACGTCTAAAGAGGAATTCGATGAAGCAATTGATAAGGCTCTTAAAGCAAAGGGTCCTGTAGTTATAGATTGTGTTATTGCAAAGGACGATAAAGTATGGCCGATGGTAGCACCGGGAAGTTCCATATCGAAGTGCTTTGATGAGAGTGACAGGAAATAGATTACTAATGTATCAAAGGCGCATTGGATATAGTATTTTGACATTGTATAAAAATAGCATTTGATTACTACAGATAAAGCGATGGTTTTTGCCATCGCTTTTTTGCTGTGTATGGCTCAATTGTTTCTACAATATTAATGAAAATTCGGTGTCCTGTATTGATGAAGTGCACAATGGGTGGTATTATATAGCGCGGTAGTTTGTGTGGTTTATGACGTCATATGCCGTCGTAGTAGAGAGTCGTTACTGCGCTGCACATGTGTAAATATTATAAAAGAGTAGGTGTTATCTATGAGTAAAGCTATTCTTAAGAGATTGTTTTCTTTTTCATTAATTTTTGTTTTGGGTATAACGTTACTTGCACCTCTCCCCGGAGAGACTAAGGCGAGTGACACTACTCCGTACGAAGAAAGAGTTGCTAAGCTGAAGGGGTCTGATTGGATGTCGCTTATATCCGATGAAAGACAGCTTAATGAGATTAATATACCGGGAAGTCATGATGCAGCTATGTGGAATCCTAAGCACTCCGGTTTTTTAGGGTTATTTACAACGAAATATGCTAAGACGCAGGGTAAGACTATTAACGAGCAGATGCTTTTTGGTAATCGAATCTTTGATGTCAGAATGGCAAGCAAGATAGATGTGGATAAGGAACAGAATGATGCCTATTGTGTTCACGGCAAAAAAGAGAATGCCTTTTTAGATTTTAGATTCTACAATATAAAACAAACTGGTTTCTGGAGCGGGGATGAGTACTATATGGTGTCAGATGTGCTTAATGATGTGTCCGTATTCTTGCAGGCTCATCCTACAGAGACAATTCTTTTAGAGCTTGGATATGAGTCTGACTCTTCAGACGAGGATGAGACTTATAGAAGAGCGCAGATTTTGCTTAATCAATACAGGGATAAGATTAATCCGGCGACCGGTAAGCCGTTTATCTACACTCAAAACGGCAGTCAGAAAATTACAAGTATGCCCAAGATGGGTGACGTAAGGGGACAGATAGTAATACTTTCCAAGAATACTGCTAAGCTTGGATACGGCATTCAATACAGCGCCGGAAACGGATATACAAGTGCTGACGTTGCAGGAGTGCCTTTTACATTTGAGAATCATTACGAGGCGGATAGAACGCATAAATGGGATTATGTTAATGCTTTTTATGGTTTGTCAGATAAGAGAACTATTGAAGCGTGGCCTGCCGATGATGATACCAAGGCGTATCAGAAAGAGGAGATAGCACCAAGCAATGACGGCATACCCAAAGACGTAACTTATCACACCAATAAAGGTCATATCATATGTACTTCGTCAAATGTTGCATGGGCAGATTGGAAGAAACTGGGAGACTCACCGAAGGATGTGGCGGATTATGTTAATCCGAAGTTTTATACAGATACTTTTATAAGCAGGGGGACTTTATACGGATGGATATATTCCGACTTTACGACAGCAGAATATGCCCAATTGATTTATCTTGCTAACTTCCCTGTTGGAGACAACAGTTTGCACTATAGAACCGTTACATATCAGAAGGGTGATACAGCCACAGGCAATGATGATTTGTCATTTGCTCTGGCAGGTGAGAAGATAACGGTAAAGGATATTAAGCCTGATACAAAATCCAATAAGACATTTATCGGATGGAAGATAGAAGGTGATAATACAGGAAAGCTATATAAGACGGGTGATACGTTAACTGTTAATGCTGACATCAAATTTGTGCCGGCATACGAGATGAGCTGGAGTGATTTGAATAAGAGTATTTCTCACTTGCCGAATGGCAGTTCTGAGACTTATGCATTAGGGACAGAGCTTAAGGCTAATGCTTCAGATGATACAATTAAGATACCGAGCGGAGTTAATGTCACGATTAATCTAAATAATAATGATATAGATGCCAATGCCAACAGTCTTAAGAACAGAACATGCTTTACGGTATACGGAAAACTTACTATTAATGGTAGTGGAACGATTAAGAACGCACTGGGCAAAAAGGGCGGTGCTTTCTATGTGGCGCCGGGAGGTGAGCTGACCATTAATGAGGACGTTACTGTAAGTAATAATAAGGCGGAATTTGGCGGTGGAATATACTTGGCCGAGGGGACGCCGCAAAGTCAGAGCAAGGTTAATATTAACGGAGCGAAGATAAAAAACAATCTGGCCAATTCAGTATTCGGTTATGGCGGAGGCATATATGTATCTAAGAATTCGCTGGTATATTTATCCGGTACGCCTATAATAAGTGAAAACAAAAAATCAGTATATGTGGGAGAAATGCCCAATAATGTACATATAGATAAGGACGACAGAACACCCGTTCTGCTTAAAAGTGACTTTAATACATCGGGAAGTTCAATAGGTATATCCTATAGTGAAAAGGCAATTACACAGAGCAGTGACGGTGCAATCGGCTTTGCGGCGATGCAGGACGTAACTGTGATTAGTGATGCGATTAAGAACTGCTTTAAGTCGGATGATTCCCGCTACAATATTGATAAAGGAGCTGATAACAAAACGCTTCGGCTTGTGGCAAAGTATACTCTCACATTTATGAACGGTACTACAAAGTATGCCACAAAGTCGGTGGCATATAAGCAAAAAATTACAGAATTGCCAATTATACCTAAAGAACAAGGCAAGGTTTTTGCAGGCTGGTATGCGGATGCAGAGTGCACAACATCTTATGACTTTAACAAGCCTGTTACCGAGAGTGCTACATTATATGCAAAGTGGGTAGATGAAGTGGGGACATTCGTAGTTATATTCCATACAAACGGTGGAAGTAATGTAAATCCGCAAAATATAACAAGCGGTAATAAAGCTAGTAAACCTTCGCCGGATCCTACAAGAAGTGGCTATACCTTTACGGGGTGGTATAAAGAGCCAGATTGCAAAACTACATATACATTCAACGAGACGGTTAACAGTAATACTACAATTTATGCGGGATGGAAGAAGGCTGAACATACTGTCACATTTAACTATAACGGTGGCACAGGTAGTGAAACGACTCAGAATGTAACAGACGGAGATACGGCAGCCTGGCCTGACGACCCTACGCGAAACGGATATATATTTGATGGTTGGTATGAAGACTCGGATTGTACAAAACCCTATGATTTCGATAAGCCTGTTACGTCAGACATTACCTTAACGGCAGGCTGGGAGGAAGCAGCGCCATACACTGTTACCTTTGATTCTAACGGCGGTTCGGCTGTTGGTAGCGTAATAGTACAGGAAAATGATGTTGTTTTGGATATAAATGACAAGACGCCTTCATACCCATACCATAATTTTGTTGGCTGGTATACGAAGATTGAGGGAGTAAATCCCGCTGAAGCACAAGCAATGATACAAGAGGATCCGGAACTTAAGGATTACATATGGATTGACGGTAACAATGTGTATCTTCTCGTAGAAGACAACTGGCTTATAGTAGATGACAATTACGTTCTTAGGGCTCGCTGGGAGGCCGGATATTGTACAGTCAGCTTCCGTGATGAGAAGAATAATAAGATTGACGAGCCGGAGAAGGTTAAGTACGGTTCTAAGCTTACAAGACCGTCAGATCCTGTCGGTGTAGGCTGGGAGTTTGTCGATTGGTATGCTGATCAAAATTGTACTAATAAGTTTAATTTTGACAATAGTATTACCGGTGATATTACAATATACGCCAAAAGCAAGACTGCAAGCTATACTGTATCCTTTGATACTGTAGGTGGCACCAAGGTGGATTCTCAGAAGGTTCAATATAACCAACATGCAACCAGACCTGCATCTAATCCGACCCGTACAGGCTATGATTTCAAGGGATGGGGAGAGTATATTACCAAGGATGCTGATACTGCCAAGGCAATAATGGATTATGAGTATGAAACTGGATTTGACAAGAGCAAATTTGTCTACATTGACGGCAATCTGTATTATCAATATGATTTTGCAAGCGAAGTTGTAGAGGATAATATGACGCTTACAGCTATATGGCAACGCAATTCGGATCCTACTCCCGCACCGACTCCCGGAGTAGTAAGTGACGATACAGATGTATTAAGTAACGAAGGACAAACACAATTTGCTGATACAGTAGAGGAGTTGGCACAAAAAGTTCTGACTGATGAAGAGAAAGAACTAGTACAACAAGGCAGTTCAGCTTCTGTCTGGATTGAAGCTGAGGATAATTATTCTAGTGTAAGTGAAGAAGAAAAAGAACTAGTTAATAAATATATCTTCAATAGATTCTACATTGGCAAATATCTGAATCTAAGTCTATGGACACAAATCGAAAATCACATTGCGAGATTAGTATCTTATGTTCCTAACGGTTCTGTAAGAATAAGGACAAGCGTTCCTGTGAACCTGAGAAAGCCGGGAAGAAATTTTGATGTGATTGCAATACATGATGGTGTAGTATATGAGCTTGATTGTACATATTACAGTGATTTAGAGGTGTTGGAATTTGAGACTGACAGATTCTCTACGTATGTGATTGTATATAATGATTCGACGGAAAGCGGAGATAATACTGAGTGGACGACGAGTAAAGAAGTTATTGATACACGAACGGATGCAGAAGTAAAAGGCGTAAATAAAAAAGTTAGTCCACCACAAACAAAAGATGAGATTATTAAAATATGTTTTGCGTTGTTTGTTGTATTTTTATCGATGATATGTATGATTGTCAGAGTAAGAAAAAAATAATACATATATTCAAATCTGAAATACAAAAAAATCCCAGGATAGATAAACTTATCTATCCTGGGTTTTTTTATTTAGTCCATTTATGACCGCATTTTTTACAGGTGACAAAAGACAGATTCTTGTCAACCTTCAATAATATATACACCATTATAATATCATAGGCGACATTTACATAGAATAATGTCGCACTTTGCGTTGCAGGTGTGTATATATTAATGTAAGATAGTTAGTAAGGAATGATAGATTATTACAAATATATAATTAAGGAGGTATCAATTATGAGAAAAGAATTATTAAAAGGTTTAACTGATGAGCAAATCAAGAAGGTTGAAGCTTGTAAGAGTCCTGAAGAGATTCTTGCCCTCGCAAAGTCTGAAGGTGTTGAACTAAATGACGAACAGCTTGAGGCTGTATCAGGCGGAGGTTGCTTCTTTGAGGATACTAAGTGTCCTAATTGTAGATCAACTAATGTGCGAAAGTGGAACGACTATGGATTTTACGAAGGCAAAACGAGATATGACTATAAATGTGATGATTGCGGACATAGGTGGTATACAACGAACTAAGAAAATCCCGGGATAGATGAAGCTTTCTATCCCGGGATTTCGTATTATTTAGTCGGAATGACAGGACTCGAACCTGCGGCCTCGTGGTCCCTAACCACGCGCGCTACCACCTGCGCTACATCCCGATACGCTGCATGCTTGCGAAGCAAGCGTGCTGCACGGCGAACCCCTTTTCGCGAAGCGAAAACTACAATGGGGCGAGCCTCCTTGCGAAGCCTCAACAAAAACTATACCATATTCTTCAACTTTTGTATATCTATCTAAAAAAATGTGTTATGGAAGACTTAAAAAAAACATTTTTTTGTGTATAATAGTTAGATGAGAAAAATATAGGAGACATTGATTATTATGGTTACGTTTTTTATTGCAATACTTATACTTATAATTGGATATTTTACATACGGAAAACTCACAGAGCATGTATTTGGCCCTGATGATCGTGCGACGCCTGCGGTGGCGATAAATGACGGTGTTGACTATACGCCTATGAAAACATGGAAGGCTGTACTTATACAGATGCTGAACATTGCAGGAACAGGACCGATTTTCGGTGCCCTTATGGGTGCTTGCTATGGCCCTGTAGTATTCCTTTGGATTGTATTCGGCTCAATATTAGGCGGTGCGGTGCACGATTATATGACGGGAATGGTATCAGAACGCCATAACGGTGCATCCATTGCCCAGCTTGCCGGTATATATATGGGTAAACCGGCACTATACATTATGAGAGTGTTCTCAGTAGTATTGCTTCTCCTTACAGGAACAGTGTTTGTTACAAGTCCTGCAGTTCTTTTAGATAAGATTACTCCTGATGCCCTTAATATGACATTTTGGACCGTCGTAATACTTATATATTATGTTTTGGCAACACTTCTTCCCATAGATAAGATTATCGGAAAATTTTATCCTATATTTGGTGTAATACTTATAATTATGGCTGTAAGTATCGCAGGGGCAATTTTCTTTAGCGGTGATTACAAAATGGCAGAGCTAACACTTACTAATATGCATCCTGAAGGACTTCCTGCATGGCCGTTTATGTTCGTAACTGTAGCCTGCGGTGCCATATCGGGATTCCATGCCACCCAGTCTCCTATGATGTCAAAATGTATTAAATCAGAAAGGGACGGAAGAAAAGTATTCTATGGAGCTATGATAATAGAATCGGTTATAGCTCTTGTATGGGCGGCTGCAGGAGTAGCATTTTACCAGGACACAGGTAGTCTGATGGAGGCTATTAATGTATCTGGACAGTCAGGTGTTGTATATAATATCAGTACACAGATGCTTGGAACAGTAGGCGGTATTCTTGCAATCGTAGGTGTTGTAATATGCCCTATAACATCGGGTGATACGGCATTTCGCAGTGCGAGACTTATTCTATCCGAGTGGACGGGGCTTGACCAGAAGAAGATCAGGAATCGACTTATTATAACAATTCCCCTTCTTGTGGCTGGTGGAATCTTGACTCAACTTGATTTTGCGGCCCTGTGGAGGTATTTCTCATGGAGTAATCAGACACTTGCTATGATTGCACTTTGGGTTTGTACTGTATATCTTGTTATGAATTGCAAGAAGAAGATATACAGTCTTATTACGGCTGTTCCGGCAACATTTATGAGTGCCGTTAGTCTGACATATATCATTATGGCTAGGGAAGGCTTTAGGTTGCCTTCTGAGATAGGTTATCCGGCAGGAATCGTATTTGCGCTTGTCCTTTTTGCCATCTATTGCTACAGGATGTATTCGTACAGGGCATCGGAAGGACAAATACAGGAGTAATGATGTTCACATTTCATAATGATTTATTACATAAGAGAATAAGATCATGTGTTGCTTACGGTGCACTACTTGGAATTATTGATTACGCTTTGTTTCTTGCGGATTTTGCTGTATCAGGAAGGATGTTGGGAGAGCAGGCTCTATCCGGTATAACTGTAGTTAATCCCCTCATAACATTTCTTACATTTATTAACATTATAATCCCTTCTGGTACCCTTGCGGCAATAGCATATGCTGAGGGCAGAGGAGATACCGATGATGCCAATCGCCTGTTTGGACAGGGACTGATTATATGTATCGTACTGGGAGTTGCTTTTTCAGCAATAGTATATATTCTAGGTAGCAGTTACTATGGGCATATGCATATTTCAGGAGAAGTCTCGGATTATGCGTCGCAGTATTGTCTGGGGCTTGTTTTTGCACCTCTTTTTATGTTTCTTAATACTTTTCTGTATTTTATACATATAGGCGAGGGCTTCGAGGGTGTATGTGTTGCATCATCTATAGTGAAGCTTATTGTTACTGTTATACTTAATGTAATTCTATGTGACATATGGGGGACTCTTGGAATTGGTATTGCTACAACCGTAGGATATCTTGCGTCTCTTATTGTTAAGAGCATTCCTATGTTTTCAAGGAAATTCAGTCTCAAATTCAGAGTTTATGTGGATATAAGACGTTTGATGCGCTTAACTCTGGAAGGATTAATACTTTGTGCTGATTATATATGTCCGTTTATCTTTGCCATAGTTATGAATAAAGTAGTTATATATGAGATGGGAGAAATGGGAACGGTTGTGTTCTCAATTATCCTTAATATTGAAACTATGTGTATGTCCTTGTATTCTTGCCTTGCCAATTGCGTACAATCAAGTATATACAGATACAAGGCAGAAGATAATAATGTCAATATATACAGAGCAATAAAGTTCATGCTAGTATTCTTTATACAATTGTCAGTTGTGCTTACTGTTATTATTCAGCTTTCGTCACCATTCATTCCGGAGTTTTTCGGTGTAAGGGAGGAGGCAACAATTAGCGCGAGTGTTTTGTCAATACGCCTATATACACCATTTATAATATTCCTTGGTATTGGAACCATGCTTTCAAGATACTATGTATATATGGGAAAACGTCTATATGGATTTGTGTTTATATTGTATACAACTACTGTTGTTCCAATTATTATGCAATTCATTCTTGGAGAAATATATGGTTCGCCAGGTATATGGATTGGACTGGGAGCAGGATATCTTATATCAATGATACTTAACTTAATTATAATAGGTGTCATTAGACGCAGGATGGATGGAAACTATAACAGATTTTTTATTGATGTAAATGCTCTAAGGAGACAATTGTCTTATAATCTAAAATCTACTGAAAATGATATTAGAGATTGCCTGAAAAAGCTAAAAACAGATATTAAGGATGAGAGGTTGGATTCTGTAAGATGGGGCAGAATAGTATTTATGGCAGAGGAAAATATGATGAATATATTAGACCACGCACATGATACAACTTATAATATAGAGATTAGCATAATTCGTCCTGATGATATTAACAAAGATATTAGTCTTATTATAAGAAGTGACTGCATTCTCACTGATTTTGTGGAAGATACAACATATGAACAATCCTTTAGAGAGAATATTATATCCAGGTTTATGACATCATCCCTTGACAGTTATTTCTTAAGTAAGAAGACTGAAACAACTATCATGTATAAGTGCTAGAGCCTTTGTTTTGACTTGCCTGACTAAGGATGTGTTAGAAAAGCTCTTTGCATATGTTCTCCCACCAGTTATCCTCTCTTAGGCTTGGAGGAACAGAGTCGGGATAGAAGCAATATAAACCAAGCTTTTGTGCTCTGTTAAAGCTGATATTAACAGCTTCGTTGAACCCGGTTGTGTTACAGGGACTATTCCACATCTCAACACTTCCATAAGGATAATATGTCCCATTATTGGTACCTATTAAGTATAGAGAGCCACATATGTATGGGAATTTCTTTTCATCAAGAGCTGATAGAAATTCACTAACGTCTTCATCAATAAATGACTGGTTATCCGTCCAGGATTTCTTAATTCCATCACACATTTTCGTAAGATATTCTCCCTGATAGCAACCACCGATTAAGCAGGTATGACGTACGATTCCAAGAGTAAAGAATGTCATAAAAAGCCCCGGCAGTAATTCTCTTGAATCTAAAGCGGATACAAGAGTCTCTCTGTTAAGTTCGAATCTATGTGTATTATCGTCCAAATCCTTTCCTATAAGAACCAGGTTGTGCATCTGTAAACCAGGCAAATTATCTCTTTCGACAAAGAGTCGATATCTTCTGCCTTTATCATCAATTCCCCAGAACAAAAATGTGCCTCCATTCATACTGTTCCAACATCCTGATACACCATCAAGATTCTTTCTTAGAGACTCCAGGATGGCTTTATTCCATAGCATCTTGTTAAGAATAGAGTTATCATCGCATAAATCATGACAGATTAGACGCATTGCTATCTCTTCTAGCTCTAAGAAGATATGGGTGACATTTTTGTCAATGTGATATTTCTGAGATAATAATGAGTTGGCTAGTATGATTTGCTTGCCGTAGCGATTACATGCAAGTACATCAGAGTTAGAGTATACCTTTTCTATAATTTCAAGAGTAGTATTATAGATGTCTGAATTGATACTTCCATTTGTTTTATGCTTATCTAATGTACTAACTGTTCTATCTAACATATCTCTTGTATAAGGTTTTGCATGAGAGATACTTACTTTTCTCATCTTGTAGGGGAAAATGGGAATCTCTACAGGTCGAGAGGTATTTGTGTCATATATAATTATGCCTCTTGGATAGAAGGCGTTACTCATATCGATATTATTGCAGCTAAGTATTGGGATAATATTAGTATCAATACACATATTGAGAAGACGTTCATATAAGAGATTACTCTGAAGTGTCATAGCATGGAAGTTGACGGTGTGGTGATCTGCTGTATGTAGAAGGGGAATCTTTCTTAGGACATCTATGCAGGCCATAGTATTATCATAGCCTATTATATCCGTGGCATATTCTGTGATTGCTTCCTCTATATCCTTATCGAGAGTGAATGAGCCGTTATCTATATATGTTTCCTTGATATACATGAGGTATTCATCAATGGACATACTGTTAAATGTATTGTTGATTCGCTCAAGTCCGGGTGCATCTTCGTATACCCGATGCATATATTTGTCAGTATAAAATTCTGATTTACTATTACTTTTCATAGATATATACTTTCGTCTTGTAGTAGAAATGTGATACTTCCTTCCAGCCATATTCCGTCAATACATTCTCGTATAGAGGATTACAGTAGATAAGATATAAAGTCCGAGGATGATTATAAAGAGTATCCATAATGCGTCTTATAACATTCTTAAGTGTATTCTCGTCAAAAGGATTATACAGATAGAATACATCATATTTGTGGTATTCCCGAAACAGGGAAGCGTCGCCCCTGTATATGTCCGGTAAAGTCGGCATATGTAGCTTTTTTAAGTTTCGAATTGCAACTTGCTTAAGATGTTTGCTATATTCAATTCCGGATACTTTACCAAAGCTATGCTTTGATAATGTATACAGCATATAACCTTTGCCACATCCGAGATCTATTACTTTATGGTTGTTGCCATCATCAAGATTATTCTTAATGTATTGTCGCAGGTTATGTATTGATGCCCATGGTGTGGCATAGTAAGGGCAGTTGGTATTAGTTTCAACTGACTTATCTATATAAGAAAAGTCAGTACCATGCAATATATCCCAGAAGTGCATGGAGAAATTGGACAGATAATATGTAAATGTATATAGCTTGTTATTATAATTCATAAGCACTCACATTCAAATAAACCCATAGTAGGGACGCTGTGCAACCGCCAAGTGTACAAAGTCAATTAAAGTCATAAAATCATATACCGGAAGCTTAACAGCTCTCTGGATTGCAGCGCTGTAAGGTGGCATATCGGAACACTCAAGCAGCAAAGCATTGATTTTCGGGTGTGTATCTATCAGATTAGTAGCCAACTCTACAAGTTCCTTTTCAATAATGCTGTTGTCAAAGGAACCCCTTCTGTTAAGAAGTGATGAAAACTCCGGCATATCTTGGGCACCTACTATATGGCATCTTTTTTTGTCAGATTCACCAACCAGGCATTGACTTAGAATATCGTCTGTAAAGCTTTTCTTATCAGCGCATATGATGCCTATTTCATCATCATTGCCTAGACCTGCTCTAATCCATGGAATCTGTATTATGCTTGATAGGTATACAGGGACATCTATAGCGTCTGCCACTTCTTTTTGAAAATTACCAAAATATCCGCAACCGCCTACGATTGCTCTTACTCCCTGAGCTACGAGCAATTCGCAAGTCTTAATAATATTTGGAAGAAGAGATGAGTCTGCACTGTGAACTCTATTCTGGTTAGCTCCCGGAACAATCTCCATTCTTACCGGATAATTATATGAGCAGGCATTAACCACGTTGCCTGGGATTAACGGATAATGAACGTCCTGAACAAGAATTCCTATAGTATATCCAGACATCAATTGACCTTTATTACTGTATACCATACCTCTAAGTTCCTCAGAGGATGTGTAACCATATTCATAGTTTTGTTGCATTATTATACCTCTTATATCTATCTGTCCCAATTCCTTGCTCTATCTTCATCTGTAATCTCTCTTATAACGTGGCAAGGATTACCAACAGCAAGAGAGTAGGGAGGGATGTCTTTTGTTACGATACTGCCGGCTCCAATAACACATCCGCGACCAATTGTAATACCCGGCATTATATGTACACCTGAACCGAGCCATACATCATCTTCTATAGTGATAGGATAGGCATATTCGAAGCCGGCATTTCTTCTGATTGAATCTGTAGGATGACTGGCACCGTCAATACAACAATTAGGTCCGAACATGACATTATTACCTATTACAATCCGACTGCAATCAATAAATACCGTATTGAAGTTCGCAAAAAAATTCTCGCCTATGGATATGTTGAATCCATAGTCACAATAGAAGGGCGCGCGTATCTCATACCTCGACCCGATAGAGCCAAGTAATCTATTCATAATATCCTGCTGCTTGTCTTTGTCAGACGGACGAAGCAGATTATATTCGTAGCAAAGATCCTGCGCTTTACTTCTAAGTTTTATTAGTTCAGGGTCGGTGGAATTATATAATTTACTTGAAATCATTTTCTCGTATTCAGTCATATTATAGATTTTATATTACTTTTATAATTTCATCAAGGATTTAGATTATTGAAATTATAGATTGCAAGAGAATTTAATCGGTGTATAATGATAGCATCAACTATAGGACAGGAGGACAATACAATGAACAGACCATCTGAAAAAATCGGCATCGTTGCAGTTAGTCGTGACTGCTTCCCTGAGAGCCTTTCTGTGAACAGAAGAGCAAATCTTATGAAAGCATTGAGGACAAGACATCCAAAGCTGGATGTATATGAATGTCCGATATGTATTGTTGAAAGCGAGCTTCATATGGTGCAGGCTCTTGATGATATTAAGAAGGCAGGATGTAATGCCCTTGTTGTATATCTTGGTAACTTCGGACCGGAGATTTCCGAGACCCTTTTGGCAAAGCATTTTGACGGACCTAAGATGTTCATAGCGGCAGCCGAGGAGAGCGGACAATATCTTCAGGACAACAGAGGTGATGCATATTGTGGTATGCTCAATGCAAGCTACAATCTCAAGCTTCGGGGTGTTAAAGCCTATATACCGGAGTATCCTGTTGGTGATGCAGATGATTGCGCCGATATGATTGCGCAGTTCGCACCGATTGCCAGAACAATCATAGCATTAAACAACCTGAAAATAATCAGTTTTGGCCCCAGACCTCTTAATTTTCTTGCATGTAACGCTCCGATTCATCAATTGTATCAGTTGGGTGTAGAGATAGAGGAGAATTCTGAGCTTGACTTATTCGAGGCATATAATAAGCATGCTAATGACCCTAGGATAGCAGAAGTTGTTGCTGATATGGAACAAGAGTTAGGAAAAGGCAATAAGAAGCCGGAGATTCTTGAAAAGCTTGCCTGCTATGAGCTTACCTTGAAGGATTGGATTGAGGAACACAAAGGGTACAGAGAATATGTGGCAATTGCAGGTAAGTGTTGGCCGGCATTCCAGACACAATTCGGATTTGTGCCCTGCTATGTGAATTCCAGATTGACCAAACAAGGAATACCGGTTTCCTGTGAGGTGGATATATACGGATGTCTAAGTGAATACATTGGAGCGGTTATATCCGAAGATGCTGTTACCCTTTTGGATATTAATAATACTGTGCCAAAGGATTTGTATTCAGAGGATATACAAGACAAATACAATTATTTGTTACAAGATACATTTATGGGATTTCATTGCGGAAATACGCCGTCTAACAAGCTGGCTTTCTGTGAGATGAAGTATCAAAAGATTATGGCGCGAAGCCTTCCTGTTGAGGTAACTAACGGTACTCTTGAAGGAGATATTGTTCCGGGAGAGATAACATTTTATAGATTACAGTCCACATCTGATTCAAAGCTAAGAGCGTATATTGCAGAAGGTGAAGTACTTCCTGTCGCAACCAGATCCTTTGGTTCCATAGGAGTTTTTGCTATAAAGGAGATGGGAAGATTCTATCGCCATGTGCTGATAGAGAAGAACTTTCCTCATCATGGCGCTGTTGCGTTTGGGCACTACGGTAAGACTTTGTATGAGGTATTCAAATACATCGGTGTTCCTGTTGAAGAGATAGGATATAATCGCCCAGCAGGAGACAGGTATCCTACGGAGAACCCGTTTGAGTAGATTAATAGAAGGAGAATCATCGTGTATTATATAGGCATTGATCTTGGAACTTCTGCGGTAAAACTGCTTTTGATGGATGAAAAAGGAAATATAGAAAATACGGCAACAAGGGAGTATAATCTGAGTTTTCCACATCCGGGATGGTCTGAGCAGAATCCATATGACTGGTATGACAAGACTATAGAAGGCTTGAGTGAATTAATAGCGGACATAGACAAGTCGAAGGTTATGGGAATAAGCTTTGGCGGACAGATGCATGGGCTTGTTATGCTAGATAGGAATGATGAGGTCATTCGTCCGGCTATACTCTGGAACGATAACAGAAGTGTGTCGCAAGTAGAATATCTTAATACGAAGGTGGGAAAAGGCAACTTGTCAGAGTATACAGCCAACATTGCCTTTGCCGGATTTACTGCACCGAAGCTTTTGTGGGTTCGGGATAATGAACTGGATAATTATAGTAAAATATCTAAGATAATGCTTCCAAAGGATTATCTTGCATATAGATTGTCAGGAAGCTTTTGCACAGATTATTCCGATGCGTCGGGTATGTTACTATTAGATGTTAAGAATCGAAAATGGTCTGATAAGATGATTGATATCTGCGGTATTGATAAGTCTATGCTGCCGAAGCTTCATGAAAGCTATGACGTTGTGGGGACGCTTAAGCCAAAGATTGCAGACATGCTGGGTCTTGGCAGGGATGTCAAGATAATAATCGGTGCAGGAGACAATGCCGCGGCTGCTGTTGGAACAGGAACAGTAGGAGATGGTAAATGCAATATATCACTGGGAACATCCGGTACAATATTTATATCAAGCAAGGGCTTTGGTGTAGATGTTAACAATGCTTTACATTCCTTTGCGCACGCAGACGGAGGATATCATCTAATGGGATGTATGCTATCGGCTGCAAGCTGTAATAAATGGTGGATGGAAGATATACTGGGCACGTCTGATTTCTCGGCTGCGCAAAAAAGGATAAAGAAGCTTGGAGAAAATCACGTGTTTTTTCTGCCATATCTTATGGGTGAGAGGTCGCCACATAATGACCCGTGTGCAAGGGGAGCATTTGTAGGTATGACGATGGATACTGACGCTTCGGATATGACTCAGGCTGTGCTTGAAGGAGTGGCTTTTGCACTAAGAGATTCTTTTGAAGTGGCTAAAAGTCTGGGAATAAAAATACCAAGAACGAAGATATGCGGAGGTGGCGCAAAAAGTCTGCTGTGGAGGCAGATGATTGCCAATATCTTGAATATACCCGTTGATGTGATAGAGACCAACGAGGGTCCGTCAATGGGAGCCGCTATGCTCGCGGCAGTCGGATGCGGTGAGTATAAGTCTGTTCGTGAAGCGTCAGAGGCAATCGTGCGTGTGGTTGACAGTTATGAGCCAAGGCGTGAGACAGCACTAAAGTATAATGACAGATATAATGAGTTTAGACAAATATATCCTGCACTTAAAGGTGTATTTGGAAGTATCAGTTAATTTTAGAATTATCTTTTCGCCATTTTGTTGGTGTCATAGAATATTGCTTTTTAAATACCTTAACAAAATAATTATTGTCGTGATAGCCCACGTATGAGCTGATTGATGATATGGGAAGATCGCTTTCTCTAAGAAGTCTTGCAGCCTTTTCACATCTTAAGGTTCTGATGTAGTCGGAGATGGTCATATTCATCTGTGATTTGAATTCTCGTGAGAGATAGGCGTTGGTGTAGCCGGATATTGTAGCAAGTTCGTACAAGTCTATATCCTGGGTATAATTGGAGCGGATGAAGCTTACAACCTTGAGTATAGGAGATGTCAGGTTGCTGTCGGAGATTTTATGACGCTTTACAGCCTTTGTCAGGGACAGTATTAGCGAGTGCATACTCTTTATGTAATCCTTTTCGTTGTGTAAATGCAAGGTGTCCTGGGCGATTCTTTGTGTTATCTCATTAATCTCCATAAGGGGTACGCCTCCCCTTTCGGCAGCTTTTCTGCTGAGAGCTCTAATCATTGCCATACTTGTCTTGGGATCGTAATATATTGCATTAATATAACGTCTGGAGTTAAGATCTGACATTGTCATCTTGTCGAAGGCTTCAAGCACATGATCCGTATCTCCTGTTTCTATCATATTCAGAAAAGTATTCTCGTGTTCGTAGCGCTTCTTGATGCTTTGATAGTCAAAGCGAGTCTTATATTCTGCATTGGTATCGCTGTATGTATCTTCCATGTTGTCGGTGCTGATATGTCTGAAAGTATATTCAGGCTCTTTTGGTACAAATGACTTGATTAAAGCATTCAGATTATGCAGTAATTCTTGTTCCATAATAAGCGGAAAGGAACTGTAAAATAACCTTAGTGATGGAATATACGATGCTGAGAGACCGTTTTTTATAAGTACGGATTGAGTCCTTTTTTCAGAGAATTTGTCTGTTACAAAAGGGCCGAGAAGCCATATATGATCATCCAGTCTGAAAAGGAATACTCTAAGTCCGAGCAAATCCTGAATTTCCCATATAGCGTGATGAGGAAGATTAGATATAGTATGAGATAATGCCTCTTTTGTGTAGCATTTTTGTAAAGAGGCATGATAACAGTATTTTTCATGAAAAAAGGAGGGAACGGATTCATTTGACGCAAAATGAGTTACATATACTGAGTTAAGGTTTTGAATTGTTGAAGAAAAGAGTTCCCTGTTCATATTGTTCTCCCAAAGTAAACATAGATGCTATAAGAAAAATATCATAATAGTGAATTTATGTCAAATTAGTGCTATTTATCACAATACATTTCTAACAATTTCTCCTATGAGTTGCTAGAATGAAATTATCAAAAACGGAAGTAGCGTAATACATTGTATTGTGTAAAGGAGGTTAATTATGGCAGAACAAGTTACTTACAAAAGAGCTAAGACATGGCACATTGCCTTGAGTCAGATGACAGGCATAATGCAGATGGCATTTTATGTGCTGCTTGGATACGCAGCATATATAGGCAATCTGGGATATGCTATTACTACGGTTTTGGTTGGTGTACTTATTACGATAACAAGAGTGTTTGATAGTATTACCGATCCCTTCATAGCCCTTATAATTGAGAAATTCAATTCAAAACACGGCAAGATGAGGATGTTTCTTGCAATCGGATGGGCATTGATGGCGATTTCCACTACGCTTATGTGTAATGTATTTGCCGGTAATTTCAGCTTTGGTCCGGATGATACATTTTCTAATCCCGCAGGAGTTGCAGTATTTATTATAATTTACTTTTTCTATATAATAGGCTATACATTTGCAAGCTGTGTCGGTAATATGGAGGGCAATATCCTGACAAACGACCCTAAGCAGCGTCCCACAATAGGTGTGTGGCAGGTTATCTATTCTTATCTCTCACCTATGATTGTATCTATGTTGATAACAGTTATTCTTCTTCCGAGATTCGGAACGCCGTATCAACTTGAAAACGGAGCTACAGATTACAGCTGGACAATCGAAGTATTTCAATGGGCCAATCTTATTGTAATCGGTATATCACTTGTAGCGCTTATTCTTACATGTATAGGTCTTACTCCCTACGATAAGCCTGAGAATTTTGAAGGCATCAAGAAGGATGCGAAGCCATCCTTTAAGGAGATGTTCTCGCTTCTGAAAGACAATAAGGAATTACAAAGATATATTGTTGCGGCTTGTTCCGATAAGCTGGCACAGACTGTTGGTTCACAGTCTGTTATAACAACACTTATGTTCAGCGTACTGCTGGGAAGTATGGTTGGTTCATCAATTATAAGTGTAGTTGCAATGCTTCCGTCGATTATATTTGCGATAGTGGGAGCCAAGCTTGCAGGCAAGCACGGCAACAGAAAAGTAATGATTAACTGGACATGGGTATGTATTATATGGAATGTTCTGTTCATAATATTTATCATGGTTGTTCCGGAAAAGGGGGCATCTTCTATGGGCGTACCTCTTGTAATATTCTTCCTGTTGATGCTTGGTAATAATGCATTCAAGATGGTTGTAAGTACAGCGACAGGTGCGATGCGTATGGATGTGGTAGATTATGAATTATATAGATCAGGTCATTACCTGCCGGCAACGGTAAGTGCAGTATATTCGTTTATTGACAAGATGATAAGTGCTTTGGCACCTATGATTGCCACTCTTGTAATAGGAATTGTAGGATATACAGGTTCAAGAATTCCACAGGCATCAGATGAGCTTACAATAGGAATCAGAATCATAACTGCAGTGCTTTTCTGTGGATTACCGTTACTTGGATGGGCACTTACGCTTGTGGCAATGAAGAAATTCTCGCTGACAAGAGAGAAAATGGAAGACGTACAGATGACTATCGCCAGTCAAAAGAATGAGATAGAACAGGCTGAAAATGAAGAACAAACAGGTACAGAACAAACAGGTACAGAGCAAACGGACAACGATAATTCAGGTGAAGAAGAAAAAACACAGGTGAAGTAAACAGGAGGAGTATATGCGTAACATTATCAAATTATCAAAAGGATGGAAGTTCCTAAAGCACGATATGGATGTTGAAGATGCCATGTCTTATGCCAATAGAGGAGAGGATGTTACAGTTCCTCATACATGGAATAACATAGACGGACAGGATGGTGGAAATGACTATCATAGAGGAAGATGCTGGTATATTCGTACGTTATCATCTGAGGAAATATGCGGAGAAAAGGTTTTTTTGGAGATTAACGGTGCTGCGAATATAAGCGAAGTGTATCTAAATGGCAAGAAGCTTGGAGAGCATGAAGGAGGCTTTTCGTGTTACAGAATTGAGCTTACTGATGAGTTGTCTAAGGAGAATATTCTCGCAATAGCAGTAAGCAACGAAGAGTCAGACAAAGTATATCCGCAAAAAGCAGATTTTACCTTCTACGGTGGACTGTACAGAGATGTCAATATAATCAATACGCCTAAGGAACACTTTGAGCTTATAAAAGACGGAAGCTTAGGGATTAAAGTAACACCTAAAGTGGATATTGGAGAGAATAAGGCAACAGTTCTTGTAGAGACATGGCAAAATGCCTCTAAAGTTACTATCAGAATTGATGATTTACAAAAAGAAGCAGTGGTTAATAATGGTTATGCGAAGGCAGAGTTCGTTATCGAGAATGTACATCTTTGGAACGGTACAATAGATCCCTATCTATACACTGCTGAAGCTGAATTAAGCAGTGGCGATAAGATCAGCACAAGGTTTGGATGCCGTACATTTGAGACAGATCCGGATAAAGGATTTATATTGAACGGAAAGGTTTATCCCTTAAGAGGTGTATCGAGACATCAGGATTTAAAGGGTAAAGGAAACGCATTGTCCATAGAAGATCACAAGAGGGACATGGAGATTATCAAAGAGATAGGAGCAAATACAATAAGGCTTGCACACTATCAGCACGCTCAGGAATTCTATGATTTGTGCGATGAAGAGGGCATGGTTGTATGGGCTGAGATACCCTATATAACAATGCATATGTCCAAGGGAATTGACAATACATTAAGTCAGATGAGAGAGCTTATAACACAATGCTATAACCATCCGTCAATAGCTGTATGGGGATTATCCAATGAGATTACAGCAGCGTCAGCAGTCAATGATGAGCTTATTGATAATCACAGAAGACTTAACGAATTGTGTCACGATATGGATAGCACAAGACAGACGGTAATGGCTAATGTATTCATGCTTGAAACGGATAGTCCGATTCTTGATGTAGCCGATATCAACAGCTATAACCTGTATTTTGGATGGTATCTTGGAGAATTAGAGCAGAATGATGAGTTCTTTGATGAGTATCATAGCAAATATCCAAATCGCGTCATTGGATTCTCTGAATACGGTGCAGATGCGAATATTGCGTATCATTCATCAAGCCCGCAAAAGGGGGATTATACAGAAGAATATCAGGCATTGTACCACGAGCATATCCTCGAGATGATAGATAAAAGGCCTTATCTATGGGCTACCCATGTATGGAATATGTTCGATTTTGGAGCAGACGGCAGAGATGAAGGCGGCAAGAACGGTGAGAACCAAAAAGGTCTTGTGACATTTGACAGAAAAGAAAGAAAGGATGCGTTCTATCTGTATAAGGCAGCATGGAATAAAAAGGAGCCTTTTGTTCATATCTGTGGAAGAAGATACATTAATCGTAATGAAGACACGACACAGATTAAGGTATATTCCAATCAATCCAAGGTTACATTATATATGGATGGAGTTAAGATTGATGAACAGGAAGGAGAGAGAGTATTCAGATTTACCTGTACTATTAATGGGACACATGAAATTGTGGCGCAGTCACAGGATGCAAGTGATAATATAGAAATAAAATATGTAGCTGAGCCGGATGAGACGTATATATTCAACAAAGCGGTAAGTAATGTCAACAACTGGTTCGACAGTGAACAGTTAGATAGCGATTGCTTCTCGATTAATGATAAGCTTGAAGACCTCCAGGCACATCCGAAGGCAGGACAGGTGGTAAAAAGTATGATGGATAAGGCATCTGAGTCAAGGGGAGATGTGGCACAGTCGGTTAAAGACAATCCACAGCTTCAGCGAATGATGGGAAGAATGACACTTATTAGCCTTCTAAAGCAGGCGGGAAGTGATGAAGAAAGCATCAAGCAGTTAAATCGTATATTACAGGGTATTAAGAAATAGTTATAGGCAAACAGGAGGAATATATTATGACTTTTGACGGTAACTTCATGTTAGGAGCAGCAACATCGGCACATCAGGTAGAGGGAAATAATGTTCATAGTGATTATTGGGTTCAGGAGAATTTAGAACACAGTAGCTTCTTAGAGCCGAGCAATATGGCATGTGATCATTATAACCGCTATGAGGAAGACATTAAGATGCTTAAAAGTGCAGGGCTTAATGCATATAGATTTTCCATTGAATGGGCAAGGATTGAGCCTGAAAATGGAGAATTTGATGATAATGAAATCAATCATTACAGACAGGTTATTGATTGCTGCAAGGAGATGGGAGTAGAACCTATAGTTACGCTTTTACACTTTACAAGTCCCACATGGCTTATCAAAGAAGGCGGCTGGGAGAGCGAGAAGGTAATTGAATATTTCGCAAGATATACTTCTTATGTTATAGAAAAGCTTGGAGACAGATTAGCGTATGTATGTACAATCAATGAGGCTAATATGGGCTTACAGCTTGCGGCTATTGCAAAAAGATATGAGATGATGGCAAAGGCTGCACAAAATATGAAGGAGCCATCTGCCGAGTCCGGTAAGGAAGCAGAAGGGAAAGTTCAGGTCGGCATGAATTTCCAGAAGATGATGGAAAATATGAAGTATCAGGCGGCTGAGAATATGCAGGCATTCGGTACACCACAGCCACAGACTTTTGTAAGTGCAAGAACCCCT
This sequence comes from Lachnospiraceae bacterium, assembly GCA_015057165.1. Classification (GTDB taxonomy): domain Bacteria; phylum Bacillota; class Clostridia; order Lachnospirales; family Lachnospiraceae; genus RUG191. The sequence continues at coordinate 47,005 of SVEY01000004.1, read as the reverse complement.
GAGGGCGACATTATTGTTATGAAAGCACATCAGGCGGCAAAAAAGGAGATTAAGAAATTATATCCGAATATCAGAGTTGGTATAACCTTGTCACTTCACGATCTTCAGGCAGTTGAGGGTGGTGAAAAGTATGTCAGGGATACCTGGGATGAAGAATTCGTTCATTATCTTCCTTATATCAAGGATGATGATTTCCTTGGAGTACAGAATTATACGAGAACTGTATATGGTGCAAACGGACAGCTCAACCCGAAGGAAGATGCAAAGCTTACACAGATGGAGTATGAGATATATCCGCAGGCATTAGAGCATGTTATAAGACAGGTAAATAAGGATTTTAAGGGAGATATTATTGTAACAGAGAATGGAATAGCAATAACGGATGATGAGATAAGATGTAAGTTCATAGACGACGCATTGCAGGGTGTTAAGAACTGTATAGATGATAATATTCCGGTGAAAGGATATTGTTACTGGAGCCTTCTTGACAACTTCGAATGGCAGAAAGGATACTCTATGACATTTGGTCTTATAGCGGTTGACAGAGATACTATGAAACGTGAAGAAAAGCCGAGCCTTAGACACTTGGGAAGCTACATCTAAGAAGGAGACAGGTATGAAAGCAATAAGACTTAAGACTGAATATATGGATAATCCTATAGGTATTGACGTGACAAAGCCTATGCTAAGCTGGAACGCCATTAGCGAAGAATCAGATGCTGATAAAAAAGGGGATGCAAGACAGACTGCATACGAGATAAATGCATATATTGATGATGAATTGGTATGGAGCAGTGGCAAAGTCTTAAGCTCAAAGATGCACACGCTTTATGGAGGAAAGCTAAAAAGTAAAGACTGTATCAAATGGATGGTTCGCTTGTGGAATGATAGTGATACTGTGGGGGATTTCTCCGATTCGAGCACGTTCGAAATGGGACTTTTGAATAGGGAGGAATTCAAGGCTCTATGGATTAATCCTGAGATCGACACAAAGGTCGATGAACATCAAAATGCCAGCTATCTTGAGAAAGATTTTGAGATTAAGGATAATTACAAAAAAGCAAGGCTATATATTACAAGTCATGGGCTGTATGAAGCATATATTAACGGTGAAAGGGTGGGTGATAATGTACTTACTCCGGGTCCCGGAAGCTACGATAAATCACTGCATTATCAGACCTATGATGTAACAGAACTTATCAAAGAAGGTGGTAATACCATAAGGGTCATCTTAGGGGATGGATGGTATCGCGGTTGTCTTGGAGTAGACGGAGACAGGAATCTGTATGGAGAGGATGTTGCCCTATGGATGCAGCTTGAGGCAGACGGAGAAATAGTATGTATGTCCGATGGCGATTTTAGAGCTTCTAATCAGGGTGCTCTTAAGCAAAACGACTTACAGCAGGGAGAGATATATGATGCCAATGACGAAGAAATTGATGATTGGCATGAAGTAAAGGTTGAGAATTATGATACAGATATTCTCTGTTCTTCTAATATGGTGCCTGTTACGGAGCATGAGAGATTCGAAGGCAAGATTATCAGTACGCCTAACGGTGAGACGGTTATTGATTATGGTCAGAATCTTGCCGGCTATATAGAATTTACAATCAATGCTCATAAAGGTGATAAAATCATATTAACTCATGGTGAGAGCCTAGATGAGAATGGTAACTTTACCCAGGAGAACTTTCAGGACAGAGACAGACACAAAGAAGGTGGAATAAGGCAGCAGGTCGTATATATATGTAAGGAGGGAGTCAATCATTACAAGACAAGATTCTCAATATGGGGCTTTAGATATGCCAAAGTTGATACAAGTATCAACATTGCTGACGGACAGTTCAGCGCTATTGCAGTATACTCTGATATGGAAGAACTAAGCACATTTTCATGTAGCGAGCCTTTATTGGAGAAGCTCTACGAGAATACAATGTGGAGCATGAAGTCTAACTTCTGCTACGTGCCGACAGATTGTCCCACAAGAGAAAGAGCCGCATGGACTGGAGATATCGGGATATTCATCAAGAGCGGAATGTATCTTATGGACTGCTATACGGTTGTCAAAAATTGGCTACACGAGTGTGCGATGTGCCAATATCCCGACGGAAAAGTATCTAATATTGCGCCTAAGAACAACAGACCCGGTATGATGACGGAACTTCTGGCAGGCTCTGTTGGATGGGGAGATGCGGTTATAATTGTTCCCTGGGAAATGTATTTAAGATTTTCTGATGAGAGAATTCTTGAAGAAAATCTTGATATGATGAAAAAATGGTACGAATATCTGCAAAGCAGAGCTGGAAGCAATAAGGACGAAAGCAGTGAAATAGATATTAATAATATTCCTGACGAATATAAAGCAATGGTTGCGAATATGCCCAAAGAAGCGCTTATGGAGATGATGAAGAAGTTTGCTCCAAAGCAGGAATCAAAGGATAGCAAGTATGACAAATTTGCAATTACCACAGGCACTGACTATGGTGAGTGGTGTGAGCCTGATGTTGATTCCGTAAGCAATATGGGAACGCCCCAAAGTAAGGTTGCAACAGCGTACTTTGCCAGATCCGGTAGATTGTTATCTAAGATATTAAGAAAGCTGGGAGATGATGAAAAGGCATCATATTACGAAGAAATATCGAAGGGAGCAACCGAAGCTTTTCGTGAGCTGGCACTTTCTGATGGCAGGATTGATTCTACCAGACAGGCAGAGTATGTAAGAGCCATATCCTTTGACTTATTGGATGATAAAGAGAATAAAGATGCGCTGTACGATTTGAACAAGCTGGTATGTGATAACGGATATCATCTGAATACAGGATTCTTGTCGACACCGGATTTGTGTGAGGTTCTGTCCCAAGGCGGATACAACGATACCGCCTATAAACTGCTCTTACAAAAGGAAAGACCGGGATGGCTATATTCTGTAATAAAAGGAGCAACCACAATATGGGAGAGCTGGAATGGAATTGATGAAGACGGAAGAGTAAGTGAGTCCCTTAATCATTATTCTAAAGGAGCTGTATGCGGATGGCTTATTAGTGGAATATGCGGAATTAACTTAAGCGACAATAAGCTTAGTATCACTCCAAGACCGGATAAGCAGTTGCAATATGCAAAGGCAGAGTATATGTCGCCGTTAGGTAAAGTTACAAGTGGCTGGGAGATAGAAAATGATGGAAGCATACGATATCACTTTATTATTCCTGCCAACACAGAGGCTGAGGTTACATTAGACGATGGACGAAAGATGGTACTTAAAGCCGGAGAATATGAGTTGTAAAAGATAATTTGTTTTGTTACTACATTATATATCTAAGGAGAATAGCTGATATGAAGACATATGTACAGCAGATTATGTTAGGGTCGGTGACATCTAACGAGAAAAATGCATCTATGACGCTTAAGAGAATTAAAGACGCGGGATATGACGGTATAGAGCTTAACAGCTTCATGATTCATCCGACATCCATGATGGTTCGTGCAATGACTAAGGCGGCCGGAATGCCTACCGGAAAAGGTGGCAAGTTGGATTGGCACAGATTGATTGAGGATGCAGGTCTTGAAGTGGCAAGTGTACATACAGATCTGGGCTCTTTGGAGAGAGATGTAATAAGTGTCGCTAAAGAAGTAAAATCATTTGATACGAATACAGCCGTTATTACGGGGATGTATCGATTTGATTATACGGATGAAAGGGAAGTAAATAATCTTGCAAAGAGATTGAATGAAGCCGGCAAGCGTCTCAGAGATGAAGGTGTTAGGCTGCTTTATCATAATCACAATGTAGAACTCCTTAACGTTACAAAAGAGAACCGTGCCTATGACATATTAATTGATATGACTGATAAGGAATATGTCAACTTTGAATTCGACAGCTTCTGGTTTACAGATGGTGGTGCAGATGCCAAGGAGTGGATGAGAAGGCTTGGCACTCGTATGAAGCTATGGCATGTTACAGACAGAGGTTCAAGACAGATTGGACAGTCTATGACACCTATATTAAAATGTGACAGCCTGGAATTGGGAAGCGGTAATATGAATCTTGAGGGATTAAAGGCCATAGCACTTGATAACGGTGTTGATAAAGTGGTTCTTGAGAGTCATAAGAACTGGATTGATAACGACCCTGTAAAAAGCATAGAGATAAGTGGTAAATATTTATCAGGCTGGAAGGAAATGTAGAATGAAATATTATCTTGCTATAGATATTGGTGCTTCTTCAGGCAGACATATAGTCGGTTGGAAGGAACAAGGACTTATTAAGACAGAGGAAGTCTATCGTTTTCCCAATTGTGTTGACAGAAAAAACGGACATCTTATATGGGATGTTGATAATCTGTTTATTCATGTTACAGAAGGCATAGATAAAGCAATAGACAGATACGGACAAATAGAGAGTCTTGCCATTGATACATGGGGAGTCGATTATGTACTTATTAAGGATGATACAGCCCTTTTACCATGCTTTTCTTACAGAGACTTACGTACGCAGGACTTGGTATCCAGGGTTCATAATAAGATACCGTTTGAGCAACTATATGAGAGAACAGGAATACAGTTCCAACCATTTAATACCATATATCAGTTGTATGTTGATATGGAAGAGGGAAGGTTAAGTGGCGTAACGGATTTTCTGATGATGCCTGAATATCTGACATACAGACTGTGTGGTACCAAGACTCATGAATATACCAATGCAACGACAACGGGTATTGTTAATGCACGTAATGGACAATACGACATGGACATAGTACGGATGTTAGGACTGCCGGAGCATCTTTTTAACAAATTGAATATGCCGGGTGATGTAATAGGTGAATATCGCGGGATTCAGTGCAGACTTTGTGCAAGTCATGATACGGCATCGGCAGTAGAAGGAATTCCTATGGAGGAGAACGCGCCGTATATTTCCAGCGGAACATGGTCACTTTTGGGAGTTAAGACAGGTAAAGCTGTAATAACGACAGCCTCTATGAAGTCTAATTGGTCTAATGAGGGTGGCGTAGGATATAATCGTTATCAGAAGAATATTATGGGAATGTGGATTGTCAACCGATTGAGGGACGAACTCAATCCGCTGATGCCATGGGATGAGATAATCGACAATGCCAAGGTAAGTAGGTTTGATGAAACTGTAGATATAAATGATGATATTTTTTTATCACCTGAGAGTATGAAAGCGGCGTTCGATTCAATGCTTTCTAAAGGAGCTGATTTTGCCGGGGATTATTACAGGTGTGCATACAGGTCGCTTGCTCTAAGCTATAAGAACAATATAGATGAACTGGAGCATAATCTGAATGAGACTTATGATAAGCTGTACATTGTAGGTGGTGGTGCCAAGAATGGCTTTCTTAATACTCTTACAGAGAATATCACCGGTAAAGATGTTATAGCGCTTCCTATAGAAGCAACAGCACTTGGTAATCTCAGGATACAGATGGAGGAATAATATGTTAGTTAATACGAAGGCAAGAATAGGAGTATTTGCAATAGCACTCCAGGCATATTTGCCGCAATTTCCACAACTTGTGCCGGAGTTTCAGGCGCAGTACAATGATTTTAAGAAAACTATTCCGGATAGCGTAGAGCTTGTGGATGGTGGCATAGTTACCTCCAAGGAGCTTGCGATGGAGGCAGGAGATAAGTTCAGGAGTGCTGATGTGGATCTTGTTATATTGCAGCTTCTTACATATGCAACAAGCTATAATATGCTGCCTGCAATAAGGGATATAGATGTACCTGTCGTACTTGTCAATGTTCAGAAAAGAAGATCCCCTGATTATGAGAATACAGATACACCCACGTGGCTTGGAGAGCTGTATGCATGCGGAGCGGTCGGAGAGATGGTTGCAGATCTTAACAGAGCAGGCAAGAGACATGATGTTATTACCGGAGTTGTTGAAGGCGGCGATGAATATGTTGCAGGAGAGATAGAAGGCTGGTGCAGGGCTGCTCAGGTTAGAAGAAGATTCAGAGATACCAACCTGGCACAGATAGGAAGACCGTATCCGGGCATGATGGATTTGTATATTGATGAGACTAACCTGTATAATCGTATGTGGCTTTACACAAAGCAATTCGATTGGGAGAAAATGTGGGCAATAGCCGATGATATAGATGATGACTCACAAGTAAGGGCAAAGGCAGAGGATATTCTTAATACATTTGACATAGATGGTGGTAATGATATTAATAAAGTCATGGATATGGCAAAGTATGTCGTTGCATTTGAGAGATGGGTACAAGATGAAAAGCTTGGATTTATCGCATCTCATTATGATGGATTCGCAAAAGGAGTTGCGGGCAAACTGGATAGCATGCTTATTCCTGCATTTTCTATGTTGATAAAAGAAGGCACTTGTTGTGCTGTAGAGGGTGATATCAAGGTTGCTATGGCAATGGGAATACTAAAGGTGATATCAGGTATGGGTCAGTTGTCGGAGATGTATTCGATTGATTTTGATGATGACATATGTATTATCGGTCATTCGGGTAGCGGTGATTATCATTTTTCAAAAGCAAAGAAACCGACTATGAAGATAGTTCCCGTATTTCATGGCAAGACCGGCGGAGGCTATCTTACACAGTTTTACCCAGAGCCGGGTGACATAACATATCTTGCAATAACACAGGATATGGATGGATATTTTAGATTCGTTGCAGCAGAAGGTGTCAATGAAGAAGGACCTATTTTCAACTTTGGTGACACTAATATGAGAACAAGGTTCAGCTGCGGTGCAAGAGAATTCTGTAATAAGTGGAGTGAAGCAGGACCTACGCATCATATGGCGGCAGCAAGTGGGCGTCACATTGATACGATACTTAAGGTTGCCAAAATATTTGATGTGCCGGTAGATGTTATAACAAGATAAGGAGAATACAATGAAAGTATTAGATGCGGATTTTGCGCGTGGATTTATAAGAATGGCAGATGATGGATATGCCATGGGTTGGCATGAAAGAAACGGCGGTAATCTCAGCTATCGAATCAGGGAAAATGAGATTGATATGGTGAGAGATGATTTGAAGGAGGGAGAATGGAAGAAGGTAGGTGCATCTGTACCAGACCTTGCAGGAGAGTACTTTCTGATAACAGGTACGGGCAAGTTCTTCAGAAACATTTCCCTAAAGCCTGAGGAATGTATAGGAATAATAGAACTTGACGACTGCGGGGAGAATTACCGTATATGCTGGGGCTTTGATGAAAACAATGCGCCAACAAGCGAGCTTCCCAGTCATCTGATGAATCATGAGGTTAAGAAGAAAGTAAGCAATGGGAAGAATCGAGTAATCTATCATGCACATCCTGCTAATGTGATTGCACTAACCTTTGTACTGCCCCTTGATGATAAGACATTTACCCTTAAGCTATGGGAAATGATGAGTGAATGTGCCATCGTATTTCCAAAAGGAGTCGGTGTTGTGGGCTGGATGGTTCCGGGTAAAAGGGACATTGCAGTTGCAACAAGTAAGGTGATGGAAGAATATGATGCGGCTATATGGGCTCACCACGGTATCTTTGTGTCGGGAGAGGACTTTGACCTGGCATTTGGACTGCTTCATACAATAGAAAAGGCGGCAGAGATTCTCGTCAAGGTAATGTCTATGAAGGCTGAGATAAGACAGACTATAACAAGTGACGAAATAAGGATGATAGCAAAAGAGTTCAATGTAGAACTCAGAGAGGAATTTTTAGACTAGCCCGTTAAGATATTGAAGGCAGCACTGGAAATCTACATAAAATGCGACAATATTCTATGGATAAGAGATGTCTCAAAATGAGGCATAACAATTTCCGAGTGAAGGAGTAGTCGCACAATATAGCATAGCACAAGAAGAACGCCTAAGATTATGCAGATTGTATTGAAGGCTATCTTAGGTATTCTGATGACTCTAAGCTCATACAGGACAATGAATATGACGCCGAGGGATATAACTATCCATAGTGGATGGTAGTGAAAAGCAGCAGTAAAATCCCCTGATGCTGCAGAGACAACAGCTCTTGTCATACCACACATAGGGCAGGGAATTCCTAGAATAAAATCTAAGGGACATTTATATATATCAAGTAATATTAATAAAGCGACGACTATAATGGTAGCCGTCGCAATTATTATTTTTTTTGCGTTAATTTTATTTCGCATATTGACCATCAATAAATACAACTTCTGTATCGTTACCAAATGAATCAGAACCATATGCTTTAGTAAGAGCAATAATCCAATCAACTAATGACCAAATACCACAACCACCAACTGTTAATAGCTTTAAGACACCGAGTCCTATTTGGCCACGTATAAATCTGTCAACACCAAATTCTCCTAGAAGAAATGTGAATACCCATACAAATACATTCTTTTCAACTCTTTTTTCCATTTTTTCTTTCCTTTCTTATACACATTTTTAATCGTCGATTTATTCTATAATATATAGTTTTTGTTGTCAATTACATTATTATAAAGTTTTTTGATTGACAATAATAAGAATTTGTTTGATTGATAATAATAAGAATTTGAGCAAGAAACTAATTTTATCAAGTGTGACATGCCTCATATATTATGTTATAATGTCTTAGGTTAAGCGTGAAGCTAAGATTAAACCAAGAGAAAGATTGGTTAAATTGAGGCTTGACAAAATTTTAACAAAGTATATTATATATATGTAATGACTAAGAATAAGGGGAATGATTTATATTACATTTCCCTTAATTCTATGAAAAGAAAAGAGGTACAGACTATGAGTAGAGTATTCAATTTTTCTGCAGGACCTGCAGTGCTTCCAGAAGAAGTATTAAGAGAAGCTGCAGACGAGATGTTAGACTATAAAGGAAGCGGTATGTCCGTTATGGAGATGTCGCATCGCTCCAAAGTGTATGACAATATAATCAAAGAAGCTGAGAAAGACCTTAGAGAATTAATGAATATACCTGATAACTACAAGGTGTTATTCTTACAGGGCGGAGCATCACAGCAATTTTCTGCCGTGCCAATGAACCTTATGAAGAAGGGTAAGGCAGGCTATATAGTAACAGGACAATGGGCTAAGAAGGCTCTTGCCGAGGCAAAAAGATATGGTGATGCAGTTGAGCTTGCAAGTTCTGCTGACAAGACATTTAGCTATATACCAGATTGTTCTGACCTTCCGATTACAGATGATATGGATTATGTATACATTTGCGAGAATAATACAATCTACGGTACGAAGTACAAAGAGCTTCCCAATACAAAAGGGGTTGACCTTGTAGCGGATGTATCATCATGCTTCTTGTCAGAGCCTGTTGATGTAACAAAATATGCTGTGATATACGGTGGAGTTCAGAAGAATATCGGACCTGCAGGTGTTGTAATCGCCATCATCAGAGAAGACCTTATTACTGATGATTGTTTGGAAGGTACACCAACAATGCTTAAGTATAAGACTCAGGCCGATGCTGATTCTTTATATAATACTCCACCTTGTTATGGAATTTATATCTGTGGCAAGGTATTTAAGTGGATTAAGAAGATGGGTGGCCTTAGTGCTATGAAGGAGCACAATGAGAAGAAGGCTAAGATTCTATACGACTTCCTTGATGAGAGCAAGATGTTCAAAGGAACTGTTGTGCCTAAGGATCGCTCCCTTATGAATGTTCCGTTCGTAACAGGCGACAAGGACTTAGATGCTAAGTTTGTAGAGGAAGCAACTAAGGCTGGTTTTGTTAACCTTAAGGGACACAGAACTGTTGGAGGAATGCGAGCATCCATCTACAATGCAATGCCAATCGAAGGTGTTGAGAAATTGGTTGAGTTCATGAAGGAATTTGAGAAACGTAATTAAAAGCTTTGACATCGGCTATATTGTCTTTATGAAAATCCTCCGCAACGCCGGTACTTAGCGAGTCTTACAGATGAGTTTAGTACCGCTGCGTGAGGACCGGGCGATAGCGTAATTTGAATAAAGATAATATAGACGATGGAAGATTTAGGAATATGTTATATGGAGGATGATTTATTATGTATAAATACGCATGCTTAAATCCGATTGCACAAATCGGACTTGATAATTTTACAACTGATTATAGACAGGTTGAAGATGCAAATGAAGCAGATGCAATTCTGGTTCGTTCTGCTAAAATGCACGATATGAAATTGGGAGATAACCTTCTTGCAATAGCCAGAGCTGGTGCAGGAGTTAATAACATTCCTGTTGACAAATGTGCAAAGGAAGGTGTGGTGGTATTCAATACACCTGGTGCAAATGCTAATGCTGTAAAAGAACTTGTATTCGCAGGTATGCTTCTTGCAAGCAGAGATATCGTTGGTGGAATTAAGTGGTGTGAAGAGAATGCAAATGATGAGAATATTGCTAAAGCTGCTGAAAAGGCTAAGAAGCAATTTGCTGGAACAGAGCTTTATGGAAAGAAATTAGGAGTTATTGGACTGGGAGCTATTGGTGTAAGAGTTGCTAATGCTGCAACACATCTTGGTATGGAAGTATATGGATATGATCCATTTATCTCAGTTAAGGCTGCATGGAACTTATCTCGTTCTGTTAAGCATATTGGAAATGTAGAAGACATCTATAAGGGATGTGATTTTATCACTGTACATGTTCCACTTCTAGATGCTACTCGTAAGATGATTAATAGAGACTCTATTCATATGATGAAGAGAGGCGTTGTTATACTTAATTTCGCAAGAGACTTGCTTGTTGACGAGGATGCTGTTCTTAATGGAATCCATTCTGGTAAGATTAGACATTATGTAACAGACTTTGCTAATCCGACTACTGCAGGACAAGATGGAGTAATTCTAACACCTCATCTTGGGGCATCAACAGAAGAAGCAGAAGACAATTGTGCTGTTATGGCAGTTGATGAGATTAGAGATTATATTGAAAATGGTAATATCAAGAATTCTGTTAACTATCCTAATTGCGATTTGGGTGTATGCCATACGAAGAGCAGAATAGCTGTAATTCATGAGAACAAGAAAGGTGTGATTTCTGCATATACAACACCTCTTGGTGATGCAGATATCAACGTTGCTGACATGTCTAACAAGTCACGTGGCGACTATGCTTACGCATTACTAGACCTCGACGCCCCTGTCACTGACGATGTTATTAAGAGAATCGAAGAGAATCCTAATGTAATTAAGGTTAGGGTAATTAAGTAAGGCAAGAGGTTATTAATTAGCACCATGTGTAATGTTGCGCTACCAGATGGTAGGATGACATTCGCATGGTGCTTTTTTATTTACAATACACTTTGCACTTGGATTTCGTTTGAAATAGTATATATAGATGTTATAATTGAAGGGGAGAATGAATAAAAGATTTCGTACTGTTTGGCAGATTGACTATACTGATGCTGCTCCGCGGTTTATTACTGCATATCGGGAGGACGAATAATGATTAAATTATATGATAAGGTTGAAATAATTGATAGAGGTATTACGGGTGAGGTTGTAGATATTTCTGAATCGGGGAAATGTGTGGTAGAATCTGATTCTAAGGAGCATAAAGAAGGGGCCTACGGAGGCGAATGGCCGTTGTATGATTGTGATGTATCAATGTTGAAAAAAACTTGATAGCAATCACCATTTGACAAAACCTATAATAAGTTATAACATAAAACAAAAGATATAACGACTTATAACAACTTATAATGACTTATAACGAATTTCGCAACATATAACAGGTTTCTATGTTTTGGTTAGGGAGTGATAATATGTCTTCAAATCCTTTTACAGTTATTTTTGGTGTTGAGCCGAAGTCTATGATTCCAAGAGATAATGAGTTTATGGGCGTTGTCAGTGTGTTCGAGAGTGATAATCCCATGACCTACGGTTATGTTATAACAGGCGTCAGAGGCTGTGGCAAGACTGTATTAATGACAGCCTTGCAGAATTATTTTGCAAATAAAGAAGATTGGTACGTATTAAGACTGAATCCGGATATGGATCTATTCTCATCTGCGGTAAGCCAGCTAAGTCAATATATTAAGCTAGAAAGTGAGCAGGTTACGGAAGCAAATTTGTCTATTGCTGGGTTTGGAGCAGGGGTTTCTAGAAAAACATTTTCAGATAGTGAAACATTGCTTCGTAAAATGCTATTAGAAGCCAAGAAAAAGAAGAAAAGGGTTCTAGTGGCAATAGACGAAGCTTCAAATACCAGGAGTATCAAGACATTTGCACATTCATTTCAGGCTTTTATTGGTGAGAATCTTCCTTTGTTCTTGTTGATGACGGCACTGCCTGAGAATTTTACTGCTCTTTCTAATGCCAAGAATGGTACATTTCTTCGAAGACTTCCAAGAATTAAGCTAGAGGAATTGAATAGTTACCTTGTAGTGGAGAAATATAAGGAAATATTCAAGGTATCTGAAGACGATGCCATATCTTTAGCCAGGATAGTTCAGGGATATCCATATGCGTTTCAATTATTAGGGGCATTGCTTTGGGATTCAGGTAAGACAACCGTTGACGACAAGATGATTGTTAAGCTTGACGGTATGCTTTATGAAGGAGCATATAGTGCTATCTGGAATCATTTGACGGACAAAGAGAAGAATATAGTTGTAGGAATAGCGAAAAGCGAGTCTGGCGAAGTCAAAGACATTAGAAACACATTGGGTATGGCGCCAAATCAATTCTCGCCATACAGAAACAAACTAATTGAATATGGATTAATAAAGGATAATTCTTATGGAACTATAGAGTTTACCCTTCCTCGTTTCAAAAAATTTATATTATATATGGAAAAATATAACAAGTTATAAAAATGTCTCTTAATCTAATTTTATGCACATCTATGTCAGTGAGAAATCACTGGCATCTTTTTATTTGACGCACGTCAAATAATATCGTATAATAACTACACCAAATATTTGACGTACGACAAATAAATGAGAGGTTGTATATGGCTAAAATAATTCACGAGAGACAAGATCTATCATATCTTGAATGGTCTAGAATAAGAAGTTCAAGTGGTACTGCTGGCTCTTTTCTTAAGTCTCAGTCTAATCTTGATGGCAATAAGAAATATTATAAACTATCAAACTACGATGCTACTAAGGGAGTAGTCGGTCATGAGTGCATTAATGAAATCATTGTAGATAGATTACTAGATGTGCTTGGAGTAGAGCACTTAGAATATGAATTGATTAATGCAGATATTATTGTAGACGGACGTACAATTAATACGTACCTATGTGCGTCCTATGATTTTAAAAAGAGAGGTGAATCTAAGAGTGCCCTTGATAATTATTATGAGTTGAATAAGAAAAGTGGAGAGAAACGTTATGATTTTTGCGCTAGAATGGGATGGCAGCAATATATAGATACAATGCTCGCCCTTGATTATATTATTCTTAACAGAGATAGACATGGGGCTAATATTGAACTTCTTCGTAATTCCAGGGCGCATACCCTTAGGCTTGCACCTTTATTCGATCATGGTTTATCTCTTATGTATTCCTGTCACAGCGATTATGAATTTAATGGATTTGATATTCTTTCGGACTTACCCTGCAATAATTTCATTGGTGGAAGGTCATGCGCTGACAACCTTGAACTGATTCAGAATAAGTCTGATGTGTTTGCCAATGCCCTAAGGAAGACAGATAAGGAGATAATATTTGATGGCCTCCAGGATATTGTATCTAAGACATTTATAGACAGAACATGGGAAATGTTATATGAAAGGTATTTACAATATGAGAAGCTATAATATAATTGATGGGGATTTGAATCAGAATATTGGTTGCCTTATATGCTATGAGAAATCAGAAGATTGTGTTGTTGAGTTAATAGACGGGATAGACGAGTGGAAAGCTCCACTTCTCTTCGATAGATTCGTTAAGGAAGGGGTATATACAATTCCGAGGAAAGCAAGCAAGATGTGGATTGAGGAGAGAGTGATACCCAGCGACAGACAGAACTTAGCAGCCATACTGAAAAATCACAATTTAAGGGAATATAACATATTCAAAATGCTAGACATTTCTAAGGGAATATGTGCACAGGACAGTATGTACATTAAGCCTATTAATGAGATTCCTAAGTACATCGAACTTAGAACGAAAGAATATGTTAGGGAATGTGTAGCTTTGTCTAATGGAAGATTACTTTGCTTTTTTAATGATTCTATAACCAAGATAATACATTTATCAGAATTCATAGATATTGATAAGATAGAGTATGTTATGAGAGATAAGAAATTATATGAGTCCATAAGAGTTGTTACTGGTGGCAGATGTGTGACATTTAATGATTCAATTGACATTCCAGCATACAGACTTAGGCAAAGTGGAGGAAATGTGCCAATTAGCCTTGATGACTTTATCACATTTACCAGATTAAATATTCTTGATACCACAGATAGTTGTAATATGATAGAATGTTCTAGGCAGAATCTTGCGTACCTTACTAAGAAACAAAAACTAATTCCTATTAAGGAGAACGTAAGGGGGAGTTTGTATCTTAAGTCTGATTTAGAAAATGTTTTTTCTTGAAAAAAATTATAAAAAATGTCGCATTTTTGATTTTGTATGTGTATATATAAGTGAAGGATAGAATACTGGCTCTAAAAGAGGTGATAGTTATGAAGAAAGATGTAGAACAAATTTTAAAAAATGCTGATTTTACTAAAGGAAGTAATCACAAGGAAGAGTTAAGAGAGGTGCTGTTTGGTAATCAGTCAGCCAAAATTGTGAAGTTTGGAATGAATAGAGAACTTAGTGACGATGAGCTTGATATGGTTTCTGCAGCAGGTTTATATGAAGAGAAGTATAAGAACAAGAATAAGTTTATGGATGATTAAAAACTTTGTAAGATTGTCTTAGATGTGAGATAATATGCTTATTAATTCTATAAATGTATTTTGTGAGGTGTAAGGTATGTATTACAAATTAAGTGGGGAAATTGCTCTTCGAAAGTGGAAATATGTGGATCGTGCTATATATAAGAGAGGTGTTGAACATGCGCTTCCTATATCTCAGAAGGAGTTCGATGCATTGTTATTATGTGACGGCAAGCATGATTTAGAGAACAACGATATAATTGAAGGTTTGATAAAAAGGGATTTTATAGAGGAATGTTCTAAAGGGGATGGCCCCAGTGAGTGGTCATCCCTTAAGGAGTATGATAATTATTATTTTCCTAGCATGAATCTTATGATTACTGGAAAATGTAATCTTAATTGTATACATTGCTTCAATGCGAAGGATAATGATAGATTAAATACAGAATTAACATATGAGGAAGTGCTTGATATTCTTGACCAGGCAAAGGGGATTGGCGTTCATTCCTTTACAATAACAGGTGGTGAGCCCCTTGTACATAGTCATTTTATGGATATAATTCATGCTATCTATGATAGAGATATGTATGTGTTCGAGCTTAATACCAATGGTATTCTTATTACACAGGAAATGCTTGACGAGTTTAAAGAAATTGGTTGTCATCCGCTTATTAAGATATCTTTTGATGGAATTGGCTATCATAACTGGATGAGACAGAATGATAAGGCTGAGGAGAAGACCATTGAAGCAATTAAGTTATGCATTAAGAATGGATTTAGCGTTAAAGCTCAGGTTCAAGTGCATCTTAAGAATGTAGAAGTAATGATGGATACAGCTAAGCTTCTTAACGATCTTGGCGTATCAGAGATGAGAATAATTAGAACCACAGAAGCACCTAGATGGGAACAGAACTCCCCTAATACATCTATTCCTTTAGAGGAATATTTTGAGAAGATGCTTGATTTTGCAGCAGAATATATGAAGTCTGGCATGATGATGGATATTGATATCTGGCAATTCCTAAGTCTGAATCCACATCATGGTTCATATCGCATTTCACCAATAATGTGTAATATAGATGATTTCAACGTACGTATTCCAATCTGTAAGGGCAATAGAGGAATGATTGCTATTACAAGTAGCGGAGAAGTTGTCCCTTGTATGCAGATGTCCGGATGGTTTATGGAACATGGCATTAGTCTTGCAAATGTTAAGAAACAGCCGCTGAAGGATATAGTAACTAAAAGTGATTATCTTGATATCGCAATGGCAACTGTTCTTCAGCAGATTCTTGCTAATGAGAAATGTGCTGACTGCAAGTACTACATGGCATGTACTGGTGGATGTCCTGCGCTTGGCAGATTATATAGTCATCGTGATGATTTCTATGGTGAGGACATTACGAAATGTACCTTCTTCGAGAATGGTTGGTATGACAGAGTAACAGATAAATTGAAGGATTATCATCTGAGTAATCCTCTAAATATATAGAGTGTTTGGTGGCAGAGGAAAGGTCTCTGCCACTTTTTTATAGATAATCAAAGTTTTTTTTGTCTCTTTATATCCCCACTCATAGTCATGAATCTTTTCACATACAATGTAAAATATGCTATAATCAATGAGGTAGTGTTAGATTATAGGGCATGTAATGAAGAAACGAGCGTGAATGCCTATGAAGAAGATTAAATCAAGTAAGCTTGCTAGAGTAACGGTATTAAGAGTAGTGCTATTGTCATGGGTATTGGTGACGGGTATATCTATTCTGGCGGCCCATGTCATTAAGAAAGAGAATCTTAGTGTGTATGAGGACTTTGCTAAGTCTTATTCGAGAATCATTGCTGATAATGTTGATGGCAACAGGGCAAAGGTATATCTTGAGACTAATGCTGTAGATGAGTACTATGAAGAAATACATAGAACAATGCAGGCTATGGTTGACAATGCAGATCTAAGATATCTGTATGTATATGTTCCTGAAGAAACAGGAATCCGTTATATATGGGATGCTCAATCAGATGATGACTCTAGACCTCTTAATGATATCTGGTATTATGAAGGAGACTATCCCAAAGATGAAGTTATTAATGCATATAAAAATGGTGAGGAATTCTTCAGAACCTATAAGTATGGTGATATGAGTCTTGCTGCATATGTGGTTCCTATGTATGATGATAATAAGAATGTAGTTGCCCTTGTAGAAGCTGATATTATTATGCCACGTAACGAGATGCTTCTTCCAGGCATGCTCCTTAACATTGTGTTTATTGTGCTTATAGTTATGATTATAGCTATGGCGCTATTCTACTATTTTACCAGAAAAAGAATAATTGCTCCTCTTGAGAAGATTAATGAGGCAACAAAAGATATTGTTGACAATATTGATAATGACGAGGAGATGGTGATTGATGTATCAACTAAAGATGAGATAGAGACTGTAGCCCGCTCCATCGAGAAGATGAATCATAAACTTAAAGAATACATCAGAGAGAATAATGCTATTACAACGGAAAAGGCTCGTGTTAATACAGAATTAGGACTGGCTCATCATATTCAAGTTAATACGCTACCTTCTGTATTTCCTGCATTTCCTGATAGAAGTGAATTCGATATATATGCTAGCATGACTCCGGCAAAAGAAGTGGGCGGAGACTTCTATGACTTTTTCTTAGTATCAGATAATAAGCTGGGAATGGTTATGGCGGATGTGTCCGGTAAAGGAATACCTGCAGCTATGTATATGATGATGGCCAAGAGTATGATTAAGACGAAGATGATTTCTGGTGCTAAGCCAGCAGACGCTTTAATGTCAGTTAACAATTTGCTCTGTGATAGCAATCAGGGTGAGATGTTCGTAACTGTGTGGGCAGCAGTACTTGATATGGATAGGAATGAACTTATTGCTGCTGATGCAGGCCATGAGAATCCAATTGTAAAGAAACCTAATGGAGAATTCCAAGAAATCAAGAGAAAACATGGACTTGTGTTAGGAGGCTTTAGGAATATTAAGCATGAGGATTATATAATAGAAATGAAACCAGGAACGAAGATTTTTGTATATACAGATGGTGTTCCTGAGGCGAAGAATCCTGATGGTGAATTCTACAAAATGGGTAGATTGGTTGAGGCTCTTAATAGGGTTAAGGATGAAAAAAGCGTGGATATTGTTAGAAATGTCAAATTGGATATAGAGAAATTTGAAGAAGGCGCTGAGCAGTATGACGATACTACTATGATGTGTCTTGAGTATTTTGGAAAATAATCTAATATTTATGACAACATAATAAACAAATATTTGATTTTTGTGTTAGAATAGAAGACAGACTAGAATTAATATGTATACAAGAAGGAGGTAAATATGCTTGATATAGGAACGGATATTAAAGATGACGTATTAACAGTGTCGCTTGATGGTGAACTTGATGGTATGTCTTTCCCAGAATTCGAGGAACTATTAGAAAGTAAGCGTGAAGAAGTTAATCAAATTGTTATTGATGCAGCTAAGCTTAAGTACGTGTCATCAGCAGGGCTTCGCGTAATAATGTCCACTGAGATTTATATGGAAAGCGCTGGCAAAGAGAAAGTAAAGCTTATCAATCCATCAGATGACATAGTAGAGATTATAGAGCTCTGTGGATTCGATCAGGTTATTGAAATGGGGTAAATGTTTAGGTAGAAGGTAATAAGTATGACATTTGAAGAAGCATATGAAGAATACTATGATGTAGTATTTAAATCAGTATATATGCGAATGCTTAGTCGTGAGAACACGGAAGATGTGGTGCAAGAGGCTTTTGTCAGAGCCATGAATTCGTGGAATGACTTTGACGAATCTAAGGCAAGCGTGAAGACATGGCTGTGCACCATCGCTAGAAATACAATGATTAATTACATAAGGAATAATAAGAAGCATGAGAATTCATCAATTGATGATTTGAATGAGGCGGGCTTTGAGCCAGGAGCTGAAGATAAAGAAATTCAATCTCTTATAGATGATGATGCAAGAGAAGCATATGAATTACTAAAACCACTCAAACCTCAAGACAGAGAGCTTCTTGTAATGAGATATGTAGAAGAGATGTCATACAAGGAAATAGCTGAGAAGGTGGGGTCAAACGACAAAGCTGTTGCTAAGAAGGTAGAGAGACTCCTTAAGAAATGTCGTGAAATGAATTTGAAAGGATCTGCTGTATGAGTGAAGATAAATATACATTAAAGGTTAGTGCTGACATAAAGAATCTCGGCGAAGCGAAGGATTTCGTTCAAGAGAAATTAGGTCTTACAGAATGCTCAGAGAAGAATAAGATGAGTATTTGCTTATCTGTTGAAGAGATTTTTATGAATGTATGTAGCTATGCTTATGCACCTGAATTAGGTGATGTTATATTAGAGGTAACCTTCAATAAGAATAAGGATGTTGTATACATTACTATTATTGATATGGGTGTACCATATAACCCTCTTAAGAGAGATAAGCTAGATATTGAGAATCATGTTAAGAAGCGTCAGGTAGGTGGTCTTGGTATCTTTATGACGCAGAAGATTATGGATAATATGACGTATGAATATACGAATCATGAGAATAGGCTTACATTAGAAAAGAGCTTAAAATAATTATGAAGAAAGAGAATCAAAATATTTCTAATCCAGATGAACTTAATAAAATTCTACAGAAGACAAATCCTCTTGTGTGGATAACATTAGGCATAGTACTTCTTGTATTGGTATTGTTATTGGCGTGGTCAGTTATAACTACATTAGAGATTAAGACGCATGGTACTGCTAATGTCAAATCCCAGATGGCGTCAATATATGTTGATGAAGCGAAGGCTGATGGAATTGACGTTGGAGATAAGATATACATCTCCGGTAAAGAGGGGGAGATTGTTGGTGTAGAAAATGACGGGCATTATACATCATCTAATATTCAATTAGATGACGGAGAATATGATGCGTATATTGTTGTAAAAGAGATTAGACCTATTGAGTTCTTATTGGGGAATTAATAGTGAGTGATGTTAAAAGTATTGTAAAAAGTCCAAAAACTAAAGGCGTAGCCAAGACTCCGCTTGTTATGCAATTAGAGGAGTTAGAATGTGGCGCCGCATCCCTTACGATGATTATGGCATACTATGATAAATGGGTTGCCTTAGAACAAGTGAGAGCAGATTGCGGTGTGTCCCGTAATGGTAGTAATGCGAAGAATATTCTTCGTGCTGCCAGAAAATACGGCTTTAAGACAAAAGGCTATGCATATAGTGTAGAAAAACTAAGAGAAAAAGGGAGCTTTCCTTGTATTATTCACTGGGGGATGGCTCATTTTGTTGTGCTTTGTGGTTTTAGAGGTAATAAGGCGATTATTAATGATCCTGCTAAAGGCTTAGTTAAGGTAGATCTTAAGACATTTGATGAATTCTTTACAGGTGTATATCTTGAGATTATTCCGGATGATAATTTCGAGCCTGGAGGCAAGAGAAAGTCTATGCTTTCCTTTGCCAAGAAGAGGCTACAGGGTGCCATAGCATTAGTAGTATTCTTTGCACTTACAACAATTATTATGTATCTTATCGGAATAGTTACCCCGGTTATGAAACAGGTATTTGTTGATTATTTGCTTGGCGGAAATAATCCGGAGTGGCTGTATCCATTTATATTTATATTTGCATTAGTTGGCTTGATGCAGGTTGTAGTGACACTTGTAGAGTCTCTCTTTCAATATAAGATTAGTGGTAAGTTAGATTTGCTAGGTTCAACCAGTTATATGTGGAGACTTCTCAGGCTTCCTATTAATTTCTTCTCTCAAAGAATGGTAGGTGACCTTCAGTCAAGACAGGAAGAGAATGCTTCTATTGCAGATTCTCTCGTTAAGGTATTTGCACCATTACTATTTAATACAGTAATGATTGTATTCTATCTGGTAATAATGATATCTAAGAGTCTTATTCTTACTGTTGTGGGTATAGTCAACATTGTTATCAATGCTGCTGTCTCACAATATATCTCTAAGAAGAGAGTTAATATAACACGTGTTCAGTCTCGTGACGTAGCTAAGTTAGGTGCTATGACATCTAAAGCAATTGAAATGATTGAGACAATCAAGTCTAATGGTGCTGAATCAAGCTATTATGAGAGTTGGGCTAAGGTACAGGGAGATGTAACAGATCAAAGCATTAAGATGGCTAAAGTGAATCAAAGCCTTGGAATCATTCCTTCTCTTGTATCCTTACTTGCCAATTATTCTATTCTTATACTTGGTGTATATTACACAATTATGGGCGAGTACACAGTTGGTTCAATTCTTTCATTCCAGGCGTTCTTATCAACATTTGTTGGTCCTGCTATGAGAATTGTATCTAGTGGACAGACAATTATAGAGATGAGAACTAAGATGGAGAGGGTAGAAGATGTTCTAGAATATCCTCTTGATGAAAATGTTACTAGAAGAGTTGAAGCTGAGAATGCACAGAAGATTAGAGGTAATATCCATATTGAGAATCTTACCTTTGGATATTCAAGTCTTGAAGAGCCTGTGCTTAAGAATTTCAGTGTAGATATTAAGCAGGGACAAAAAGTTGCTATAGTAGGACCTACTGGTAGTGGTAAGTCAACTATATCTAAGTTGGTGTCAGGTCTATATAATCCATGGTCTGGAGATATGACATTTAATGGTAAGCATATAGATGAGATAGATCATGAAGTATTTGTTGGTTCTGTTGCGGTTGTAGACCAGGATATTACACTTTTCGCAGATACAATAGCTAACAACATCAAGATGTGGGATGATTCTATTGTAGATTTTGAGATGAAACTAGCTTGTAATGACGCACAGATTCATGATCTGATTATGTCTAGAGAAGATGGGTATGATACTATGCTTCTAGAAGGTGGTAAGAACTTCTCTGGTGGTGAGAGACAGAGGCTTGAGATTGCCAGAGCTCTTGCACAAGATCCAAGTATTATAATACTTGATGAAGCAACTAGTGCTCTAGATGCTAAGACAGAGTTTGAGACAGTTAATGCAATTAAGAATAGAGGAATAACAACAATTGTTATTGCTCATAGATTATCTACTATAAGAGATAGTGACCTTATTGTTGTACTTGACAAAGGTGTAATAGTAGAGCAGGGAACACACAAGGAATTAATGGAAAAAGAAGGCTTCTATTATAATCTTGTAGTAAGCGAATAGAGGAAGTGACAGATGGGTTGGTTTGAAGATCAATTAAAGCAGAGAAAAGAAAATGATGATATTGCTTTTGGGGATTCATTTCTTTCACTTGCTGGTATTAATGTTGATGATGATGAATATAAGAAGATAAAAGAAGAGTCATATAAGACATCTAAGTTGGACCACGAAGGTAAGGCCACTATTAGAGATTATATTCGTTTTGTTAAGGATGCTATTCCAATTGGTACTATAATTGTTGCTGGAATACTTTCCTTAGTAGCAACAGGTGTTGGAATGTTACTTCCTTACTTTACGCAGATTTTGACAGGAGAAGTTGTTCAGGTTAAGGACTTTAATCTCTTCGTATCAGTTTCTATATATGTTGTTGCAGCAGCAATTGGTGGACTACTAATAAGTACAATCCAGGGGTTTGTTGGCTCACGAATCAACATTAAAATGGATCAGCTTGTTACTCGAAAAACAATGGCAAGGCTTCTTAATCTGCCTGCTAGTTTTTTCAAGAAGTACAATACTGGTGAATTATCCCAAAGATTTGCAAGTACAATTAATCTGGCCTCTATTCTTATGAACGGAGTAGTTATGTCTTTGGTATCTGCCATTATGTCTATGGCATATCTTGTACAACTTACTCAGTTTGCACCAGCATTAATTCTACCTACTGTTATTGTTCTCATAGCTACTACCGGCTTTAGTATTCTAATATCATTTATTCAAGCCAGAGTTAGTAAGGTTCAGATGGTTTTATCTTCTAAGAAGTCAGGTCTGACCTATGAGACTATTAATGGTATACAGAAGATTCGTCTCTCCGGTTCAGAGAAGAGAGTGTTTGTAAAGTGGGCAGAGGTTTATGCAAGAGCAGCAAGATTATTATACAATCCACCTTTGATAATTAGGTTAAGTGCTGCTATCACTGCACTAATTTCCTTGATTGGTGATATTGTTATATATTTTGTTGCTGTACAATCTGGAGTAGATGTTGGAGATTACATGGCATTTCAGACAAGCTATGGAGTCTTAGCAGCAGCATTTGCATCACTGACACAGGTTGTTTCTTCAATGGCATCTGTACCTCCTATTCTTAATATGGCAAGCCCGATCTTAGAGGAGACACCAGAAGAAGAAGAAGAGAAGATGGTGCTTGATAAGGTAAATGGTAACATTAAGCTTGATAATGTATCATTTAGTTATGGCGAGAATATGCCTAATGTGTTAGATGGTATTAATCTTGATATTCATAGTGGTGATTATATAGCAATTGTTGGTAAGACTGGATGTGGTAAGTCAACACTTGTAAGACTATTATTAGGATTTGAGAAACCTAAGAATGGTAATATATATTATGATGAACATAATATGAATGATATTGATTTAACATCCCTTCGTAGAAATATAGGAACAGTTACCCAGAATGGTACATTGTTCCATGCAGATATATTCTCTAATATAATTATTTCTGCGCCTAATCTTAAAGTAGATGATGCCTGGGTTGCAGCTGAGATAGCTAATATTGCTGATGATATAAGAGATATGCCTATGGGCATGAAGACTGTTATATCAGAAGGTCAGGGTAGCATCTCAGGTGGTCAGAAACAGCGTATTATGATTGCCAGAGCTATTGTGCACAAACCTAAGATTCTTATTTTTGATGAAGCCACAAGTGCTCTTGATAATGTGACACAGAAGAGTATAGCTGAATCAATAGGAAAGCTTGAGTGTACAAGAATTGTTATAGCACACAGACTTTCAACTATTCAGAATGCAGACCGAATTATAATGCTAGAAGGTGGACACATAATAGAAGATGGAACATATGATGAGTTGATTAAGTATGATGGTAAGTTCGCAGAGCTAGTGGAGAGACAGAGGATTGACCTGGATTAGAGGTGGCTTAGTATGTATGCACTTCATAAAAAAGACCTATTTAAACGCGAACATAAATCAGAGATAGAGAAGAAATTTTTTCTAAATGGAGACTTGACAAGGAAGAAGCTATTTAGCTTTCTTCCTGCTCTTATTTTGACTAATTTATCAACTGCACTTCTTATAAGTGTAGATAGTCTTGTAGCTGGTAATATGATAAGTGCAGATGCCCTTGCGTCTATTAGTTTTTATTCCCCAGTGGCTAATATAATTGGTGCCTTTACTGCCATTATCTCAACTGGTTCGGCTACACTTTTGTCTGTCCGGGTTGGAGATGTTGATGCAGATGGAATCTTAAGAACTAAGAAGCTTATTGCTAATATATCTGTAATAGCTGCGCTTATTGTGTCATTGCTCCAGATTCCTATAGTATTTTTTATAATTAATACATATGATTTATCACCAGACATGATTTCTCTTATGCAACATTATGCTATTGGAATGATGATTGCTACGCCCTTTGGTATGATATCCACCATAGGAACATACCAATTGCAGGTCATGGGCAAGATGAAGGTGCTAATGGGACTAGCTATTACAGAAGGTATTACTAATCTGGCTCTTAATGTGTTTTTTGTTGGTGTGTTAGATTTGGGAGTTGCAGGTACTGGCTTTGGTACAGCTTGCGCTAATATTGTACGTTGTACATGCACACTTATCTATCTATTCAAGAAAACAGACATGTATTCCTTTAGAGATGCTCATTGGACATCATCTGATCTTAAGGAATTAATAAAAAAAGGAATGCCTGATGCATCAAGTATATTCATTAATGCTATTATTACTTATGCTATGGCCCATATTATTATATTGTATTTTGGCCAGGACGGTGGTGTAATTAAGGGTGTATTGTCATTTATGTACTCCATAGTGTTCGTTATATCTAGTTCTATTCAGGGAGCAACTCGTCCTCTTGTAGGATTTCTTAATGGAATAAAGGATAGGCGAGGTATAATTGTTCTGGTACAACAGGGAGTGAATCTTAGCGTCGTATTTGTTGGATTACTTTCCCTGATATTTTGCGTTTTTCCTGAATGGTTCTTTACAATGCAGGGTATTAATGATATTCCGGAAGGCGGAATATTATCAATAAGGCTTTATGCTTTTTATTTTGTTCTTACCACAATAGATTCGCTGTTTCGAATGTATTTTGCAAGTGCCGGCAATCCTAGATTCTCTACGATTCTAACGCTTGCAGGTAATGCACTTATTCCAGGTGTGGCTTATGTTCTTGGAAAGGTTTTCGCGCCACCATACATTTGGTTAGCTTATCTTATTGTAGAGTCGCTTATATTAATCGTTAATCTAATTCGTTATATAAGGATGGCGATTATCGAGAAAAAGAGAGAAAATGATGTTGAAGATACAATATATCTGTCAGTAGAACCCGAAGATGCATATGAAGCAGCTTCAATGGTTCAGGAATATGCTATAGATATTGGACAAACTGAGAAGATTGCTAATCGCGCAAGGCTTTGTATGGAAGAAATGGTGGCATACTCTGTTAAGGCAACCAGAGCTAGAAGGGTTAGGAATCAAATTGTTTTTCATTTTTCTGAAGATGAGATACGTTTCATTATGTTAGATGATGGAGAATGTATTCCGTTTGATAATGATGAGAAAGAAACTGAGTATATGATTGATAATTATAAGTTGATTAGACGTCTATCTAAGAAGATGAAATATCAATATGTACTTGATATGAATTATACCTTACTAACATTCTAGGATAGATTGTATTAGGTATAAAAGGGGTTTTTGATTTGAAAAAGTTTGTTGAAAGTATTAAAGAAAAATTTTTTTCAGGGCTTCATGGAAGGATAATGAAGATAGTGCTTATACTGTCTGCAATAATGATAGTGTTATTTGTTGGCGTTACTCTTACATTGTTACATGCCCTTCACAATACAATAGAGAATGTGGCTAAGAAGGAAAGTGAAATTGTAGAAGATAGTACAAAAGATGCTATGATGAATACCACATATGATGGTTTTGTGCAAACTATTACATGGGCTGCTGACCAGATTGATGATGAATTCTGGATTATGTGCCACGACTATTATGTGCTAAGAGAGCAGGTTGAGGATGTTCTTAAGAATCCTTCTAATTATCCTGCTAGAACATTAGAGCCTCCTCGCGCAGAAAATGAAGGGAAATATGTACTGCAATTTGTATGCCCTGAGAATTATGATAAGAATAATCCTGGGGTTACAGAGAGACTTTCTAGAATTGCTAATCTAGAGCCTATGATGAGGGAAATTGTCCGTGGAAATGATGGTTATACAATGGATTGTTTCGTTGCTCTTCCTGATGGTGCTGCTCTTGCAGATGACAATTTGTCTGCTGGAAAGATTGATGAGAATGGCAACGTAAAGTCATATGATGCTACTACTCGTGACTGGTTTAAAGGGGCAGTTGAAAAAGGTGACATATATTTTTCAGAAGATATAATGAGCCATTTCTATAAGATTCGAGAGCTTACATGGGGACTACCTGTATATATTGATGGAGAACTTATGGTAGTTCTTAATGGTTCATCTTCAATGACGGCACTTGAAAAGAAGCTTAATGAAAGAAATATTGGTGAAACAGGTTTCTCTGTTCTTATAAGTGACAAAGGACATATTGTTTATTCTCCAAAGGCAGGAGGAGAATTAGCCCAGGATGAGGATAATACTAATGACATAAGAGTAACTGCTAATCCTAGTCTTGCTTCAGTTGTAACTAAAGCTGTAAATCAAGAGACGGGATTTTCTGGTGTTACATTAGATGGAGAAGATTATTATGTGGCGTATGCGCCAGTTGATACAATAGGGTGGACTCTCATGATGTTCATATCTGAAGGAGAGTTAGAAAGAGATAGTATAGCTTTGCAGAGTAAATTGTCTGATGCTTCTGATAACACCTTAGATGAGTTTGATAAATATGTTAAGATTAATGCGGCAGTTCTACTTATCGGATTGTTTGTTGTAGTACTAATTATAGCTCATGTAATAAGTGTAAGAACTAAGAAAGCTCTTAAGCCTATTAGCATAATGACTGAAAAAGTTAAGAAGATGGACAGCGAAAATATGATATTCGAAATGAAGGAAGAATATAGGACCAATAATGAGATAGAAGTCCTTGCCGAATCTTTCTCTGATTTGTCTGTTAGATTAGATTCTTCTGTAAGGGAAATCCTTAAGCGTACAGCAGAAGAAGAGAGAATGAATGCTGAGATAGATGCTGCAAGCAGGATTCAACTTGCTATGCTTCCAAGTTTATCTGAGTCAATTACTTCTCACAAGGAATTTGATATATACGCTAATATGGTTCCTGCCAAGCATGTTGGAGGAGATCTATATGACTTCTTCCTAATAGATGATAATCATTTAGGAATAGTTGTGGGAGATGTATCTGGAAAAGGTATTTCTGCAGCATTATTTATGGTGCTTGCCAAGAATACAATTCAGAATCAATTAATGACTTATGGAACGGATGTTGTTACTGCTGTAACAGAAGCTAACAAGCTTCTTATTAGAGATAATGCGGCCCACTTGTTCGTAACAGCATGGATTGGAGTACTTACTCTTAATACTGGTCTTCTACAATTCGTTGATGCAGGTCACGAACTGGCTGCAGTTAGCAAGGGAGGAAAGGAATTTACTGTTGAGAAGGATAATCATTCCCTTGTACTAGGTATGCTAGATAGAGCAGAATATATGCTTAATGAGGTACAATTAGAAGATGGGGATACAATATATCTCTTTACAGATGGAATCGTTGAAGCAAAGAATAGCGATAGTGAGCTCTTTAAGAAGGAGAGAATGTTAGAAGCATTGAATAAGAATCCTAATCTGTCACCTGAAGAGTTAGATAAGGTCGTTAGGGATTCTGTCGATATGTTCGTAGGAGATGCAGAACAATTTGATGATATTACATCATTAGTAATTAGATATTATAGTAATAATAATATGAATTAATCAAGGAGGATTAAGAAGTGGCTAACATTAGACCATTTGAGGCTATTAGACCAGCAAAGGAGTATGCAGAGAGAATTGCTGCCCTTCCTTATGATGTATATAGCAGAGAGGAAGCATATGAAGCAGTTCAAGGCAAGGATGACACATTTCTTAGAATAGATAGAGCAGAGACTAATTTTGACTATAATATTGATTTGTATTCTGACAAGGTGTATGAAAAGGCTAATGAATTGCTTCAGAATATGATTGAGGACGGCAGATTTATTAAAGATAATAAGCCTTGCTATTATATATATGAACTTACCATGGATGGTCGCGTGCAGACTGGTATTGTTGCAGCATCATCAGTAGATGATTATGTTAATGGGATTATAAAAAAACATGAGAATACTAGAGCTGAGAAGGAAGCTGATAGAATTAATCATGTGAATGTTTGTAGTGCCCAGACAGGCCCGATATTTTTAGCATATAGAGATAGGAAAGCTATTGATGAAGTGGTTTCTAAGATTAAAAATGGTGAGGCAACTTACGATTTTGTTGCTGATGATGGTGTTAGACACAGGGTATTTGTTGTTGATGATGTAGAGGATATTAGAGTTATCTACAAGGAATTTAAGGAGACAGATAGCATATATATTGCAGATGGTCATCATAGAGCAGCATCGGCTGTTAAGGTTAGTATGATGAGAAGAGAAGCAAAGGGAAATTATGATGGCGATGAAGAATTTAATTTCTTCCTTTCAGTATTATTCCCGGATTCAGAGCTTATGATTATGGACTATAATAGAGTCCTTAAGGATATGAATGGCCATACTATTGAAGATTTACATGAGTGGCTTAAGAAAAGTTTTATTTTTGTTAAAGAGGATACTTCAGAGATTAGACCGGCTAAGAAAGGACAGGTTAGTCTATATGATGGAAGTAAGTGGTCTCTCTATGAGATTAAGCCGGAATTAGTTATAGATGATCCCGTAGAAAGTCTAGACGTATCTATTCTTCAGGAATTAGTTCTTGATCCTTTCTTTGATATACAAGATCCTAAGACTGACGATAGGATTGACTTTGTTGGTGGAATAAGGGGACTTAAGGAATTAGAGAGAAGATGCAATTCTGATTGCAAAGTTGCATTTGCAATGTATCCAACAGATATAAGTGAATTGTTCAATGTTGCAGATGCTAATAGATTAATGCCACCGAAATCTACCTGGTTTGAACCAAAACTTAGAAGCGGACTTTTTATTCACGAAATTGAAAGGTAAAAAATATGTCAGAAACAATTACTAATGCAATTCTTGACAGACTTTCGGACGGAGTAGTTAAGACCTGGTTAGAAGGTTTTCTTCCAAGCGCAATAAGCTTCTTTTGGAGTGTTGTTCTTGCGCTTATTATATGGTTCGTTGGAATTAAAATTGTCAAGGTTTTTAACAAGCTGGCTTCAAGAGCCCTTAAGAGACATAATGCAGAAGAAGGAGCTATTCAGTTTATCAATGGACTGATTAAAGCCTTAGGTTATTTAGTTCTAATTGTAGTAATTCTTAATTTGTTTGGAATAACAACTACATCGGTGGCAGCGGCAGTTGCATCAATATTTGTTACTGCAGGATTGGCTCTTCAAGGGTCTTTATCTAATTTCGCAGGTGGTGTCCTAATATTAGTACTTCATCCCTTCAAAGTAGGAGATTACATTCGCGAAGATACTAAAGGCAATGAGGGTACTGTTAAGGAGATATCCATATTCTATACGAAACTATGCACTATAGATAATAAGATAGTTGTTGTGCCTAATGGAAGTCTTGCTAATACGTCTCTTACTAATTATACATATCAGGACAAACGCGCTATTGATACTGTTGTTGGAATTAGCTATAAGGATGATATTAGAACAGCAAAGGATATAATTAGAGAAGTTGCAACTAACATTCCTACAAGAATTCAAGGCGATGAGATTAAAGTATTTGTATCGAAGCTAAATGACAGTTCAGTGGATATTGGTATTAGGGTGTACGTAGATATGGACACTTATTGGGATACCTATTGGACATTCCTAGAGGATGTAAAGTATGCTCTTGATGAAAAAGGAATTACAATTCCATATAATCAATTAGATGTAACAATAAATAATAATTAATGAGGCTTAATATGAGTGTAACGAAGACTATTGGAAATGTTATATTGCAAGAAGAGATTGCAAAAGATGTATATTCCCTTGTGATAGAGACAGATATTGCATTAAGTGCTAAAGCAGGACAGTTTGTATCAGTATATTGTAAGGCAGAAGATAGGATACTTCCTCGTCCCATTAGCATTTGTCAGATTAATACTAATGATATGACAATCAGGCTTGTATATCGAATTGCTGGAAAAGGGACTAAGGAATTTTCTTCATATAAGAAAGGTGATACAATTGAACTAATGGGACCACTAGGTAATGGGTTCCCTATAGATACAATTGATCCTATGTCTAAAGTGATTCTCCTTGGGGGTGGAATTGGTATTCCTCCTATGGTTGGATGTGCAGAAGCCCTTAAAGAGAAAGGAATTAGAACTGTATCTGTTATGGGATATAGAGATAATGAGACTTTCTTACAAGGGGAGCTTAAGTCTGTGTGCAAATCATATGTTGCAACAGAAGATGGAAGTGTTGGAACTATGGGAAATGTCATAGATGCACTTAATAATAACAGGATAGATGGCAGTGTGATATTTGCATGTGGACCTACTCCTATGCTTTCTGCAATTAAAGATTATGCAAGAATTAGAGGTATAACATGTTACATTTCCATGGAAGAAAGAATGGCATGTGGAATAGGTGCATGTCTTGCTTGCGTATGTAAGTCAGATACTGTTGATGAACATAGTAAAGTTAAGAATAAGAGGGTATGCAAGGAAGGTCCTGTATTTCTTGCGGAGGATATATCGTTATGAATACGAAGGTAAGTATTGCAGGAGTTGAATTTAAGAATCCGGTAACTGTATCATCTGGAACATTTGGCTCTGGAATAGAATATAGTGATTTCGTTGATTTGGGTAGACTTGGTGCTGTTACAACTAAGGGTGTGGCAAATGTACCTTGGGAAGGAAATCCCACACCAAGAGTGGCAGAAGTTAAATCAGGTATGCTTAATGCTATAGGTCTTCAAAATCCTGGAGTAGATACATTTGTTAAAAGAGATATTCCATTTCTTAGGAAATATGATACGAAAATAATTGTCAATATATGTGGTCATGAACCCAAAGAATATGTGGAAGTTGTTGAGAGGCTTGCAGAAGAAGACGTGGATATGCTGGAAGTAAATGTATCTTGTCCTAATGTTAAGGCTGGTGGAATAACACTTGGAACTAATCCAAAGAGTGTGGAATCTATCACAAAAGAAATAAAAGCTAAAGCAAAACAACCAATAATAATTAAGCTTAGTCCTAATGTAACAGATATTACAGAAATAGCCAAAGCTGCTGAAGCGGGAGGCGCAGATTCTGTATCTCTAATTAATACCATTACAGGTATGAAGATTGATGTTAATAGAAGGAAATTCGTACTTGCTAATAAGACTGGTGGTATGAGTGGGCCAGCAGTTCATCCCGTAGCTGTTAGAATGGTATATCAGGTTGCTAATGCTGTAAGTATTCCAATTATTGGAATGGGTGGTGTTACAGATTATGAAGATGCTTTAGAACTTATTATGGCCGGAGCTACAATGGTGGCTGTGGGAACAAGTAATTTCAATAATCCAAGAACCACTATGGAAGTTATAGATGGTATAGAGAACTATATGAAGAATAATAATGTATTAGATATACATGAATTAATTGGTTGCGTGAAATAATAACATACTTACATAATAGAGAGGACGTCTTATGAATAGTAAGATGAGACGGCTTACAGGTCTTATAATAGTTCTAGTATTAATGGTTACTCTTTCAGGATGTAGTTGTTCTAGTACAACAGTAATAGATCCGGAAGGCGACGGCAGTACCTTAAGCAAAGACTATAATATTAACATACTTGTGCCAGAGACTCCGGGAACAACAGTATATTCTGGAAATGGCGTAACTATAGATGCAAGTAATGTTAAGGATGGATATGTAGCTGTAAAATGTGAATCAAAACAGAATAGGCTTAAAGCACAAGTAATGCTTGGAGATCATAGTTATAATTATGACTTGGCATCTGATAATGAGTATGATATTTTCCCGCTTCAGATGGGAAATGGTACATATAAAGTAAGAGTGCTTGAAAATGCAGGGGGAACTAATTATACACCTTTGTATCAGGCAGAGTTTGATGTCAAAATGGATGATACTAATAGAGTATTTATCTATCCGAGTCAATATGTATGGTATACTAATGAGACTAGTGCAGTGGCTAAATCCTATGAAATATGTGAAGGCTTGAAGACTGATGAAGAGAAAGTTGATGCCATATATGATTGGGTAGTTGATAATCTGACATATGATAAAGAATTAGCTAAAACTGTAGAAAGTGGTTATCTGCCAGACCTTGAAGTGACTATGAAGACTAAGAAGGGAATATGTTTTGACTATTGTGCTTTGTTCTCGGCTATGTTAAGAGCACAGGGTATACCAACTAAGCTTGTAATTGGTAAAGTACAGCCAGAAGGTATAACACATTCCTGGTCTCAGGTCTATCTTGATGGTAAGTGGAAATGGATGGATACAACTATGGATGGTAAAGGCCATAAAGAATCTGATTATACAATGGAAAAGGAGTATTAGAGTAGATGGGTAGTAGTAGAGTGATTCCAGAAGATGAAATATCTATCTTTTGCGAACAAATTGCAATGGTTCTAAAGTCGGGAGTACCTCTTTATGAGGGGTTAGAGGCTGTATGTGAGAACTACAAGGATACAAAATACGAAGAGTGCTTTCTAGATATTAATGAAGATTATCAGAAGGGAACAAGTTTCTATGATGCTTGTACTAAGGCTGATGTGTTCCCTGAATATATGCTTCAGATGATAAATGTTGGAGAGAAGTCTGGTAAGTTAGACAATGTTATGGACAATCTTGCGAAATTCTATGATAGAGAGAATAGAATTCATGAGATGGTAAAATCTGCTGTGCTTCAGCCTTCTATTATGATGGTAGTTATGGGAGCCGTTGTACTTCTCTTGGTACTTAAAGTACTTCCAATATTCAAAGAGGTATTTAGGAATCTGGGTTCAACATTTTCAGAGACAACTAATGATGTTATCTCAGTATGTACAACAATAGGAATAGTAGTGCTTGTGCTTTTACTTATTCTTATAATAATTGCAGTAATATTCGGAGTTCTACTTAAGTCTGATATGAAACAGGAAGCGCTTAATTTCGCAGGCAAAGTGTTTAAGCCTGTTAACAGAATTAGAAATAGAATTGCTACAGAAAGATTTGCGTCTGTAATGTCTATGATGTTAAGTTCTGGATATAACTTAACTGAATGTCTAGAGATGTCAGCTAAGATTGTTGAAGATCAACAATATGTAGTGAAGATTAATAAGTGTCTTGAACTTGTAAATGCTGATACAGCATTCGCAGCAGCTATTGAAGAGGCAGAACTCTTTGATAAATTAACACTTAGAATGGTACAAATCGGTATAACAACAGGCCAAAGTGATCACGCATTTGACAGGATAGCAGAGATATATGCAGAGGAAGTTGATACTAGAATCCACAACCTTATTTCCTGGATTGAACCTGCACTTGTTGCTGTTATGACAGTTCTTGTTGGAGCAATACTATTATCTGTAATGCTTCCGCTTATTACTATTATTAATAATATGGGGTAACTTATGAAAAAGAGTTTATGGAAGGCTTTCATAACTCCCGTTGCATTTATACTAGTAATTCTTGCGATTATTCTTTGGGCGACTAATATGACTGGTAAGGCAAACGCAGAACAGGCCAAGGTGCAGGAAGAAGCTATTAGGAAAGCAGCAGTTACATGCTATGCAATTGAGGGTAGATATCCAGAAAGCTTAAAATATGTTAAGGATAACTACAATGTAATTGTAGATGAAGAAGATTTTGTGATTAATTATGAGGTGTTTGCATCTAATATTATGCCAAGCATTGATGTGAAGGTAAAGGGTGAATAATATGCGAAAACATTCTATGCAGAATATTTTGGTATTGATAATATTTAGTATATTCGCTGTTCTGTCCCTTGTACTCGTAGCCGTTGGAATTAAATTCTATACTAATGTGTCTAATAAGGTAGATAACAATTCACAGATGAGAAATACAATATCTTATCTAGAGAATAAGATTAGAAGTAATGACTATGAAGGCGGAATAGATGTTGTTAAGATAGAGGGTAAAGACGTACTAATTCTGTCTTCTGCTGGAGGCGAGTCTTTTAAGACTGCAATTTATGTAGATGATGGACATCTTAAGGAATACTTAAGTCAGAATGATGACATTAAGTTGGGATATGGAGATACAATAGCAGATGTTAGTAATATGGAGATTTCAAGAGAAGGAAACAATCTTAACATTGTGCTAGATATTAATGATACGAAATACGTTATACAAAAAAGTATGATTTCGGGAGCTTTATAGATGAAGAAGGTTAATAAAGTTAATGCTGTATTAATTGAATTAATAATAGTTGTATTATTCTTTGCTATATCGTCTATCATTACTATAAGACTTTTTGCTAAGTCATATAGCGTTACTGCTTCTAGTTCTGCTAAGACGGACCTTGCTGCAGTTGTGGAAATGCAGATGAATGACTATAGGAATAAGACAGTAGGCGAAGGCGACAGGGTGATTTTCTTTGATGAGAAATTAAAACCCTGCGAAGAGGAAGATGCGTACTATATAGAGAAGATACATGCTAGTAATGACAGTGAGATGCCTCTTATAAATGTTGAGGTAAATGTAATTGATGAAAATAATAAGACAGTACTTTCTTTTGTTACTGCATTTGAAAGGCAGGTGCAATAATGACAAGATTTAGAACTGGATTCGGAATAGGATTTACAACAATAATAATGATGCTTGTAATTGTTGTATTTACAACATTGGGAGTTCTTGCACTATCTACGGCTCGCTCTGACGATAATCTGTCTGATAAGAATCTGGAGTTTATATCAGATTATTATGAGGCTGAGGGTAAGGCTAATGCTATTAAGGCGAAGATTGAGACAATGCAGAGGGCAGGAGTAAGTGCTGGTGATATTGCAAATTCAATTGATGGAGTTACAATTCATGAAGGAAGGGCAGAATATGCTGTAAAGGTTAATGACAAACAGGTTATTCGTGTTAGAATGAATATGATGGGTACAAAACCTAATGTTGAGAGCTTTGCCCTTGTTAATATTACAGATTGGAATCCATCACAACCAATATCAGTATGGGAAGGTTAGTGATAAGTCTTAGGAGGCTAATATGAGGATTGAAGAAATCTTAAGTAAATCAGTGGAAATGGGAGGCTCAGATGTATTTATTATTCCTGCTTCTCCTGTAACTGCAAAATGCAATGGTGTTATGACAGTTCTTCCTGGGGAAGAGAAACTAACTGTTGATGATACAGTGCATCTCATTAGTGAAATCTATGAAAAAGCTCATCGAGAAATGAATAAGCTAAAAGATTTTGGAGATGATGATTTCTCATTTTCTATACCTGGAGTGGGAAGATTTAGATGTAATGCTTATAAGCAAAGGAGTTCCCTTGCAGCAGTACTTCGTGTTGTATCATTCGAACTACCTAATCCATCAGAACTTAATATTCCTGATACAATTATGGACCTTGCCAATATTAGAAAGGGAATGGTTCTTGTTACAGGACCTGCTGGTAGTGGTAAATCAACAACACTTGCTTGTATAATTGATAAAATCAATCATAGTACGCAAGGACATATTATTACCCTTGAGGATCCTTTGGAATTCTTGCATTCTCATGATAAATCAATAATTTCTCAACGTGAGATAATGCAGGATACGGAGAATTATGATACTGCTCTTCGTGCAGCACTTCGTCAGGCTCCAGATGTAATTCTTCTTGGAGAAATGAGAGATTATGAGACTATTCACACAGCCCTTACTGCGGCAGAGACTGGACAATTACTATTGTCTTCGCTTCACACAATAGGTGCGGCTAAGACAATAGATAGAATTATTGACGTATTTCCAGCAAGTCAGCAGGCACAGATTAGAGTTCAGCTTTCTATGGTACTTAAAGCAGTTGTGTCTCAGCAGCTTGTTCCAACAGTTGATGGAAGCCTTACACCAGCATTTGAAATAATGAAGGTTACACCTGCTATAGAAACTATGATTCGTGATGAGAAGATTTATCAGATTGATAATGTAATATATCAAGGTGCAGACGATGGAATGTGTACTATGAATGGAAGTTTAGAGAAGTTATATAAAGAAGGGGTTATTAGCAGAGATACAGCCCTTATATATTCTACAAACCCAGAACAAATGGGAAGGAGACTTGTTTAATGTACAAAGAAGAATTTATTGAATTTATGATTGAATCTGATGTGTTAAAGTTCGGAGATTTTACTCTAAAAAGTGGCAGAAAGTCTCCATTCTTTATGAATGCAGGTGCATATGTGACAGGAAGTCAGCTTACTCGTCTTGGTGAGTATTACGCTAAAGCAATACATGAGACTTATGGTGATGACTTTGATGTGCTATTTGGCCCTGCATATAAGGGTATTCCCCTTGCTGTTGTAACAGCTATGGCTTACTCGAAATTATATGGCAAAGAGATTAGATATTGCTCTGATAGAAAAGAAGCAAAAGATCATGGAGCTGACAAGGGCGGTCTTCTTGGAACAAAGCTTTGCGATGGTGATAAGGTTGTAATGATTGAAGATGTTACTACTTCAGGAAAATCAATGGAAGAGACAGTTCCTAAAGTAAGAGGCGCTGCTGATGTTACTATAGTTGGACTTATGGTATCTCTTAATCGTATGGAAGTAGGACTTGGTGGCAAGGTTAGTGCTCTTGAAGAAATAAAAGAGAAGTATGGCTTTGATGCTAATGCAATTGTTACAATGGAAGAAGTTGTAGATTATCTCTATAACAAAGAGTGTCAAGGTCGAATTGTAATTGACGATGAACTTAAGAAGTCAATAGATGAGTATTATGATAAGTATGGAGTAAAATAGAGATGGCTAATAGGCATAGGCGTCGAAAATGGGCGACAGAGGCTAACAAGAATGCTTCTAATGCTAGTATTGCAGTTGCAGTTATTTCTGTAGTTTCAATTATATTCTTAATTGTGGCTGTGGTATATGCAATTGAATCTGGAGGAAGAATTCCTAACTTTATGGGAGCGCTTGGAATGGTGTTCTTCCTGGGAATGATACCTTGTGTTGTAATTGGACGTAATCAGTTTAAGTTACAGAATTTTAATTTTATATCGCGAATAATAGGACTTGTTATCCCTACAATTGCATTGATTGCCTGGGGAATATTATACTTTTTTGGACTTGTATTTGCTTAGTTTGGAAATGTATAGAACAAGTATAATGCTAGATAGAGTATAGGAGTTAATTATGAGTGTTTCTATATTTTGTAAGGATGTAGATAGTCTTACAGAAAGATTTGAACTTGCTAAGAATAGGATAATAGAGATTAAGGGTGAGCATATTAATAAATATGCTCCTTATTTTGAGCGCGTATCAGAACATATAATACGAGTAACTAAATTGTATGAGAAAGAGAATACTCTCTCTGATATAGAGAAATCGTCATCAAGTGATTTGAAAAAGAATAATATGTCCATTTATTCGGATATATTAGAATACGATGATTCTTTTCTTAATCCGGATGTGTCCTGTGAGAAATTAGGAGAAAGACTTGGTGGTCAATATTCATTTCTCTATAACGAGCTTATGGCATTAATTCCATGGGCTGTAGATGGAAGAATTGATTTGATTACAATCTATATGGAGCTGTTCTTAGAAGTTTATGGCGTATATGAGGATGAATTATGTGATAATGTAGATGAAGATAAAGCTTATCACAGAACTAATGAATGTATATATTGGTTTTATCATGATTACTGTGAAGTATTTACATTTGATTCTGTTATAAAGACATTAAAGGGCGATAGCGACATAATAAGGGATATTATAGAGAATGCATCTTTCCATAAGATAAATTACTTGTATGCATATGGTGATATTATTACAGATAATGAGATTAGATTTGCAGAGTATATTAATTCTCTAGAAGATAGTCAGATTGATAGAATGGCAACTTGTTATGTGGAAGGCTTCGTTAAGGGATTTGAATCTGCAAGAAAAGATATGTCTAAGAAGTCTATTGTTAAGGTTGAATATCCTATAGGATTTGAACGTGTAGTAAGAAGAAGTGCAGAAATCTTTAAGAAATATAATCTTAATCCTATATATGCAAGAGATGGCGTATTTTCCTTTGATGGTGGCAAAAGAAGTCGTAATGTATATCTAAGTTCTATGAATAAGCAATGGATATATGATCACAAAAACGATAAAGGATATTATTTTGATAAGAGATTTTATAATAGAAGATTAGAGACGCTTGAAGAAGCATTTAAGAAGTATGAAGCGCAGGCGAAGCAATTTGCTGGTCCTGCAGTAATACAGACTTTTGGAGAGAAGGAGTTTAACCCTGTTAATAAGAAGGGAGCATATCAGTTTACTGATAAGCAGAATAAGTGGAATGTTGAATATCTCTCTAAAGCTGGAGTAATTAATAATAATTATCTACCACGAGAGGAATATTCATTTACAATAATAGCATTTCCTATACCAGAGATTGGAGATGAAGCGTTCTTCAAGACAATCTTTGATAAGACAATGGAAATCAATACCCTCGATTACAGTGCTTATCAGAAGATGCAACAAGCAATAATAGATATTCTTGATAAGGCAGACCATGTCCATATATTGGGACAGGGCGACAACAAGACAGATATAACAGTGAATCTTCATACTCTTAATAATCCTGATAAAGAGACATTATTTGAGAACTGCGTTGCAGATGTTAACATACCTGTTGGAGAAGTCTTTACATCACCTGTTCTTAATGGAACTAATGGAGTCCTTAATGTGAGTCGTGTATTCCTTAATGGACTGGCATACAATAATCTGACAATTGAAGTAAAGAATGGAATGGTATCTGACTATACTTGTTCTAATTTCCAAGACGAAGAAGAGAATAAGCGTATGATTTACGAAAATGTATTATATCGTCATGATAGTCTTCCAATCGGTGAATTTGCTATAGGAACCAATACCCTTGCTTACAAGATGGGACGAGAGTATCACATTGAGTCTAAACTACCAATTCTAATTGCAGAGAAGACAGGACCTCACTTTGCTTTTGGTGACACCTGCTATTCTCACGAGGAGGATGTTAAGACCTACAATCCCGATGGCAAGGAGATAATAGCAAGAGAGAATGAATGCTCGGCGCTTAGAAATGAAGATATAAGTAAAGCCTACTTTAATTGTCATACAGATGTGACATTGCCATTTGAAGAACTTGGACTAATTGAAGCGGTATTATTTGATGGAAGCGCTATTCCTATTATTAAGGATGGGCTTTTTGTTGTAGAGGGTTGCGAGGAGCTTAATAAGCCACTGATAGATTAGAAATTTACAAATTTACCGATTGAAAACTTACAAATTTACCGATTGGAAACTTACAAATTTACCGATTGATAATCTACAAATTTACCGATTAGGTGTCATCCTAGGGGCAGGGTATACATTTATAAATGTATGCCCCGCCCCTAGGATGACATATATCAAATATATTTTTGTGTCAAATTATGAATTCTATCTTAAAAATATTCTTTGATGTAAACTAAAAAAGGAAGCATAAGGAGAAGGAAGTTTATGACAGATCAGGAGAAGAGAGAAGCTGCAAGGCAGTTTCATAATAAATGGAATAACAGAGGAAAAGAGAAACAAGATGACCAGTCATATTGGGTGGACTTTCTTCAAAACATCATGGGGGTTGAAAATGTCACTGATAGAATAGAGTGGCAAAAAGAAATAATTCAACCTAATAAGCACAAAGGATGGATTGATGCCTATATTCCGGAGACAAAAACCATTATTGAACAAAAGAGCTTAGGAAT
This sequence comes from Lachnospiraceae bacterium, assembly GCA_015057165.1. Lineage (GTDB taxonomy): Bacteria > Bacillota > Clostridia > Lachnospirales > Lachnospiraceae > RUG191. The sequence continues at coordinate 7,061 of SVEY01000004.1, read as the reverse complement.
AAAACTTGATGAACCACAACAAGGCCATGATGGTATGACACCTTACGAACAAGCAAAGATGTACGATAATTGTTTGCCACAGAGCCAAAAGGCAAAATGGATAGTAGTATCTAATTTTGCGGAAATATGGGTCTATGATATGGACTCTGCATATCCTGAACCTGTTAAGTTTACACTCGCTGATATTCCTACAAAGTATAGTTATTTTGATTTTCTGATAAATCAAAATAAGAAGACGATTACAGAAGAAACTCAAATATCAGTAAAAGCCGGAGAATTTGTTGGGCTTATTTATGATGCGTTGATTAAACAGTATATAGACCCAACGAATGAAGAAAGCCTTAAGAGCCTTAACATGCTGTGCGTTAGGCTTGTATTCTGCCTTTATGCAGAAGATGCTCATATCTTTGGAGAGAGTGGAAGCATGTTCCATGACTATCTTGAACAATATGAAGCCAAAGATATTAGAAGAGCAATTATTGATTTGTTCAAAATACTAGATACTCCTGAAGACAAAAGAGACAAGTATGACAATAGTGGCATTAATGAATTTCCCTGTGTTAATGGCGGACTATTTGCAGATGAGAACATTGAGATTCCTCAATTTACAGATGAAATCAAGGACATCCTACTTTCAAAAGCAAGTGAGGGTTTTGATTGGTCTGATATAAGTCCAACCATTTTTGGAGCTGTATTCGAATCAACACTTAATCCCGAGACGAGACGCTCTGGGGGAATGCACTATACTTCTATAGAAAACATTCACAAGGTCATAGACCCTTTATTCCTCGATGAATTAAAAGAGGAACTAGAGAAGATAAAAGTGATTCAAGTTGTAAAATCAAGAAATGCTAAGCTAAGAGCCTTTCAGGAAAAATTAGCAAATCTTAAATGGTTAGATCCGGCATGTGGCTCCGGAAACTTTCTAACGGAGACATATATATCTATTAGAAGAATAGAAAATGAAGTCATAAGACTTCTATTTGATTCCGATAAGAAGCAAGTAGATGGACAGCTTGTAATGGGAAATGCTATTAACCCGATAAAGGTAAGCATTAATCAGTTTTATGGAATAGAGATAAATGACTTTGCTGTTACCGTCGCTAGAACAGCACTTTGGATTGCTGAATCCCAAATGATGAAAGAGACAGAAGATATTATATATATGCAATTAGAATTTCTTCCACTTACTACACAGGCAAATATAGTTGAAGGAAATGCTTTAAGAATTGATTGGGAAGAGGTTGTACCAAAGAGTGAGCTCAATTATATAATGGGTAATCCGCCGTTTGTAGGTATGAAAGAGCAATCAAATGCACAAAAAGAAGAGCTTAAAAAGGTATCAAATATAAAGACTCTTAAACAAATGGATTATGTTGCAGGTTGGTATTTTAAGGCTGGTACATTTATAGAAAACACAAGAATTGAATGTGCGTTTGTATCAAGTAATTCTATTTCACAAGGAGAACAAGCATTAACTATTTGGAAGCCTCTTGTAATGAAGGGAATATATATTAATTTTGCATATAGGACATTTGTGTGGAATAGTGAAGCTAATGATAAAGCAAACGTACATTGTGTAATTATAGGATTTTCTATTAATAACATATCAGAAAAGAAGATATTTGAAGGAAATGATGTAAAAAAATGTACTCATATAGATCAATATTTACAAGATGCTGAATTTAATTTTGTTTCAAAGAGTGGAAAACCTATTTCTGCGAAGTTGGAAATGACCAAAGGTGCACAGCTTATAGATGATGGGAATTTTGTTTTGTCGCAAAAAGAATATGATGAAGCAATAAAAAAAGAACCTGAGATTAAGCCTTATATTAAACAATATTGGAATGCACGAGATCTTCTAAATAATGGCGAAACTAAGTATGCATTATATCTTGAAAACTGTCCACCCAATGTTATTAAGTCAAGCAAATTTATAAGTGAACGTGTAGAGGCGGTTTATAATTTTAGGATAAATAACAATAAACCTTCTACAAAAGTGCTTGCAGATAAACCATCTAAGTATTTTCAATCACAAGCACCAATAGGGAAAAGTTTGGTGATTCCTGTAGTGTCTTCACAAAAAAGAAGATATATACCTATTTGTTTTATGCCTGAAGGTATGGTATATACGAATGCGGTGTTTTATATTGATAAGGCAACCATATATGAATTTGGAATATTAGAATCTAATGTTCATATGTCATGGGCAAGGAAACTTTGTGGACGTATGAAAAGTGATTATAGATATTCTAATACCATCGTATATAATACTTTTCCTTGGCCTGCACCTACAACTGAACAAAAAGAAAAAATAAAAGAAACCGCCCAAGGAATACTTGATGCAAGAGCATTATATCCTGACAGCTCTCTTGCAGATTTATATGATCCATTAACAATGCCTTCTGAATTACAGAAGGCGCATAGAAATAATGATATTGCAGTAATGAAAGCGTATGGATTTGATATTAAGAACATGTCTGAATCAGATTGCGTAGCGGAACTTATGAAGATGTATCAAGAATTGACCAAAGACTAATCTAAGGAATATTTATACGTTTAGTACAATTTGAAAAAAATTAGACTGATGTAGGATTTTCAAAGGAGCTTTTTGTAATTGATATATGGTGTGATATAATTAATAAAAAAGTTGTGGATGGAGATGTTATATGGATACAAAAGTATTGGGTTTCGCGGTTTTTTTAATTCATGCTCTGGCTTACGAATGGAAAAAACCATATAAAAAAGTATATGAGATTCTGAATGATTCAGGTATATTGGACAATTATATTATTCCACATTATGACGTGTTACATACTCAAGGGAAACAGTACCTTGTAGAGGACATAACAGATTTTGTTAAGGAAAAAGGGGTTAGCATATGATTGTTTATCATGGGACAACATTGGAAATTAAAAAATTGTGAATGTATATGAACTTATAGATTATTCCCAATATAATGTTAAGATGTTTGAATTCGCTGATAGTGAATGGCTGCAATTTGTAGTGGATTGTCGTAATGGAAAAGATGTATATAAAGATTTTGATGCTGTGATTGGAAATGTAGCTAATGATGATGTGTTTAAATGTGTAAGTATGTATATGGATGGTCTTTGGGACGAAGAGCGTACGTTATCTGAAATTCGCTACTATAAGAAGAACAATCAAATGGCCTTTTTGTCGCAGGCTATGATTGATGAAGTTGTAAAGTTTAAAAAGTCCTATGAGGTAATGCCATAATGGAAAAGAATAAGCTTGATAGAATATATAAGGAATTATTAGAGGAAAAAATAATAAAACAGTTAGCAACACAACAAGAACTATCTATAAGGGATGCCATGGATATTTATTATAAAAGCAAATTGTCTCAACAAATAAATGATGGGAGCTATGGTATTGAGAATATGGATTACAGGTATTTGGCCAGAGATTTGATTGAGAATGAACCCGAGCTTTTTGTGAGGTGAACGTAATTTGATACAACATAGCACTTATGTTAAAATAACCTATATTTTATAAAGGAGATAAATCATGTCAAAAGTTAGTATTGTTATGGGTAGCGACTCTGACATGCCTGTCATGAGTAAAGCTGCTGAGATTCTAGATAAGTTTAATATTGATTATGAAATGAGAATTATATCTGCTCACAGAGAGCCAGACATATTCTTTGAATATGCTAAGGGCGCAAAGGATAGAGGCGTTAAGGTCATAATTGCAGGTGCTGGTAAGGCAGCACATCTTCCGGGAATGTGTGCAGCTTTATTTAATGGACCAGTTATTGGAATTCCAATGAAGACATCAGACCTTGGTGGTGTTGATTCTCTATATTCTATTGTACAGATGCCAAGTGGCATTCCAGTAGCAACAGTAGCAATCAACGGTGGAATGAATGCTGGAATCCTTGCAACTAAGATTCTTGCAACTTCTGATGAAGAACTTAGTAAGAAATTAGAAGCTTATTCAGAAGAAATGAAAAATGGTGTTGAAGCTAAGGACGCAAAGCTACAAGCTAATGGATATGAGGCGTTTTTATAGAATTAGGCAAGTGAGCCGGAACAGGAGTAAAGCATGGATTATAAATCATCAGGTGTAGATATCGAAGCAGGTTATAAATCTGTAGAACTTATGAAGAAAAGTGTTAAAGAAACTATGAGACCAGAAGTCTTAGGAGGTCTTGGTGGCTTTTCTGGAGCATTTTCAATGGCAGGAATTAAGGACATGGAAGACCCTGTACTTTTATCAGGTACAGACGGCTGTGGAACTAAGGTTAAGCTTGCTTTTCTAATGGATAAGCATGACACAATAGGAATTGATGCTGTTGCAATGTGCGTTAATGATGTTGCATGTGCTGGCGGTGAGCCTTTGTTTTTCTTAGATTATATTGCCTGCGGTAAGAACTATCCTGAGAAAATAGCTACAATAGTTGGTGGTGTTGCAGAGGGCTGTAAGCAGTCTGGTTGTGCTCTTATCGGTGGTGAAACTGCAGAACATCCTGGACTTATGCCAGAGGATGATTATGACTTGGCAGGATTCTCAGTTGGTGTATGTGACAGGAAAGATATTATTACTGGAGAAGAAATTGCTGATGGTGATGTTCTAATTGGTATTGCTTCTTCTGGTGTTCATTCTAATGGATTTTCTCTTGTTAGAAATGTATTCGAAATGACCAAAGAAAGCCTAGACACTTATTATGATGAATTAGGCGAGACCCTTGGAGAGGCACTTATTCGTCCAACAATAATCTATGTTAAGGCACTTAAGGCAATTAAGGATGCTGGTGTTAGAATTCATGGCTGTTCTCATATTACAGGTGGTGGTTTCTACGAGAATATTCCCCGTATGCTTCCTGATAATGTATGCGCAGTTGTTAAGAAGGATTCTTACGATATTCCACCTATTTTCAATTTAATTAAGAAGACAGGTAATATTGCAGAAGAAATGATGTATAACACATTTAACATGGGACTTGGAATGGTGATTGCTGTTAATAAGTCTGATGTTGATACAGTTATGTCTGCAATTAAGAGCGCTGGCGAGAAGGCATACGAAGTAGGATATATTAAGTCTGGAGACAAGGGAGTAGAGCTTATATAATGAGAATTGTTGTACTTGTATCAGGTGGTGGCACGAATCTTCAAGCTATCATTGATGGAATTAATAATAATACAATAAGAGATACAGAAATTGTTGAAGTTGTAAGTAACAATGCTAATGCCTATGCTCTCACAAGAGCTAAGGAGAATGGGATTAATGGAAAATGTATTAGCCCTAAGGACTTTGCTTCCAGGGACGACTTTAACAAAGCACTTGTAGCTGAAATGGATAATTTAAATCCTGATCTTATTGTTCTTGCAGGATATCTTGTTAATATTCCAGCGGAAATGGTTAAGAAATATACCAATAAGATTATTAATATTCATCCATCACTTATTCCTTCTTTCTGTGGTAAAGGCTACTATGGCCTTAAGGTCCACGAAGGCGCTCTGAAGCGCGGAGTGAAAATTACTGGTGCAACAGTGCATTTTGTTGATGAGGGCACAGATACAGGTCCTATTATCCTGCAGAAGGCTGTTGAAGTGAAGGAGGGTGACACTCCTGAAATCCTGCAGAAGCGTGTTATGGAAGAAGCTGAGTGGATTATTCTGCCTAAGGCAATAGATATGATAGCAAAAGGAGAAATATAATGAAAGTATTAGTTGTAGGAAGTGGCGGAAGAGAGCATGCTATATGTATGGTAGCGTCTAAGTCAAAGAGAGTAGATAAGATATATTGCGCACCTGGTAATGCAGGAATATCACAGCTTGCAGAACTTGTACCTATTAAGGCAATGGAATTTGATGCCTTAGCTGATTTTGCAGAAGAGAATAGTATTGATTTTACAATTATTGGAATGGATGATCCACTTGTTGGTGGTGTAGTTGATGTGTTTGAGAAGCGTGGCCTTAAGGTGTTTGGACCTAATAAGAGCGCAGCAATCTTAGAAGGAAGTAAGGCCTTCTCTAAGGATTTAATGAAGAAATATAATATTCCTACAGCAGCTTATGAGAATTTCGATAATGCCGGTGATGCAATAGAATATATTAAGAAAGCTAAGATGCCAATAGTACTTAAGGCGGATGGCCTAGCTCTTGGAAAAGGAGTTCTTATCTGTAATACACTTGATGAAGCTCTAGAAGGTGTCAAGACTATTATGGAAGATAAGAAGTTTGGTAATGCTGGAAATACTATGGTTGTAGAAGAGTTTATGACAGGTCGTGAGGTGTCAGTTCTTTCTTTCTGCGATGGTAAGACAATTAAGATTATGTCTTCTTCTCAAGATCACAAGAGAGCAGGAGATGGAGATACAGGTCTTAATACTGGTGGAATGGGAACATTTAGCCCATCACCATTCTATACAGATGAAGTAGATGAATTCTGTAAGAAGTACATTTACCAGGCAACAGTTGATTCTATGGCAAAAGAAGGCAGACCATTCAAAGGTGTTATATTCTTCGGTCTTATGCTAACAGAAGATGGTCCTAAGGTTCTAGAGTATAATGCAAGATTTGGCGACCCTGAAGCACAGGTAGTTCTTCCTCGTATGAAGAATGATATTATTGATGTTATGGAGGCTTGTGTTGATGGTACTCTTGATAAAATTGATCTTGAGTTCGAGGATAATGCAGCAGTATGTGTTGTTCTTGCATCAAAGGGATATCCAGTATCTTATGAGAAAGGATATAAGATAACTGGACTTGATAAGTTTGATAATGAAGAATACTATTGCTTCCATGCAGGAACCGCCTTTGACGAGGATAATAACTTTATTACTAATGGTGGTAGAGTATTAGGCGTTACTGCTAAGGGTGATGATTTAATTACAGCTTGTAAGAAAGCTTATGACGCTACCAATTGGGTAGAATTTGACAATAAGTATATGAGACATGATATCGGTAAGGCACTTGATGAGGTGTAGATGATATGTAATAAAGCCCCGCATTTGCGCAATGTCATTAAGTTAACATTGACCAATTAAGGGATTAACCAAAGAATCAACAAGAGCGATGGAGATATTTATATCT
>SVEY01000022.1:44862-49990 GCA_015057165.1 Lachnospiraceae bacterium | reverse complement strand
AATTATACCAAAAAGCAGCTATGAGCGCGAGCTCATAGCTGCTTTTCCGTTAGGGGAGTTTTTTTACAGCCCCTTTTCTTTATAAGCAATTAATTGCTATTTCTTTTCGCCAAATTTTTCAGCATATTCTGCAGCTTGTTCTGAAGCAGCAAGGAGTGCTGTCTCCATTTCTAGAGCCCATGATAAAGCCATAACCTGGCAGCTATCTGCATAATCAAGAAGATCTTCGATTCTTGCTTCCATATTAGCCTTATCTATAGCATCCTTCTTTGCTGTAATTTTTGCTTTACGAGCCTCCATGTTCATTTGCTTTTGGAGCTTAAGGCTGTTAATCTTTCCTTCTCTGCGTTCCTTGGCAATACGTGCATTTTCTTTTCCAGCATTGATATCGCCTTGAACAGAATTATCAACATCATCGGCAAAATCTTCGATTGCATTTGGTAACTCGTCGAAAGATTCTTGAATGTTATTAACACTCTCGTCTACAAAGCCGTTAACCTTTGCATCAACGATATCTGTAAATTCAACAAGGGCCTTATCGAATTCAGACATGCTTTGCTTGATTTCTTCTTTTTTTAATTGACGAGCTTGTTTTTGTCTCTGGCTAGAAGCCTCGATCTTTGCCTTTAATTCATCCATTTTAGCCTGTGATTTAGCTAGTCTTTCATTGTAATCCATATTGTAATTACCCCCCTCCCAAAGTGTTTTTAACTACGTATTCATAATTATATAAGTATTTTTGGCATAATTCAAGGGGGAATGGAATATGGAGAAAAAAATGGTATAATTATATTTAAGCTAAAAAGATTGGGAGTGGGAGATAAGTAGTATGGCAAATAATGAAACAATAATGCAGTATTTTGAATGGTATCTTAATAATGATGGCATATGGTGGAAAAGGTGTATGGCCAAAGCGAAACCTCTAGCTGATGCTGGAATTACCGGTGTATGGCTTCCACCTGCGTATAAGGGAACATCGCAAGATGATGTCGGATATGGTGTATATGATATGTATGACCTGGGTGAGTTTGATCAGAAAGGGACTGTAAGAACTAAGTATGGAACTAAGGAAGAATATTTGAAAGCCATTAAGACATTGCAGAAAGAAGGAGTAAAAGTCTTTGCTGATATAGTATTAAATCACCGTCTGGGTGCTGATGAAACTGAAGATGTTATGGCATATACTGTTGCTCAGAATGATAGAAATCAAGTGACTGGTGGCGAGCGACAGATAAAGGTGTGGTCTAAATTCACATTTCCAGGTAGAAAAGGAAAATACAGTAAGTTTCAATGGGATCATAATTGTTTTACTGGAACGGACTGGGATGAAAATACGAAAGAACAGGGTCAATTATATTGCTTCTCAGGAAAGAAATGGGAACAACAGACAGATATAGAGAATGGCAACTTTGACTATCTAATGGGATGCGATGTTGATATGGATAATCCTGAAGTTGTAGAGGAAATCTTTAATTGGCTGTCATGGTATATTGATGAAACTGGTATTGATGGAGTAAGATTAGATGCTGTCAAGCATATCAAATTCGACTTTTATAGGGATATGATTAAACGAATTAGAAGTGCTAAGAAAATAGCTCTACCGGCCATTGGGGAATATTGGAGTGGTGATATAGGAAGGCTTCAGTATTATCTTGATACAGTTGAGAACCAGATGTCATTATTTGACGTTACTCTTCACTACAATTTCTACAATGCATCAGTACAAGGTGCTGGATTCGATATGAAGATGATATTCGACAATGCCCTTGTTAAGTACAGACCTAATAATGCTGTTACATTTGTTGATAACCATGATACTCAGTATGGACAGAGCCTTGAATCATTTATACAGGATTGGTTTAAGCCCCTTGCTTATGCCATTATTCTTCTTAGAGAAGCAGGTCTTCCATGTATATTTTATTCAGACTTTTATGGTAATCCCGGTCGTGATAGACCGGCAGTTCCTAATTTGGAGAGACTAATTAGGATTAGAAAGTCTTATGCTTATGGAGAGCAGAAAGATTATTTTGATGATTTTCACATTGTTGGTTGGACAAGAGGGGGAGATAAAGAGCATCCAGATTCTGGACTAGCTGTTATTATGAGTAATGCCGAAGGCGGAGCAAAAGATATGTATGTTGGAAAGCAGTTTGCTGGTGAAATGTTCTATGATGCAATGGGAGAATGTACTGAACCTGTTCAAGTTAGAGAGGATGGTAATTGTACATTTTACACAGATTCTGGCAAGGTATCTGTATGGGTGAGAAAAGGTGCTTTCGAAGATATAGAGATTAATGGTTAAAGAAGGAATTATTTATGAAGTGTGAAGTGTGTTATAGACATTGCAATATTAATGAAGGAGGGACAGGATTTTGCGGAGTCAGGACATGTAAAGATGGCAAGGTTATACCTGGAAACTATGGAAAAATCACTGCTGTGGCGTTAGATCCTATTGAGAAGAAGCCGCTGAAAATGTTTATGAGTGGTAGCAAAATTCTTTCTATAGGTTCTTATGGATGTAATCTTCGTTGCCCATTTTGTCAGAATTATGATATATCATGGGGAAGAGAAATCAAATCCTTTGCCGGCAGAACCCAGATTATTTCACCAAAAGACATTGTTCTTAAAGCAATTGATTTGAAATCTCAAGGTAATATTGGAATAGCCTTCACATATAATGAGCCTCTTCTTGGATATGAATTTGTAAGAGACACAGCACGTCTTGCCAAAGAAAAAGATCTTGTAACTGTTCTTGTTACAAATGGAACTGCAAGTGAACAAGTATATGAAGAGATAGCACCTTATATTGATGCTATGAATATCGATATTAAGTCTTTTTCCAGTGACTTTTATAGGAATCTTATTAATGGAGATCTTGCTATGATCAAAGATTTTATTGATCGAAGTGTAAAGTCCTGCCACGTTGAACTTACTAATTTAATAATTCCTGGAGAAAATGATAGTGAAGAGGAAATGAGAGAACTAAGTAAGTGGATTCATTTTCTTGAGATAAAGACAGGAAAGAAGATTCCTCTTCATGTGACGAGGTTTTTTCCGAAGTTTCATATGACTGATAGAGATGCAACAAATATTGATCTTATATATAGACTTGCTGATGTGGCAAGAGAGAATTTGGAATTTGTATTTGAGGGAAATGTGTAGAAGAAAGTAGAATATATTAAAAAAAGGGGGATATATATGTCTGTAGTTGGTGCTTTTATGGTTCCGCATCCGCCAATGATTGTTCCAGATATAGGTAAAGGTAGCGAAAGACAGGTTGAGAAAACAATACGTTCGTATGAGAGAGTGGCAGAAAAAATAGCAGAGCTTAAGCCCGAAACAATTATTATATCAAGTCCGCATTCTGTTATGTATTCTGATTATTTTCATATCTCATCTGGTAGAGGAGCTAGAGGATCCTTTGCTAATTTTGGCGCGGGAAATGTGAAGTTTGATGTGTCTTATGATACTGAACTTGTAGAACAAATTGCTAATTTGGCAAGTGAAGCTTATTTTCCTGCAGGCTTTATGGGGGAAAAGGATCCACAATTAGATCATGGAACCATGGTTCCCTTATATTTTATTACGAAGAAATACAATGATTTTAAATTAATAAGAACAGGCCTTTCAGGGCTTGATTTATACACCCATTATGAATATGGTATGCTACTTAAGAAAGCTATAGAAGCTGTTGATAGAAGAGTCGTATATGTTGCCAGTGGTGATCTGTCTCACAAATTACAAGATTATGGCCCTTACGGATTTGTGGCGGAAGGGCCTATGTATGATGAGAGAATAATGGATGTATGCGGCAGGGCGGATTTTGGGGAAATGTTAGAATTTGAGGAAAGCTTCCTTGAGAAATCAGCAGAATGTGGGCACCGCTCCTTTGTAATAATGGCAGGAGTTCTTGATGGACAAGATGTTGTTACTAAAGTTTATTCCCATGAGGATATTACAGGAGTTGGATATGGGGTGTGCTCGTTTTTACCTTATGGAGATAGTGAGAGTCGAAGATTTTTGAAAATCAAGCTTAAGGAGAAAGAGGGAGCATTGTCAAAGAAAAGAGAAGAATCAGATGATTATGTTAAGCTGGCCAGGGAGTCACTAGAATACTTTGTTAAGAATGGGAAGGTGCTAGATATCCCAGGATGGGTGCCTCTTGATACATTAACAAGGCAGGCTGGTACATTTGTATCTGTCCATAAAATGGGACAGCTTAGAGGATGTATTGGAACAATCCTGCCAACTAAGGATAATCTGGCAGAAGAGATAATTCATAATGCAATAAGTGCTGCTTCAAAGGATTATCGTTTCTCACCTATCACAGAAGAAGAGCTTAAATGGTTAGACATTAATGTAGATGTATTAAGTGAGCCAGAAAGAATTGCATCTACTGATGAACTTGATGTGAAAAGATACGGCGTAATAGTTGAAAGTGGATATAAGAGAGGACTTCTTCTTCCTGATTTAGAAGGAGTAGACACAGTAGAGGAACAGGTGAGTATTGCAATGAGAAAAGGTGGAATAAGACCGGAAGATAATATACAACTATATAGATTTGAAGTTGTAAGACATATATAGAATAGTCCGCTAAAAATGGTTTTTGCTGTGTGTGTGGTAAAGCGATTCTCGTTTTGAACAGGCAAGATGATTATGTTATTATTATTCCATGAGAATTATAGGAGGAAAGTGTAATGCGAAAAACCAAAGTAATATGTACAATAGGACCGGCCAGTGATGATGCAGATGTCCTTGCTAAGATGTGTGAATCGGGAATGGATGTGGCGAGACTTAATTTTTCTCACGGAACACATGAGGAGCATCAGGTAAGGATTGATATGATAAAGAGTGTAAGAGAGAAGCTTGACTACCCACTTCCCATTATGCTTGATACAAAAGGACCTGAGTACCGTGTGGGTGATTTCAGGAATGGTAAAGAAGAACTTAAAGAAGGACAGGAATTTACATTTACAATAGATGATGTAGTAGGGGATAACAGTAAGGTCTCTGTTAGCTATAAAGGACTTGTGGGAGAGCTTGAATGTGGTGACACAATACTTGTTAATAACGGACTTTTGATATTTAAAGTCAAGAAGTTAACAGATAGAGATGCAATATGTGAGGT
>SVEY01000022.1:0-44762 GCA_015057165.1 Lachnospiraceae bacterium | reverse complement strand
GACACAATACTTGTTAATAACGGACTTTTGATATTTAAAGTCAAGAAGTTAACAGATAGAGATGCAATATGTGAGGTACAAGCAGGCGGAGAGATATCCAATCGAAAGAGTATGAGTTTTCCGGGGCATGTATTCAAGGTTGATTATCTGAGTCAAAAAGATAAAGAAGACTTGCTGTTTGGAATCAAAAATGATATCGATTTTGTCGCAGCTTCCTTTGTGTCCAATAAACAGGACATAACAGACCTTAGGAATTTTCTTGACGAGAACGGGGGAAGTGATATTGAGATTATAGCCAAGATTGAGAATCAATCGGGCGTAGATAATGTTGAAGAGATATGTGAGATAGCCGATGGAATAATGGTGGCAAGAGGTGACCTTGGGGTAGAGATTCCATTTGTTGAAGTGCCTGCCGTACAGAAGCTTCTTATCAGTAAATGCAGGCTTTTAGGAAAGAGGGTTGTTACTGCAACAGAGATGCTTGAATCAATGATACACAACCCAAGACCTACAAGGGCTGAGATATCAGATGTTGCTAATGCGGTGTATGATGGCTCTTCTGCGATTATGCTTTCAGGTGAATCCGCTGCCGGCAAATATCCAGTAGAAGCTGTTAAGAATATGGCTGAGATTGCTGAGTATACTGAGAACAATATTGATTACGTTAAGAGATTTGCCAAGACGGATTACGTAATACAGAATAATATTGATGCCCTATCACATGCCACATGCCAAATGGCAATAGATACAAATGCCAAAGGTATTGTAATTAGTTCTATGTCTGGGCTTACGGTAAAGATGGTTAGTAGATTCAGATGTCCAATAGATATTTTGGGAATGACCACATCTAAGAAAGCGTGTAGACAGCTTAATCTCAGTTGGGGTGTTACACCTGTCTTAAGTAAAGAGTTTGACTCTGTAGACGAGATGTTTGACAATGCCACTACTTGCGCAAAAGAAATCTTTGACATGAAAAAAGGAGACAATATAGTTCTTACCGGAGGGACAAAGAGCAGGCATTCAGGTAATTCTAATACAATAAGACTCGAATCAATTACAGACTAATTCAAATTCTTGCCATAACAGATCTTATTATATGGCAAAATAGTATGTTTTTTAATAGAAGGATAGTGTTGAAAATGAGCTTACAAAAAGAAGTATTTGAAGAATATAAGTCATATATAGAAAACCATATGGAAGAGAATAAAGAAGGTGCCCTAAAAGTTAAATACAATCTAGAACATTCTCCTTTGTTTTGGAATGATATGGTAGATAAGACAGTTCATATTCCAAAGGTGTATGATAAGAATATGATGGCTAAATTTGAGCATATTGCGAATGTGACATATAGTATATTTGGGAAGATAATTGAAGAGTACAGAAATCATGAAGATTACAGGGCTCTTTTTCCCTTTTCGAAAGAGTTGGAAGAGTTAATACTTCTACCAAGAAGCTATGATGGATTCCTGCCTATGGCAAGGTTCGATTTGTTCTTTAATGAAGAGAATGAAGATTTCTATTTTTGCGAGATTAACACAGATGGAACAGCGGCACAGCTTAGGGATTTAGAGATGTCCAAGGCGCTTATTAATAATCCGGCTCATCAACATGTTATAAGAAAATATAACCTTTCAGGCTTTGAACTATTTGATACATGGGTAGATTCTTTTATTGAACTTTATAATACATATCCTAAGAAAAAGGATAATCCCAACATAGCTATTGTTGATGTTTTAGAAAATGCAACAATGGGGGATTTCTGGGAGTTTGCAAGAAGATTTCAGAAAAGAGGATACAATTGCGAGATTTGTGATATTAGAGAATTAGAGTATAGAGATGGAGCGCTGTATTCTAAATCAGGAAGTAGAATTGATGCTATATATAGGAGAGCTGTTACAGCTGATATTATGTCCAGATATGATGAGGTGTCTGATTTTATAAACGCTGTTAAAGGCGATTCGGTATTTTTTGCAGGGGCATTTGATACTCAGATAATTCATTCAAAGTGGCTGTTTTATGTGCTTCATTTGGAGAGAACTTGGAGATTTCTCACAGATGAAGAAGTTCAATTTATAAAAAAACATATACCGGAGACGAAGGAATTTGGCTCTAAGGGTATATCAATGCAGGAAGTATTAGCTAACAAAGATGATTATATGATAAAGCCGATGGATGCGTATGCTTCTAAAGGTATATATGCAGCAGGAAGAGAATATAATAATAAAGATTGGCAAAAGCTACTCCCTAAGGTATATGATTGTGGCTATATAGCTCAAAAATACTGCCCACAATATCTTACTCGTAATATTGACTTTGCGTGGGGAGATGGTAAGTGGCATGATTATATGAATATGCAGGGGCTTTATATGTATAATGGGAAGCTTTCTGGATTTCTTATGAGGATGGCACAGGGTGATAATATTATATACGCACACGATAATGAGAGAACAGTGCCGGTGTTTTTTGTTGAAAGCAAGCGTTAAGTTTTTTGAATCTTAAATCATTCTATAGTATGAATGTGGAGGACATTAATTTGAAATCATTTTCGCGTTTTAGAAATAAGAATACAATATTAAGCTTTAGCGCTATTGCTATAGGCATCCTTGTAAATGTAATTTTGGGATTTATATCCTATAAGTTAGACCTGCCCGTTTATTGGGACACAATTGGTACAATTGTTGTTGCGAGTGTTGCAGGACTGTTTCCGGGTGTTTTGGTAGGTGTGGTAACTAATGTAATATGCTCCATATTCAATGAGTATTCAATATATTTTAGTATCATTAGTGCGATTATAGCAATTCTTACAGTATGGTTTGTTAAGAAGAATGACAATGTAAATAATAAAAGGTCGTCACGTTTTATTAGGAATGCCGCATTTTTTATAGCAGCTGTCGGTGCAATTAGTGGAGCGCTAAGCGGTGTTATACAATGGTTCCTTCTCGGAAGACCTGAGAATGCATCAATTAGAGCTATTATGGAATCTATGGGATATGGTAGAGAAGGAATGGGTTTTATTATATTTATAATTCTTAATATCCTTCTTAATATATTTGACAAAGCAATGTGTTACTCCCTGGCGACTCCTATTATTCATTTTATTCCCCCCGAGATTAGAAAAAGAATATATGATAGTTCCTGGAAGCAAAAGCCTCTTTCTGATAGCGAAAGAGAATCTATTGATGAGTGGAGTCAGAATACGAAGCGTTCAGCAAGAAGAAGAATGACATTCGTGCTTGTTGTACTTACCTTTGCCGCGGCATTAATAACAGCGTCTATTGGTATCACACAGTATTTCAGGATGGCTAAAACTGATAGAACCAGTAATGCGGTAAATGCCGCAAAATTTGCTGCGAATGTAGTAGATGGGGACAAGATTGAAAATTATCTTGCGACTGGTGAAGATACGCCGGGATATAAAGAGACGGAAGAAATGCTGTATCAGATTCGAGAGAACGCTCCAGGAGTGGGATATCTTTATGTGCTTAAAGTAGATAGGGACAAAGTAACGTTCGTATTTGATTTAGATGCAAGAACTGATTATGAGAGCTATGCTTATGTCGAGGATACAGAGGGTTATGCTCCAGGTGAGACGGAAGTAATAGATGATGAATTTGAGGAACACATGGATGATCTTATTTCCGGAAAAGAGATTGAACCTATAGAGTCAAAGGGTGCCTGGAATTGGGTAGTTACTGCATATAGCCCGATATATGACAGCGCCGGACATTTTGTTTGTTATGCGGGAGCAGATGCATCCCTCGATTATATGGCAGATTATGTACAGGAGTTCGCTCGTCAGGTTCTGTTTGTTATGGCAGGAATAATTGTTCTTATATTGGCATACGGAATATGGACGACTAATTATTACACAGTTTATCCCATTGAAGGAATCGGTATTCGCGTTCAGAAATTAACAAAAGCCGGTGACGACCAAGATAAGCTTGATGAAGCTGTAAGACAGATGCGAAACCTTGATATACGAACGGAAGATGAGGTGGAGAAGCTTTATCATGATATATGTGATATGGCATCGAATCAGACTGAACAATTAAGAAGTATAAGAAGGCTTTCTGAAAATACTGCACAGATGCAGGATGGCCTTATTATAACAATGGCTGACCTTGTTGAGAATAGAGACTCCGATACAGGTGCACATATTCAGAAGACTGCGGCATATGTGAAGATTATTGTATCAGGACTTAAGGAAAAGGGATATTATGCAGAGAAAATAACATCTAAGTTTGCATCAGATGTTGTGCGTTCCGCTCCACTTCATGATGTGGGAAAGATTAATATTCCTGACAATGTACTTAATAAACCGGGCAAGCTTACTGACGAGGAGTATGAGATTATGAAGACTCATACAACAGCCGGCAGGAAGATTATGGAGAAGGCTATAAGTACAGTTGGTGGTGAAAACTACTTGAAGGAAGCCCGTAATATGGCTGCTTACCACCATGAGAGATGGGATGGCAAGGGTTATCCCGAAGGGCTTCACGGTGAAGTTATACCGTTATCTGCAAGAATAATGGCGGTAGCGGATGTATTCGATGCTCTCACTTCACCGCGTGTATATAAGCCTGCATTTTCTATAGAGAAAGCACTATCAATTATTGAAGAGGGCAAGGGAACGCAATTCGACCCGAAGTGTGTAGAGGTATTCATGGAATCCCTTGACGAAGTTAAAGTTATATTGAAGAAATACAATAAGGATGCGTAAGTGGAGGATGTTCCTTTGAGAAAAACTTTGAAAAAAAACAGGAAACGTCATATAGTTGCAATGCTACTGTCTATGACGCTAACAATAACAACATTATCGGTTGCGTGTCTTAATATATTCGCGGCAGGAAATAATACGAAAGATAGTAATAACATTGAAATAATAGATTCTAAGAATGGAGGCGGATATTCTATTACCGGACAGCTACCTCAGGTTGGATATACTACGAAGATATATGATGCTTCTAATGGTATGCCCACCAGTGATTCTATGTTCTTGCTTAGCGCGAAGGATGGCCATATGTGGATTGGTGGCTACAGCGGAGTAATCCGATATGACGGTTCTAACTTTGAGAGAATGGATACAAGTAACGGTCTGACAAGTGCCAGAGCTTTCTTTGAAGACAGCAAAGGAAGAATATGGGTTGGAACAAATGATAATGGTGTAGTTGTAATAGATGGAGATAAGCAAACTCATATTACATATAAGGAAGGAATACCTTCTTCATCTATACGTATATTTGAAGAAGATAACGCAGGAAATGTATACATAGGTACTACCTCAGGAGTATGCTGTGCGGACGAGAACCTTACAATTCATAGCATATCGAATGACTTAATTGATAAGGACAGGATTCTTAAATTGGATGCTGACAGCCGTGGGAAGATATATGGTTCTACTTCCAAAGGCGTAATATTTACAATAGAGAATCAGACAGTAACAGCTGCATATGAGAGTAGTGCATTAGGCTATGACAAGATATATACACTAATGGTTGATCCGCTTAATGACTCCAATCTATATATAGGGACAGAAGGTGGCAATGTATATTACGGTGTATTTAATGCTAACGTTAATGATATGAAGAGAATCGACGCTTCGCAGTTTGGATCCATCCAGTGGATAGCGTATTGCTGTGACAGAGTATGGATTGCTTCTTCAAGTAAAATAGGTTATCTCGACGGTGACAATTTAGTAGTCCATAATGATATTGCGCTTAGCGGTATTGAGATGATGACACAGGATTATCAAGGCAATATGTGGATTGCATCCTCTACTCAGGGTGTTATGAAGATTGTATCGAATAATTTCGTTGATATAATGGATACATATAAGTTAAGAGCAGGAACGAGTAATGCAGCATGTATTCATAATGGAGTTCTATATATAGGAATGGACAAGGGGCTCCAATTAGTGACTTTAGATGGTCAGATAATAGATAATGAGCTAACAAGATACATAGGCGACAGCAGAATTCGTTGCATCAAAGAAGACACAGCGGGAAATGTATGGATTGCAACATATACTGATGAAAAAGGCCTTTTGTGTGTATTACCTGACGGAAGCTATAGGTCATACACCAAAGAAAATGGTCTTCCTGACAATGAGGTAAGAACTGTATATGAGGGCACTGGCGGTGATGTACTGGTGGGAACCAATGGAGGTCTTGCTGTTATTAATAATGGTCAGATAACAAGAACAGTGGGAGCAAGTGAGGGTGTTAAGAATACGGTGTTTCTTACAGTAACTCAGGATAAGGATGGAACCATATATGCCGGGTCTGACGGTGATGGTATATACGCTATTAATGGTAGTGATATTAAGAAGATAAGTCGTAACGAGGGGCTGACAAGTGATGTTGTAATGAAGATAATAAGAGATGATAAGAGAGAAGTTCTCTGGCTTGTTACGTCTAACTCCATAGAGTATATGAAGGATGGTAAAGTGACACAAGTTAAGTCTTTCCCATATAATAATAATTATGATATGTACTTTGATGGTAATGACAATGCGTGGATATTGTCTTCTTATGGGCTATATATAATCGAATCATCTAAGATGATAGATGATAATGTCAGTGACTACAGACTATACACTGTTGAGAGTGGTATGCCATACGCTTTGACAGCTAATTCCAATAGTTATCAGGATGGTGAGGGAAATCTATATATGCCTGGAAGAAATGGTGTTATCAAGGTAAATGTTAATCATTTCTTCGAGCAAAATGAGAAGATACATGTGGGAATAGGCTCCATTACCTGTGATGGAGAGAAAGTTACAGCAAATGAAAACGGAAGATATGAAATACCTTCAAGTGAAGGACGTATTCAAATTACGACTTCTATAATGGATTATTCGATGCTAGATCCTCTTGTACATGTATACCTTGAGGATGGTCCGGATGACGGTATAACTGCGCCTAAGAGCAAGATGACAACTCTCGAATATACAGACCTTCCATATGGTAACTACAAGTTACATATTGAAATCCTTGACAAGAACACGAGACAGGTTCTGCAAGATAATGAATTTGATATTAACAAGAGCCCTAGGATAACAGAGATTTTGATATTTAGAATACTCTTTGTTGTTCTTCTTGTTGTCGCAGCTGGATTGTTTGTATGGAAACTTATTAATTCTACGACGGTTCGTAGACAATATGATGAGATTAAAGCTGCAAGGGATGAAGCTGAGAAAGCTAACAGCGCCAAGACAAGATTTCTTGCCAATATGTCTCATGAGATACGTACACCGATTAATACAATACTTGGTATGAACGAATTGACATTAAGAGAAGATACAAGTGGAATTCCGAGAGATTATGCTGATAGGGTTGTTAATAACAGTAATGATATTAAGAATGCATCCGAGTCCCTATTAAGCCTTGTCAACGACTTGCTTGATATGTCCAAGTTCGAGTCGGGAAAGATGCATCTTGTTGAGCAGGAATATAGTCCGGAAGAAGCGATTCGCTCTATTGCAACAATGATTAGAGAGAGAAGTAACCAGAAAGAATTGATGTTCGATGTTGTAATTGATGAGGTTCTTCCGAAACGCTTATATGGTGATGTAGCCAAGATTAAACAGGTAGTACTTAATCTTCTGACAAATGCAGTAAAATACACTAGTGAGGGTGGAATATCATTTTCGGTTACGATGGTAGCCAGGAAAAAGGATATAGCAACTATTGAATTCTCTGTCAAAGATACTGGTATGGGTATCAAAGAAGAGGATATGGACAAGCTTTTTGTTGCATATGAGAGACTTGATGAAAAGAAGAATAGCGCAATACAGGGAACAGGCCTTGGACTGGACATATCTAGAAAGCTTTCTGAACTAATGAATGGAGATCTTACATGTGAGAGCACATATACAGAAGGTTCAGAATTCATACTTAAGGTAGACCAGACCATCATAGATGATACGCCTATAGGAGTATTCAAAGAGAAGGCAAGTGAATCTTCAGAAGAGGTATATGTACCACAGTTTATTGCACCGGATGCTGATATACTTGTGGTTGATGACAATCCTATGAATCTTAATGTTATTAAAGGACTTCTTCGTCCTACCAAAGTATTTGTCAATACGGCATTATCAGGAGAAGATGCGTTAGACAAGATAAGAGATTCGCATTTTGATATAGTATTCTTAGACCATATGATGCCAGGTATGGACGGTATAGAGACTCTTCAGGAGATTAGGAAGATTAATAATGATGTTCCTATATATGCTCTTACTGCCAATTCTACAGCCGGGGATGAATTCTATGTTCCTAAAGGATTTAATGGATGTCTTCACAAGCCAATAGATACTGCTCTGCTAGAGGAGACTATTAAGAAGCATCTGCCTGAGAATATTATGATTGAGCCTACGAGTGAGGATGCAGTAGAGGTGGTAACGACCATGCCTGATGACATGAAATGGATATATGATACGGAGGGCATTAATGTTGAAGAGGGAATCAAAAATTCCGGCGGTATCAGCGATTATATATTTGCACTTGAGATGTTCGAAGGTACAATTGATGAGAATCTGAATGTCATCCGAAGTGCATATGATGAAGAGAATATAAGAATGTTCACAATTAAGGTTCATTCTCTTAAGAGTTCGGCTCGTATCATAGGAGCAGCTAAGCTATCGGCCATGGCACAGAAGTTAGAAGATGCCGGTAATAACAAAGATATGGAATATATCAATGATAATGTTGGAGAGTTCCTATCTGACTATGAGGCATATAAGAGTAAACTGTCGCGTATGAAGAAGGCAGAAGATAATGATGATAAGGAACTTATTGAGACTGAGATGTTAGAAGATGCGTATTCTGCACTTAGTGACGTAGTAGAGCAGATGGATCTTGATGCCATAGAGATGATAGTAAGCGAACTGGATAATTATAAGCTTCCGATAGAAGATGCGAAACGAATTGAAGATTTAAAAGGCTATATGAAGAAGATTGACTGGGATGGTATTGAATCTGTCATAAGGAGGGACCCAAGATGAGCAAAGTAATATTCGTCGGAGAGAAAGAAACTTTTGTCGTAAGAGTTTTGATGAAAAAGATTATTGAAGCTGGGTTAGAGAGTTCTTTTGTGCAAACTATTGCGCCCATGATAGAAAGTGAACTGACTGACAAGTGTCTGATTGTATTCTATATTGATGATGATACGAAGCTTGATGATGATGTGATTCGCTTAGTTGAGGAACGTATGCGAGTTGAGTCCGGTGGCATATTTATAATAGGTGAGCCGGCTCATATCAGCGGTATTAAGAGAAGAGTGTCTGAAGAATTTATATACAAGGAATTCACAAGACCTGTTAATAATGAAGAGTTTGTAAAGGCCGCAAAAGAATATTTAGATAACGAGACTAGAGAACAGCTCAAGAAGAGAATATTGATTATAGATGATGATCCTAACTATCTGTCAATAGTAAGAAAGTGGCTAAAAGATATTTATAAGATATCAGTGGCAAATTCAGGACTTCAGGGAATCAAGTATCTTGGTAAGAACAAGGTGGATCTGATTCTATTAGACTATGAGATGCCAGTTACAGATGGTCCCCAGGTTCTTGAAATGTTAAGAAGTGATGAGGATACAAAATCTATTCCGGTTATCTTCTTAACTGGAAAAAGCGATAAGAATAGCGTCATGTCTGTTGTTGGTTTACGCCCTGAGGGATACTTTCTAAAAACCATTGAGAGAGAAGAACTAATTCAGAAGTTGGAAGAGTTTTTTGCTAAGAAAAAGTGATTGTAAGCAGGAGGAAATATAAGGTAAATGTTTGAGTTTTTAAGGACATATCAATTATCCATAATGTTTTCATTGTCTCTGGCGGCAATAGTATTTGTTATTTTGCTTCTTCTTACGAAATCAATGAATAAGAAAAGCAAAATGCTTCTTATATTCTCAGAATTGTCGGTATCAATATTGCTTATATTCGAGAGGTTTGCATATATATTCAGGGGTGATGTAAGTAGCCTTGGATATGTTATGGTTAGGGTAAGTAATTTTGTAGTGTTTTTCATGATTCTTGTCATATCTATGCTGTTTAATCATTACTTGCAAAGCTATGTTCGTGCAGACATGGATGGAGAGAATATACCTAAGAGATTTATAATAGTAGATATAATTGCCGTTATTGGAATGTTGCTTATTGTAATATCTCAATTTACTAATATGTATTACTACTTTGACGAGATGAATAGATATCAGAGAGGTCCGGCGTTTATCGTATGCTACTTGATTCCTCTTGTATGTCTATTTATACAGTTGTCGCTTGTGCTTCAGTATAGGAATAGGTTTTCTAGTCATATAAGAGCGGCATTTATTATATATTTCGTACTGCCTATTATTGCGTCAGTTGTTCAGTTCTTTGCATATGGTCTATCTCTTACGAATATGTCAATTGCAATAGCTATATTGACACTATACATATTTGCATATCTTGATTTGAATGATGAGGTTGAGAAGATGCACCAGGTGGAGATGGGGCAGTTAGAAGAAGAGAGAAACAGTATGAAAAGGCTCTTCGATCAGACAGCCACGGCATTTGTTTCTGCTGTTGAGAAGAAGGATGAAAGTATACAAGGGCACTCAAAGGCGGTAGCAGATATAGCTCGTCGAATAGCTAAGGCTTCCGGAGAAGATAAAGAAGAGTGTGAGAGGGTGTATTATGCCGCATTACTTCACGATATAGGAACTGTTGAACTTCCAGATAGGTTAATAGGAAAATCAGAGAATTTAACGGATGAAGACAAGAGAATTATAAGGAATAAACCTATTGATAGTGCTCAGATTTTATCTAATATCACGGAATTTCCCTATCTTAAAGAAGCGGTTATGTACCACAAAGAGAGATATGATGGCACAGGGTATCCTAACGGGCTTAAGGGAGAGGATATACCCTGGATGTCCAGGGTCATATCTATTTCTGATGCCTATGCGTCTATGTCAACAAGACTTCGAAATACACGAATATTACCTTATCAGAAGATAAGAGAGGAACTAGTTGAAGGCTCGGGAGCTAAGTTTGACCCCAAGTATGCTGAAATAATGATTTCTATTCTAGACGAAGACTACAAAGAGAGCGCTGAGGCAGAGAATGTTGAGATTGAAGAGAGCATAAACTGTGAGGAATACAGAGATAAGGTTTCTGTCGGCATATCTATTACGGATGTAATCAAGAAAGTAAAGTTTGAATGCATAGCTGCAAACAACGAAGAGAATGGTTTCTCTTCCCCTTCCATTATACTGTTTGATTCCTATGACAGAAGGATACATAAGACTAGTAAGTCGATAGATGTATATAAATATATTGAGTTTGGCGAATTGTTCTTCGACGGTCACTTCGTATCAACAGCTGCCAGAAATATCGAAGTGAAAGTATCAGATAAAGCACAGGATGTTGAAAAAACATCAAAAAGCCAAAATGCTAAAGGAAGATATAACATTACTATGTCAAGATATGAAGATCATATCTCTATTATTATGGAAGATGCAACAAGAGAAATAGAGTACATTGTTGCATTGCCCGATAAGACGAAGAAGGCATTCCTTGGTATTACCGGTGAACACTGTGATATTACGAATATTGAAGTTGAAGAGACAGAAGATAAGGTTAATAAAGACAGTATAAGAAGAATTGTAGCAGAGGAAAGCTATATTGATAGACTTGAATCGGATATTCCTAATACCCAGGTTGATGGACCAAGGTATTCACATACAAGGGGAGTCAGAATCAAGAATTCGCTTTACATAGATTTTCATACCATGAGTCTTCCTTCGGCGTCACTTGCATGGCATTGTCCGTATATTCTTGTATATTCTTCAAGTGACGGTAAGGTTGGCGGAACGGACTATAAGGAGTATGCACTTGTCAAGATTAACGGAGAGTGTAGTGCAGATAATGAGTATGCTCAGAATGATTTTCATATGAGAAAAAGCGATGAATTTCCAGGTTGGGAGGCTTGGAAGACTACCAATAAGAGAGGTAAGGAATGTAGTGTAGAGATTATTAGGAAGAGTAATAAAATTATGATTCATACTGAGAATCTTGGAATTATAATAGACGATAATATCAATCTTCTTGATGATAGAGGGGATGTATATATGGCTCTTACCGGAGATCAGGTTGCCCTTACGGATATTAGAATCAGAGAAGATTAGTTTGTAGGATTGGAGCGGTATGTGGATAGGATTGAAAATATGAATGAGCAGTTTAAAAGGACTGAATTACTGATAGGTTCTGAAGGTATTCGAAGGTTAAATGAGTCAAGAGTCGCAATATTTGGAATTGGCGGAGTGGGGGGATATGTATGTGAAGCGTTGATAAGAAGCGGCATATCCTCTTTTGATATAATTGATAAGGATAAAATAGCAAGGAGCAATATCAATCGACAGATAATAGCGCTGCATAGTACAATTGGGAGACCTAAGGTTGAAATAATGAAACAGCGAATGTTAGATATTAATCCTTTGGCAAAGATAAACACTTACGAGACTTTTTTTCTTCCCGATAATTCTTTTGAATTTCCATTTGATGAATACGATTATGTGGTAGATGCTGTTGATACGGTTACTGCAAAAATTGAACTGATAATGCAATGTAAGAATAGAAATATTCCTGTTATCAGTTCTATGGGAGCCGGCAACAAGCTTGATGCATCCGCCTTTGAAGTGGCTGATATATATAAGACAAGTGTATGTCCCCTTGCTAAGGTTATGAGAAGGGAACTTAGAAAGAGGGGAGTGAAAAGTTTAAAGGTTGTTTATTCAAAAGAAGAACCAATAAAGGGGGCTTATTTTGAGGAGAAAGAGGAGATTGACAAGAAGGGGAATGGATATGCACCGGGGTCTGTATCATTCGTTCCATCAGTACTCGGTCTTATTATTGCAGGTGAAGTAGTAAAAGATCTTACTAGGTAGCAGATTGCTATGTAATTAATAATTGATTAATTCTAAATTATGCAATATAATAATATTTGGTGAGTATTACACAATGAAGTGTAAAATATGAATGATACGTGAGGGTAAAAAAATGGCAACAAATACTGCTAAATCAAAGAAATCAAAAAAGAGTGTTAGTGGGACACTACTCCTTGTAATGATTCCTGTTATTGCATTATCAATCATTGCAATTATTATCTTTTCTACTATGCAATCGCGAAGCGGAATGAGAGACTTGGCAATGTCTGATCTTCATGATGTAACGGATTCTAATGCAAGGGATTTGGGCATTAAGGTTGGAGATATAGTGGATAAGAGTAATCAGATTGCAGAGACTCTTAATACTGTTCCTATGTCGTCGGCACAGATTAAAGAGCTTGTAGATGAGGCTAAGAAATATGACCAGTCCATGAAGCCTGTACTTTATATAGGTTGGTCAGATAAATCAGCAGTGTTCTCTAACGATTATGTACCGGATGCGGATTTTGATGTAACTCAGAGAGGTTGGTATAAAGATGGGCTTAAATATGATACTTTAAAGCCGGGAGAACCTTATGTTGACACGACAACAGGAAGTCTGTGTGTTACATTTTCCAGAAAAGTAACTACGCCGGATGGAAGAGAAGGTGTAATGGGACTTGATGTATTCTTAGACCCATTAGTTGAGACTGTTGAGAAATATGTTCCACTTGGTTCTGGAAAATCAATGCTTTTTGGAGGTGGCTCTATATTATCATTTGCTGATCCTTCGCTAAATGGTAAGACTATATCTGAGGCTAATGATGAGTATATTAATACATTAGAGAAGTATTATTCTGATGAGAGTAATCTTCAGAAGCCAACTACAATAGATGAGAAGGAGCATGGTACACTTTATGTTGCGGCATCTTATGTGCCTGGAACAAATTGGGTTCTTGTTTCATCGATTGCCGAATCAGATATTATGGCAAGTGCTAACAGATTGCAGCTTATTAGTATAATTATTATGATAATCGCAATAATAATTATTGCAATTGTGTTGTTTGTAATTGTTAATAAAGTAATAACGAAGCCGGTTAATAAATTGGTAAATCAGATTACAGAAGTATCTAATGGTAATTATACTGTTGATATCAAGAAGGGTAAAGATAACGAGATTGGTCTTATCCAAAGTGAGATGGGCAAATATGTAGCTCGTATGAAGGAAACTATTCATACAATTCAGAATAATACTGTGCAATTAGAGGCTGATGTGGTAAACAGTAGAGATGCATCTGAAGTCCTAAACAAAGAGGCTACAGAACAGTCTCATAACATGGATTCTATTAATAGTGTAATGGATGGAATGAGTAAAGCTGTTGATGAACTTGCACTTAATGCTACAGCACTTGCACAGTCCGTTAGCGACCTTACCGATCTTGGTAATGAAGCTAATAGTACAATGGGTGAACTGGTAGATAAGGCAAAGGTTGGTCAACAGGATATGCAAAATGTTGCTCGCAATATGACACATATTTCAGAATCTATGGATGGTATGAATAGTGTTGTAGAGGCTATTGGTGAGTCGGCAGAAAAGATTAATAAGATTATTGAGATGATTAATTCAATATCTGAACAGACTAATCTGTTATCTCTTAACGCATCTATAGAGGCAGCGCGTGCCGGTGAGGCAGGAAAAGGATTTGCCGTAGTTGCTGGAGAGATTGGTACGTTGGCGGCAGACAGTTCTAATGCAACAACAGAGATTTCTCAGATTATTCAAGAGATAACTCAGCAGATAGCAGAGTTATCTGATAAGTCAGAGACCAACATGAAAGAAATATCTAAGAGTGTTGAAGCAGTTGCAACAGCAGAAACAACATTTGCTCAAATATTTGAAGACCTTGACAAGACTGGCTCAAATATGGATGAGATGATTGGTAAAATGAGTGATGTTAACGATGTTGCAAGTTCTGTTGCGGCTATTAGTGAAGAGCAATCAGCATCTGCTCAAGAGGTATTTAGTACTGTCGGTGATCTTACAGAAAGTGCAAAACATGTTGCGGCTCAGTCTAAGGATTTGGATGATAGTGCTAACAATGTATCTAATTCTGCTGATGAGATTACTAAATCAATCAGTATTTTCAAGATAGAATAATTGTTGTAGGTATAAATATTTTGGGCTCAAAGTCTTTTATATAGATTTTGAGCTCTTTTTTTGATATATTATAAGGGCGAATAATATAGTAAATTGGTAGGTGATAGTATGCTAGAGAATATCGAACCTAAGTCAGTCTTTAGATATTTTGAAGAGATATCCCATATCCCAAGAGGATCCTATAATGAAGAAGCCATAGGAGATTATCTAGTAACATTTGCAAAAGACAGAGGGTTAGAATGCCATAAGGATAATGCAGGTAATGTAATTATTATAAAGGAAGCCACAAGTGGATACGAGAATAAAGAGCCAATTATTCTTCAGGGGCATATGGATATGGTATGTGAGAAAGACCATGGCATTGATAAGGATATGACTAAAGAAGGCCTTGACCTTGAAGTTGTAGATGGTTATGTAACTGCAATAGGGACAACACTTGGTGGTGATGATGGAATAGCGCTAGCGTATGGTCTAGCTATACTTGATTCTAGTAAAATAAAACATCCACGTCTAGAAGTTATATTTACTGTCAGTGAAGAAGTAGGAATGGATGGTGCACGAGGACTTGATACCTCATATATTACTGGCAAGAAACTTATTAATATTGATTCTGAAGAAGAAGGAGTACTGACTGTGGGATGTGCAGGAGGTGGCAGAATTAGTGTTAATCTTTCTGTAAAGAGAGAGGAATGTGAATATGACCACATCTTAATTAGTGTTAGTGGCTTGTTAGGTGGCCATTCTGGTTCTGATATTAACCTGGGAAGAGCTAGTTCTTATTCTCTGCTTGTTAGAATTTATAAGGCTATTTATGAGAAGATGGATATGCGTTTTGTGGACTTTCAGACAGGAAGCCTTATAAATGTTATATCTAATAGTGCAGTGACAAAATTGGCTGTGGCAGATGTAAATGAATGTAAGCAGATTATTGAAAAGCTGTCAGATGAAATAAAAGAAGAATACCAAGAGAGTGATAGTAATATTACAATCAAAGTACAAGAGAAGGAATCTGATAAGATGCCACTTACGCAAGAAGATACAATTAAGGTATCTACAATACTTGCTTCTATGCCACAGGGTGTAACGCGTATGAGTGAGGATTTTGAAGGGGCAGTAGAGACTTCTATTAACTGGGGTGTATGCGAAATTGAAAATGATGAACTTGTTATGAAAGGTTTAGTTAGATCGCAAATAGATGATAGAACATACGAGCTTCTTAATAGAGTTAGTTGGATTGCTAAAGGAAATGGAGCGAAGGCAGAGATTGACAGCAATTATCCGGCATGGCAATTTAATAAAGAATCAAAGCTTTCTAATAAAATGTGTAGCATTTATAAAGAATTGTTTGATAAAGAAGAAAAGATTGAAGTAATTCATGCGGGGTTGGAATGTGGATTCTTCGTAGATAAGATAGAAGGATTAGATGCTGTGTCAATGGGACCGGATATACTTGATATTCATACCACAAATGAGAGGCTTGATATAGAATCTGTGGGCAGAACATGGGATTTTCTTCTTAGGGTATTAGAAGAATCATAAATTGATAGACCAGATATAAGAGAGACTAAAAGGATGGAAGTAAGTGTAGATACAATAAGAGAATTTGATGATAATAAACTTATAGAGTTAATACAATGTGATGATGAAGATTTCGAACCAATTAGAATTGAAGCAGATAAGGTTAGAAGAGCAAATTATGGTACAGATGTCTTCCTTCGAGGGCTTATAGAATTTACTAATTATTGCAGAAATGATTGCTATTATTGTGGCATACGTTGTAGTAATAAGAACGCTAATAGATACAGGCTAAGTAAGGAAGAGATGCTTAATGCCTGTAAGGAAGGCTACAAGCTTGGCTATAGAACTTTCGTCTTACAAGGCGGAGAAGATTTGTTTTATACAGATGATAAGATATGCGACATTGTAAGTTCTATTCGAAGTGGGTATGAAGATTGTGCCATAACATTATCGATTGGAGAGCGTTCATATAGTAGTTATAAAGCTTATTATGAAGCCGGTGCCAATAGATTTCTTCTAAGACATGAGACAGCAGATGAGAAGCATTATTCTATGCTTCATCCAGATGCTATGAGTCTTAATAACAGGAAAGAATGCTTATTTAATCTTAAGAACATAGGATATCAGGTTGGTTCAGGCTTTATGGTGGGCTCACCATATCAGACCATTCATAATATTGTAAGTGACCTAAGATTTCTACAGGAATTAGAACCTGATATGATAGGTATTGGACCCTATATTACGCACAGGGATACGCCTTTTAACAGATTTGATAATGGAAGTGTAAAGCTTACACTTAGATTGATTTCTATATTAAGACTTCTATTTCCTTATGCACTTATTCCGTCTACAACAGCCCTTGGTACCCTTAGTCCTACTGGAAGAGAAGATGGACTTAAAGCAGGAGCAAATGTTGTTATGCCTAACCTTACTCCTGTAAAATACAGAGAAAAGTACGAGATATATGAGAATAAGATTTGCACTGGAGAGGAAGCTGCAGAATGTAGAGGCTGTCTTGAGAGAAGAATTGAGAGGGCAGGATATAAGGCAGTAACATCCAGAGGTGATGTGAAAAAATAACTTGATATTGCACAAGAGTTATGTCATAATAAATTCAAAGTTGATAGAGAGTTCGCTTATTTTTATGGGCGGACTCTCTTTATTTGTATTTATTCGGAACCAAGGCAATTTGGCTAGAAGTATTCGAGAATGCTTGCATTCGAGAGAATACTTCTTGGCAAATTTCTTTGGCGAGAAGCCACAGTTCCAGAAAATACGCAGTCGTATTTTCTGGAACCTGGTTCCGAATTAAAGAAGTTTATAAAGAATGGGTGTAATATGGGGCATAAGATAGTTGCAGGACATATATTAGAACAGGGCAAAATAGTAAAAGACCATATTCATGTAAAAGGAACGGAAATACATATTCCTCATATGCTTTTGTGCGGGAAAAGCCATGGACCGACAGTTCTAATTACTGCTGGAATACATAATGCGGAATATGTAGGAATTCAGGCAGCTATAGAGCTATCAAATGAATTAAATGTTGATGACTTACATGGAAATGTTGTTATAGTACCCCTTGCAAATCGTTCCGGATTCGAGAATAGAACGATGTCAAGGGTGTTTGAAGACGGCAAGAATCTTAATCGTGTATTTCCTGGAGACAAAGAGGGAAGTGAATCTGAGAGATTGGCAAATCTTCTTTATGAAGTGTTTATCAAAGAAGCGGATTATTATATAGATCTTCACAGCGGAGATGGTTACGAGACACTTACTCCTTATGCATATTATTTGGGAGATACGGATGTAGAGGAAGAATCTAAGAAAATGATTCGTTGTGTGGACACAAAATACTGTGTGCGATCCAAGTGTAAAACTGGTGGGGCATATAATCTTGCATCACTTCATGGTGTCCCAAGTATCCTAATGGAACGAGGACAACTAAGCTTATTTAGCAGAGAAGAGGTTGAGGGAGATAAAGCTGATGTTAGAAATATCCTTAGGTATCTTGGAGTGCTTGAGGGAGAGCACAGGGAATACGATAAAATTGAGCTTACAGAATACAATGATACTTCTCCATATACAGGATGTTGGTATCCTGAGAAGAAGGTTGGAGAAACATTTGTGAAGGGAGATAAGCTGGGTGAGATAAGAGATTATTTCGGTAACAGTTTGTACATTGCAAATGCTTCTAAGGATGGGGTATTACTATTTCAATGTTCGTCTCTTAACATTATAGAGAATGGGCCAATGATATCATATGGGGTGCCAAATTAGAACTAAGAGGAGTAAGAATTATGATTGATGTAGATGTACTTGATAATATCATTCTTGATAAAGACACTATTGAAGAAGATGTACTAAATTACTGGACTGTTAGGACACCTTCATTTAGTAAAATTAGAGAGAATGAAATAATGGGAGATATAGGTAGGGGCTGGCATTTCGCTCTTAGGAGTACCCTTCCATTTAACAGATATAGAAAAATTCTTGATGTTGGTACAGGAACAGGGTTCTTCTCTGTCTTACTTGGTCGCGATGGTTATAGAATGACAGGGATTGATTTAACGCCTTCTATGATTGAGGAAGCTAAGAAAGAAGCAAAGAAGTTCAAAAGCAAAGCGAAGTTTCTTGTTATGGATGCGCAGCATCTTGAATTCGAAGATGAAACATTTGATGCGGTAATCAGTAGGAATCTTACATGGACTCTTCCTGATGTTGAAGAAGCATATAAAGAATGGTTTAGAGTTATAAGACCAGGGGGACGACTTATTAATTATGATGCCAACTATGCTAATGCCATAAGGCGTGGTGATGCTGTTCGTACAGAATCTGGTGAAAAAAAGGCTTATGGTCACGATGGCGTTACAGATGAGATGGAGAAGATTAGTAACGATATTGCACTCAGTCTAGATATCGGTAAAGAGAATAGACCTGAGTGGGACAGAGAATATCTTAAGTCTATTGGATTTAGGAAATGCTTTGTTGATATGGACGAAGCAGAGAATATTCTTGGATTAAAGAGTGACCCGGCGGCACCAATGTTTAAGATTATCGCTGATAAATAGATCAAATCCAAAAGGAGATTTTATTTTGGGAAAGTATATAGTTAAGAGACTTTTACAATTAATTCCCGTTCTTATTGGAATAACATTTCTTACATTTCTTATGATGCATTTTGCAGGTAGTGATGCTATAACGGAAATGTATGCAGATAAAGCAGTAAGTCAGGAGATTATTGATGCAAAGAAAGCTGAGCTTGGTTTAGACAAGCCATTTCTTGTGCAATATGTTACATGGCTGGGAGGCCTGTTTACAGGGGATATGGGCGTAAGCTATGTGTCTGGTAAAAATGTATTTGATACATTTATATCGAAGCTTCCTGCAACACTTTTGCTAACATTAATGTCTATTGTACTAACAGTTATAATATCAGTTCCCCTTGGGATACTAATGGCTGTTAAGCAGAATAAGGTTACTGATTATATACTTAGATTCTGTAGCTTTATTGGTAACTCTTTGCCTAATTTCTTTGTGGCACTGGTACTAATGGAGATTCTTGCAATCAAGCTTCACTGGCTTCCGGTTGTTCCTGTTGGAATAAGCTTTAGGGCTGCGATTATGCCGACTTTGACCCTTGCTATTGCCATGTCTGCAAAATATATGAGGCAGGTTCGTGCAGTTGTACTTGATGAATTAAGTAAAGATTATGTTACTGGAGCCAAAGCCAGAGGTATTAGGAGAAATGTTACTCTCTGGAAGAGCGTTCTACGTTCTGCAATGATTACAATTATTACTCTTCTTGCTATTTCTATTGGAAGTCTTCTTGGTGGAACGGCAATTATTGAGACAATATTTATGTGGGATGGTGTAGGAAAGCTTGCTGTTGATGCGATAACCATGAGAGACTATCCTCTTATTGAGGCATACGTTGTATGGCTTGCTATTATCTATGTTTTAGTTAATTTGATAACGGATCTTCTGTATCATGCTTTAGACCCTAGAATAAGATTGGGGGATAGCAAATAATGAAGAAGATAAATGTTAAGACAAAGTTAATTATATTTGGAATACTGTGTATACTCCTTTTGCTGTTCTCAATATTTAGTTCCTATCTTACACCTTATGATCCTAATGCACAGGACTTGAGTATGGCTAATCAGCCACCTAGCTCAGAGCATATTTTTGGTACTGATAGATATGGAAGAGATATGCTTAGTCGTGTAATTGTAGGAAGTCAGGCCAGTATTTATTCCACACTTCTTCTAGTGGCTGTAATTACTGTATTTGGAACGATTATTGGAATTGTTTGTGGGCTTAGCGGTAAGGTGGTAGATACAGTTCTTATGAGAATTGCAGATATATTCCTGGCATTTCCAGGACTTGTATTTGCACTTGCTATTGCAGGTGTTCTTGGAGGAGGACTTCACAATGCCATTATTGCTCTTGCCGCAGTAAGTTGGCCGAAGTTTGCCAGACTTGCCAGAGGACAAACATTAGCAATTAAGGAAGAAGCCTATATTGAGGCATCGAAGTTGTCAGGAACAACAGTTATTGTTATGGTTTTTAAGCATATTCTGCCTAACATTGTAGGAACGCTTCTTGTTACAGCAGTTCTTGACATAGGAACTATGATGATGGAACTTGCAGGTCTGTCTTTTTTGGGACTAGGTGCAAAGCCCCCAATAGCGGAATGGGGAAGCATGATGAGTGATGCACGTTCAATGCTTGAGACACAGCCTTGGACCGTACTTGCTCCCGGACTTGCCATATTCGTTTCTGTAATGATATTTAATTTATTCGGTGATACACTAAGAGACTTCGCCGATCCAAAATCACGTGGAAGAAGATCATAAGTATGTCTGAGATATTAAGATATGATAATGTGTCAATTAAATATGGTGATAGCCTTGCAGTTTCTGATATATCATTTGCTCTTGAAGAAGGGGAAATACTGGGAATTGTAGGTGAGTCCGGCTCTGGAAAATCTACAATAATTAAGGCTGCCATGGGACTTCTCGGAGAAGGAGCCGGTGTTTCTAGTGGAGATATTATTTATAACGGTAAGAGTCTTCTCAATCTGAGCAATAAAGAACAGCGTGAGATTAACGGTCCTAATCTTGGTATGATTTTTCAATTTGCAGGAAGTAGTTTTTGCCCTGTAAGAAAAATTGGGTCTCAACTATATGAGGAGATGAAGGAACATACTGATATCTCTAAGGAAGAGTTCAGAGAAAGGGTAAGTGAACTGTTGCGCAAACTTGGATTTGATGATGATACCAGGATACTTGAAAGCTATCCGAATGAGTTATCCGGTGGAATGCAACAACGTGTTGGTGTTGTAGCAGCTATGCTACTTAATCCTAGAATTCTTCTGGCAGATGAACCAACTTCTGCAATGGACGTTACGATTCAGAAACAGGCGGTAGAAGAGATGGTGAGGGTTCGCGATACATTTAACACATCAATAATAATTGTTACGCATAATATTGGTGTCGTAAATGCTATGGCCGATAATGTTCTTGTCTTAAAAGAAGGAAAGATTGTGGAGATGGGAAAGACAAAGGATATTATCAATAACCCGAAGGAAGAATATACGAAGAAATTAATGGATGCAGTTCCACGATTAAAAAGATAACGAGATAAATAGAATGGATAAAGTATTAGAGGTAAAAAAACTAAATCGTGTCTTTAATAAAGGTAAGAAGACTGAGGTCTATGCACTTCATGATGTGAGTTTTGACTTAGATAAGGGTGAGTGCCTCGGAATAATCGGTGAAAGCGGTAGTGGGAAAAGTACTGCTGTAAGAATTATTACGAGACTTATAAGTTCATCAAGCGGAGAAGTGATTCTAAATGGGCAGAATATTAAGGACATCTCTCGTAAAGAGTTATACAAAGAAATCCAGATGGTATTTCAGACCCCTGTAGAGTCATTTAATCCAAGAATTCGAATTGGAAAGAGTGTAGGTGAGAGTCTGAGAAATTCTGGTCTTTCTAAAGAAGAAACAAAGAGAAAAGTGGAGACATTGTTAGAGGAATGCGGTCTTTCAAAGGAATTCTATGATAGATTTCCACACGAATTAAGTGGCGGTCAATGTCAGAGAGCGGCAATAGCAAGGGCACTTGCAATTGAGCCTAAGATTCTCGTATGTGATGAAGCAACATCTTCTCTGGATGTTACTGTACAAAAGGAGATAATTTCACTTCTTAATAGCATAAGAGAGAGGCGAAAAGAAGATATTTCCATTATATTTATAAGTCATGATATTGCATTGGTCCAGCAGTTCTGTGATAAGGTAATTGTTATGAATAAGGGCGAAATTGTTGAGATGGGAGAAACTAAGAACGTAATAGTAAGTCCGAAAAAGGAGTATACTAAGAAGCTTATAGCTTCTGTGTTGTAACGCTATATAAACTCTGTGAGAGTCTATATATATAAGTAAGTTGCTAAGGAGCCAAGACCTGCCAAGTAATTATCTGTATAGGAGTGCAGGTGCCTGGTCCGAAGACAAAAATTAACATAAGGGAGGAAAAGTATGAAAAAGAAACTTACTTTGTTAGTAGCTTTAACAATGGTTGCTGTCATGGCAATATGCGGATGCTCATGCCAGAGCGGTGGCTCATCAAGCGCTGACAAAAAGATGGTTATTGGTGATACAACCTTTAACTCAGAAAACTCAGAGGAGACAGTTAATCCTCACAACTCATATAATGGATGGGCATGCATCCGTTATGGTATTGGAGAGACATTAGTTCATTATACTGATACAATGACTCTTGAGCCTTGGATTGCCAAGGAGTGGAAAAATGATGGAGCCAATACATGGACTATAACACTGAAAGATGGTGTTAAATTCTCTAATGGCAAAGCTGTAGATGCACAAGCGGTTAAGGAATGCTTCGAGCACTTACTTGCAACACATGATAGAGCTCCTAAGGATCTTAAGATAGCAAGTATGGAAGCTAATGGAAATGTTCTTACGGTTACAACAAGTGAGCCAAATCCTGCGCTTATGAATTATCTTGGAGATCCATATGGATGTATTATTGATATGCAATCAAGTGATATGAATACTGGTATTGTTACAGGAACAGGTCCTTATGTTGTTAAGGAAATGGTTACAGATGATCACTTGACAGTTACTCCTAATAGTAATTATTGGAATGGAACACCTAAACTTTCTGAGATCACAATTAAGACAATTACTGATGGTGATACACTTTCAGCAGCACTTCAGACAGGTGATATTGATGCAGCTTATGGAATGGCATACGATCAGTATCCTAAGTTCCAGAATGACAAATATCAATTCTCAAGCATTCAGACATCAAGAGCGTTCTTCGCAACAATGAATATGGAAAGTCCTGTTCTTAAAGATGAAGCTGTTAGAGAAGCTATAGCATACGGAATTAATAAGGAAGGCTTTGTTAATACATTACTTGGTGGTCATGGAGTAGTTGGTAATGGCTCATTCCCTGATGGATTCTCTAATTTTGGTGGTGATAAGGTTAAAGAAGCTAAGAAATATAACCAGGAAGAAGCTAAGAAGAAATTAGAGCAGGCTGGATGGGTTGATTCAGATGGTGATGGAATTCGTGAGAAGAATGGTCAGAAGCTAACAATTAAGTGGCTTACATATCCATCACGTCAGGAATTACCACTTCTTGCAGAGTCTGCTCAAGCATCTCTTAAGGAAATTGGTATGGATGTTCAAATCAATAATACAGCTAACCATAAACAGTTTAGAAAAGACAAGAGTTCCTGGGATGTATATGCATCAGCTCTAGTTACAGCACCTTCAGGAGACCCTCAGTATTTCTTCACTACAAGTTGTTTGCCGGGAAGTGATTATAACTATGGTGGATATAAGGATGATGATGTAACGAAATTAGTTGATGATTTATCTAAAGAATTTGATACTAATAAGAGGGGTGAAATAGCAGTTAAATTGCAAGATGAGATTCTTGATGACGATGCATATGTATTCTGTTCATTCTTACAGATGAGTTTAATATCCAAGAAGAATGTTAAGAATTATACGGCACATGCATGTGATTATTATGAGATAACTGCAGACTTAGATATAGAGTAGATGGTAAGTAAACCTGAAATGATATAAACTAAGATAAAAACAGGAGAGTTTTTGCACATTCTCATATGGATTGATTTGAGCTTAGCGAAAATTGCTATTATGAGGATATGCACTAACTCTCCTTTATGTGTTTAAAGAGGATATATTTAATTAACTCCTATACAGCCACAATTACTCCACCCTGGTTTGCATACATACTTGATAGGCCAGACATATTAACTACAATAATATCTTTGAATTGTCCAAGTTTCTCAAGACGCTTCTTGGCGAAATCAGCTCTTTCAGGACAATTGCAATGACTAATAGCTATTGTTTTTTCTTCAGGATTAGATGTGGCGGAGATTACCTTCTCAATCATTTTGCTAATTGCACCATTAGAGCCACGACCTTGTCCTGCATTGTAAATTGCACCTTCATCTGTAGATGCCATAATAGGCTTGATGTTAAGTGTTGATACGATACCGGCTTTTAACTTATTGATTCTTCCTGTCTTTACAAATGTCTCTAAAGTATCTAGAACGAAGAATGTATGCATTGTATTAATATGTTCTTCAACCTTTTCTACTACTTCTTCAAATGTGCATCCCATTTCTTCAAATTCTTGTACTTTAAGTCCAATCAAAGTCTCACCAATTGA
The DNA here is from genome assembly GCA_015057165.1 of Lachnospiraceae bacterium. Classification (GTDB taxonomy): domain Bacteria; phylum Bacillota; class Clostridia; order Lachnospirales; family Lachnospiraceae; genus RUG191. The sequence goes on along the minus strand of SVEY01000022.1, from coordinate 19,447 downwards.
AGCTGACTTAGAATTGAATACATGAATATTCTTAGGTTCATCTTCATGTTCTTCGTTATATAAATCTGCAGCAAGAACAGCACTGTTATATGAGCCGCTTAGTTCTCCGCTTAATGTAATAATATATACGTTTTGTGCTTCACCTTCGCAAGCAGCCATATAGCTTTCTGGACTTGGGCAGGCAGATTTTGGGCCATGTAAGCTTCTTTTTACTCTTGATAAGAAGTCTAATTGATCAAAGTTTTCATCATCAACAAAAGTTTCTCCGTCAATATCAATTGATAATGGCACATTACTAAAATGTCCGTCTTTCTTTAATTCTTCAGGTAATTCTCCTGAACTATCGATTACGATTTTATAATTGTTATTCATGGTTTGCCTCCTTGATAATGTATATAAAATATTCAACAAACGTGACTAAAGTAATAAAAACTCAACTAAAAAGTAACCATTGCTTTTTGTCGTGGTTTTCATTACCACATCATAATATCATCAAAACCATAATTATGCAATACTTATTTTAAAAAATTATTAAGTTATACATATTAAATGGTATAATAGACTTAATGTGGAGGACGTAAAATGATAGGAAAAGTAGAGACAAAAGATTTTAAAATGAGCTATGCCAGCTTTGGCAGTGGAGATAAGAATCTTGTTATTATACCGGGATTATCCCTTAGACCTGTAACTCCTTTTGCCATTGCTATTGAGAATGCTTATGGCATTTTCAAGGAAGAATATACAATTTATTTATTGGATAGAAGAGATGAGGCACCAGAGGAGTACACAAGTGATGATATGGCAAGTGATACATACGAGGCGCTTCGTGAACTTGGAATTAATAAAGCCCATTTTATAGGTGCATCTCAAGGTGGAGCAATTGTAATGGAACTCTCATTAATGCATCCAGAGATGGTTGAGGCTATTGGTGTTGCGTCTTCTTCGGCTTATATTAATGATATGTCTAGAAATATTCTGAATTCTTGGATAGAATTAGCAAGAAAGAGAGATGCAATAGGTCTGGCAACTAATATGGTAAATGTAGTGTATTCTACTAACATGTCAGAACATACAAAAGAAGGTTATATTCACTCCTTTAAAGATTTAAGTGAAGAAGAATTTAATCAATTCCTTAACCTGTGTGTGGGATTTGCAAATTACGACATACGAAGTAAGCTATCTTCTATATCTTGTCCATCCATTATTGTAGGCTGTGAAGGTGACAGGGTATTTGGCCCGGAGACTTCAAGAGAAATATATCAGGGTATTTCTTCTTCTAATGATAAATGTAAATTGGTGATTTATGATGATAGCTACGGTCATGCTGTATATGATGAGGCCGATGATTTTAAAGAAAAGATATATAATTTTTTTGCTGAGATTTAAGCATTAATAAGTTGGGGGTAGAAGATAATGTTGAGTAAATTAAGAAGATATAAGAAAGTATATCTTGCTATAGCACTTGTTGTCATTTTTATGATGGCAACAGCCTGTTCATGTTCAAGTAGTAATAATGATATTAGACTAGGGACTGGTGGTGAAGGTGGAACATATTATGAGTATGGTAGGAAACTATCAGCTATAGATCCATCTATAACCCTTAAATCTACTGCTGGTTCAGAAGCAAACCTTAGACTTTTAGATAAGGGATTTGTTGATGCGGCAATAGTTCAAAGTGACAGCGTAGATATTACAAGTATGAACTCTGCTGCTCTGACAGGTCTATATACTGAGGCAGTTCAGCTTGTTGTAAGAAATGATATGGGAATTAATTCTATTAACGATCTTCGTGGAAAAAGGGTGTCTGTAGGAGATGCAGAATCTGGTGTTGTACGAAACGCTCAACAGTTACTTCTTACCGCTGGTATGACATTTGAGGATATAAGTGTTTCTAATATGTCCTTTTCTGCGGCTGCTACTGCATTAAAGGAAGGTGAGATAGATGCGTTTTTCTGTACGGCAGGTGCCCCTACTGAAGCTGTAGGAGAAGCTATAAAGTCACAGAAAGCCAACCTAATTGGCTTTGATGATGATATTCTTTCTCGTCTTACTAATCTTTATCCGGGATACAATTTGTGTGTTATTCCTGCAGGTACCTATGAGGGTCAAACTTCTGACATTCATACTGTTGGTGTAAGAGCTATTATGGTTGTTGATCCTAAAATGAATGATGAGACAGCAACACGTCTTATTAACGAAATATTTGAGAATAGTTCTATGTTAAATTCTAATATTGTTACAGATGATGTTATTGATGCACAACATGCTGTAATGTCTGTGGGGATACCATTTCATCCGGCAGCTGCAAATTATCTCGAACAAAGGGGCGTGAAAGTTGCAAAGTGGGCTGGAGAAAAAACAAAATTCGTATTTGGAAGTCAGGACTAGAAAGGAGTAGAATATGAATCTATCTTTAGATATGTATCAGACATTAGGGATAGCGGTCATTGTGCTTCTAATAGGAGGATGGCTTCGAAAGAAAATTCGCTTGTTAGATCGATTCTGTATTCCTGCACCTGTTATTGGTGGTCTTCTTTATGCTCTTATAATGACTTTGTTACATGGAATAGGAGTATTAGATCTTGAGTATGATGATACGTTGAAGAATGTTTGCATGGTAGCATTTTTTACAACTGTTGGATTTCAGGCAGACTTTAAGGCTTTGAAGAAAGGTGGTAAAAGCCTTGTTGTATTTCTAATACTTGTTGTTATACTGATATTTGCTCAAAATGGTTTGGCTCTGGGCATTTCTAGTTTGATTGGAGTTGATAGTCTCCTTGGGCTTTGTACAGGTTCTATTCCAATGATTGGAGGACATGGAACGGCAGGTGCATTTGGACCTATTCTGGAAGACTTTGGAATGCAAAGTGCAACAACAATTTGTACGGCGGCAGCAACTTTTGGCCTTGTTGCAGGTTCACTAATGGGTGGCCCGGTAGGACAAAGGCTTATAAAAAAGCATAAGTTATATAATGAAGAAAACAAAAAAACTCAGGAATCAAATGTTAGTAGCAGTGAAGAGGTAAAAACATCACTTCCAAGATTTGCCTCTGCGACATATCAGGTGGCTATTGCAATGTCTATTGGAACTGTTATTTCATGGCTTTTATCTAAGACGGGTATGACCCTTCCTGCTTACATTGGAGGAATGATAGTTGCTGTAATTATGAGAAATGTTGGTGATAGAACAAATAAAATCACTATTAAGTCAAGTGAGATAAGCATTATTGGAGAAGTTAGTCTTTCCATCTTCTTAGGTATTGCAATGATTACGCTTAAACTATGGCAACTTGCCAGTCTTGCTGTTCCATTCTTGATTTTATTAGTAGCGCAGACGATCTTCATGTTCCTTTTTGCATATTTTGTAGTGTTCAATGTAATGGGAAGAGATTATGATGCGGCTGTTCTTTCATCAGGAGTTTGTGGATTTGGAATGGGAGCTACGCCAAATGCGATGGCTAATATGCAAGCGGTTTCTCAGAAGTATGGTTTTTCCATCAAGGCATTTCTCCTCGTTCCAATTGTGGGAGGAATGTTTGTGGACTTTTTGAATAGTTTGATTATTACATTGTTTATTAATATTATTGTATAAAAAATAATTGATTTTTGCTGTAATGTAGTATAATGGGGATTAAGGATATTTTAATGTATATGTTACAGCATAATAGGAATGAGGTGTTTATTATGGGAAAAGGTATTTGTAAATTTGTAAAAAAAGTTTTGTTTGCACCTGTTGTTACAGGAATTGGTTATCTTTTTGCTATCATGCCAAGAATGACAGGAAGACCGACCTTTGAGCTAATTGAGAAAAAACGTTTATATGCTCATAGAGGGCTTTATGATAATAAGACTGATGCGCCGGAGAATTCCATGAAGGCATTTAAGAAAGCTGTAGATGCTGGCTTTGGTATTGAACTAGATGTACAGCTTACAAAAGACGAGAGAGTTGTTGTATTTCACGATTTTAGTCTGAAAAGAATGTGTAATGTTGACAAGAAGGTAAATGAATTAACTTATGCAGAGCTTTCTAAATTAACGCTTTTAGATACTGATTGCAGGATACCATTATTTGAAGATGTACTAGAACTTGTAAATGGTAAAGTGCCATTAATTATAGAGTATAAACTCCCAAGTTTTAAGACTGACATATGTGAGATAGTAGATGAAATGCTACAATATTATAATGGTTCTTACTGCGTAGAGTCATTTCACCCAATGGCTGTACTTTGGTACAGAATTAATAGGCCGGAAGTTGTTAGAGGAATACTTTCTAGCGACTATGTTGCAACAGGAGATGTAGAAGATAATTCACCTCTTGTAATGTCAATGTCTAAGAATCTGTTATTTAATTTTATTATAAGACCTGACTTTGTGGCTTATGATAGTAGGTTCTTTACTAATCCATCAAGACAGATTTGTAAGAAATGGTTTAAAGCGCCATCTGTTGCATGGACTATAAAGAGTCAGAAAGAATTAGAACTTAGAAAAGATGATTATGATGTATTTATATTCGAAGGATTTATACCAGAATAAATAATATAGAGTTTGGAGAAAGATGTATGTTTTCTAAGGCTAAATGGTTTAAGCATTATGGGGTTCCTAAAGAAAAGTTTGCAAAATATAACGATATAATCCAGCAGGGTAATGATACAAGTCTAGGAGCAATGGTTGTTCTAAATGCTCTGATTTTGACTGTATTTACTGTGTTCAAATATGTGGCTAATTGGCCCCTTAATGCAACCGTAATTTTTACAATTATTGAGATTATTATTGCATTAAGTTACTTTATGCTGTCTAAATCAACACAAGGTCATCATCATATATTTTTCTATCTGACTGTGGAAGTTATGATAGTATATGGTGCTTATGCAATGTCTATTGAGAGTGCTAGTACGATATTCCTATATCCGGCAGTAGCTGTACTTTTACCCCTGTTTTATATGCATAATATGGTGTCAAATTGCCTGTTCTTCGGGATAAACTATATTGTATTTGTTATACTTGCATTTTCTGGTATTGATCAATTAGAGTATATGCAAAAGTATGTTGTTATTGCAGGCGCATTTACTTTGGTTGGACTTATTATTCATTATGTATATCAGTCTAATAGGCTTAGAGAGCTCATTAATTATCAAGATAGTTTAGAGAAACAAAGTGCATTGGAAATATCTTCAAGTTTTGACCCATTATCAAAGCTTCTTCGTCGAAGAGCATTTATTCGTTTGGCAGAAAAACAGATCAAGGAATGCTCTGATGACGAATATATGATGCTGGGAATAATTGATATTGATCATTTTAAATTGATTAATGATACATATGGACATCAAGTGGGTGATGAGACAGTAACAGTTATTGGCAAAGTCCTTTCAGAAGAATTAGATGTTGCTTTGGTTTCCCCTGAGAATAATAACTTCACCTTAGATTATGATTATGATTATGGCAATATTGCCGGACGACTCGGTGGAGACGAGTTTATTTTCCTGATAAAATCTGTGTTTGATATTGATGATGGGGAGAAAGTGATGCACTCTCTAATAGATAGACTTAATAGGACATCTTTTGGAGAAGTGAAGTCAATTCAGGGCTCAATAGGTATTGTTTCTGTAGATAAGAATGAACGTTCTTTTGATCCTTTATATCACAAAGCGGATATTGCCTTATATTCAGCAAAAAGCTCTGGAAGAAACACCTGTGTTCAATATGAAGAGGGAATGACTGAGACTAAAACGGAATCAGGAATAGACTCTCTTACAGGACTCTTGCAAGATAAAGAGTTTAAGAAAAAAGTTGTAAGGCATCTTAGTGACAATATGGGCAAAAAAATGTCTATAATACATATTGATATTGAGAATTTTAAAGCCTTTAATGCAAAATATGGTTTTGATAAAGGTGATGAATTATTAGTAAAGGTTGCAGATGCTTTGACAAAGGTGTTTAAAGATGATTTAATAGCAAGATTTTCAAGCGACCATTTTGTTATTCTTACTAGTACAATGAATGATATTAAGGTTGGTATTGAAGAAGTTAAAGCTATTGTTAATGAAGACCTGCCGGATTTTGCAACTATCCTAAGAGTAGGTGTCTATGATATTGACAGAAGCAGACCTGTTGATGTTAGCGTGGCTTGTGATAATGCTAAGTTTGCATGTGATACCATTCGTGGAAGGTATGATTTGATTCTTCAGAATTTTGATGAAAATCTCGAAATGAGAAGAGATAAATATCAATATGTAATCGAGCATATAGATGAGGCTATTTTGAATAATCAGATTAAGATTTATTATCAGCCAATAATTGATGTTCACACTAAGGAGGCTTGTAGCTTAGAGGCCCTTGCTAGGTGGGAGTCAGAGGAATATGGAATGCTTCCACCATGTGATTTCATTGAGACTTTAGAACAGACTAGATTAATACATAAGCTGGATATGTATGTGGTAGAAAGCATATGCAAGGAGTATGCAAAAGAAAAAGAACTACATGGAAGAGAAGTTGTGCCGATATCTATTAATCTGTCGCAGCGTGATTTTGAAATAGTAGATGTTGTGGATCTAGTAGAGTCTATGGCAAGTAAGTACAACGTGCCTCGTTATTTGCTACATATTGAAATAACAGAGTCAACAATGACGGAGCAAAGAGAACATTTAAAGAATGTGTCTGCAAGATTCGAAGAACTAGGCTACGAGATATGGATGGATGACTTTGGCTCTGGTTATTCTTCATTAAATGTACTTCAGGACTTTATGTTTGATGTAATTAAATTCGACATGGATTTCTTAAAAGGTCATGCTGCAAGATCCCATGTTATTCTAAAATACATGATAAATATGTGTAAAGAATTGGGACTTAAGACACTTATAGAGGGTGTTGAAACTGAGGAACAGTTTGAATTTATTAAGAGTATTGGCTGTGATTATTGCCAAGGATTTTTATTTAGTAAACCTCTTCCTAAAGAAGATATTACTGAGTTTTTATATCAATAATAGTATTACAGGGAATATAAAGAGTTGAAATGAAAGAATTTGAAAATGCTTTATCAAATTACATAAAGGATTTTGCAAATGGCGGAGCAATCCGCCATTTTGTTGAATTGGGATATAACGTGGAGGAAATTAAATCTTCATTAGACTTTCCAATGAGCACTGAGGATGTGGCACTTTATGTGTGGAAAGAATATATAGATTCTAAAGTGATATGTCTTAACAAAGATGAAATAGATAAGGATTATATTGTTAAGACCAGCTTTGTGAAAGATTATAATAGATATGGCAAAACAAGTCTAAGAAAAGTCACTAAAAAAGAGCCCATAGAAAAAAAGAGTTACATATCTTGCGATTTTGGAAAGCGGATTTATAAGGATAAAGAGGATTATAATAGTAAGCTTGGCAGGCTAGATAAGGACAATAAATCTATGATAGAGAATCTTCCGTGGCCACTTGAAATAGTATATGTGGAAGCTTCATCTAAATTAGGACAGGCAGTAAATGCATTCTATAGTCTTTTGTGATTTAATAGAGATATTAAATATTTTATAAGGGGAAATTAATTATATGACAATTAAACTATATGATACAAAGCCTTATGATACATGTTTTCAGGGTAAGGTTGTGGATATAATAAAAGAAGGTAAAAAGACGGCGATTATACTAAATCAGACACTGTTTTTTCCTGAAGAAGGAGGACAAAGCCCAGATAAGGGAATAATTTCTATTCAAGATAAGTCAGTAGCTATAGAAGATGTACAGATTAGGGATGAAGTAATCTATCATTATGTTAAAGGGAACATAGACTTTATAGAGAAGGACTCTGAAATAACAGGAGAAATTGATTTTTCTCATCGATTTTCTAATATGCAGCAGCATAGTGGTGAGCATATTTTTTCCGGGCTTGCTAAGAGGCACTTTGGGTGCGTTAATGTTGGCTTTCATCTAAGCGATTCAGAGGTTACGTTTGATTATGATAAACCCCTATCAAAAGATGAAATAGAATTTCTAGAAAAAGAAGTAAATAAAACTATATATGAAAATAGAAAGATAAATGCCTTTTATCCCGACAAAGAGGAATTGTTAAAACTAGATTATAGAAGCAAAAAAGAGATTGAGACAGATGTTCGACTTGTGGAAATAGAAGGAATAGATTTGTGTGCCTGCTGTGCGCCCCATGTTAGAAGAACAGGGGAGATTGGTATATGTAAAGTTGTTAATTATATTAACTACAAAGGTGGGGTAAGAATTAGCATTTTATGTGGAAGTAGAGCATTAGAGCTATTTCGTGAAATTTATAATACCACAAAGGAAATCAGTAAACTCTTAAGCGCAAAGAGAGAGAATCTTGCTAAAGAAGTTGGTCGAATAAATGACTCCTTACACGATGTAGAGTATAGACTGGTAGAAATGGAAAAAAGAAATCTTGATTTAATATTATCTCAGATTACAGATTCAGGTAATCATAGCTTTATGGATAATAATATTATTAATGATAAAGCCGTCGTGTTAAAGTTGGATGGGTTTAGTAATAATTCCTTGAGAGATGCTGTTAATAGACTAAAAGAGAAATATCCAAACAGGCTAATTGGAATTATAAGTAAGACTGAAAAAGGTTATTTCTTTATATTTGGAAGCTGTGCAATAGATTGTAATCTAATTGCAAAGAGTCTAAGAGAGAATTTTGACGCAAAAGGTGGTGGATCTTCGGATATGATACAGGGTAATCTTTCTTATGATTTGTCTAAGGAAGATGTTACTAAGATATGCGAGGATGTGTTATAATCAAATAGTTATGTTAGATATTTAGTGGGGATGTTATGAAGAAGATTTCTAAGAATGAGAGTGTAAGATACCAATTATATAATCATGCATCTAAGGTGGTTGATGGCAAATATTATTGTAGAGCCGTCAATGATTTGTTAAATGCTGATATAAGATTTTGCAATGATTGTCCACTGTATGGTGGCCGTAGTATTGATGAGAACAATACTTTTATGCCTCAGTGTTTTTACTTTGATATAGTAAATGGTTTTTCTGATTATATGAGTCCGAAGGAACAAAAAGAAAGAATGTACGGACTTATTACAGCAGGACTTGCTACCCATTTTCCAGAATATATTGAGGACGATGAGAGAGGTAAGAGATTTGCACTGATCGAGCAAGCTATTATCTATGCAGGAAATGCTCATGTTGGTCGTCATAGAAAAGGTACACATATGCCTTACATTATTCATCCTATGGAAACAATGATGATAACAGCCCATCTGACAGATGATATTGATACAATAGCTGCGGCAGCCCTTCATGATGTTGTTGAGGATACTGAATATACCTATGAAGATATAAGACTTGCATTTGGAGAGAAAGTAGCAAGGCTTGTTGCTGAAGAAAGCGAGGATAAGAGAGAAGGTCAGGATAAGTCCCTTACCTGGCGTGTGAGAAAAGAAGAAACTATCCTAGGAACAAGAAGCAAGTCACTTGAAGCCAAGAAAATAATGCTTGCAGATAAATTGTCTAATCTAAGGGCAAGCAGGCGAGATTATAGAGTTACAGGGATTGAAATGTGGAATAAATTCAATATGAAGGATCCTTCTCAGCAGAAGTGGTATTATACCTCAGTTCTCGAAGTTCTTGAGGACCTTAAGGATACTCCTGAATATAAGGAAGCAGAGGACATTATAAAAGAAATTTTTCGAGAAGTTGTCTGACAATTCTATAAAAATGAAAAAATAATTAGAAAATTCACAATAAAGTGTTGATTTATTAATATTTCCTTGATATAATATGAGTAGGTAAATAGGTCTAAGGGACAAGTGCCCTCAAAATTAGACATGATTTACAAATCACAAGATGTTATACTCGTGACAAATACTATAGGGGAGGAGGATGTGTTATGAGTAACGTTGGTAACATTACAACTAATCATGAATTAAACACATATAGAATCCCTGGTGGTGTTAAGTCTGTGGATGTTGATCTGAAACCGAAGAATCCTGTTAATCAGGATAAGAAGGTGGATACGGGCGTATCAGTAAACGAGTATGGCGACGAGTTCTTACGAAGCAGTGTTGTTAAGACAGACGATGGTGTAGTGTATGAGAAACCAAGGAATAGTGATGATGATAAGGCAAGGGTTCCTAGAGAAGAGGAGTTGCCTAAGATCGATTCATTAATAGGGTATACAGCTGCACAGGTAGAGGAGTTTTACTACGAAGGCCGTATTTCTCGTTATGATTATGATGTCAAGATGGAACAGAAGAAAGAGCTACTTCAGTCTGATGTTGTAAATAACGGTTCTAGGGATGCCAAGAGTATAGTTGGTACGGCTAATGATGCGAAGGTGTCAGACGCTCAAGAGGCCGTTACATCTGATAGCGTTAAGCAGGAAGATGTTAAGATTGATAACAAGAAGGCTGAAGAGAGCGAAAGACAGGCCAAGGCAAGTAGTGATGAAATCTACAAGACTCGCAAACAGGAGATGGATGATGTTATATCCGACGTAAGAGAGCGAGATAAAGTGTTTAATGCACAGATGATGTCTCTTAATAATGAGCAACGTAGTAATGAGGAATTTGAGATAATAGAATCTGGAAATGATCCGCTAGCAACATTCAAAGTGGTTCAAGGTCTTAATAATCTAGGTTCAGGCGTAGAAGGTGGCACATGGAATATAGCGTAAGTAAAGTAGGAAGTGGTTTTTCTCAGGTTAAACCATTATCATATGGTTTATCTAATCAGTCAGTAACATCTGCATCATTTGCAGAATCGATGCAGGCAGTAGGAGGAAGTGAAAATGTAGGACTTGTGACTCCGACACAATATCCTAATGCAAGACTCGTTTCTCCACTTGAGAAGGCTGATGAAACAGTTAGAGCATCAAAAGCATATAATGAAGTTGCAAGTGCTTTTGAGGGCGTAACAAATGGATATGATAGAGAAAGCAAAGGAACTAATTACGGTATGGTAGGTGCTACAGTTGATGTGTACGCATAATATGTGATTTGTAATTAATGTAGAGGCTTCGCCAAAGTGCGAAGCCTCTTTTTGGGTATATTTTTATCAGGATTTGTTGAAAATGATTCGCTATCTATAATATAATTGTAGATGGCGACTTTAATTATAACGATATGGAATTGAGATTATGGAAATGTTAGAGATAATGGCTCCTTGTCATTTTGGGCTAGAAGCTGTTGTTAAAAGAGAAATATATGACCTTGGATATGAGATATCTAATGTGGAGGACGGAAGGGTAACCTTCTTAGGTGATTTAGAAGCAATTGCTATGGCTAATATTCACATTAGATGTGCAGAAAGAATTCTTCTTAAAATGGGTGAATTTGAGGCAAGAAGTTTTCAGGAACTTTTTGAGGGAATAGAGAATTTGCCATGGGAGAAGTATATTCCCGTAGATGGAAAATTCTGGGTTACTAAGGCGACATCTGTTAAGAGTGAGCTATTTTCGCTACCAGATATTCAGTCTATAGCGAAAAAGGCTATGGTAAAGAGACTGTCTGGCGTATATAACATAGAGTGGTTTGAGGAAGATGGTAGTGAATATCCTGTACGTATTTTTATTATGAAAAATAAGGTGGTAGTTGGTCTCGATACTTCCGGAGTTCCACTTCACAAGAGAGGATATCGTAAGCTAACTAGTAAAGCGCCGCTTTCTGAGACTATTGCTGCAGCACTTATCAAACTGACTCCGTGGCACTCTGATAGAATTCTTGTTGATCCATTTTGCGGAAGTGGAACAATACTAATAGAAGCAGCTATGATGGCTGCTGGTATTGCGCCTGGAATTGACAGAACATTTACAGCAGAAAAGTGGACTAATATATATAAGGATGATACCTGGAAAGAGGTAAGAAGAGAAGCCAGAGAGATGATTGACACTAGTGTAGAAACAGATTTGCAAGGCTTTGATATAGATCCGGAAATGATTAGGATTGCGAAAGAAAATGCGAATCTTGCTGGTGTTTCTCATATGATACATTTTCAAAAAAGAGATGTATCTGAACTATCCCATAGCAAGCCTTATGGATTCATTATAACTAATCCGCCTTATGGAGAGAGACTGTCTGATAAAGAAGAACTGCCTGAGATTTATACCTCCCTTGGAAATGTGTATTCGAATCTGAAGGACTGGTCTCTATATGTTATTACAAGTTATGAGGATGCTAATAGATATATTGGCCGAAAAGCTGATAAGAATAGGAAGATTTATAATGGTATGATTAAGACGTACTATTATCAATATATGGGGGCAAAACCTCCTAGAAAAAGAAGCAACAATCCAAAGTAGACAAAAGGATTAATAAATGAAAGAAGCAAAACCATATATTATTTGTGGAGTAGTAGTTATATTACTTCTTTGTTTAAAACTTAATACCTGGAGCGCATCTTTTGGAAGCATTGAAGAATTTCGTGGAGCGACTTTGCAAGAGGATATATTCTATCCATTAATTGCTAAGAGCATTAATAAAGATAAGCGTCTTTCCATTAAGGTTGACGGCCAGGATGTACCAAACCAATTTGATGAAATTCATATTGGAAGGGACAAGAAAGTCCTTTTGTCTCTTGATTTTCTAAGAGACAAGATGGATTTATGCGCATTTTATAAGGACGATGATACTGCATTAATAATATATAATGGCAAAGAGAATAAAGTTAAACTGATTGCTGAGGACAATATAGATTACGTGAGGGCTGATAAGGTATGCGATATTACAGGCTTTTCTTGTGATGCCAATATGGAATCGTACGAAGTTAGTATTAATACTAATTCGAACAAAAGTGTATTACCTGCAAAGTTCGATTTACGAGATTACGCGAGAGTTGCGCCAGCTATGAATCAGGGAAATGCTACAACCTGCTGGGCATTTGCAAGTATCCTTGCTCTCGAAAGTGGCGTTATGCCTAGAAAAGCTGATTATGACGTTGAAGCAATGATAGAGTTTAATGGAGAAAAAACAGGTGATAACGCAGGTGGCGCATTTACTAATGCTTTAGCATATTTATTATCCTGGAGTGGGCCAATAAACGCTAATTCCGGCTCAGTTAGATTGTCTGGAAATGATGTGGATGAAGTAAAGCATGTTCAGGAGACAAAATTCTATACACATAATGATATTAACGATATAAAATGGGCTGTTTATAAGTATGGAGGAGTATCCACCTCTATCTTTGCAAATGTCTCTAATACTAATTTGAATAAGTCAAGTTATTACAATTTATCAACTAATTCATATTGTTATGACGGTGAGAGTGAGCCTAATCATGAAATTACCATAATAGGCTTTGATGATAATTATTCTGCAAGTAATTTTGGAGTTCCTGTGAGGGGAGACGGAGCATTCATTTGTCAGAATAGTTGGGGAAAAGACTTTGGTGATTCGGGAGTATTCTATGTATCCTATTATGATAAAAACATAGGCTCTCAGGCAGTATCCTATTCCCGCATTATGGAACCTAGCTACTATGATAAAATATATCAAAGTGATTTGTGTGGCTGGAAAGGCCAACTTGGTTATGGTCAGAGTAATGCTTTGGCAGCAAACATTTATACTGCAAAATCTGGGGAAATGCTTCGAGCTGTAGGACTTTATGCTATAGACAAAGATACTTCTGTTACAGTGTCACTGGTAAGAAACTATGATGGTACCGGAAGCCTCAAAGAAAGGGAACAGGTTGCTTCTAGAACATTTAATGAGGCTGGTTTCTATACCATTGAGCTTGATCATCCTGTAGAACTTCAGTCTGGAGAGAAGTTCGCCATTGTAATAGACATACGAGTGCCTGGTTCAGTAAGGCCAGTTGCTATGGAGTATAAAGTAGATGATAATGATACTAGTGTAAATGTAAAAGATGGCGAAGGATACATTAGTAAAGACGGAATAAACTGGGAATCAGTAGAAGAAAAGGCGAATGGAAATCTTTGTCTTAAGGCTTATACTACTGACGTGGAGGAATAAAATGGAGAAAAGAATAATGCGTATATTCTCCGTGATTCTAGGATGCGTCATGGTAGTATGCGTGGGACTTCTTATGGGAATTTCCGATATTCATTATAAGTCGGAAGTTCTTGCAAAAGATATTCAAAAGTCAAGGGAATACAGGCAGTCCCTTAAGGATAGAATGAGAGATGAGATAGCTAATGCTGAAGAATTAGCAAGCTTTGCAGATAAGGGGCAAATTAGAATAGCGCTTCCTAAAGGAGTTTCTGAGAGCGATATAAAATTAAATGAAGATATAATGAATTACGAATATCAGGTAGTTATACCTAATGTGAATGATGAATATTTTGATAATAATCCTATTATGGGATCTGTTAGTCGAATAGATGATTTCTTCGCATATGAAGATGATAGTAAGGGATATTTTGATATAAAGCTTAATGGTATATATGATTGTAGACACCTTGTAGAAGGAGATTATTTATATCTTGATTTTGAAGAACCACATAAGTTGTATGATAGCGTTGTTGTTATTGATGCGGGCCATGGAGGCAAAGACGTAGGTGCAATTCAAGGTAATTATAATGAGAAAGATATTGATCTTGATATAGTACTTAAGCTTAAGGAATTACTTGATAATGATTCGTCAATTAAGGCATATTATACAAGATTATCAGACACTAATCCTACACTTGAAGAAAGAGTAAAACTTTCTAACGAAGTTGGGGCAGATGTGTTCCTTAGTGTTCACAATAATTCCCTTTCGGGATTTGGAAGTGCCACAACGAGTGGAACCCAGGTGCTATATTATGTGAGTGATAGTTCAGGTAACTCTAAGACTTTTGCAGATATCTGTCTCAATAATCTGTGCTCGTATCTGGGTAGTGATAATAGAGGGCTGGTCAATGGAGATGATATATATATTATTCATAATTCGAAATCTCCAGTTGCACTTGTAGAGATAGGTTTTCTATCTAATCAATCGGATCTTAGAAAGCTACTAAATGAAGATTATCAAAGGACATGTGCTAAAGCGTTATATGACTCAATTAAAGAAATGATAAGTAAGACATATAAGGAGTAAGAGATGAGAATAATATTTGCAACAGGAAATGAAAATAAAATGAGGGAAATTAGAGAAATTCTAAGGGATTTGGGATTAGAAATTGTATCCATGAAGGAAGCTGGGATTTCTGTTGATATAGTAGAAGATGGGGAGACTTTTGAAGAAAATGCTATGATTAAAGCTGAGGCAGTATCCAAGCTTTGTGATGACATAGTCCTTGCTGATGATTCGGGATTAGAGGTGGATTATCTTGATAAGGCACCAGGCGTTTATTCGGCTCGTTTTATGGGAGAGGATACTTCCTATGATATAAAAAATCAGGCCATAATAGATAAGCTTGAGGGAGTGCCAAAGGAGAAGAGAACAGCGCGCTTTGTGTGCGCTATTGCAGCTGTTCTTCCTTCAGGAAAGAAGATTTCCACTAGGGGAACTATAGAAGGAATGATAGGATATGAGATTAAGGGTGAAAACGGATTTGGTTATGATCCTATATTCTATGTTGAAGAATTAGGTTGTACAACTGCTGAAATAAGTCCTGAAGAGAAGAACAAAGTTAGTCATAGAGGAAATGCACTTCGCGCCATGAGAAAGGAACTTTTATCTATATATGAGAATACTTGTAATTAGTGATACCCATGGACAAGATAGAGATATAGACAGATTAATAAGAGTTGTTAAGCCTGATAGAATATATCATTTGGGAGATTCTGAGAATGAATGCAGGTATTTGACTAATGTGGCTGAATGTCCTGTAGAAATGGTGTGCGGTAATTGTGACTGGTATTCAGATCTTCCTGATAAAGTGGTGCTTGAAGTTGGAAAACATGTTCTCCTTCTTACCCATGGTCATAAATATTCATGTAAAATGAGCTATGATGGTCTGGTAAAGGAAGCTAGAAGGGTAGGCGCAGATTATATATTGTATGGCCATACTCATCAACCGGAGATAGAGGAGTGGATGGGTTGCGTTATAATTAATCCGGGAAGTCTTACTTATCCAAGACAGTTTGACAGAAGAGGTACCTATGCTGTATTAAATGTAAATGAAGCTGGAGACATAGAAGCAGCTATCAGATATATTGATATGTTACCTAATAATATGTAAAATGTATGAAAAAATGAAAAAAATTGTTGACAACACATTATGATTTTTATATAATAACTTTTGCGTGTGAACAAGCGCCGAAATCGGGGTGTGGCTCAGTTTGGCTAGAGCACCTGGTTTGGGACCAGGGGGTCGCAGGTTCGAATCCTGTCACCCCGAGTAGATTGACAATTTATTTGATAACAGCCCTTAGTGGTTGTAATGTATGCGGGTGTAGTTCAATGGTAGAACACCAGCCTTCCAAGCTGGATACGTGGGTTCGATTCCCATCACCCGCTTAATTACATCATATTACATTTTATAAATGTATTATATGTAATTGTGTGTTCGTAGCTCAGCTGGATAGAGCAACGGCCTTCTAAGCCGTGGGTCGGGGGTTCGAATCCCTTCGAGCACGCTGTTGGGCTATCGCCAAGCGGTAAGGCACTGGATTTTGATTCCAGCATTCGCAGGTTCGAATCCTGCTAGCCCAGGTGATGGTTAAACGAGGAGAGAGGTTCCAACATTTTGCTTTGCAAAATGTCGCCACGCGATAAGGAATCCTCCCATGAATGGGTCCCTCCTTACCGCCTATGGTGGACGTGGCGCAGTTGGTTAGCGCGCCAGATTGTGGCTCTGGAGGCCGTGGGTTCGAATCCCACCGCCCACCCTTAATTACATATGGGACACTAGCTCAGTTGGTAGAGCACTTGACTTTTAATCAAGTTGTCGGGGGTTCGATTCCCCCGTGTCTCACTTTCAAAATCATCACGAAAAAGCGTGTATTACGCACAGTTAAGCCATTTGTAGGCACTTTCCCAGACCTAAAAAACAGCAAAAAATACACTTAAAATTTATAAAAAACACCTATTTTTTATAAAAATTGCACCAAGAATTGCACCAAGACTTTGCACCAAAAAACCGCTTATTTACAGGAATAATAAGCGGTTCTTTTAATACCAAAATTATTAAATTGCACCAAGATTATGCTAGTGATATATCAAGAGTTGAGCTGATAGCGCTGGATATCTCGTTATAATCTCTCATATTATGCTGATAGATCCTCTGCAGAGTCCTAGGAGACGACCATCCTCCGAACTCCTGTATAGTTGATAGCGGTATGCCCTGATCTATTGATACAGAAGCGAAGTAGTGTCGGAGCTTGTGGAAAGAGAAGTGCTCTAATCCTAGTGCGGACTCTCTCCTGGATAAGTAGTCGCTAATAGTCTTAGGATATCCGTCATATAATCCATATCGCTCATATGCTTCAATGCATTGTCCGGATACTTGAATGATGCGATTAGATTTATCTGTCTTAGCAGCATGTTTGATAACATATTCATTAGTGTTATTGAGTACCTTAGTTTTGTTAATCACAATCATACAAGTTGCGGTATCGATATCTTCATCTGTCAGAGCTGTTACTTCTCCAAGACGCATTCCGAAGCAACCAAGCATAATAGGAAAAGCGTATTTCTCACCGAATCCATTATGAAGGCAATCATGCAGCAGTATCTTAATATCTTCAGCTTTAGGTATGTAATCTATCCTCAGCTGTTTAGCTGGCAACTTCACACTGAAATTGGTAAAAGGTCTATAGTAAGATAAGACCACAGAGATAAAACCATAGTAATTGGATACGGTCTTAGCTGACTTCTGAGTAGAGAGCTGATTAATCTCTCGCTGTATCTCATTTGAGGTGATTAAGATTATCGTCAGGCTCTTGAACCAATCACTAAGCCCCTTAAGGATGTTGTGATAGCCTCTGATGGTGGAAGGACTTAGTACGTTGTTCTTATCATCAATCATAGCCAGGGCAGCAGCTTCGAATGTAGATTCACCACTAATAGTGGTATCAAGCTCTTCCAGAATCTCATTAATTTCTCTCTGGCTAGGCTTATGGTCAAATGTAATAGAATGTCTCTTGCCATTGACATATGGCTGTATCCGATATTTATCGCCCCTTTTCTCTATCTTCATAATTTGTCCCCTTTCTATGCGCTTCAGCTTCAGTCAGATCTACATCATCACATCCAAAGTCTCCGGATATAATGTGCCTAAGCTCATGCATATATATTTCCATGCGTTGCGACTCCGGAATGCGACTATTGATTATGATAGTATAGCTTCCGTCTTCATTAGCGCAGGAGCAACCTTTGACATTATATGCCATAGGCAGCAGCACAGTATTAATGTTTTCACTGGTATGTATCATAGAATCTCTCCTAATTCTAACTAACAAGGCTCTTCATCATTTTGTTCCTTACGCTTCAGGGCGAGTAACATATCATGTGTTGTCTTAAGATCTTCCGGGGCAGCAGTGCGAGCTGCATCGAATAATAAGCCCAGCTCTTTATTGTCAGCAATCTCCTGGGCTATCTGGCGAGTCTTTTCATCAATGTAGTGGTGTTCAGATTCTTCCTTATCTTCCCAACCCATTAAGTAGCCTGGTGTTGTTTTTAGTGCTTTGGCAAAATCCATTATTTTAGGCTGTCTAAGGTTATTGGCGTCATTTTCTATCTTATTAATAGTAGATCTTGACGTATAGCCTAGTTTATCTGCTAATTCTTGTTGTGACATTTTTAGAGCTAACCTACGCTCTTTGATTCTTTCTCCGACTGTCATAATACACGCCTTTCTTTATGAATTATAAGTCCTCTTCTATTACCAATAATAATAATCAATTGATAATTCGTCAACTTTTTTTGATAAAAAATAAAAAAGTTGTTGACATAAAATCACTAGTGATATATTATGAAGTCAGATGTTGATAAAACATCAACAAAAATTTAGGAAGGAGAAATCCATGACCAACATAGTTTTATTACAAAAATATATTGAAAAATCAGGACTTAAAAAGGGATATATAGCAGAGCACATGGGATTATCCAAGCAAGGGTTTCATAATAAAATCAATGGAAAAACGGATTTTTCCGTAAAAGAGATCCTTATATTATGCAATCTACTTAATATTTCAATAACTGAGAGAGAAAAAATTTTTTTTACGATTGATGTTGATAAAAAATCAACAAATGACGTTAGCGCCTGATATACTACGCATATCAGATAATATTAAGGCTTTACAGCCTTAATATTAATAATTACTGATGACAGGGGCACAACTCAACACATTTTATAACTGAATAATGATCAGAGGGTTCATTAGAAGAGTAAGGTGCACCCCCGCAGCACCAGTTCTTAAGTTTCTACATATGATCAATAACTATCAGCCCCTGTTATTATCATGAACCCTCTGATGATTGTTTAGAAATAAGAAAGGGACATTAATATGGCGATGAAAAAGTTTGCGAATATTACTTCGCGAGATAATATCCGTCATAAGCAATATATGGCGCTTATG
>SVEY01000032.1 GCA_015057165.1 Lachnospiraceae bacterium | reverse complement strand
TCCTTTGCATTATTTCTATCTAGGTAATTAACATCATTTCTGCTTTTAATATGATCAATCACACCTAATTCTTTAAGTGTTACAGAACCTCCACTGGCGATTTTTTCTCCACTTTTTATTTCTGTGTCTAAATAAGCTAGAAGATCATCTTTTGTCTTGAAGAATTGGCCTTCCATGTGACGTTTGTTTAAGTTTTCTATTAAGCTTTTTACAATGATTTCAGTGTGCTTTTCTTTTGGCATTTTTTTCTCCTTTACTCTTGTTCTGACATTTGTTCTAATTGCCTTTGCAATTGCCAGTTTTCCTGTTTGTTTACACCTTTTTTCGCGGTAGAGTCGTTATTGTTAATAAATCCTCTGTGAACCTGAGCCCATTGTATATAATCCCTTATGGCATCAGGTTCTTCCTTCATTTGCATACCGATTTTTATTATATTATCTAGGGTTGTTTGCCTTCTGACAATTCTTGCTTGTATGGTAAATTTTCTAGTAGATGGTTTATTGTTGTCAAAATGTGCAGTTTCTTCCCAAGTTACCTTGGCAGGTAAACCCTTTAATAGTTTTCTAGATGTTTGTGTTAGGGAAATACCTATACCATCGTGGCTTACGTCATTTATATAGCATTTCTCAGGCTTTTCATCTTCGTCCCAGTATACAAGTCCATCACAATCAACTGGAATTCTAAATGTATCTCGACGGTTATATGGAAAAGCATTTTGTTTTGTTGTGATGCATGTTGCCAGATTCTTGTTAGATACACGAATAAAGGTTACTTTAACATTTTTAAAACGATAGGTTTTACCATTTTTCAATGTCATATAAAGACTGCTTTCTATTGTTTTTGAAGAAAAATCTATTTTTTTCTTATCGTAAATAATGTTTTCGACAATTATATAGTGGATAAAACCTTTTTTTAATAAATATGAATCAATTCTTTGTTTTAATTCTTGATTAGACAATAAAACGACATCAAAATCCAAGAGAGCATTACTCTCTGGATCAAAGCAAGACAGTTTAAGTGTGCAGTTAGTATTTTTAAGTATTTCGTCGATATACAATTTACGCATCCTCGCTATTATTGTCTGGTTAATTAGTATAGATGCAACATTTTAATTAATTATAACATAGATGTAATTACGTTTGAATACACTTTTCTTGTAAAAGGTGCATAGAAATGCCATTTGTGGCATAAGTTTCTTCTCTTTTATATATCTAAAAAAAGTGCTATAATATCAAATGTTGAGTTGAAAAACTATTATGTAATAAATATAGAGAAAGAAGGCGAATAATATGACTAAAATTGATATTATATCTGGTTTCCTTGGAGCAGGAAAGACAACCTTTATTAAGAAAATGATTGATGAGGTATATAAAGGCGAAAAATTAGTTCTTATTGAGAATGAATTTGGAGAAGTTGGAATCGACGGAGGATTTCTTAAAGATGCTGGTATTGAGATTACAGAGATGAATTCAGGGTGTATCTGCTGTTCACTTGTTGGTGATTTTGCTAAGAATCTTCATGAAGTATTAGGAAGATTTTCTCCTGATAGAATTCTGATTGAGCCATCAGGTGTTGGCAAGTTATCAGATGTTATGACTTCCGTAATTGATCTAGAGAAGGAGGAAGATGTTAAGCTTAATGCCCTTGTTACTGTTGTAAATGGACTTAAGGGTGCAAAGCAGATGAAGGCTTTTGGAGAGTTCTTCAATAATCAGATTGAATGTGCAACAACAGTTGTTCTTTCTCGTACTCAGAAGGCCAAAGAAGAGAAGATAGAAGAGTTGGTTAAAGATATTCAAAGTCTTAATGCTAAGGCTGCTATTATTACAACTCCTTGGAATGAGATTAGTGGAGAAGCAATTCTTAAAGTGCTAGAAGGTCAGAATAATCTTAATTCTGAAATGAAGCACCTTGCTGAAGAGTTACATGAAGAGCATGAGCATGAGCATCATCATGAGCATGAGCATGAGCACCATCATGACCATGAGCATGAGCATGAACATCATCATGAACATGAGCATCATCATGACCACGACCACGACCACGATCATGAGCATGAACATGAACATCATCACGACCATGAATGCTCTTGTGGTCACGATCATGACCACGAACATCATCATCACCATCATGCTGATGAGGTATTTACAAGTTGGGGTAAGGAGACACCTCATAAATTCGAGAAATCTACTATTGAGAATGCCATGAAGAAGTTTGTGGATACTACAGAATATGGAACAATTATAAGGTCTAAGGGAATGGTTCCTTCAACAGATGGTACATGGATTTATTTCGATCTCGTTGATGGTGAATACGAGCTTAGAGAAGGTGAACCTGATTACACTGGAAAGCTTGTTGTAATTGGAACTGATATTGAAGAAGATAAGCTTTTAGAATTGTTTAAAATCAAGTAAGAGAGGTTAATTATGGCTGAAGAAACTCCAATATATCTGTTTACTGGTTTTATGGATGCCGGCAAGACAACAATGATTAAGGAGACCCTGTTTCAGAATGGCTTTGCTAATGAGTGTGGTAATTTCCTTATTGTTTGTTGCGAAGATGGTGATGAAGAATATGATATTGATAAGATAAAAAGCTATGGTGCAGATATAGTAACAATTGAAGAAGAAGAGGATTTTACAACTGAAACTCTTAACAAATTCAAGGAAGAATACAATCCAGAAGCTGTATTTATTGAATACAATGGAACATGGGAAGTTGCGCCTTTATTTGAGATGGAATATCCAGAAGGTTGGATAATTGTACAGATATTATCTGCTGTTGATGCTAATACATTTGAAATGTATATGAAAAATATGCGTACAATGATGCAGGAACAATTATTTAAATCTGATGTTGTTGTTTTTAATCGTTGTGACGATGATACGCCTAAAGCAAAATTTAGAGCTAATATTAAGAACTTCAACAGACCAGCACAGATTGTATACGAGAGGGCAGATGGAACAGTTGATGACAGACCTGATGAATTGCCATTCGATATAGATGCTGATGTTATTGAGATAACAGATGCTGATTATGCTTTGTGGTTTATGGATGTAATGGATCATTCTAAGAAATACGATGGCAAGAAAGTACATTTCCTTGCTTATGTATATAATCCTGATGATGGCAAACTTAAGAAGAATAATTTTGTGCCTGGAAGATTTGCTATGACATGTTGTATAGAAGATATACAATTCCTTGGTATAATTGCAAAATACGATGATGCCAAGAGTATAGCGCATAAGAGTTGGATTGATATTACAGCTGAAATCAAGCATGAATTTAGAAAAGAGTATAAAGGTAAGGGACCGGTTCTTTATCCAATTGAAGTTAAGGAAGCTACACCACCTGCTACTAAGGAAGATGAACTTGTATATTTTAGTTAAGTAGTTATAATTAGTCACTTTTTCTGTCAATATATATTAGCACTGGTAATTCTTCGCTAAGAATATGTAAGTAATTGATATTCATTGTTCTGAGATTGGAACGTAAGGAATTCTCCCGCAAGCGGGTTCTTCCTTACGACATATGGCGGTAACCGGTGTTCAATTCGGCTCAGCCGATGAACACCTATTTGTGCCATCCTTGGCACAAATTTACCTCATATAACCAATTACTAACATATTCTAAGCTCGAATTAATGTGCTAATACATATTAACAGAAAAAGTGACTGCTTAAGACTAATAATACACACTAGTGCTAATGTTATCAAATTCTTCGACTTTTTTTGTGACAACAGCACTAATACAAAAAAGAAGGAGGTTACTATGTACAAAATAGTAAGAAAGGAAAAACTGTCTGATAAGATATATCTTATGGATGTTGAGGCTCCTAGAGTAGCACATTCATGTCTTCCGGGACAGTTTATTATTGTTAAGATTGATGAGAAGGGTGAGAGAATTCCTCTTACAATCTGCGATTATGATAGAGAGAAAGGTACTATAACAATTGTATTTCAGGCAGTTGGTGCATCAACTACCAGAATGGTTGATTTGAATGAGGGCGATGGCTTTGAAGATTTCGTAGGTCCCCTTGGCAATCCATCAGACCTTTGCCTTGAAGAGAATTTAGAAGAAGTTAAGAAGAAGAAGATTATATTTATTGCAGGTGGTGTTGGTACAGCACCAGTATATCCACAAGTTAAATGGCTTAAAGAGCATGGCGTTGATTCTACAGTTATTATCGGTGCAAGAACTAAGGATTTAATTTTCTACGAAGATGAGATGAGAAGTGTAGCAACCGAATTATATCTTGCTACTGATGACGGCTCCTACGGATTCCATGGTAATGGATGTCAGCAGCTACAGGCATTAGTTGATGAGGGTAAGAAGTACGATCATTGTGTTGCAATAGGACCTATGATTATGATGAAGTTTGTATGTCTTCTAACTAAAGAGCTTGGCATTCACACTATTGTATCAATGAATCCAATTATGGTTGATGGTACAGGTATGTGCGGTGCTTGTAGACTTATGGTTGGAGATGAAGTCAAATTCGCATGTGTAGATGGCCCAGAGTTTGATGGCCATCTTGTAGATTTTCCACAGGCTATGGCAAGAGCTGCTCAATATAAGACTGAGGAAGGTAGAAAGATGCTTGAATTACAGGAAGGCGACACTCACCATGGTGGATGCGGAAATTGTGGAGGTGACAAATAATGGCAGTTGATGTATTAAAGAAAGTACCAGTTAGTGAGCAGGATCCTAAAGTTCGTGCTACTAATTTCGATGAAGTTTGTCTAGGATATACAGATAAAGAAGCAATGGATGAGGCTTCAAGATGTATTAATTGTAAGAATGCAAAATGTATTACAGGTTGTCCTGTATCAATTAATATCCCTGCATTTGTTGAGCAGGTAAAAGAAGGTAACTTCGAGAAAGCATACGAAGTTATAAGCGAATCATCAGCACTTCCTGCTGTATGTGGTCGTGTATGCCCTCAGGAAAGCCAATGTGAAGGCAAATGTATAAGAGGTATCAAGGGCGATCCAATATCAATCGGTAAGCTTGAGAGGTTTGTAGCTGACTGGGCGTGTGACAATGGAATCAAGCCTAAAGCTAATCCAAACAAGAACGGTCATAAGGTTGCTGTAATAGGTTCTGGACCTGCTGGTCTAACATGTGCAGGAGATTTGGCAAAAGCTGGATTTGATGTAACAATATTCGAAGCTTTACATGAAGCAGGTGGAGTACTTGTATATGGTATACCTGAATTTCGTCTTCCAAAAGAAGGAGTTGTTGCTAAAGAAGTAGAAAATGTTAAGAATCTTGGCGTTAAGATAGAGACTAATGTTATTGTTGGTAAGTCAATTACAATTGATGAACTTATAGAGGAAGAGAATTTCGAAGCAGTATTTATTGGCTCAGGTGCAGGTCTTCCAAGATTTATGGGGATTCCTGGTGAGCAGGCAATGGGAGTATTCTCTGCTAATGAGTTCCTTACACGTAATAACCTTATGAAAGCATTTAAGGATTATGATACACCAATTTGGCGTGGTAAGAAAGTTGTAGTTGTTGGCGGTGGAAATGTTGCTATGGATGCCGCAAGAACTGCTCTTAGACTTGGAGCTGAAGTTCATGTAGTATATCGTCGTTCAGAGAAGGAACTTCCAGCAAGAGTTGAAGAAGTTCATCACGCTAAGGAAGAGGGTGTAATATTTGACTTATTACAGAACCCTACAGAGATACTAACTAATGAAGAAGGTTGGGTATCAGGTATTAGGATTATTAAGATGGAACTTGGTGAACCTGATGAGTCAGGAAGACGTCGTCCTGTAGAGATTCCAGGTAGTGAATATGAGATTGAAGCAGATACTGTTATTATGTCACTTGGAACTTCACCTAATCCACTTATTTCTAGTACAACAGCTGGACTTGAAATTAACAAGAGAGGCTGTATCATTGCTAGAGAAGATACAGGAGCAACATCTAAAGATGGTGTATATGCTGGTGGTGATGCAGTAACAGGTGCTGCCACAGTAATCCTTGCTATGGGAGCAGGTAAGCAAGCTGCCAAAGGCATAATCGAACATTTTAGTTAGTATATCGGCGCTTTTAATATGCCAACTAAACTCTCTCTACACACTCCACCAGCTTCACATTATCCTCATGTTTCATGAAGCAGAATCTGAAGTATTCGCTTGTTAAGAATGGGAATGTTGAACAATTGCGTATCAACATTCCTTTTTTTATTGCTTTCTCGAATACATCATTACTAGTAACATTTTTCTTGTTGATCTTAACAAGCATGAAGTTTGCATAAGGTTTATATGGTTTGTATCCATCAAGTTCAAGAAAAGCATTGTAACAATAATCGCGCTCTTTGTTGATTAGATCAAGAGTTTCTTTTATGTAATCTGTATCTTTGAACATTATCTGACCTGCTTCTGATGCAATAGAATTAATCATCCATGGTTTGGAAGTTCTGTTGATTTTGGCAATCAAGTCAGGGTTTCCTGTAATTGCATATCCAAGTCGCAGACCAGGAGAAGCAAAGAATTTAGATGTGCTTCTAAGTATTATTACATTGCTATAGAATTGTGATAGGGACACAGCAGAATAAGCTTCAATAGCATTAACAAATTCTATATATGTCTCGTCAATTAAGACATATATATGATTCTCTTTGCAGGCATCAAGTATATGTCTCATAGTCACAAGGTCAATACAAGATGATGTTGGATTGTTAGGGTTACATATAATTAGCATATCAGTTGATTTGTCCAGTTTATTTAGAAGATAGTCGATGTTAAGCTTGAAATCATCTTCTTCATATAATGGAAGATAGTATGCTTTGCCACCAGTTTTGGATACTTCATGTTCGTATTCTGAATATGTAGGTCCAATTATTACAGCTTTCTTGGGACTTACGTGTCTTATGAAGGATGATATTAATTCAGAAGTACCATTTCCAACAAGAATATTCTCAACATTTGTACCGGCATATTCTGATATAACTTTTTTTAGATTAGTATAATCTCTGTCAGGATAAGTTGTTATTATGTCCAAATTATTGGACAGCTCTTTTTGCAGATTCGGTGATAATCCCAATGGATTGACATTGGCTGCAAAGTTAGTTATATTTTCTGGTTTAATATTATATTTTCTTTGTATTTCTTCCAAATCGCTTCCGTGGAAATAATAATCGTTTTTCATTTTGACTCCTTTTCAATATAATGTGTAATAAATAATTCTGGGTCACAATATATTGATATTGTTTTATTGTAAAAAATATTCAAATGGTTTATAATTCATTATAGGTTAAAATGTCAAAAAATCAAGTATACATATACTTTTCATGAAGGTAGGGAGCAAGTTTTGCGTAAGAAAATATATCGATTGTCAGAGGGACAATTTGATACACGACAAGTTAATATAGTTAGCTCTGTAGATAGTATAGATATTACATGTAATGTATTTAGAGAACTAGAAGGTTCATTTGAAATAAGTGGCGAGAATGATATGCCAATCAGGGGAGTAATCTATTCTACTAATCCTTATATAATTACTAAGGATTATCAATTCGATGGAGTTCATAATACAGTAAAATATTCCCTTAAACACAGAAATTTTAAAAAGAACGATGTAATAAAAGGGGATTTTATTGTCATTTCTAATGGCGCAAGTCTTAGAATACCTATTAAGATTACATTTACTAAGAATACTATTAAATCATCTATAGGTGAGATTAATTCTTTAAAAGATTTTGCGAGACTTAGCCAGGAGAATTTTATTGAAGCTAATAACATCTTCCATACTGATGCATTTATAGATGTTATCCCAGAAGACGATATAGAGACAAGGCTTCTATATAAGGGGTATAGAAGAAGTGTGCCAAGTTTGAATAATCTAGAGGAATTTCTTGTTGCATGCAAGTTGAAAGACAGGATTGAGATTACTTTAGATAAACATTCTGCAGAATATTTAGAAATATCGGAGAATCAGAAAGAAGAGATTGTAATTACTAAAAGTACCTGGGGTAATGTGGAAATAGATGTGTCTTCAGATGCTGATTTTGTAACTATAGAGAAAGAGCACATAGACTCCGATTATTTCCTTGGGTCTATGTTACATTTTGATTATTACATTCATAAGAATCGTATGCATAAGGGGACTAATCTTGCCAAGATTTGTTTTGATACTAATAATCAACACAAAGAGTTTGTAATTACAGCAAGTTTGGAAGGGGAAGATACATATGTTGATTTCTCATATCAGGATAGGAAGAGACGTCAGATAGAGTTTCTTCGAAATTATGAAGAATATAGATTCCGTCATATTTCAACTAGTGAGTGGGCAGATAAGTCAATAGAACTTATTGATACATTTATTACAGATATAAAGTATGCTGCAAATGAGGGATTAGATGTACATACTGATAAATGTAATAATGATATTGAATTCTATGAGCTTATGAAGGCTCATGCTTTTATTGCCGACGGAAAAAGACAGGAAGCTTTATGGATAATTCAGAAAATAAAGAGAGATATTAGTGATAAGAAGAGTGTTAAATGGGCTTATCTTCTGTATTTATGTACTCTTATTGAACAGGAACCTAGCTATGTTGATAGATTGACAGGAGAGATAGAGGTTATATTTAGAAGTCATCCTGATGATGTGAGGGTATTCTGGTTTTTGTTATTCTTAAGAAATGAATATAGTTCTAATACCTCTCGCAAATTAAAAGATATAATACAATGGCTTGGTAATGGATATGATACACCATATCTATATATTGAAGCTTATGCTATTTATAGACAGGAACCGCATATTGTAAAAGACTTATCTAAGAATGTTATTAAGATTCTTAATTGGGCAAGACTTCATAATGCTCTTACGAAGGATGTATGTAGTCAGTTCTTGTCGCTACTTAATTCTTGCAATACTTATGATGAGAGGTTGTATAAGCTTGCTTGTGAATCCTATGAATTAAACTCAACGAATAATGCAATTGAGACTATTGTTGGGTATCTTATGCGTACTAATTCTTATGGTGAGAAATTCCTAAGATGGTATGAATTATGTCTATATAAGGAGATGAGAATAACAGGTGTATACGAGGCATATCTTATGTGCCTTGAAGGTGAAATGCTTGTGAGTTTACCACAGGTGCTTCTTATGTACTTTAAATACCAGAGTAATCTCTCTTATGATAAGAAGGCAATAGTATATAGTAATGTTATTCTACACAAGAATGATTTTCCATCTCTTTATCAGCAATATCTAAGAACTATAGAACTTTTTGCAATAGAACAGATGCAATATGGAAGAATTGATGATTCTCTTGCAATTATTTATCAGGATGTATTAGATAATGGAATCATTAACGAGGATGTGGCATCTAGTATTGCTCCGCTTCTACACACTGCAAGAATTTCAATGGTAAGAGATGATATATTAAGGGTTATTGTTATAGCAGAACAGTTAGAGAATCCAATAATTGCACCAGTAAAAGATAATGTATGTTATGTGCCTATTTATGCAAAGAATTATTGTATTTTCTTAGAAGACAAAAAGGGAATTCTGCACTCATCTACTGATGATTATATGTATGAATTTTTACTTAAGTCAGATGCTTTAGTTGATAATCTAACAAAGCTATCACCTGAATCTATGCCATATGTAATAAGATTCTTTGATGAATTAAAAGATACATCGCTTCCTAAGCTTCTTATGGGTCAGGATGATGAGGCTCTTAAGATTGAAGATTTACATTGTGTGGAAACATTTATTTCCTCAAAGTTGATATCCTCTGATTATAAATGCAAATTATATCCTTTGATTATATATTTCCTTCAAAAGCATGGAAGAGAGGATATGATAGAGAAACACCTATGTGAAGATATTTCATATGATAAGGTTGATTCTACTGTACTATCATACATTGTTGATTTGTTTATTTCCAATGAGAATTATGATAGGGCATATTATGTAATCAGTACATACAATGCATCAATGGTTGACAAGAAACATATCGCCAGATTATGCAGCTATATGATTGCAGAAGGATTTGAAGAGATAAATTCTTCTTTCTTCGTATCCCTTTGTGCAGGCGTTATTGGCAATGCTTCGTTAGACAAGGATATGTGCAGGTTCCTGTGTGAGGAATATGTAGGTCCTACAGATAGAATGATACTATTATACGATGAAGCTAAGAAATTAGAGGTTGATACCCATAAATTAGAAGACAGAATACTTGTGCAAATGTTCTATAGCGAGGATATTCATGAAAAATGTCATGATATTCTAAGATCATATATTGAGGGCGACTACAATAAGATGTTAGTTGAAGCAGTATTATCGTATTTCGCAAATGAATATATGAATGATAGAATTGATACCTTAGATGAATTTGATGTATCATTTATCTTCAAGCAATACAATCGTTCAGACAAGTTAAATGATACATGTAAGATTGCCCTTATGAAGTATCTTTGCCTTATGGATGTTCTTAAAGAAAATGAACTTAATCTCCTGGATAATCTTGTTAGAGAGTATATTGTTAAGAATATTTATTTCTCATTCTTTAAGAAAATGGATAGACAATTAATTGTAAAATATCATATGTATGATAAGAAGTTTGTTGAATATCACGGCATACCTAATGAAAGAATTAATATCGTATATAAGAAGAATGATGATGAGATTCAGGTAGAGGAAATGCTTGAGATGTATCCAGGTATTTATGTAAGTCAATTCGTTATATTCTTTGGAGATAATATCTATTACGAGGTGCATAGATTAGATGAAGAAGAAGTTCTTTATAAAGATGTGCTTGTATATAATGATATTGTTAATGAAGATAATAGCAGGTATGAAATGATTAATAAGATGCAGTCATCCCTTATATATTACGAAGAGAAAGAATTAATAGATGAAATGAAAGCATATCAGGGGCTTGATTATGTAACAAAGCAATTATTTGCAAGAGTATAGAGGTGTTAAATTGCAGGAAAATTCTAGAGGTGTATACTTTGGAATAGAATTAAGAGAAAGTTACACATTAGTAAGTTATTATCAAACAAATATGGATTCTCCAGAGACAATTAGTACTGTAATGGGAACGGAGCACTATCAGATTCCTACTTTTTTGTCTAAAAGAAGAGGAGTGGGTCAGTGGTATTTTGGTAGTGAAGCAAAGACAAAGGCAAAATTGGGACAGGCTGTCCCTGTTAATGATATACTCCCCAAGGCGTATGCAAATGAAGATGTTCTAATTGAGAATGAAAGAATTAAAGCAAGAGACTTGCTGTTAATCTACATTAAAAAGCTTCTTAGTATGCCTGGATATTTCTATGCAAATGCTCGTCTGTCTAAGCTTGTTATTGCTGTAGAGAAAATTGACATGAGTATTGTAGAGACATTTTCTTATATAGTATCTGAACTTGGCATTACAAGAGATAAACTTATGGTTATAGATTATAAAGAGGCTTTCTATTACTATACTCTCAATCAACGTCCAGAATATTTTCTTCATGATGTTGTTATGTTCGATTATTCAGATAATCAATTAAAGCATTATTACCTGTCTCGTAACCTTAGAACAACACCTCAAATAGTATATCTTAGTGATGGTGTACATAATACTTTAGGTGATAATCCTGATATTGAGTTTGATGAGATAATAGATAGAGTCTTTGCTGGCAAAATAATTTCTGCTGTATATCTTTTGGGAGATGGTTTTGATGGTGACTGGCTTAAGGTTTCCCTTCAGAAATTATGTCGCAATCGTAAGGCCTTTGCTGGAAAAGATATGTATTCTCGTGGTGCTTGCTATGCAGGAGCTGTAAAAGATGGTGCAAGAGATTGGCCGTTTGTCTATATTGGTGATAATGAACTTAAGATGAATCTGTCTATTAAAGTAGTTGATAATAAAGTTATGGATTATTTAACACTACTTGATGCCGGAGAAAGCTGGTACGAAGCTTATGGTGAATGTGAAGTGATACTTGATGGTACTGGTGAGATTGAAGTGTGGATTCAAAAACCAGATAGTCGTGATGCCAAAGTTGAAATTCTTGAACTAACTGATTTGCCAGAGAGAGATAATAGAACAACAAGATTAAGGATAAGTGCGAAACCAACATCAGATATTGAAGCAATTGTAACAATATCAGATCTTGGATTTGGAGAGATTGAACCAAGTTCTAATAAAACCTGGGAACATAGAATTGCACTAAGATAGTAATTTGAGTTCCTAAGTGGACAAAGACTGCTAAGCGATTTTTGTTATGAGCGTGCAGACATTTGGCACTTAGGAACAGAACTATATAAAAGGAGTTTTATGGGAGAATTAATACTTTGTAAAAGGCCTATTGCGGCTGTTCCATATTATATAGAAGATGTT
>SVEY01000031.1 GCA_015057165.1 Lachnospiraceae bacterium | reverse complement strand
TTATTGGAAGGTAAGGAACAGCACTGCAAGTTTGATGGTGTTGAGACGGTACTTGATTCTACTGGTAGATATTGTTGTGTTCCTATAACGCATAAGGTGACTTTAGGTGAGATAGTGGACTTATTAGAAGGATTCAAAGAACAACCATCTACTCTTATGATGCCGAAGATGCCTGAAGGTTCCTTTGCAAAGAAGCTTTATAGTTTATATCTTACATATCTTCCGACTGATAAGTTCAAATATTCGCTAGATACAAGTTCGGATGATAGGGGCTCGTTTACAGAGCTTGTACACACAGAGGATTGTGGACAGGTCTCTATTAATATCAATAAGCCGGGTAAGACGAAGGGCCAACACTGGCATAATTCCAAGTGGGAGATATTTATCGTTGTAGCAGGACATGGGTTGATTCAAGAGAGGAACATTAATACAGGTGAAACTGTTGAATTTGAAGTTTCGGGAGATAATATAGAAGCCGTTTACATGATTCCAGGGTGGACGCATAATATAATTAATCTCTCTGATACTGAGGATTTGGTGACTGTTATGACTTGTAATGAAGTTTTTAACGCTAGTCGACCAGATACTTTTAGAGAAGAAGTATAAAAGAAAAGCCAACATCAATTGTAATTTGATGTTGGTTTTTTTGTTGTCTTACTGCCTTCAGCATACATTATCCTTCATTCTTCTTAAGACTATCCAGCTCCGCTTGGAGTTGTTCGATTAGATTCTGCTGTTCTGATAATTGAGCGCTTTGTTCTGACAACTTAGCATCTTTTTCGGAAAGTTGCTTCTTGTGTGAGATAGCGTCTTCTTTGGCTCTTTCTTTTAGCTCCTTAAGCTGCTTCTGTACATACTGCTTGTGTCGGATAGCTTCTTCTTGTGCTTCTTTAAGCTGTTTCTGCATATACTGCTCATGGAAGATAGTTTCCTGTCTAGCTTCACACATAGCTCTTATTGTTTCGTCAGAGTTTTGTACATATATAGAATTGGCAGCTTCTGAATATACTTGATCTTTCTCTGCAATCATCTTTAATTCCTCCCACGTAGTAGCCTTGAATAGCCTTGCCCATTCATCAATATGCCATTTCTTATCTTCTTTAGTTGCAAGCCTCATCATCGGTAGCTTACACACTTTATTCCATTCTTTCTTTTTGTGTTCACATAGACATCCAATACTTATTTGTTATTTTCTTTTAGTTTTTTATTTTCCGCTTGGAGTTGTTCGATTAGATTCTGCTGTTCTGATAATTGAGCGCTTTGTTCTGACAACTTAGCATCCTTTTCGGAAAGCTGCTTCTGCACATATTGCTCATGAATAATAGCCTCTTCTTTAGCTTCTTTTAGCTCCTTAAGCTGCTTTTGTACATACTGCTCATGGAAGATGGCTTCATCTCTAGCTTCTTGCAATTCTTTAAGCTGCTTTTGTACATACTGTTCATGAAATATTGCTTCCTGTCTTGCTTCACACATAGCTCTTATTGTTTCGTCAGAGTTTTGTACATATATGGAATTGGCAGCTTCTGAATATACTTTATCTTTTTCTGCAATCATCTTTAATTCCTCCCACGTAGTAGCCTTGAATAGTCTTGCCCATTCATCTATGTGCCATTTCTTATCTTCTTTAGTTGCAAGCTTTATCTGATTTAATGATAACACGCTAAGACGAAATTTGCTATTATAAATTTTCCCTGTCTCAACGTTCTGCAACATATATGTACTGTAGAATTCTAATTCATCTGGGAATAAATCATGATCTAAGAATCCAATATGTGTTACAGGTATTGTAGAATTATAATCTTCTCCCTTTTGTACGTTATCGAATGTTCTACACAGGTAGCATAGAGACCGGTTTGTCCAGTTACTGTAATTAGTTACCTGCATTTCAAGATTAATAATACTGTTGTCATTTAGCATCACTTTAACATCCAAGATAAAGTCCTTATCGTCGATATGCTTTCCAAGCTCTATGGGATTAACTATTTCTACGCTTTTGATGTCACTAAGCGGAACATGCATCATAGAACTAATTAATCCTTTGAGTACAGTGTTGTTTGACTGCAATACCATACGAAACATATAGTCGTTAGTCATACTATACTCAATCTTTCCTGTGGCATTACGCCAATCGTCTTTATTTAGTTTTTTCTTATTGGTCATATATTATCCTCCAATTCAATTTATTATTGGTAGAAGTGGAATTAACATAAGCGAATGCTTATGTTATCAAAGTAGAGTAACTTTGATGAAGATAGTATAACACACTTTATATCGAACAAATTATAAACTTTTTATTAAATTTATTAACACTTTATAAATTGGCATACATTGGTTCGCATAATGCATAATTATTATCGATTTCTCTTGACATTTCCACCATTTGTCGGTATACTTACATAAGTGCAAATGTTTATTACCCAGTCAGTTGGTGTGCACAATTTACAACTGGAGGGAGGGTTGAAGATATGTCAAGTGTTGTAGTAAAAGAAGGCGAATCGCTAGATAGCGCACTTCGTCGTTTTAAAAGAAATTGCGCTAAGGCCGGTATCCAACAAGAGATACGTAAGAGAGAGCATTATGAGAAGCCTTCTGTAAAGCGTAAGAAGAAGTCAGAAGCTGCAAGAAAGCGCAAATATAATTAGACTATTATGCACCACTATATGTGGTGCATATTTTATGTCAAGTCATAAGAGGTGACCCACATGAAACGAGTATTCTTAATTGTGTTAGATTCAGTAGGTATGGGCAAAGCCATAGATGCTAAGGATTTTGGTGACGAAGGTGCCAATACGCTTTTGTCATGTTCTAAAAGTCCGTATTTTGCTATGCCTAATATGAGAAATCTTGGATATTTTAATATTGAAGGAATGGAGTTGGAGCTTACTGGAGAAAATTCACTAGGTGAAGAGAAATCCAAAGCTAATAGCAAAGCTGATAGCTTCAAAGGCGCTGTTTGCAGACTTAGAGAAGCATCTGCTGGTAAAGATACTACTATAGGTCATTGGGAGATTGCAGGAATCAATTCAGATAAACCACTTCCCACTTATCCTAATGGATTTCCAGATGATATTATAAGAGACATTAAGGGAATAACTTGTCGTGGCGTTCTTTGTAACAAGCCATATTCGGGAACTGAAGTAATTAATGATTACGGCGATGAGCATATGAGAACAGGCGACTTGATTGTATATACAAGTGCAGATTCTGTACTACAGATTGCTGCCCATGAGGATAAAGTTCCTGTAGATAAATTGTATTCTTACTGTGAGAAAGTTCGTGAACTTCTTCAAGGTGAGCATGGTGTAGGACGTGTTATAGCACGACCCTTTATTGGGACATCTGGTAAATACGTAAGAACGAGTAATCGTCATGATTTCTCTATAAAACCCCCTAAGAATACAGTGCTTGACAAATTACAGGATAAAGGATACGAGACCCTTGCTGTTGGTAAGATATTTGATATATTTGCAGGCCAGGGGATATCAGATTATGTAAGAACAACAAGCAATGAAGATGGTATTAACAAGACACTTGAGATGATGGATAGAGATTTTGAAGGAATCTGTTTTGTTAATCTTGTTGATTATGATATGCTCTATGGTCATAGAAGAGACAGGGATGGATATGCTAAGGCACTTTCCTATTTTGATGAGAGACTTCCTGAGATTCTTGATAAAATGCGAAGCGAAGATATTCTCATGATAACAGCCGACCATGGCTGTGACCCGGATTTCAAAGGAACAGATCATACAAGAGAATGTGTTCCGTTTCTAATGTATGGAAACCCAATCCCTAGTAATACTAACTTAGGTACTAAGGATTCATTTACCTATGTTGCTGATACGGTATTGGAATACTTTGATATAGTATGAGATGCTATACTCTAAGTATATATGTATTTATAACATTAATGCGAGCTTAGAATATGTTAGTGATTGGTTAAGTAAGGGAAATTCGCAACAGGATGTTGCGAATAGGATGGGCAATTGTTCGAAGCCTGGATGGCAAGTTTGCCCATCGGTTCCCGTCATATGTTCTATTACGAGTAGAATGCCAATCACTTACATATTCTTAGCGAAGAATTATCAGGTATAAATACATATATATTTAGAGGATAGCTTATGATACAAACAAGGAGATAATATGTCAGATTTAAGAGAAGAGATAACTAAGAGAAGAACATTTGCAATAATATCCCATCCCGATGCTGGTAAGACTACTCTAACTGAGAAGTTCTTACTATATGGTGGTGCCATTAATCTGGCAGGTTCTGTTAAAGGAAAGGCTACCGCAAGACACGCTGTATCAGACTGGATGGAGATTGAGAAGGAGAGAGGTATCTCTGTAACTTCATCAGTTCTTCAATTTAATTATGACGGATATTGCATCAATATTCTAGATACCCCGGGGCATCAGGATTTCTCAGAGGATACATATCGTACCCTTATGGCCGCGGATTCCGCTGTTATGGTAATTGATGCTTCAAAAGGTGTGGAGGCACAGACAAGAAAGCTATTTAAAGTATGTGCCATGAGACATATTCCTATCTTTACATTTATTAATAAAATGGATAGAGATGCCAATGATACTTTTGAACTTCTTGATGATATAGAAAAGGAACTTGGACTTCCTACGTGTCCCATTAATTGGCCAATAGGTTCCGGCAAGGAATTTAAGGGTGTATACGAGAGAAGTTCTTCTATGATTACCACTTTTTCAGACACCATGAAGGGAACCAAGGAGGGCGTATCGAAGGTTATATCTGTTGATGAAGCGGCAGTATCAGGAGAGATTAGTATAGAGCAAAAGGAGCAGTTGTTAGAAGAGATAGAGCTTCTCGACGGAGCTTCGGAAGAATTCGACATTGATAAGGTTAGCAAAGGAGAATTGTCACCTGTATTTTTTGGTTCAGCGTTAACTAATTTCGGTGTAGAGATATTCTTAAAGCATTTCCTGGAGATGACCTCATCACCTCTTCCAAGAATGTCTGATAAAGGTGTTATAGACCCTTTCTCAGAAGATTTCAGTGCCTTCGTATTCAAGATACAGGCCAATATGAATAAGGCTCACAGAGACAGAATAGCATTTATGAGAATATGCTCCGGAAGGTTCGATGCCAATATGGAGGTTACACATATTCAGGGAGACAAGAAGATGCGTCTGTCACAACCGCAGCAGATGATGGCGTCTGACAGAAAAATCGTAGATGAAGCTTATGCAGGAGATATTATCGGAGTATTTGACCCGGGGATTTTTGCTATTGGTGATACGATAAGTAATTCCAAGGAGAAATTCCAATTTGAAGGAATTCCCACATTTGCACCAGAACATTTTGCCAGAGTAAGACAGGTTGATACTATGAAGCGTAAGCAGTTCATGAAGGGCATTAACCAGATTGCCCAGGAAGGTGCAATTCAGATATTCCAGGAGTTCAATACGGGAATGGAAGAGATTATTGTCGGTGTTGTAGGTGTTCTCCAATTCGATGTATTGAAATACCGTCTTAACAACGAGTACAATGTGGAGATTAAGATGGAGAATCTCCCTTACGAATATATAAGATGGATTGTAAATGATGATATTGACGTTGAATCAATCAATGGAACAAGTGATATGAAGAAGGTTAAGGATTTGAAGGGAAGACCTTTACTTTTATTCGCTAAGGAATGGTCTATTCAGATGACACTTGATAGAAATGAAGGATTAGAGCTTGCTGAATTCAGCAGGAATTAGCCGGATGTCAGTACATTAGAAACATCACCTTGTTATAGTAAAGCTACAAAAAGAAAAGCAATAGTAAGACCACACCTTTTATTAATAAGGAGTGGTCTTATTTTGATGCAATTTACATCGGACATAAATAAAACACACACTTATTCTCACGAGTGGTATAATTATTGTAAAATAAATACACAATTATTCTCGCGTGTGGAATATTAGCTCCAAATATACAATAGTAAGGAGGGATATACTATGAATAAACTATATCTTATAACAGGTGCAACTGGACATGTTGGAACTATACTTACTAATGAGTTATTAAAGAGAAATGAGAAAATACGTGCTTTGGTAATTGATGGACAGGAGAAGGACCTTCCTGAGGAGGTTGAAGCCGTAATAGGTGATATTACTGATAGAGATTCGCTGAAAGCCTTTTTCGATACAGGTGAATATGATAAGGTTACGCTAATACATTTGGCTGCTATGGTTAGTATAGCCAGCAAAAACAGCCCTGCGCTGTATGATGTCAATGTTAATGGCACTGTAAACGTTATGGAGTTGGCGTTAGAATCATCAGTCGACAGGGTTATATATATAAGCTCTGTTCACGCCATTCCCGAAAAGCCAAAGGGAAAGGTTATAACTGAAGTCAATTCCTTTAATCCGACCTCAGTTCATGGAGATTATGCCAAAACAAAAGCAATGGCAGCACAAATAGCCCTTGATTATGCGAAAAGGGGACTTAATGTCAGCGTTATTCATCCATCAGGTGTAATAGGCCCTGGGGACAGATACCACAAGAACCATATGATTAGAACAATTAGAGCAATTAAATCCGGCCTTATTTCAATGGGGATTAAGGGAGGATATGACTTTGTGGATTCCAGAGACGTTGCTGAAGGTATCCTTGAATGTGAAGAAAACGGTAAGATAGGAGAATGCTATATATTGAACGGTCATTATATCAGCATCCTTGATATTGTCAATATAGTACGTAAAAATGCGGGCAAAAGACTTACACATCTTGAGGTGCCTTTTTTCTTGGCAAAGGCTTTTGCTCCTTTGGCTGAGAAGCTTACAACTCTCTTCTCAAGAAAAGCGCCTATTTTTACGCCGTATTCTGTATATACACTTCAGTCTAACAGCATATTCTCTCATGAAAAAGCCTTGAGAGACTTTGGTTATCGTCCAAGAAGTATTGCGGAGACAGTAATAGCATCACTATGATTATAATACTTAGCCACTCGCTTCTTTGCTATGCAATCATTGCATTTTACTATACTTTTATATATAATATAGAAGTTGAGGATTACTAAAACTTTCAATGATACATGGAGGATAATACGATGGATATTAGATTTGAAAAAGCAACAACGCTTAAAGAAAAACCGGATTTTCATGGAAATCTCGGTTTCGGAAAATATATGACAGATTATATGTATGTCTGTGACTGGGATGTTGATAAGGGTTGGCATGATGCCAGAATAACTCAACTTAAGCCAATTGAACTTGCACCAGAGTGTGTAGTTCTTCACTATGCACAGGAGACATTTGAAGGACTTAAGGCTTATAGAAGAGCGGATGGCAAGATTCAACTTTTTAGACCTGATATGAATGCCAAGAGAATGATTAAGTCTAATGAGAGACTTTGTATGCCGGCATTTCCTGAAGAGGACTTTGTACAGGCCGTTGAAGAATTAGTTAAGGTTGAGAAAGATTGGGTTCCTGATGCAGAAGATACTTCACTTTATATTCGTCCATTTATGTTTGCAACAGAGGCATCCTTGGGCGTACACATGGCAACAAGCTATAAGTTCATCGTTATATGTTGCCCTGTTGGAGCTTATTATCCTACAGGTCTTGATCCTGTGAAGATTCTTGTTGAGGACGAGCTTGTTCGTGCTGTTAAGGGCGGAACTGGATTTACAAAATGTGGTGGTAACTATGCAGGTTCTATCTTGGGCCAGGTTAAAGCAGAGAAGCAGGGATATACGCAGGTATTGTGGCTTGA
This sequence comes from Lachnospiraceae bacterium, assembly GCA_015057165.1. Taxonomy (GTDB): domain Bacteria; phylum Bacillota; class Clostridia; order Lachnospirales; family Lachnospiraceae; genus RUG191. The sequence goes on along the minus strand of SVEY01000031.1, from coordinate 4,767 downwards.
TGGTGAAGAGAAAAAGTATGTTGAAGAAGTTGGTACAATGAACATTATGTTCAAGATTGACGGTGAGATATATACAGCTCCAATCGAAGGAACAGTTCTTCCTGGCGTAACTCGTGATTCTATGATTACAATTCTTAAGGATTGGGGATACAAAGTTCATGAAGAAAAGGTTGCTATTGATACAATCATGAAGGCTGGACATGATGGAACATTAGAAGAAGTATTTGGTACAGGTACAGCAGCTGTAATTTCTCCGGTTGGAGAGCTTAAGTACAAGGATGATGTAGTTGTCATCAATGACTCTAAGACTGGCGAACTGACTCAGAAATTATATGACACACTTACAGGAATTCAGTGGGGTAAGATAGAGGATAAGTACAACTGGACTGTTGAATTATAATTATTAAGGAGATTATACATGTTAGAGCTTAAGAATATCTCTTATGAAGTTAGTGATGAGATAGATGATTCTAAGGAGATTCTAAGAGATATTTCTCTTACAATAGAAGATCATTTTGTAGTTATTACAGGTCCTAATGGTGGTGGTAAATCTACTCTTGCTAAGATAATTGCAGGGATTATTAAGCCAACAAGTGGCAGGATTATCCTTGATGGGGTAGATATAACTGATATGTCAATTACTGATAGAGCCAATGCAGGTATATCATTTGCATTTCAGCAACCTGTCCATTTTAAAGGACTTACTGTTAAGGACTTAATTTGTCTTGCGGCAGGTAAGAATCTAAGCATTAATGAAGTGTGTGATTTGCTATCAGAAGTTGGACTGTGTGCAAGAGACTATGTTGATAGAGAACTTAATGGAAGACTATCAGGTGGTGAGCTTAAGAGAATTGAGATTGCTATGGTTAGGGCAAGAGGCACTAAACTTTCGATATTTGATGAACCGGAAGCTGGAATTGACCTTTGGAGTTTCAAGAGCCTTATTCATGTATTCGAGAAAATGCGTGATGCAATAGATGGCACGATTCTAATAATTTCTCACCAAGAGAGAATTTTAAATATTGCCGACAAGATTATAGTTCTAGCTGACGGCAAACTATTACACTATGGTTCTAAGGATGAGGTTCTACCTAAGCTTCTTGGAACATCTAACGCAGCAAAACCATGTAAACCGCTAGAGGAATCGTTGGACTAATTTGTAATTTTCAATTATTACGTTACTTGTATAATATATTTTTGTATAAATTAATACAAGCGATAGTATATGTTAGTAATTGATAAAGCGAGAAAAATTCGTGCCAAGGAAGGCACGAATAGGTGTGAACCGTCTGAGACGGATTGAACACCGGTTTTCGTCATATGTTTAATTGGTAACTGAACATCAATTACTTACATATACTCAGCGTAGGATTATTATACAAAGATATATTATATGCAAGTAACGTAAGTATTAGTTTTACATAGAAAGGTACAAATATGGATGCAATACAGAAGAATATATTAAAAGAAGTTGCTGATCTTCACGGAGTTCCTGAAGGTGCATATAATATAAGAACTAATGGCAAATTAGACAGCAGAAATACAACTGCTAATATTGACATAGTCAGCAAAGATGATAAAGATGGAATCGATATTATCATTAAGCCAGGTACTGTAAATGAGAGTGTACATATTCCTGTTGTTCTTAGTGAAAGCGGTTTGCAGGAATGTGTTTATAATGATTTCTTTATTGGTGAAGGTGCAGACGTAACAATTGTTGCCGGTTGTGGCATTCACAATTGTGGTGTTGATACATCTAAGCATGCCGGAATTCACACATTTCACTTAGATAAGAATGCCAAGGTCAAGTATGTTGAGAAGCATTATGGTGAAGGTGATGGCAACGGTGAAAATGTTATGAACCCAGAGACGGTGTGTTATCTTGAAGAAGGGGCTTCTATGATTATGGAATCGGCTCAGATAAAGGGCATTGATTCTACTGACAGAGTTACTAAGGGATATCTTAAGAAGGATGCTTATTTCGAAGTGAAAGAAAGCATTATGACACATGGCAAGCAGCATGCTAAGACTAATTTTGTGGTAGAGCTTAATGGAGAGAATTCCTCAACTAATGTAATATCTCGTTCTGTTGCAAGAGATAATTCAATTCAGGAATTTTTCTCAACTATTGAAGGTAATAATAAATGTTCAGGACATAGTGAGTGTGATGCAATTATTATGGATGATGCTACTGTAAATGCTGCTCCTGCCCTTAATGCTAATAATATAGATGCAAGTCTTATTCATGAGGCAGCAATTGGCAAGATTGCAGGTGAACAGCTAATTAAGCTTATGACCCTTGGTCTTACTGAGGAAGAGGCTGAAGAACAAATAATTAATGGATTTTTAAAATAGTTCTTGTTTTTTATTATAAAGTAGAGTATATTATTAACACGCATTGCGTGTGCCAAGATAAATTATATATTTTAATCACTTGACGTAACTTTAGACGAATAAATCTTTAGGAGGTATTTATGAGAAGATTTAGAATGTTTTTGGTTGCGTTTTTTTGTGTGTTTGTATTAGTTTTTATTGGAGCAAGTCCGCAAAGTTTCACTCAAAGTGAGGTGAGAGCAGATAATTCGGGTTACAATATTAGCTTTAATCCCTATTATGGCATGTATCAGGCGGATTTTTATGGCTCCTCAAGGGATATGCTATGCTTTTGTATTATCGATCTGTATTGTAATTATGGTGGCGGTGGCATCATTAACTTGCATGATGATATTCTTGTAACATCACATATTGACATTGTAGATGGTCATTTTGCGGTGCTTGGTAATGGGCATAGTCTTATATATAGTGGCCCTACATATATCTTTGTTGCTCAGGATAATATATTTAAGGTTTCAGGAAATGCTGATGTGTCATTTCAGGGTGTGACATTTAATGGACAGGGTTTGTGCTATAGTTCTATAGGAGTTCCGGGATCTATACTTGAATTACTAAGTGGCAATCCGAAACTTACATTAAATGACTGTACTATTTGTAACTCTAAGAATTTTACGGCATTCGACAGGACTAAGCCATTAGGCGGCGGAACAGGGATTAATGCATGGTATGGTACCCTTATATGTAATAATACAACATTTTACAATATATCAGGAGCTGCAATATATGAAAGCGAAGGCGGCAATCCATATCATAATGGTAGATGTAATGTGACCCTTAATAGTTGCTCATCACATGATGTGTCATCCCTGTTTTCTTCAGGTGATTCTGTTGGATGTTCTCACACTCTTACAATTAATGGTGGTGATTATAAATGTGGTGGTAGTAGTGATTATATTACATACTGCGTAGGAATTGATCTGGGAAATGTGCTTACTGATAATATATGCGCATCTATTAATAATGCATACATATCATGTGATGGTGGCATAGGAATTAATAACAGAGGAACAATGTCTATTAATAATAGTGATATAAGCGCAGATTATATATTCTCTGTGGTTAATAATTTTAATAATATGACAATAGGAGATACCAAGATACATGATTCTGGTGTTGGACTATATAATAATGCCACCCTTAATTTCGTAAGTGGGAGTATATATAATAATGCTGGATTTGGAATAGTAAATGATGGAAGTATTATTCAATCCGGTGGTAATATTCATTCTAATTCTGGTGACACATTAGAAGGTAAAATTGGCGGTATATATCAGAATGGCTCATATTATATCAAAGATAAAGCAAGAATTGGTTCTAATAATAGTGTCTTTTTAGTGGGACAGCATGTGCTGGATATTGACTATAAATATATGGACATGGACTCTAAATCTACACTTTCTAATTACTCACCTATTGTTATAACTTTGGATATAGAAGAGAGATATGTTGGTAGAAAACTAATTAATATAATTAATGGCAATGGTACATTAGATAAATACACCTCACTTGTTATTTGCGCATTTACTGAACTTAAGTTTAACAACAATAAGACTATATTTAACGGTGTTAAGAATTCGGCATCAATAAGAGCAGGTAATAATATATACAATTGTGACAACCAATCCTTATATTTATCTGGAAGATATTATTTGTATTATGACAATTCATTTGATGGGTATAACAGAACTATAGCCAGGTTTAATAGAGCCTGTGATGAATTTTTCTGGATGGAAAATGTTGATATTGACTTTTCAACTAATTCTTATGATGTACTTTGTGATGGAATTAATGTTACTAATTCATTTGTCCTTAAGTCCTTTGTAATGGATAATGAATTATATCAAGTTAAGAATACACATTTTACAGATAGAGAAAGGTGGGGCAATAATCGGACATGCAAGGGTGTATTTGATGTAAGATTTAACATGTTGTTTGATGGAAATTGTGGAAGAACTTTAGATAATATGTCTGATGTAACAAAATATAATATAGATAATTCCTTTGTCTTTCCAGAATATATTTTTATTCGTGATAAGGAAAAGGCTAATAGACATAGCCTTATTAATGAAGAAGATGTTGTATGTGAATATGAGTATTCGCAACAAGGGTGGAATATGAGAAGAGATGGATTATATAGCGATTTAGATACTATTAAAGCTAATACGAGGATTTCTGATATCAATAATAATCTGACAGATTATCTCTTAAACGCTCTTGAAAAAGATAACGCAGTAGTAAAGGAAGGTATTGCAACAATAGAATACTTCTCTGTATGGGACGAATACCCGATAATTGATAATATTGATATTGCAATTCCTGTTGAGTATGTTGGTAGCATTGATGAAGCATATATTATTAATAAAGCTAAGATTG